>PAHG01000005.1 GCA_002705795.1 Gammaproteobacteria bacterium
ATTGACATGCCCTGCTGGCAAAATAAATTATCTGGAATAACGGCAATAAGAAAATTTATCGTGAATTTCGAAAACACTTAATAAATAGGAGAAATGTGATGCGTAACATTCATCTGCGTATGTGTACATCAATTTTGGCTACGGTAAGTATGTTGTTCGGCGCTTACGCCCAAGCAGACCGCTATGTTTTGGGTGGAAATCCACCCGGCAGTCTTTTTAATTCAATAGCTAATGCGATCGGAACGGTAGTGAGTCAGAACTCGGAGAACACGATCGACGTGCTCCCACAAGGAGGAACTGTTTACTACCCGATGATGTTATCCAAGGAGGTAGATTTCGGATTGGTCAATCCCTTCGATGCGTATGCTGCGCATACGGGTATGGCCCCATATGGATCGAAATTAACTGACAAAGGTTTTTCTCTCAGAACAGTGATGGTCGGCAAGCCTATCAATATCTCATTTATCACCACCAAGGATTCGGGTATCAAGAATTTTGCGGATCTAAAGGGTAAGCGAGTGGTCGCAGATTACGGGGCATTTGCTAGTTCGTCTCTGTCTGCCAATACTCTATTAGCAACTGCGGGCTTGACGAAGGATGACATTAAAGTTGTGACCGTCGGCTCATATCCTCAGGGTGTTAAGGCGGTTCAAGAGGGACGAGCGGACGCCTCAGTCGCATCCATTGGGAGTGGTGTAACAAGGGAGCTTGATGCGACCCGTGGAGCAAAAATTTTGTCAGTCACAAACACACCCGAAGCGTTATCTGCCGCCCGTAAAATTGGGAAGTCTTGGGTTATATCTGCGGTGAAGCCAGGCGCTCCTGGGGTTACTGAAGAGGTCAACGCGATCAGTTATGGTGTGCCAGTCGTTGCTCGGGCCGACCTTGACGACCAAGCGGTTAGGAGTTTGTTAGAAACAGTTTGGAATCATCATGAAAAACTTCCAGGCATATTCGGATGGATGCGTGGATGGACCCCAGACAAGTTCGTCAACACGGCGGTAAGTATTCCTTATCATCCTGCAGCTATTGCGTTTTATAAAGAAAAAGGAGTGTGGACAAGTGAAATGGACCGCATTCAGTCCTCTTTAAAGTAGTTGGATGAAAAATCTGCTTTCTCCATGAAAATGCAAGGACTAGAACAAAGACTTGTCCAAACCCTTGCATTTTTTTTGCCTCTATCTGCTCTAATATATGCACTAAACATACCTATTTATCTGAATTTTATTTTTTATCGAGAACAGTTTTTAATCGCTTTTGCCTCACTGTCATGCGCGTTTGTTTTCTTAAGTGACACCAACGTATCTCATGTACTGATCAATAAACATTTCGATCATATTTTCCGTCGATTTGCGGCGCTCGCATGCGTCAGCTACGGTGGATATGGAGCCGTCTATTACGAATCAATTTTATTTATGATTGGCTTCATTACTTGGGACAAGGTTCTGGCGGCAAGCCTCGGTATATTCTTTCTGCTTGAGGCGCTCCGCCGCTGCACCGGTTATGTCTTGGTGATTCTTGGTCTTGCAGCTTTATGTCTTCCTGCGATTCTGAGTTCAATTTCAGATGGAGGGTGGGTACGCAATATCCCACTAGACCGAATGCTCACTTTGATATTTTTTGGTCAGGGCGGGATCCATGGTATCCCAATAGCAGTAGCCGCAACGATCGTCAGCGTTTTTATAATCTTCGGCCGTGGTTTAATTATGGCCGGGGGTGGAGACTCAATCCGTTCAATATCTAGTTATTTAGTAGGACGAAATGGAGGCGGCGACAAGGTCGCGATTGTGGCTAGTGGATTGTTTGGAAGCTTGTCCGGTAGCGCATCCGCGAATGTTGCGACTACAGGCGTAATGACGATCCCACTCATGAGGGCACAAGGAATTCCATCACACCGAGCAGCGGCTATAGAAGCAGTAGCTTCCACCGGTGGATTAATTTTGCCACCGATAATGGCCGCGACCGGCTTTTTAATAGCGGAATACCTTGCCATACCCTACTCAGAGGTAGCAGTTGCAGCAGTTGTCCCGGGTTTATTGTTCTATGGATGTGTCTTTCTCTATTGTCACTACGCTCATCTGTCAATACCAAAAGTTCATGCTGACAATCTAGAACCTAGCAAAACCACACCAGGCGCTAAACAGCTACTCTGGGACCTCGCACCTTTTTTTGTCCCAATAACCGTCCTCATCATGCTCCTCTTTGCTTTTTATCAGAGCGCAGAGGTGTCAGCTGTGGGCGGGATTATTGCTGCACTCAGCGTAGGCTATGCGAACGGTCGAATAAAATTGTCTGCAATCTTTGGGAAACTATTACGTGATGCCGCACCACAAATTGTAGAAATAACAATAATTTGTGGTTGTGCTGGAATAATAATCGGAGTGCTCGGCATAACAGGGATCGGAGCCTCACTGTCTCGTCTAATATTGGAAATCGCCGGAAACAGTCTGTGGATCGTAACATTCGTATCCGCATTAGTATGCATAATTCTGGGGATGGGGGTTCCCGTGACAGCTACTTACGTCATTGCCATTGGTCTAGTGGCACCGGCCCTGGTCTCTTTCGATGTTCACCCATTAGCCGCGCACCTTTTCGTCTTTTATTTTGGAACCCTTTCATTTTTGACGCCCCCCGTCTGTCTAAGTGTATTTGTTGCAGCAAATCTCGCTAAATCGAAGATCGGCGCTACCGTGATTGAGGCTCTCAAAATCGCTTTGCCAGCCTACCTTCTACCGCTACTGTTTGTTTTGGAACCGGGCTTGATTGGCGTGGGTTCCTTTGAACACGTAGCCTTTGTCTTGACTCTAACAACGATCGGCTTAGGCGCGCTAACGATTATGCTCCTACCTCTGAAAGTTAGGCTTTGGAACCAACCAGTTGTGCTCACTCGTTTGACGGCTGCCGGAGTCGCTACCCTAAGTCTAGGCACTTTAATTTCTTAGATAGATTGCTTTACAAACTTAACACAGTGGTCGAATAACAAATTCATGGCTGCCGGATCAGCCTCGTTATTACCAGCGATATCAAGCGCACTTCCATGGGCGACGGTGCCAAAAATGATAGGAGCCCCAACAGAGATCGCTATGCAACTGCGTGGAGCTATCGTTTTGACCGGAATATGGCCCTGATCGTGATATAACGCGACGATGCAATCGTAGTCTGACCGATGAAACAATGAATCTGCCGAAATCGGGCCGTCCAAATTAATCCCCATGTCAACTAAATGTTGAGCCGCCGGCTTAGTAATCGTTTCATCTTCGGACCCGAACAACCCATCCTCTCCTGCGTGGGGGTTTAATCCGCAAAGGGCAAACTTTGCGCTCAGGTAACCACCGTCGCTAAAGTATTTATCGACTGTCCGAACCGCAGAGATTATTTGCTCTTGGGTCAATTGGCTAATAACTGACGTGAGAGATTGATGGAGGGTAACGTGCGCGACTTTGAGATGTCCTCCAATAAGTAAAAGAATAACCTCGGAAGAAAGGCCTGCTGTTTTGCTAAGCAAGCTTGGGTAGCCGGAAAATTTGATTCCCGCTTGGTTTACAGACAATTCAGTATGTGGAGCCGCTGCAACCGCAGCAATTTTCCCCTCTAGTGCGTCTTTTATCGCCAGCCGCGCTGACTCATAAAGCACCGTTCCCGTTAGGGCAGAACTTCGACCAATCAAATCGCTTGTTATTGACAAATCGGGGCGAACCGAAATTAACTCCCCCTCTGCGCCGTTGGACAGCCTGAACTTCCAATCATCAAACCACTCACTATCCGGATCAAGGCTGAGGGCAACGCTCTGAGCGAATTGAGCCGGACCATAGATCGACCAAGTAATCCTCGGATCAGGTTGTCTCCTAATAAGTGCTTTCCAAACAACTTCAGGACCGATACCGGCTGGATCGCCAAGCGCAACCCCTATACGAGTTGTCACAGCGGAATGGCCAATGCAGTATCGATGCGATCAGAATCCAAGACTACTGTCCGTTCAGTGATTCTAAAACCCAACCTGCAATCAGCGTCATCAACCCACACATCAATATACTCGCCACTCGCGAATAAGATCGTATCCGAATTAGGAAAAATTAAATAACAGACAAAAGGCGTAATAATTTCAGACCGACGATCACCAGTCATACTGGCGGACAGGATGTGCCGATAAGATTGCGGCGGATAAACATTTACACGCGCGATTGACAAAATCCGGTCGCGTAACTGCCCTTTAGTTTGACAATGAATTAAGCCAGCTGGGAAGCCAGATTCGAGATTATATTTTGTTGTCACGTCATAACTAGACTCGTCATGAAAGCCGTCGAGCCATAAATCAAATTTCTTATGGTCAAGGTATGCAGTATGTCGGGCTATCGCAGTAGCGAAGGCTTGGCTGAGCTCTATCATAGTTAATTCATCGGCGGCATCATATCGTAATATTGGGACCAGAAACCTCTTATTGCTGCTTCTGATACACGACTGGAACTGCTCTTGTAATCATCTCCCCCCATGCAAACAATCGCATCATTATGAGACGAATGAGGGGCATTTTTTTGGACGAACGCTCCGACTGCACCATCTTCCATTGATATAAATCCCGCAGGACCCACGAGATTTATTTGTTTCTGTCTTAATGACGATATTGCATCAGAATCACCTTCAAATCCGTAATACCACCAAATAACGTCAGTTTTACTTTCCGATCTAGGAATCACCTGGCGAACTGCTAGTGAATTATTAATTTGATGGACCACGGTGGTCGGAAATATTGTGAGAATCTGCAAAGAGATACCATCATTAAACTCATCTAAGAAATTTAGCAACGAGGGATCACTTAATCTGAAGTCATCGAGGTTAGCGCGTAAATTTTGCTTGTTATATCCATCATGGTTATCACTCTTTCCTCGCCTCGAGTACGAAATATGATTAGCACCGGTTTCGCTGATCATTAATCCACCCGACTGGGTAAGGCGGTTCAGTTTGAACGTAGTAAAAAATGTATGCAGTATGCTGGCGTGATAACTATCGCGAGTATTTTCAACATAAAGCTTCCAGTTGTTATGCATGACCTGTGTTGCTTTACCTAGTAAAACTGGCTTTTTGTGAAGCACTCGGTCCAACCTAGGTGAGATTTCCGGTCCAAGAAAAGCACTAAAGTCTGGTGCCTCTTTTGAAAAGGTTCCAAAAATTAAGCCCTTGTAGTTGGTTAAACGCAGTTCTTCAAGGTGATGTGTCGACTTATCAAAGCTCTCTGGCATGCCACCATCGCCGTTGATTCCCCGTTCAAACGCTACTCCAGTGAGAGCACCGTCTAGACCATACGTCCATCCATGATAAACACATGAAAATTCTGAGAGAACACCCTCAGGCTCAAGACATAAAAGCGAGCCCCTATGGATACAGCGGTTTACGAAGGCTCGCACACCACTCGGTGATCGGACGACGACCACTGGAATATTTGTGACCTCAGTTGTGAAGTATGCGCCATCAACTTTAAGCTGGCTTTCCATCCCTAGAAAAGACCAACTGGGACCTCTAAAAATACTGTCATATTCTTCTTGAAAAATATTTTCATCGGTATAAAGATCGAATGGGACTTTAGTTAAATCGAAGTTATTGGCGTGTAGTTTTTTTTTCATTAACAGATTGTCACCGAAAAATCGAAAAATTCAAAGTTAGTAAGATATTTGATAACCAGCCCTTTCGGCTAACCGAGAAACCGTGGGAGATCGCGTAGGAAAGTTGATCCGCGGCCTCTAACGCAGAGAGATGCGCGCGTCTTGCGTACACGGAGGTGTCTCTTCAGTGTCTTTTAGAGATTTTTTACGATTAACAGAAGATTAAATTTAATATTTTATTAATTAATCCAACAACTTAAAATGGTGGAGCTAGGCGGGGTCGAACCGCCGACCTCTACAATGCCATTGTAGCGCTCTCCCAGCTGAGCTATAGCCCCATAATGCGAGCATGCGAGGTTAGTTCGCATCCCTCGTGCTGTCAATGGACTGACACGCTTGCTGGTAGCTTTTTTCCAAACGTTTGAGACCTTTTTTAGATAGTCCACCCGCGGTCTCCAAGGCGGACCTCAAGCGGGCAAGCGTGCGGTCGGGACCCAAGAGCACGGCGAGATCAAAGGCACTGATCGCCTGACGCGTCCCACTCAGCGCCATAAACACGACCGGCATCACGTCTCTGAGCTTCAACCCCAAGGAGTCTGCGACCCAGCAAATCTCACCCTCTANCNCCTCCCGTGTCCATGACGAAATATTTTCGAAGCGCCATACGAGGAACTGCAACGTACTGGTCAGGCTATCCGTATCAGAACCTAACCCAGCGAGGGCCTCCTGGGTAATTGGTATCTCCTTCACCCANAGAGGATTGAGCCACTGACTCGCCTCCGAGAACACATCGATACGCGACTTCAGATGGGGGAGCGCTGACTCAAAAAATGCGTCGGAACACATCCAATCCATCAAACGTGTTCGATACTCCTCGTCAGTNAGCGANTTCTTNAGCCACTGTCCGTTNAGCCAGGTCAATTTCTCGAGGTCGAAGATAGGGCCNCCCAGCGANACGCGGTCGATATTGAATTCCTCGACCATCTCGTCGAGGCTGAATTGCTCGCGTTCGTCGGGCATCGACCAACCCATACGTCCGAGATAATTCAACAGCGCCTCCGGCAAGAACCCCTGGTCCCGGTAAAATAAAATCGATGTCGGGTTCTTCCGCTTACTTAACTTGGATTGGTCCGGGTTCCGTAGAAGCGGCAGGTGACAAAGCTCGGGCATCTCCCAACCGAAGTACTGGTAGAGTAGCTGGTGTTTTGGTGCCGAGGGTATCCACTCCTCGCCACGGATAACGTGCGTGATAGCCATCAGGTGGTCATCGATCACGTTGGCAAGGTGATACGTCGGTAGCCCATCCGCCTTCATCAGGACCTGCATATCGACCTGGGCCCACGGAATCCGGATGTCGCCCCTCAGCCGGTCGTTTANAACGCAGTCACCGTCGGTCGGGACGCACATCCGGATCACATACTCCTGACCCTCGGCCACACGTCTCGCAACCTCATCCGCCCCTAGCTGGGAACAACGGCCGTCGTAACGCGGTGTCTGCTTGGCGGCCATCTGCTCCGACCGCATCGCGTCTAGCTCTTCACTGGTGCAGAAACAATGAAACGCGTGCCCCGCGTCAACTAACTCATCACAATGAGTCTNATAANGAGCCCGCCGCTCACTCTGCCGGTAGGGACCGAAGGCNCCGCCCACNTCGGGGCCCTCGTCCCAATCGATCCCGGTCCAACGCAACGCGTCCAGGATGGCTTTCTCTGACTCCGGTGTCGAACGCTTCTGATCGGTATCCTCCACCCTCAGGAGGAACTGCCCCCCATGCTGCCTCGCGAACGCGTAGTTAAATAGGGCCACGTACGCGGTACCCACGTGAGGGTCACCGGTCGGTGATGGTGCGATACGAGTACGAACGGTCATTAGGTCCTCCAACAAGCGCGAGAGTATACCGCCAGCCGGAGGCTTTAGATAAGGCTAGATTGTAATTTGGCCCAAGCGGCCNCCGCCATCTAGAAATGCTTCGACCCACTTAGGCTTCCGACCACGCCCGGTCCACGTGTTCTGGGGATTACTCGGGTCACGATATTTTGGAGCGACGGGGCCTCTCTTCTTTGTGGCAGCTTTATTCTTCGTAAGCGACCGCTTAGCGACGGTGATTCCTTTAAGCTCGGTCGAGGACAGCCCGTATTCGGCGGCTATCAGCTTTATTTTCTTTATTCCCTCTTCCTGCGCTTTTGAACGCCGTTTTTGAATCTCACTATTTACTTTCTTCTGGATACTCTCTAGTTCCTTAAGTGAAAGACCTGCCAGTTTCATTTGCATACTTTTTCCTTCGGATTGATGAATTTAATTATGTCTCAGTTGATAATATAAGTTGTAGGCTTGGATATTAATAGATCAGTAGCTCAGATTATTAAATAAGTTGTAGGCTTGGATATTAATAGATCAGTAGCTCAGATTATTAAAAACGATATTAATTGAAAATAAATTAGATTTAAAAAATGTCGTCCAGATTAAAAAGGTCAATGTCCCAGAATTACTGGGAGACAGTCTGTGATGGAGCCGAGGACAACGCTGGTCAATCCTGTGTTTTTTTCATACCCTAGCCGCGTGACCTATTCTTCTCGCCGTTTTTCTACCGCCCCCATGATGGAGTGGACTGACCGCCACTGGCGGGTGTTCGCGCGCGGGTTGACTAAGAAGGCGCTGCTCTACACAGAGATGGTGACCGCCCCGGCCCTTATCCATGGTGACCTAGAGCGGCTCACGGCCCACTCCCCGTCTGAGTACCCCCTCGCGCTTCAGGTTGGTGGATCAGACCCTGAACAGCTGTATCAGGCAACGTTACTGGTCAAAGATTTGGGCTTCTGTGAGGTTAACTTAAATCTTGGATGCCCGTCGGACCGCGTCCAGGCGGGTTGTTTTGGCGCCGCCTTAATGGCTGACCCGGGACGGGTCTCTGAATGCTTAAGCGCCATGCGCGCCGCAGCCGGGGCGGATGGCCCCACAATCACAGCGAAGATACGTCTCGGGATTAACGACCAAAACCTTGACGACACCCTCCCGTATTTTATGGAGACGCTTAATCGTTCGCATATTAATCATGCAATTATTCACGCCCGAAAAGCGATACTAGGTGGCCTATCCCCAAAACAAAACCGAGAAATTCCCCCACTCAATTATAATTTGGTTTATCAAATGAAAAAAACCTTTCCTAAAATGGAAATTATTTTAAATGGAGGGCTTAAAACCCTCGAGCAATGTAAGCATGAATTACAAACAGTTGATGGTGTTATGGTCGGTCGCGGCGCCTACCAGACACCGCAAATGCTGCTCCGAGTTGACCGAGAGATTTTCGATGAGGAACCACCTCATAAGACAGCTTTCGAATCACTCATGAGCTACAGACCCTACGTGGAGCAGGCCCTCTCGCAGGGATTTCCTCTAAAACACCTGACAAGGCACTTGGTCGGTCTGTATCATAACGTCCCAGGTGCTAGACAGTATCGACGCATTTTAAGCGAGCGCGCTCATTTACCTGGCGCTGACTGGGCGGTAGTCAAAGACGCACTCGCTGCCATACCAGACGTAGAGAACTTATGACAAACGCACTCGATCAGTTAAGAGCCCTCAGCGTCGTTGTCGCGGATACAGCTGACTTCGCGGCGATCGAACAATTCAAGCCAGTCGACGCGACCACCAACCCCTCTCTGATCCTAAAGCAAGCGCAATCCCCTGTGACCGAGGGACTGATCATCGAAACCAAGCAAAAGCTCAGGATGGGGACCTTCCAGACAGCCGCCGAGGCGGCACTGGACCTGTCAGTGCGGTTTGGCAGCGAGATCGCCAGCCGGATCAGCGGCTATGTCTCGACCGAGGTCGACGCACGGCTGTCATTTGACACCGAGGCATCGATAGCTCAGGCACACCAAATCATCCGTAGATACGCAGAGCTCGGCCTGCCCAAGGAACGCGTGCTAATCAAACTCGCGTCGACATGGGAAGGTATACAGTCAGCGCGCGCCCTCGAGGCGGATGGGATCGGATGTAACCTAACCCTCCTGTTCTGTGAGACCCAGGCCATCGCCGCCGCTAACGCACGGGCGACCCTTATCAGTCCCTTCGTCGGCAGGATTTATGACTGGTATGTGGCTAGGGGAGAGGCTCCAGAATCGGTAGACTCCGACCCTGGGGTTCTATCTGTCCGACGCATCCTCAATCTTTACAAACGACACAGCATCAAAACGATTGTTATGGGCGCCTCTTTCAGGAGCGCGAACCAGGTCCTGGCGCTCGCTGGTTGCGACCGGCTTACAATCTCACCCAACCTCCTCAAAGAGTTGTCAGCTAGGAGTGAGACTCTAAATGGGCTCGAGCACACTCAGCCTTCTGGGGAGACCTTAAAAGAGATGTCACGTAATGACTTTCTGCTGGAACTTGCCGCGGACCTGATGGCAAACGAAAAGCTCGCCGACGGTATCACACGGTTCATCCAGGACCAAGAAACCCTGGAGTCGTTACTGAGCGACTGAGGGATCGTCGAGGAATGGGTCATCCAGGAACAAGTCGACCACAATTCCGTCGTTGATCTCGTAGCGACGGCGTTGCTCGTACGCGCTTCGCATAAGAACATAAGGATCGCCAACTGTTTTCGGCTCCAATCCGAGCAGTTGCTCTCGAGTTTGGATACCGTCAGCAATCATCAGCTCCGCCATACCGACCTCGTCCTGCCAGCTGACTGGATTCAGTGGCCGATCACCGAACTGACCACCTAGATCCCTAAGATTACTCGGCCCCAATATTGGCAAGACAAGATAAGGCCCCGAGCCAACACCCCAGTAAGCAAGCGTCTGACCCAGGTCTTCTTTTTCGCGCTCGAGCCCCATAACACCCGCGACATCAAAAAGCCCGAACAAACCAAACGTGGTGTTGAACAAAAACCGCGTCAGGGAGCGAACGGCCTTTCCAGGTTTCGCCTGAAGCGCAGAATTCACAGCAGTAATTGGCTCTCCCAGGTTATTGAAGAAATTACCCACCCCCTTGCGGACAGGGGCAGGTGTGACCGCCCGATAGCCCTTCGCGACGGGGGTCAGGACATACTCGTCGGCTTTTTGATTAAATGAGAAGACGGCACGATTCCAACCCTCAAACGGATCGCCTTCAGTCTCCGCGCGCGCGATCAGAGGCACACACAGCAGAGTAATAACAACACACAGCGAGCGAATCATAGTTCTTTATATTCCCTCAAGGCATTCGACAGCCGCTTAAACGAAACCTTTTCTCTTGTTTTCAACGTTTGCGCGAAACAGAGTACGCGAAACTCTTCAATTTGCCACCTCAATTCGACTAATTTCCGGTCCTGCGCGGGCCAATCAGTTGGGTAGGTTGGCCATAATTGCTTCAACCCTGACTCGACCTGATTAATCTCTTGTTGCCACTGTGTGTCCAGCAAGAGGCGAGACTGTAACTTTTCCAGGCGGATTTCGAGCCCACCAAGATACCTGTCCAGGTCAATCAGGCGGTCGGGCGGCGTGTTGCCGAGGATGTCCCCGCATAACTCGGCGACATGCGCCTTCATCGCGGCGATCGATTTAACCCACGCAGCGGGTATCTTCCCTTCGAGGCGACGCTTCAGATGGCGCTCGCGTATTTTAACAGACTCTAGTGCGGCCGCGATCTTGTTCGCCCGATCTATAATTGTCTCCCTAACCTGCTGTTTCGCTGCATTAAAGGCTTCGCTATCCATTACCTCAATATACGGGTCGAGGCATGCCAGTGTGATTAATCGGTTGAGGCGTCTCTTATCGGCATGATCCTGACAAACAGATACTACGGCTTTTTGATAGGCCACGTCCTTCGCCTCAATGAATCGAAAGAGATCGGCGCAACGCTCGACGAGTAACTGAGCGACCGCCCCTCTGTGTTGTATCTCAGCATCTTGTGGGTCGTATAGGTGTGTCAGTACAACACCCCGCTCTTCTAGGGCGAAACGCTCAAAGCGTTTTATTTTTACTCCACCAACATCGGCCAATGACTCAGAATCTAAGCAAAGATCATCTGGCCAATCATGATACGTCTCCCGAGGACCAGTGACCTGGGTCTCAGTAATCTGGGGAGACAAGCGCCCCTGCAGTGCTTTCAGATCACGATCCGCATCGATAATCAGACCGTCTCGGCTTACTACTTCGACGCGTAACTGGAGTCGCTGGTCTAACTGGTGATCAGCCCAAACGATTGGATCGATCGGGATACCAGCCCGTTTTGTGACACACCGGGCGACACACTGACTGAGACCTGATTTGTCTGATTCGATCACCGGCATGATGGTCTCAACAAAATCAGGTATCGGGACCAAGTGTCGGCGTACCGATTTTGGTAATGCTCGAACCATCGCCTCGACTTTATCCTCCAACGCGCCTGGGACTGTCCTATCAAGGTCATCAGGCCTCAGTTGCATAAGCGCCTCGATAGGGACCTGGACAGTGATTCCGTCCTCATCACGACCGGGAGCAAATTGATAGCTCGCCGGAAGAGTTAGGTGCCCGACAGAGACCTGCCCGGGATAATGTGCCGTACTAATTTGAACTGTCGGATCGAGTTTTAGGTCGTCTAACGCCAAATACAGTCGTTCCCTTTCGGCTGAAGTCGCTTTCTTCCACCACGCCTCAAGACCCCGCAGATCGGTCACGGACTCTGGAAACCGCGAAGAAAACCAGTCCACCAAATCGTCAGGCGCTTTCATCAGATCAGCCCTTCGGAGCTTTGCCTCGACATCAGACGCCTCAACGAAAACTGACCTGTTGTGAGTGATAAAGGGCAGACTTGTACGCATCTCGCCCGCGATTAGCCCCTCAGTAATCAGTAGCTTCCTGGCGTGCGCTGCATCAAGAGCCGAGAAGCCCACCGCTTCCTTCTCGATCAGTGCCAGCCCGAATAATCGCGTGGTGCGGTAGCACAATGCACGGCCTTGCTTCTTAGACCAGAATGGCTCGGCATAGGAATACTTCAGTAAACGCGGAACAGCATCAACGACCCACTTCGGATCAATTTGGGCCACAGTGCGCGCGATGACGCGATGCGTCTCGACCAGCTCGGCGGCCATCAGCCACAGAGCTTTGACCTCCAACGCGGCCTTCGGTATCCGAAAGCGTCGGTTTCGGACGCCTAGATAATCGTGCTCCTCACGTCGACCGATCTGACTGGCGAGCCCTGTAAGAAGTGCGGTATGAAACCCAACCCGATCTAGCTCATCCGATTGTACCGCGTGCTTCTGATCTCGGAAGCTCAAAAGCGTCTGACGGTGAATCTCTCGCCACTCACGCAACCTGTTATGGTTGAGACCCTCTGACATACACCATTGAAGAAATTTTGAGTGACTTAGTACATCGCGGGATTTGTCAACTTGATTCCAAAGATTCAATAGAGTGACGAACTCACTCGCCGGATCTGTGATCATGTCGTTTGAGAAGTTGGCCTCTCGTGGGTCTTGGATTGATAGCGCGGAGGCAACGACACTGACCTCCCAAAACACCCGCCGTTTTTCCGCATCTACCAAGATTCGCCCAATTCGCGGATCGAGAGGCATACCAGCAATACGGCGACCGAGCCGAGTCAGTTGCCCCTTCGGCGATACCAGATCTAACTCTCGAAGTTGATGGAAGCCGTCACGAATCAGTCGCGGCTCAGGAGGATCAATAAATGGAAAACTGAGCGGATCGCCAAGATCCAGATCCAAGCACTGTAGAACCACGGATGCCAGGTTGGTTCTCAAGATTTCGGGGTCCGTAAATTCAGGGCGCGACTTAAAGTCATCCTCATCAAACAGTCGAATCGCAATCCCGGGCTCCGTTCTTCCGCACCGGCCTGATCGCTGGTTAGCGCTCGCCTGACTGATGGGCTCAATTGGTAACCGCTGGATACGGCTTCGTGCAGAGTATCGACTAATCCTGACGAGCCCTGAATCGATCACGTAACGAATCCCGGGTACTGTCAAAGAAGTCTCGGCCACATTTGTTGCAAGAACGATCCGCTGTGCCCCCTTCCCGCTCGGGTGAAAAATACGTGCCTGTTCTTTTGCTCCTAGGCGCGCGTATAGGGGTAGTACGTCCAGCCGATCGACGGCGGCTTGTCTTAAGAATTGGGATACGTCTCGGATTTCTCGTTCGCCGGGTAGGAATACCAGGATGTCACCCATAGGACGTCGCTGATTTCTATCTATAGTTCGTAGATCAAATATTGATTGATGGATGGCTTGAGCGAGCCGAGTCCCGTCCAACTTTGAGATATCGACGTCGCGAATCGGGTGATATTGAATCCCGACCGGAAAGGTTCGTCCCGAGACCTGAATCACCGGCGCGTTATCGAAGTGCCCGCTGAACTTTTCATAGTTGATGGTGGCCGAGGTCACGATCACCTTCAGATCTGGCCGCTTCGGGAGAATCGTTTTTAGTATCCCGAGAAGAAAATCAATATTCAGGCTTCGTTCGTGGGCCTCGTCGATTATTACCGTGTCATATCTCTCAAGCAGTGGGTCGTCACGAAACTCAGCTAACAGGAGCCCGTCTGTAACTAATTTAATTGATGTATTCTCAGAGCTCTTGCGCTCAAAACGCACTTGATATCCGCAGAGTTCTCCTAGCTCAGTCTTAAGCTCTTCCGCAATTCGATTGGCGACAGAGCGCGCGGCCAGACGACGAGGCTGTGTGTGGACAATTTGTTTGTCGACACCGCGGCCAAGCTTTAAGCACAACTTCGGTAACTGGGTTGTCTTACCTGACCCCGTCTCACCTACGACGACAACGACCTGGTGCGTTAACAGCACCTTCTCAATCTCATTTAGTGCGTGAGTAACCGGAAGATCTGGGAAATCCAGTGTCAGTAACGACCCTCGAGCTGTCTTGGGGTTCGGTATTTCACAAGTGAACGACGACAAACTTTTCTCACATTAATTTGGCGAACAAAAACTGAACGATTGCCAATAAAAAATCAACTCGCTCCTTTTTTCCTCAAATGAAATATGCAACCCTCACTACCTATGATTAGGACGTTTTCATGAATCGGCTCAGCGCCACTACTGCGGCCGGCACACTTCTTGAAGCTTCGGTTCATCCAAGAAATCATCTCGCATTTTTGAGTCAGGAAGAAGTCAACCGTCTCATAAATCGAACGGACGCAACCCTGTACCCCTTGATACGAAGTTGCGCGTTGGCAGTGCTAAACAGCGGCGTATCAACTGATGACAGTCTCGGTTTGTTTGCGCTATATCCTGATTTTGACATGGGGTTTGAGCGCCACTCACGCGGACTCAAGGTCTTATTGAAACACGCGCCCGCACAAGCGTTTGTTGATGGGAAACTCATCGAGACCATACATGATCAACTATTTGCCGTGCTACGCGATTTGTTGCACGGCCGAGACCTATACCAAGGCTCTCGAGAACTCTCACCGGCCGAATGTTCGGACCTCGTTTTCCAAATCCTGCGGAATGCCAAAGTACTCGAATCAAGCCGAGAACTTTCGTGCGTCGTTTGTTGGGGCGGGCACAGTATTAGTAAAGCCGAATACGACTACACACAGGTAGTCGGCCAAGAACTCGGTCTACGTCGATTAGATATTTGCACAGGCTGCGGCCCCGGCGCCATGAAAGGACCGATGCACGGTGCGCTTTACGCGCACAAGCGACAAAAGTTTGAGCAAGGCCGCTTCATCGGGATCAGCGAACCTGGAATTATCGCGGCCGAGCCACCGAATGGTGTGGTATCAGAACTTGTGATCATGCCGGATATTGAAAAGCGTCTTGAGGCTTTCGTGCGGATCGCTCATGGGATCGTGATTTTTCCTGGAGGCGCAGGAACATTTGAAGAAATTCTCTACTTGCTGACTATACTCTGTGACCCTCGAAATGCCGACGAACCAATCCCAGTGATTTTAACGGGCCCAGAATCCTCCAAAGGCCTGATAGATAACTATATGTGCTTCATAACTGACACCCTCGGTCGAGAGGTTGCAGCACGAATCAACATTATTATTGATGACGCGGCTGCCGTCGCTGAGCGTATCCAACGTGGTCGAGAGGACGTGGAGAACTATCGTTTACAAACTGATGACGCATATTATTTTAATTGGACTCTGCATATTCCCAGTGCATTACAATCGACATTCGAACCTACGCATGAGTCGATGTCGGCACTCCAGCTGGACGAGGACCAGAAACCGGAAGAACTCGCTAGCGAACTTCGTTGTCTGTTTTCTGGCATCGTCGCAGGTAACTGCAAACCAAATACTCGACAATTAATTGACGAGCGCGGCCCATTTGAGATTCAAGCGGCCCCCCGGCTCGTCAATGCGATCGAAAGTTTGTTACACCGCCTTATAAGAGAAAAGCGAATGAAGATCGATGGAGAATATAAACCCTGTTACAAAATAATTTCAAATTATTGATAAATATAAGGAACATTGGCGCTCTATTGCGTGCCGTTGCTCGTATTACCCTACTTCTAGGCTGGTTTTTAGTTTCTCTAGTCCAGCAGTCGCTTGGATTTATTTTGAGAACTGGTGACGGCCGACATCTGAGGCTCAGATTTTATAGGGGTGCGTTACGGATACTGGGCATCCGTATCCGTGTTTTTAGTGACTTCAGTCCAAGGCGTCCGTTATTCGTTGTCGCGAATCACGTTTCCTACCTTGACGTTTTTGTTTTAGGTAGCTTAATTCCTGCGGTTTTTGTATCTAAAGAGGAGGTCAGAGACTGGCCAGTCGTCGGCTGGGTTGCCTCACTTCAAAAAACCATCTTTATTGCACGACAACGGACGCAAGCGGGGGATCAACTAGCGCCGCTGGGAAAAGCTTTAGAGGACGGCTTTAATGTCATCATGTTTCCAGAAGGCACATCGACTAATGGAGCGTCCATTTTGCCCTTCAAAAGCGCACTGTTTGAAGCACCCAAACGCGCAAATGCTTACACACAGCCTGTAAGCCTGATCTACCGAGAACGTCACGGTGGCGCATTATCAGATAGGGATCGCCAGTTCTACACCTGGGGGACAGATGCACCTTTTTTTAAGCATTTCTTGAAATTGATTTTACGACCGGGCGTTTTAATCGAAGCCTGGATTCGGAAACCAATCAACCCACAAATTGATCGTAAACGACTCGCCAAAATAGCCGAAACGAGAGTCAGTGCTCCACTAAGGCACAGAGAAAGCCGACATTTCAATTAGACTCGATGGTACAAAATGCGATCACGTGAGTACGCTCATCGCTGATACTCAGATGAGTACGATATTGAGCCGTGGCGGAGAGGGAGGCGTTCTCGGTATTAAGAACCACAGCTGGTCTTCCCAGCTCATCATGAGTAATGGTGACATCGCGGAAACCAAAACCCCGACCGATTCCTGTCCCAAGCGCCTTGGCTACCGCCTCTTTCGCTGCGAACCGTTTAGCAAGAAAAGCAGCCTTCATTGAATGATTCAGGCGATTAAGCTCAGCAAATTCCTTGGGCGCGAGGATACGTTTAGGGAAACAATCTCCATGCCGGCTCATCGCGTCATTGATTCGCGATATTGCACACAGATCAACGCCGATCCCAACAATCATTGACAACCGCGATCCATGATCTCTCGAAATTCTTTTACAGCGGCTGGCAGTCCAACCATTAGTGAGCGCGCGATCAAACTATGCCCGATGTTCAATTCATTCATCCCCTCAATCGCTGCAATTCGAGCCACATTGAATTTAGTCAAGCCATGACCGGCATTTACGACCAAACCCAGGCTTTGAGAAAAAGTGGACGCCTCTTTAAGCCGTATAAGTTCATTTTCTACCGATTCGCGAGCAGTTGCGTTGGCATATTCACCGGTATGCAGCTCAACGACTGGGGCACCAATGTCATGCGCTGCCTGAATCTGATCTCGATCCGCATCGATAAACAAACTAACCTCAATTCCTACATCGATTAGCTTCGCGATCTGCATCCCAAGTCCAGACAGCTGATTTACGACGTCAAGCCCACCCTCAGTAGTCACCTCTCGACGGTGCTCCGGAACGATACAGCAAGCTTTCGGCATCGCTTTTAAAGCAATTCGAACCATTTCATCAGTAGCCGCCATTTCAAGATTCATAGGTGTACGCAAATGGCTTCTCAGTAACCACACATCCTCATCTGTTATGTGACGACGATCCTCACGCAAGTGAATTGTGATTCCATCGGCACCTGCTTCCTCGACAGCTAATGCCATCTGTAGCAGATTAGGATCATGGCCGCCACGCGCATTCCGCAAGGTCGCGACATGATCAATGTTCACACCGAGCCTAACATACTGATTCATCCAGTTTTCCCAAGTTCCATTAGAATTTCTCGCGATACCAGTCGCCGACCACCTATCGCTACATCAACCAATGAGCGATGCAACCATTTCGAATGTTTCAAGGTGAGCATGTCATCGTAGTTGCCCATTGCAAGCGACGACCATTGTTCTGCCACTAGGGCATCGGGTTCATCACCACGCACCTCCACCAATCCTCCATCCTGGTGTAGACGGTACCAGGCATCGCTTCTTAATATCTGACCATCTCTGTCGCGATCCAGTACTGGATAGTGCCCGGCCGCCTCAAGCAGAAACCGCTCGTATTCGCGGAGCGCTCTAATCTTTCCTAACGATACATCTTTGACTGAACGGGTGTAAGTCTCAAATAGGCTCTCCACCTCGGCGCCCTCTGGAATCATCCAATGCATAATTTCGTTCATATACAAAGCGCTGACAAGTTCAACGCCCGAGAGCGGCACTCGTGGACCCGCCGGTTCAATCTTCGATAGACTAGAGAACCCTTTCTTGTCTGCCAGCACACCAAATAGCGGTTGGAACTCACTAACCTTTCCGCCACCCCTTGCGATGCACCGGATCAAGCGATTTTCGTCTAATAACACGGTCAATAACGCACTTGTTTCGCGGTATGGGTGCTTCCGGACGACCCAGAGTTTGTTCATCCCTCGGACTCGAAATATCCCAAGGACTTCAAAGCGCGCTCGTCGTTCGACCAACTTGACCGCACTTTGACCCAGAGCTTCAACGCCACGTGGGCCTCGAGTAGATCTTCTAGACGCCTACGTGCTCCAATTCCGATTTGCTTCAGCCGTCCGCCACCCTCACCGACAAGAATTGCTTTCTGCCCGCCACGTTCGACAGAAATCAATGCATGAATCCCCACTCGATCACCAGTGTGATCAAATGACTCAATCTCTACGGCCGTCTCATATGGTACTTCGTCACCTAATTGACGCATGATCTGCTCCCGAACAATTTCTGCAGCCAAAAACCGCTCGGAGCGATCGGTGATTTGATCTTCGTCATACATGAATGGACCCTCAGGCACATGTATTTTCAGAGTAGTAAGTAATGGCTCCAAATTCAGATTTTTGAGCGCCGATACCGGAAATACTTCATCAAATGGATGTTCTTCGACAGTACGTTGGATGTGCGGCAATAACTCTTTTTTATTGTCTAATTGATCGATCTTGTTAATGACCCAGTACTTTGGGGCGCTAGCACGCTTCACTTTCTGATAGACCCGTTCATCAAGTTCATTCCAAACCTTGCCATCGCTAAGCATCACAACTAAATCAACACTAGATAGCGCCTGTTCAGCTGTTTGATTCATTACACGATTCATCGCTTTTGGTTGATCAATGTGCATACCTGGGGTATCCACAAATGCGATCTGAGTCTCGTCTTCCGTCCAGATTCCAAGTATGCGATGGCGCGTGGTCTGTGGTTTACGTGAGGTGATCGACAACTTAAAGCCAAGGATATGATTCAAGAGCGTCGATTTACCTACATTGGGGCGCCCTACAATCCCGACAAATCCAAACCGTCTTCTCATGATGCGCCCAACTGCGACAGCGCGTCCGCAGCTGCAGCCTGCTCTGCCTCCCGTCTCGAGGCACCGGTCCCCACCGGATCCTCTTCTAAACCATCGACGTGTACTTGTACCCGAAATGTTTGCTGATGAGCAGGTCCTAATACTTCGAGCACTCTGTACACCGGCAGATTTTTCTTTTCTCGCTGTAACAACTCCTGCAATGTAGTCTTCGGATCTTTGTCTACCCGATTAGGGTTCACTGAAGCTAACTCAGATTCTAGCCATGCGGTAATACAGCTTTGACAAGCGGCCATGCCGCCGTCGAGGAAAATCGCTCCGATCACGGCTTCCATTGCATCCGCTAAAATTGAATCACGACGGCGTCCGCCACTCTTTCGCTCTCCACTTCCCAGTCGAATGGTTTCTCCTAATTGGAGGCGTCTTGCGAGTTGAGATAACGACTGTCCACGCACAAGAGACGCACGCATGCGAGTCAACTTACCTTCTCGTGCCTCTGGATACCGCCGAAAAAGAGCTTCAGCGATTACAAAATTCACAATCGAGTCGCCCAAGAATTCAAGACGTTCGTTGTGTGAAGGGCCCATGCTTCTATGCGTTAGTGCCGATTCGAGATGTACAATGTCCTTGAATCGATAGCCAAGTCGCGACTGTAAATCGTCAAGGTTGGTGGATCTCACCGGATAATCCGTACATCAGTGAACGATGGCACCGACAGAAGTTTTTCCCAATGCATCCAGACAGCAAATGCACGGCCGACAATCAGAGAGTCGTCAACAAAGCCCCAAACACGACTGTCGTTGGAATTATCTCGGTTATCACCCATCACGAAGTACTGTCCTTCGGGGATCTGGATCGGCGGAAAATCACGCCCTTGGGTCATGCGGCGCCAGATCCTGTGCTCCCGACCACCTAATTGCTCTGATGCCTCCTCAGTCAGCGGTGGGACAACGAGGGATCCGTCAGGCACCACGCTAGTCAATGTTTGCATCGCACCATTGACATAAACAACCTTGTTACGATACTCCACTGTATCTCCGGGAATACCGACGACACGCTTGATGAAGTTGATGTTTGGGTCTTCCGGATATTTAAACACCATGACATCACCACGGCTTGGTTGGCCGACCTCGTAAATAGTCTTACCAAGCACAGGTAGCCGCAGACCATAGTCAAACTTATTGACCAAGATAAAATCACCGATCTTCAGAGTCGGCAGCATAGACCCGCTTGGAATTTGAAACGGCTCAAAAAGAAATGATCGTAAGAGAAGTACCAAAAACAGAACAGGGAAAAACGAGCGACTGTAGTCTATGATGATCCCAGGTTCGCTATCGCCACGACGATTCTTAAAGTAGAGAATATCTAGACCATAAATTAAACCAGATACGAGGACGATGACGACTAATATGAGCGTGAAATCCATTAGTTAATCTACCTTCAATACTGCCAAGAATGCGTCCTGAGGAATCTCAACGCGACCCACTTGCTTCATTCGTTTCTTCCCTGCTTTCTGTTTTTCTAATAATTTACGCTTGCGCGTAGCGTCACCTCCATAACATTTGGCGGTAACGTTCTTTCGCAATGCTTTGACAGTTGTCCTAGCAATAACGTGACGCCCTATCGCTGCCTGTATCGCCACATCGAACATTTGGCGAGGAATTAATTCACGTAATTTGTCTGCCAATTCACGACCTCTCGCTTGCGAATAATCTTTGTGAACGATTGCTGCGAGGGCATCGACCCGCTCGCCATTTATTAGAATATCGAGCCGCACAAGCGGGCACGATTCGAAATACGCAAAACTGTAATCGAGTGATCCAAATCCACGCGTCGCCGATTTAAGCCGGTCAAAAAAATCCATCACGACTTCTGCCATCGGCAAGTCGAACTCAATTTGAACCTGGCTACCCGTGTACTTAAGATCTTTCTGAATTCCACGTTTCTCGACACAGAGGGTTATCACTGATCCCACGTATTCATGCGGGACCAAGATCGTAGAAGCAACAATCGGCTCGCGCATCTCCTCAATTGAGCTCACGTCTGGTAGCCGTGATGGATTATCAACGTAAAGTGTCTGACCGTCACTGGTTATTACTTCGTACACAACGGTCGGCGCTGAAGTGATCAAATCCAGATCATACTCACGCTCGAGTCGCTCTTGGATGATCTCCATGTGCAGCATTCCCAGGAAGCCACAGCGGAAACCAAATCCCAGTGCGTCCGATGTCTCAGGTTCGTAAATCAGACTGGCATCGTTAAGTGTCAGTTTTTCCAGAGCCTCTCGAAAATCCTCAAAATCATCTGCTGAGACGGGGAACAATCCCGCATATACTTGCGGCTTCACTTTTTGGAAGCCTGGTAGTGCAGGTGTATCCGGAAATTTTGAATCAACTAGGGTGTCACCGACAGGTGCCCCATGAATGTCTTTAATGCCCGCAATCAAAAAGCCGACTTGACCTGCCTGCAGCATGTCCTGCGACAGCCTCTTGGGTGTAAAAACGCCAAGATCACCTACCTGCCAATCACGACCAGTGCTCTTAACGCGGATCTTCTGTCCTTTCCGCATAGATCCATGCGTCACCCGCACCAATGAAACCACCCCCAGGTAGCTATCAAACCACGAATCAATAATCAAAGCCTGAGCAGGTAGTGTTCGATCTACTGATGGAGGCGGGACCTTCACAATCAGCTGTTCCAGCAAATCATCAATACCCATCCCACTTTTCGCAGAGCAAGGAATCGCATCCGATGCATCAATACCAATGATGTCTTCAATCTCTTCTTTCACCCGCTCTGGTTCGGCCTGAGGAAGGTCCATTTTATTTAAAACCGGAACGACCTCGAGACCCTGCTCGATCGCTGTATAACAGTTAGCAACGGATTGTGCTTCCACACCTTGCGCAGCATCAACGACGAGTAGAGCGCCTTCACAAGCATAGAGCGAACGCGAAACTTCGTAACTAAAGTCAACATGACCCGGCGTGTCGATGAAGTTTAATTCGTATGTTTCACCGTTTCTAGCGGTGTAATTAAGTGTNACNNTTTGNGCTTTGATAGTNATNCCNCGTTCCCTCTCAATATCCATTGAATCAAGAACTTGAGCAGCCATCTCGCGGTCTGAGAGACCACCACAACGCTGAATGAATCGGTCAGCCAGCGTAGATTTACCGTGATCAATGTGAGCAATGATAGAGAAGTTTCGAATGTGTGACGGGTCAGTCAAGACTCCATTGCTCCTTGCGAAAAAACGCGTCAGTTTAACGACCTAATCGCAAAGTGAGAAATGTTGAATTACCTCCGCGTACTACAAGTACTGGGATTGGTCGGTCCGAGGGCAATGAATCTAGAAGATTCTGCAAATCTGCTACTCCCAAAATCTCGCGACCACCTACCTGCGTTATAACGTCTCCCGATCGCAAACCCGCTCTTAACGCGGGGTCCTCCCCTACCTCTTTGACTAACACTCCGCCTCGCAGATTGGTCTCTGCTCGCAATACTTCAGGGACCTCATCAACCGTCATCCCCAGAATCACCTTCGGCTGAGATGTTACGTTCTGAACCACTTGGTTTGTCTCGGGAAGCTGCTCGATTGTCACATCTAGGGTCAGTCGGTCACCCTGGCGGACGACATCAACGGGAACCGTTTTGCCAGGACGCACGAGCCCAACCATTGGCGGTAAATCAGAAGAGCGTTCGACATCCTTTCCGTCAAAGCGAACAATGACATCACCTGGTTGAACACCGGCCTTACCGGCGGGGCCTGACCCTGAGGCCTGTGCGATCAGCGCACCCATCGGTTTTTCGAGACCAAAACTCAATGCCAGATCACGATTCACTTCCTGAATCAAAACCCCCAACCAACCACGACGCACAACGCCATCTTCTTGGATTTGCTTCGCCACGTTCATTACGAGGTTCATTGGAATGGCGAATGATAGGCCCATGAAACCACCCGAGCGGGTAAAGATTTGCGAGTTGATCCCGACAACTTCGCCCTCTAGATTAAATAACGGCCCCCCTGAGTTACCGGGATTAATCGCTACGTCTGTTTGGATGAATGGGACATAACTTTCATCAGGCAGGGCACGACCGGTTGCGCTAACAATCCCGGCCGTCACGCTGTAATCGAAGCCAAACGGTGATCCGATAGCGACAACCCACTGACCGCGTTTTACCTCGTCACTACTAGCGATTTTCGCAACGGGGAGATCAGTTGCATCAAGTTTCAAAAGGGCCACGTCTGATCTCGGGTCTGTACCAACAATTTCTGCAATAAACTCTCGCCGGTCATTCAAACGGACGATTACGGTCTCGGCACCCTCCACCACATGGTTGTTAGTCAATACGTAACCGTCTTTTGAAATAATAAAACCGGAACCCAGAGAGCGTCCCTCTCGCTCCTGCGGCGGCATTGGGNTACCACGCTCAAAAAAATCTTTAAAGAACGGTGGTAGGTTTTGGAGATCCGGCATTTGCTGGGAGCGCGGAGCTGACTGTGAGGACCTGGTTGAAATATTTACAACAACTGGGGACACATCCTCAACAAGCTCGGTAAATTCAGGTAGTTGCGCCTGAACATTGAGACTCATGATTGCTACAAAGCTAACAAAAAAGCGCATCGCTGCTTTCATTGATAAATCCTTATCTGAAACGTTCGTGTCCAATAACGACTGGACAACCAACCTAACCCAAGACCAACAAANGCTGTAGTTGCCTGGAGCACCTCGCTCCATCCCAGGGACTGTACAACCATTATAGGTACAATGAGCCCGGCCATCGGCAGACCATAGAGCTTAAGTATTTGCGCGGTTAATTGATCTTCTTTAATTTCAAGAACAACTATATCCCCTGCAGNGACTGAAGTGGGTTCATCGATCGGAATTTCAAAGGTTTTATGAGTATATTTTGTTCGGAACCAATCGGAGCGACAGCGTCCGACTTGCTGACATGCTGAGCATAGCGACTGTTCCACTGCTCTTACGGTCAGCTCACACCTGCCCACAGAAACCACTTCGACTGATCTATTACACGTCACTGTGAACGACTCAGTAGCCCCTTCAAACCGTCAACATCAAGCGCGTCAATGATTGTTTTTCCGGTTTCTGGAGGAATTTCACCGACCAGAGTCACCCGAAGCGCACCACCTGAAAGNGCGTANTCTTTACCAAGCGCCACAGTTGGGCCTAGGATTGCTTGCATATCTGCGTCAGGCCTTGCGCTCGTTAGTTCCAGAAAAATTGAGAAGCTCCCCAGTCCATCCGTATAAACGAGCGTGTACACCCTTTGACTCCCGGCACGCGAAGGAAGCGCAGAGACAAGCTGGTAACCTGATGGCAGCCAGCTTGCTGGCGAAAACTGTAAGACCGCACCCGGCTCAGTGATCGGGTAGACCTTGACTTGGAAAGACTCCTGGCCACCAGCAATTTCAACCGACTGTGGCCCGACTGTGAGTTCCGAGAACTCAAACTGCTCTAGCGTTTGACTCTCTGCATTAAGGGTTTGCGATCGTAATAACAGAGATGTTTCTTCATCGACCCAGAACTTATAACTATGGCGATGACCATCCATCGATTCGACCAAAACTAGCTGTGCGGATCTATCGGCAATACGCTCTACGCCACCAAGCATGATTTGATATGGTGCTTCAAAGATCTGTCTTGGCTCAGAGTTAATCATACCTGGCAAAGGGTATCCCTGACGCAAAACATTCGGACCTGGAGTGGCCTCAATTAACGAGCTCCCAGACTGTGCGCGCTCTAATGCCTGTCCGGATAACCGTCTTAGTCTGGCGGTCTCCTTTCCATTCACCACATCATGCTGAAAGGCGAGGTTTACGAGGACATCGGCCCGCTGATAAACGAGCTTCCCCGAGTACGACATTGCGCGTACCGCCTGAGCCATCGATCTTAGTTTTTCTTTAGCAGGTTCAGAGCTGATAGCTTGGACGTGTGGGCTACCAAACGCTAGTAGCGCGCATAAGAGCCAAGCGACGGAACGAGATAACACTACTCGATCGGCTCGTCACGCCCCATGATTCGCGCGAGCGGGAGAACGGAGGTTCCACCAATTACCGCCGTATTCTCAGCATGGCGAACAAGATAGGAGTTAAGACGATTACTGACCAACTGTTTCACATCTTGTTCAGTCAAGATTCTCGCAACCGGCCGACGCTTCATACCCTCCTGCGCATTGATCATACCGTCGACAGAGACGGTCTCCTTATGTACCGGCATTTGGAATTTAATAACCTCAAGCGGCTCAGCCGACACAATGGTTGATTTCGTTTCTACAGGTGCGACGATTTTGACACCTATCACAACCGCGAATGCGATCGATGCAGCAACTGCGAGCTGGCCGGTCAATGCTACAAACCGATTGGGCAGGGGACCTTTAGTTGGAAGGAAGGTTACATGCGGATTAACGTCGTCACCATGACCATCGGCAATCGGATTCGCCTCAGTTACCCCATCAAGCTCCGCGTTAACCCTATCCAGAATATTGGTACCTAGCACCGCCTCTCCACNCATGGTGCTTCTAACAGCCTGACAAGTTGCCCAATACTCCTTAAGATCACCACGAGACTTAGTCGCATCAAGAATTTTGCGTGCCTCGAACTCCGTCGCTTCCTGATCAACTAACGCGGACAGAGATTGTCGCAAGGTATCGGTCATTCGGGTCCCACTCCTTGGTTTAACGTCAATAATAACATCATTTTTGACTGCTTGATGACGAAAAAGTTCCCGGGAATTTCTGGGAAATCTCTTGCACCACATGATCGCGCGCCCTAAAAATACGCGACCGTACGGTTCCGATCGGACAATGCATCGCCAGAGCAATTTCATCATAGCTCATTCCCTCAAGCTCACGAAACGTTAATGCTTGCTTCAAATCTTCGGGTAGCCGCTCTATCGAATGCAGTATTGCTAGTTGCAATTCCTCTGCGCCCGCTTCCTCTTCCGGTGCGGCCAAGTCTTGTAGAACTGACAGCTCACTGCTGCCTTCATCGTCTACAGAGATATCTCTGGATTCTTTTGCGCGCGTAGCTAAATGATTTTTCGCGTTGTTGACAGCAATCCTATACAGCCATGTGTAAAACGCACTTTCGCCGCGGAACGTATTGAGGGAACGATAGGCTTTTACAAAGGTATCCTGTAACACGTCTAAAGCATCGCTTTGACTTGAAACGAGGCGGCTTATCAAGGAAAGTAATCTAGACTGGTATTTTAGCACCAGTAAATCGAACGAATGACGATCACCCAGACGAGCGCGATCAACCAGCAACTGATCGTTATCAGCCTCGACTTTCTGAACCGGCGATCCCATAACCAAGAGCATATTCTCAAAAAAATCAAAGAACACAATGGCATGTGCCACCTAAAAGGACAAGCAGAATGAATGCGAAACCGCAACTTCATCACGCTGATGTAGTGGTTCTTGGAGCTGGGGCAGCTGGTTTAACAGCTGCGCTATCTATACCTAAGCATCTGTCGGTCGCTGTTCTCACCAAAGACCCGAGTGGAGGCTCAACGCGTTGGGCCCAGGGTGGTGTCGCTGCAGTCATCGATGATCAAGACTCGATCGAAAGCCACGTGGACGATACGCTCATTGCTGGGGCTGGTTTGTGTCATCGAAATGTAGTGGAGCATGTGGTCTCCAGCGCCCGAGGAGCAATCGATTGGCTCGTTGATCAAGGTGTTGTCTTTACAAAGGCAGATGAGTCCTTTCATCTGACACGCGAAGGTGGTCACTCTTACCGCAGGATTTTGCACACTGCAGACGCGACGGGTTGGGCTATTCATGATGCGCTCGAGTGTCGAGCAGGTGAGGCTGAGAACATCAAGTTNTATCACAATTTTATCGCTGTTGATCTGCACTTTGACCGAGGGCGAACCTCCCACGATCGCAGTATCCGTGGATGCTATGCACTTAACAAGCAGACGGGCGAGGTCGACACATTTCTCGCGCACGCCATCATTCTGGCGACTGGTGGTGCAAGTAAAGTTTACAAATACACATCCAATCCAGACGGTGCCAGTGGTGACGGAATCGCCATGGCGTGGCGTGCTGGATGTCGGGTCGCAAACATGGAATTTAACCAATTTCATCCAACCTGCCTTTTCCATCCAGACGCCAAATCATTCTTGATTTCGGAGGCGGTCCGTGGCGAAGGCGGCATTTTACGTCTACCAGACGGCACGAAATTTATGCCTAGTTTTGATCCGCGCGCCGAACTGGCTCCGCGTGATATCGTCGCCCGGGCTATCGATCATGAAATGAAACGAATCGGTGCCGACCATGTTTATTTAGATATCACCCACCGTGATCCCGAATTGACCAAGAGCCACTTCCCTACGATTTATCGGCGTCTAATCGAACTCGATATAGACATGACACAAAGTTGGATTCCAGTCGTCCCAGCTGCCCACTATACCTGTGGGGGGGTACTTGTCGATTTGCACGGTGAAACAGATTTAGCTGGTCTCTATGCGATAGGCGAGGTTAGCTCGACAGGTCTACATGGAGCTAACCGAATGGCCTCAAACTCATTGCTCGAATGCATTGTGTATGGTCGCTCAGCGGCGCGCCATATCTCGCAAGCGATACGCGAAGGAACTACGCAAAACGAGGTCGACTCGTGGGATGCATCGCAAGTAATCGATAGCGATGAAAACGTTGTAGTTGCGCATAACTGGGCTGAGATTCGTCGCTTTATGTGGGATTACGTTGGGATTGTTAGGACTGATAAGCGATTACGACGAGCGCTCAATCGTACGCAACTTTTGGCCAAAGAGATCCAAGACTTCTACGCTAATTACCGAATCACCGCGGACCTTATTGAACTAAGAAACTTAGTGGTCGTGGCAGAGCTCATTATTCGTGCGGCGTTGAAGCGCGAGGAATCACGTGGGCTGCACTTCACTCTGGATCATCCTGATTCGTCCAAACATGCTCGCGACACCGTGCTCGTGCCAAGGGCAGAACGCTAGTCCATTATGCTGCACCGATATCCCGAAAGACTGTAAATCGCTGCGGACGCAGAGCGATCCAAGGCATCGCCAAAACGAGACTCCTAAATCCAGTATTAAGTGCTCACATGGCCCAGCTTTTCACCACTAAAAACACTTTACGAAAGCCTGCACACTCGGTCCCTAATCGTGATGAGAAACCGATCTTATGAGTTAGTAAGACTTATGGAAAATACCGCGGCTCCAACGCAACAAAACTAAGCCTAGATTACTTAACGATTACTTTCATTGTTCCGACGAGGCCACGGTAATGTCCCCACTCGCTTGGCGAACGCGCAACACGACGCGAGCGAGGTCCTCGTCTTCCGGATGACTAAAGCCACGCAACCACTCCCAAATATCTTGATCCTCACAATCGAGTAGCCTGCGATAGGCCTCTTGGTCGTTTTCAGACAAGCTCTGGTAGTGGTTCTNAGTAAAAGGCATTAACATGACGTCTATNTCTAGCATCCCGCGTCGTGAATGCCAGTAAAGCCGGTTGAATTCAGTACGATCGTCCATACTCCCTCCGATGGGCTAGTAGTGTAACGTTCAAGGGCGAACCATGACCGCAACATTTGGATTAATTAGATTCTCAGGCGATAAAACACTTTCTGTAATACAAGGTCAATGTACTCAAATGGTGACTAACCTAACCGAAGGTAGCTCACCTCTTCTCGCTTTTTGTGATCCTAAAGGACGGATGTATGGCTCAGGCCGTTTGGTAATCCATCAGAATACAGTGAGTATGATAACGCCGATCGATCAGTCAGAGATGATGCTCAAAAAATTAAGGCCTTTTATGGCGCTATCGCGTGTATCTATCGAAATGACAACGATACCTGTGGCCCTCACACGTGACCCTGATCTCGAGCCATCTCAGAGTCATCACGGTTCATTAATTACTCGTGTCGGAGAATATGGGGGAACTCAGTGGATGATTGGCGACATAAATGCCGCACATGACCCCCTCGCAGACTGTCAACGAATTGAGGCAGGGCTTGGATACGTGCGTTCCTATTCCTCGGAACAGTTCATTCCCCAGCAGGTGCATTACCAGATGCGTGATGGGGTTAATTTTAAAAAAGGATGTTATACCGGCCAAGAAGTGATAGCTCGTCTCGAGCACCTGGGGAAAAACAAGAGGTGTGTGTGGATCTACAAAGGCGCCAAATCAATTAAAAACGGAACAATTATTTTAGATGATCAAACGTTGCCGGTATTTGATGCTGCCGACACAAACAAGAGCATTACTGCTCTGGTACTCGCCTCTGTCGACAGTAAATCAGAACAACTGATCGGTGTGCCCTTTGAGATCAGTAGGCAGGTAGAGGGGCAACGCCCAATCAAGCTCTGACTCACCATGACTCGTCAATAATCGATTGATCGTTGTGAACGGCCGAGAACCAAAAAAACCCCGACTCGCTGATAACGGGGATGGGTGCACGCACTCGATGACTCCCCGATCTTTGGGAATCAGAGTCTTGAGTTGTCTTGCATCACNGCCCCACAAGCAAAACACGCGATATGTTGAATCATTAGCCAATCGTTCAGTCACGTGATCAGTCAACGCTTCCCAACCGAGATTCCGATGGCTGCCCGCCACACCTGGTCGAACTGACAGGACTCTATTCAATAGCAAGACCCCACTGGTCGCCCAACTCGATAGATCGCCTGAGAAAGGTGACGGATGACCAAATTCGGCCTGCCACTCTTTTAAGATATTTCGTAGTGACGGCGGAATAGAAATTCCTGGTCGCACAGAGAACGCAAGACCCATGGCTTGATCTGGTCCATGATAAGGGTCTTGTCCTACGATAACTGCTCGACACGCCTTTGGCGAACAGAGCTCAAACGCGCGGAACCGATCCTCTTTTTTTGGATAACTCGCCTCTTCCAAAAGACGCGGCGAACATTGCGCCGCGATGGATTCCAAAACTGAATCTCCGAGGTAGTCGCGCCATGAGCTCGGTAGCCCAGAAAATATTGAACCTGATTGCATTGTCATTATCCATTTTCGGTATAATCGTGGTTTAGGAAAAGGATTACGAATGACCGATATTCCTGATATTGAGCCATATAACGACCAGGACGTTCCACAAGTCATCGAGAGACTGATTCACGACGACGAATTCATCAAGGTAATTGGTCAGTTAAAATTCAAAGGTTGGTATNCACTCTTAAGACTGTTCTTGAAGCCACGAATTCGCGCATTTCTTCGAAATCAAGCCAAGGGAGTTCAAACTGTTGAGCATTTTCAAGACTTAGTCGCTCCACAGCTCGCCAAAGTATTAGCGTCGACCACAGAGAAGTTCACAGTGTCTGGGTTAGAAAACTTAAATCCCGAGCAGGCATACCTTTTCCTGAGCAACCACCGTGACATCGTGATGGACCCGTCTTTCGTNAACTGGGCGCTTTATAACGGTGGTTTTGACACTGTTCGTATCGCGATAGGTGACAACCTGGTCAAAAAGTCTTTTATTAGCGATCTAATGCGCATCAATAAAAGTTTTATCGTTAAACGCAGCGTATCAGGCCCTCGGGAAATGTTTCAGGCCTTCTCTGCTCTTTCGGGCTACATTAGACAATCAATCGAAGAGTTTCATTCGATCTGGATAGCGCAGCGGGAGGGCCGGGCCAAAGATGGAATCGATCGTACTGACCCAGCGATGTTAAAGATGTTAGCGATGGCAGGAAAACCCCGAGGGGAATCTTTTCAGGAGGCCGTAGCCGCTATTTGTCTAGTCCCCGTCTCTATCTCTTACGAGTTTGATCCGTGTGCGCCATTAAAGGCCCGCGAATTAGCGATTACCGAACGTGATGGTAGTTACACTAAACGACCGGACGAGGACGTGGAATCCATAGCCACCGGAATTATGGGGTGGAAAGGCCGGGTCCACGTGCATTTTGGTGAGCCGATAATGGATATTCCTGAATCAGCACAAGAACTCGCGGTCATGATTGATCGTCAGATTATTCTCGGACAACGCGTGTTCGACACGGGACGTCTTGCAGACGCACTTTTAACCGACTCCTCCGTGCCTGATGATCTCCTCCCAGACGTCACCGATCGCTTTAATTCGCTGATTTCGCGGACACCCGAGCGATACCGCGATAAACTATTAGAAATATATGCGAATCCGCTCAGACAGCTCAGCCTCCATCAGCAGATCGAGCTGTAGGCGAGCGTTTTCCCTCATTTACCAAAAGATGTCACGACGCTAAGCAAACGGTTATATCACCGCGCCAATTTCCTTCACGAGCTGCGTAGTCGATGAGACCATGACGAACCCAGAAAAGAGAGTCATATTTCCACGTTAAAATTCCGGGGCTACTTCAATCGCCATATGTGTAGTTGGAAAACCCATTTCACCATCACGCACCTAAGTCGGATGAATGGCCCCATCACATAACGCATAATAGTAAAAGGCCAAAAAAGACCGCGCTTGAAATATCCGGTTATTGGCACCACTACTTGGACGAGTCGTGATACGCTTNTCNCCCGGACTAGAAAGGANGCTAGGCAAAATTTGAAAACAATGACCCCACCGCTCGGACTTTTAGAGTTCCTCGAGCGATCAGGCAGTGTAGCCAAGGCTTATGAGATTCAGTCTGATACGGAACAGCTTAGCCTAGCACTCGGGTGCCAAGAAGACGATATCTTGACCGCGAGCCTGATATTACATCCTGAGCATCCCCCACGGATTACGGTGCATCCATGGAAATGCAAACCAGAGCTCAAACAACATGAACGGCATGCGAACCCGATGCAGGTCTATCTTTTGACGGGATATCTAGCTCAGTGGTTGCCACCCTTCGGATTACCACATCTTCTTCAGACTGAGATTGAGTCATCGGTGCTTAGGTCTCCGTGCCTATATGTCCCGGCGGGGATGGAATACGGATGGATTGCGATCACTCCTGAAGAGTTAGTCAGTCTGACGGATTACGCGCATTGGAGTCGGGTTTTCGCCGCCTAGTACGCGCCAACAACTGCGAGCTGAATCAACAAACCAGTCTGTAATCCCACGACGGAAGGGATTGTCGGGCGAAAACTGTAACTCAAAGTTCAGGAGAGCATACTAATACGACCGAATTCCGATGATATCGAAATTGAGACCGCCACCAGNACGTAGNCGATCCAAACATCAAAGCTCAAGATTATTCATCATCTCTTTTCACGGTCACGAAGAACTCTCGATCTTCGTGGACGGTGAGTTCGAATAAAATTGGGCAACAGCATACCTGGCAGTCCTGCCAATACTCCTGACTACCAGCACTGATATCGACATCAGTTTGCTGAAATTCACCGCAATAGGGGCACATAATTTCAACGGAATCCCACATTTTTTTCATTTGCTCCCTAGAGATCTGATGCACCTCCAACGAGAGTATGAAGAGGCATTCATTCGAAGACGAAATATTTTCTACTAATCATCATGCCCTGAATCCGAGTCAGGTAGCTAAATCAACTCAAAAAAGTACAAAAAACTCATTAGGAGCCAAAAATTTTGCGTTCCAAAAGCATTCCAAGTATATGAAAAATAATTGATTATTTCCGCTTGTTGTACCGAAAAAACCAGATAGACTGCACGCCCTATTCAGAAGAATTCCGGAGTAAACGTCGGTGTTAGATGCAATCATGCTCGGGCTTGGTTTTGCTGGAGGTGTAATTTACCTCGCGGCGTACTTCAGCTTGGCGCGTGCCTGGATCACCGGTACGAGCTACGTATTCCACGGTACGTCGGTGATCAGCTGCATCTTAATCGCTGTGTCGAGTGCATATTCTGAGGCATGGCCGTCTGCTGTCGTGAATATGGTATTTATCGTCATTGGGAGTGGGTTTATCGTTAAGAAGGCGATAGCTGATTCGGTCATCTATCCATCGACCGTTACAAATGTATCCGAGCTCGCTTTTCAGACTGATAAACAAGGCCTGACAGACGCGGCGTGANNGTTCTCCCAAACGAAAATGAAAATCGTAAGATNTACTCCAGAGCGTGCCTGGTCCTTTTTGCTCTTCACAGGTTGTTACAACGTAAGATTAGCTTTCAGCGCGTTAGCCAACTCAAAGTCAACTTGGCGACCTACTCCGTTCAAAACCCGATAACATTATTTTTCCTTTCATATTTTTTCTTGCACAACCAGCAAAAATCAATACACTTCGCGCTACTTGAGCTGATAACACGAGGATTTATGCTCTCTTAGTCGCGCGACGCCTTCGGAATCATGGGTGTATCGCATCAGTTATACATTCAAATAGATCCAGGGGGTATCACCTGAATTGAGCACATCCTTGACTGCGGTCGCCACGAAGCATTGGCCACAATACGACCAGATCGAAGGGCGCGATCAATCTCTCGATCACTTCATTTGCAGAGACGGCGAAATTTTCGCAGGAACGCACTTAATCATTGATCTTTGGGGCGCTAAAGGTATCGACTGCCTGGAGAGGATGGAAGCAGCNATGCGCACGTGCGTTGAGGAGTGCAATGCAACCCTCTTACATATCCATCTGCACCATTTCACACCAAACGGCGGGATCAGCGGTGTCGCTGTGTTAGCCGAATCCCATATCTCAGTCCACACGTGGCCCGAAAAAGATTACGCCGCTTTTGATGTGTTTATGTGTGGTGATTCTAACCCCCACCGGGCGGTCGAGATCCTAGGCCGTTATTTCCGTCCTTCTCGTTCAGAGGTAGTCGAAGAACGTCGCGGCAAGATCCGCTGATGCGCTACCAAGAAACCCTGTATCCAGAGTGGGGCCAGAGTTTCGAGCGAGGACAAACCCTGTTCGAAGNCACCACAGACCACCAGCACCTCGTCATCTTTCAAAATCCACGGTTCGGTCGCGTCATGGCACTCGACGGTGTTATACAGACCACCGAGGCGGATGAGTTCGTGTATCACGAGATGATGGTCCACGTACCAATGAACACACACGCCTGCCCTAAAAGGGTCCTGATAATCGGTGGCGGTGACGGCGGGATTCTGCGTGAAGTCCTGAAGCATCCGAGTGTCAAGTCAGTGACACAGGTAGAAATCGATCGCGCCGTAATCGATATGTGTGTTGAGTATTTTCCAAAGCATTCAGATGGTGCATTCAGTGATGAAAGGCTCAGTCTAGTCATCGCTGATGGGGCAGCTTTCATAGCCAATAATCGCGAGCAATTTGATGTCATCATCACCGACTCGACGGATCCCATCGGGCCAGGCGAAGTACTTTTTGAATCTACTTTTTATCAGGGATGCGCTGGAGCATTAACCAATAACGGCATTCTTGTGACACAGAATGGCGTGCCTTATATGCAAGGCGACGAGGTGACGAACACTTATCGTCGCTGGAGATCATGTTTCCAGACGCGCTCATTTTATTTGACCCCAGTGCCCACCTACGTGGGCGGTGCAATGGCTATGGGATTTGCATCCAAGTCATNGATCGACACCCCATCGGTCCATGACTTGGCCAGACGCACACAAATGTTGCCCAGCCTTAGGTACTACACGCCCCAGGCGCATCACGGAGCCTTTGGCTTACCCCTATTCATGAGAGACCTAATGGTCGATTAGTGCCCGATTGCGGCAAGCCTCCGGATAAGTGATGCACCGCCTCTTCGGGCATGACAACCAATCCGTTTGCCGCTGATCTCAGATCTCCTGCAGTAGGATTCGGCACTTCGGCAGATCATCCCAAACCCACAGCACTAAGACGTGCTGCCTTGACTGAACTTCTTCCGTATCCGTGACAGCGACCACCAGACGAGACCAATGACGACCGGAGCGACAACTGCCTTCACCCAATCTTTCATCGTCGGATCGACAAATGGCTCGATCATCGGAGAGATCAATCCCACCGCGTAATAGGCGATAGCCACGGTCGATAATCCCTCAACTGCAGACTGCAGCCGGGTCTGGCGAACTGCGCTCTTATCAAGACTCGCCAACAAATCACGGGTCTGGCTCTGTAGGTTTAGCTGCAGGTGCGTCCGCAGTAGTTGTGCCCTCTCGTCGATCTGATTGGATAGCTCTGACCGCCTGCGCATGATCGTATCGGCGGTAGCGATGGCCGGGGTCAACCGCCGCTTGAGAAAGTGTCTGATCCCGACCGACTCATCTCTACCGTGNGCCCTCAGCTGCACCAGTCGTTCAAAAACCAGATCATGGTAGGCCTTGTTGGCACCGATCCTCCACGCGAGGCGTTCCCATATTTGGTGAAGCTCACTCTCTTGTTTCGAGAGAGTCGATAGCGTCTCCATCATTTTTGAATGATCTGTCTCCGCCGAGTCGCTGCTGGGTAACTCATTGGCGACCCGCTGCAAGATCGGATGGACCGCTCTGATTCCATCCATCCCCATCACAGCTAATGTTCGGTAGGTTTCTATTTCTAGAATCATCTGTATAAAACGCCCAGCAGACTCGTCTCCAGGGTCACTGGAAAAAGAGACCCACCACGCGGTCAGCCCGTCTTGGTCGGGCTCAAAACGCGCCGCGGTTGTCACTGCACCCTCCCGCATCTCACTGACCGCATCATATTTTTCCGGGAGATCCAACTTGATTCCCGAGTGCAACTCAGTCAGCACGAGAACGTCCTGAGGCGACCGATCAATCCACGTTTGATCAAGGAACTGCATACATGCAGACCCGGTCGGAATTACCTGCGTGATAGACACGAACTCGGTATGGCGCTCAACACGAATCCAGAGATCCCCGTGGTGGTACTCCCAGTGGCCCTGGAAGTCATCCGGAAACTCTGGAACCCTCTCTCTGATCCACAGGCGAACGTCTTCTCTAGAAGTCGACGACACCCGGACACAAATATGTACCAGGTGGCACTCGGCACTTAATTCAGGAAAAGGCCTGGCGTGAAGCTCCCTGTTCGCCTCTAACCTAGCGTGATGTGGATCGTTTCGCATAACCTAACGTTAAAAAATTGAGACACAACCACTAATGAGACACAGCACTGAAGCAAAAATGAAAAATCGCATTTAGAACTCCGAAAACACGTATTAATTGTGATTAAACCACAGATTAGTCTTCGGTAGTGGGGTGATTAAAGAACTCGTTTTGTCGGTGGGTCCACAGCATAACAAGCGACACCAAGAATGCCCCGATCAGGTTAAGGAGCAGATCTAGGGGGACAAAACAGAGTGCGGCCCCGCCAACAAGACAGGGCCAATTCCAGAAAGCTAGCGGCCCCTCGGCATATCGGGCGATCACGGCGTTAATGGCATAGATACCAAACAACGAAAACACACCGATCTGCAGCATCTCAAATAACGAACCCGTTATCAGAGGCGTATACGCAAATAAAAGTGGCACGATGTAGAGGCCTTTCGCGGCTCTCCAAGCCTGAAAACCGGTGGCCATAGGCGGCGACTTGGCTATACCTGCGGCGGTAAATGCAGCCAGACAGACCGGCGGGGTCACGTTACTGTCCTGACTCAACCAGAAAATTATCAGGTGGGCTATCAGCAGGAATCCGGTCAATGACTCGACATCCACCAACACCGGCCTCAAGGTCATCGCGACCTCGAAAGGTATCGCGGCGACCAAACTCCAGGCCTCTTGCTCTGTCATACCCGTCGCCACCTTAGCCACGTACGGGCTGTCGACGAGCATAAATAACGCCGATTGTGCTGGATCAGTTAGGCCAACCATGAGCTGCTCCACGATCATGGTGTCAGCTAGAATGCCGGCCAAGGCCGGCGCGCAGAGAATAGCCATGATGATGTAAGCCGCGGTCACGGGGAGCCCCATTCCTAAAACTAGCGAGGCTAACCCGATGAGCAAGATGGCAATCCCAAGGGACCCTTGCGACCACTGTGCAATCATCAAAGAAAAACCGTTACCGATACCGCTGGTCACGATAGCGTTATTTATGACCCCAATAGAGACCATGAGGATTGCGGTCAACACACCACTCCTAACTCCGAACAAGCACGCCTCGCAGACTCTCTTGATATTCATTACATTAGATTGCATATCCCGCGAGCCAATGGCCTGCCCAATCAGCCAAGAGAACCAGGAGGCGGCGATCAGGACACCGATAGCGCCAGAGGCGGCGTATGATGGGGTTACCCCCGCCATCAACAGATAAATCATCACCCCAAGAGGAATCACGAAGGTTAGACCGCCCGCGTAAATCTTTGCCCGACTTATCGACATGTCTACGCCCTCTCCGACCCGGTGCTTTACGGCCTCGATCCGGACAACGAACGCTACAGACAAGAAATAGAGAAATGCAGGAATCACAGACACTGCGACGATTGTAGCGTAAGGGATGGATGTGTAACTCGCCATAACGAAGGCCCCGGCCCCCATGATAGGGGGCATCAATTGCCCCCCGGTCGAAGCAGCCGCCTCGATCCCAGCAGCAAAACGGCCCCTAAACCCGCTCGACTTCATCAGAGGTATCGTGATCACACCCGTGGATGCCGTATTCGCAACGGCTGAACCACTGATCGTTCCGGTAAGAGCAGACGACAGGACCGCAACGAAGGCAGCTCCGCCTCTAATCCTTCCGGCAACCACCTTCGATATCTCGATCACGAAATCGCTGGCACCAGAGACCACAAGGAAGCCCCCAAAAATCATAAACAGAGCGATATTGGACGAGGAGATATTCGCCAGAATTCCGAACAGGCCCTCGTCGTTATAAATGGTACGGAACAAGATATCGTCTAACGGTAGGCTCGCAGCGCGGAACACCCCCGGAAGATATTCACCTAAAAAGAGTATATACGAGATCGCAACCACAATCAGGACCGGAATTACCCAACCCGAGACACGTCTTGAGAAGTCGAAGGCAGCGAATATCAATACAGAACCGGCTAACCAGTCGATGAGATTGAACTGCCAAGCTTGACCCGTGATGGCCAACGTATCTTCATAGATTCTCGGCTCGGCGGCCACGACCCAGCAGGCCGACAACGCCACCACTAAGCCATACGTTGCGTCAAACGTAAGAGACGATCGACCGAAGAATTTCGCAGGAAAAATGATGCTGCCGAGAAACGCGAAGCCGCCGAAGTGTATNGCGTTTTGCCAGATGGGAGGCTCGTTGATTAGAAGATTGGTGGCTACATGCCAGGCGGCGAAGCATACCGCAAAACAGATCAGCAGCCATCGTAGCCCTGTGAGGCCATCAGACGACTCGTCAAATGACAACCAATGCTCTCGAGTCATCTGCGACTCCTGACCAGCCGTAATTGAGGAAAAGAACAGGGAGACCAGACTAGTCTGGTCTCCCCATGCTTACGAGTTACTTACCGATCAGGTGCGAGGGAATCTTAAGCCCCACCTCTTTGTAGTACTTAGCAGCACCAGGATGTAACGGCACAGGAAGCCCATCCATCGCCTTCTCGACAACCATTACCTTTGTCGCTGGGTGAATGGCCTGAAGGAACGGAAGGTTTTCGTACATCGTCTTCGTCAGGAGATAAACATGATTCTCGTCGACGTTTGCGTTGACCGCCAAGAAATTAGGCTGAGCAACGGTCTGGATATCTTTTGTCTGGCCCGGATAAGTGCCAGCCTTAAGCGTGTATGGTGTCCACAAAAGGCGGCCCCCATCCATTTTCTTCGCCTCATCTGGCGTAATATTTAGGATGGTGAACTTACCCGAGTTACCGGCCATCAGCTTAGTAATAGCACTGGTCGGTGGGCCCGAAGGCATCCCTGTAGCCACAATCTGCCCGTTAGCGAGCGCGTCCGCTGTTGGGTTATACCCNGCGTACATTAACTCGAAGTCTTTATCCATATCGAGCCCGAGACCAGAAAGCAAAACCCGGTTGGACCCAATCGTCCCTGAGTTTTGTTTCCCCATACCGGCACCTTTGCCCTTCAGGGCCAAAAGGTCAGACACCGTCCCATTTTTGACTGCGCTGTTGGCGACAACGAACTGCTCGACGTTCTGCCACAGCATTGTCACGGACCGAAGATTCTTCTGAGGAGCCGACACTGGTCCGGTACCGGTGGCGGCGTATGAACCAAAAAGACCCTGAAGAATCGCGAAGTCTGCAGTACCAGCTCCCATGGCCTGGACGTTGGCGCCCGAGCCCGCAGAGTTCACGGCCGTTAGGCTGAACTTTTGCTTGGGAAGCAGCTTAACTTTCGATAGGGTCGCGATCGCTGTTCCTACCGGGTGGTATGTACCGCCGGTAGACGCAGTGTTAAGCACGTAGTCCTTCGCGTTGGCCAAGGCCATACCCGACATTGTGAGCGAGCCGGCAATCACGGCAGCGCTAAGGGTGAGTAATGAACGACGTTTCATTATTTTTCTCCGTTTTAGTTATTAATTGATTCAATGACCTTTGATATCGATAGGGCCCAAAACTCCCGACNACCTCTTACCAGAGGCCAGCACGCGGTGATCCATCACTCGGCAGCCCTAGATCCATCACTCGGTAGCCCTAGATGATAGCCGCACTGTTGCTGAGTTTTCCAGCACTGCGTCGTTAGACGTTAACAGACTTCATCGCCCCGCCATCTACCCGTGCCTGTATTCCCGTGATGTAGCTGGCTTTATCACTCGCCAAGAAAACGACCATGGAGGCAAACTCTTCCGGTGTCCCATAGCGGCCCATCGGTATCCCCGCCCAAGAGCGCGCACGTATCTCTTCGACGTCCACGCGCTCCGCCTTTGCCCCACCGGCATCGATCGCCTTCGTACGTGGCGTATCTATTCTCCCCGGGAGTACCATGTTGCACGTCACCCCGAACGGCGCCACCTGCTCGGACAGGGTCTTTATGTATCCAGCCAAGGCGGACCTTAGGGTGTTTGAGACCGCGAGCTTGGGAATCGGAACGACAATACCGGACGACCCAATCACAAGGACCCTCCCGAAGTTTGCGCCTTTCATACGATCAACCGCGGCATCAATTATCTCGATTAGGCCCAGAACCATGGCATCAAACTCCTTGGCCCACACCTCAGACGCGATCCCTGGCGCCATGCCTGGAGCTGGACCACCGGAGTTCGCGACCAAGATGTCGATTCGCGGCAGTTTACCGATCATGTCGCAGAGAGCGCGCCTCGAATTTACGTCGAAGAGATCGCAGACCGCTATCTCGGCGGAACCACCTTGCTCCGATATACGCCGCTGGACCTCCTGCAAAACATTCTCGCGTCTCGCGACCAAGACCACGTGAGCACCCTCCGAGGCCAGCTGCAGTGCCGTTGCCTCTCCGAGTCCCTGTGAGGCACCCATTACCAGTGCCGTACGTCCTTTTAATCCTAAATCCACATGCAATCCCTATCGTTGGTATGTATCCAAAACGTAACTAGCGAAAGCGAAGCTGGCGGTGAACGCCGGACTGATCGCATTCAAGACATGAATCGCTCTCCCGTCCGGGACAACCACAAAATCGGTCACTAAGTGCTGCGTCACTGAGTCGAATATTTGCGATCGAATACCGACTTTTGCAAGGCTTGGCTCAAGATCCCTTGGTTCCACACCAGAAATGATCTTAGTTAACTCGTCACAGACACCTCGCAGACGCATGAGCCTAATCTCCCGCATTGAAAGCGTTCGGAGACCGTTCGTATTTTTCAGAAATTTCCAAGCCAGTGAGGCGCCTAGCGATATTCCGTCACGCAGCCTGATGCCATCCAGACCTTGATAATTCTCACGCCCTATAACAGGCGTCGAACTGGGTCCGAAGTACACATCACCGGTCTGGTTGTGTGCAGTATGGACACCCAAAAATGGTAGGCTCAGATCAGGAACCGGGTATACCAGACGCCGCATAGTGAAGTCGGGGTTTTTGTGTTTCCAGTACTTCCCCTTGAATGGCTGAAAACTATATTGGGTCTTCAAACCAGAGCGCTCAGCAACNTGGTCAGCGAATAATCCAGCCGCATTGACCACTGTCCCCGCCTCGAACGACCCCGCCACTGTCCGCGCCGTTCCGCGGCGTGCGTCAATTGCCTCGGCGGGCATACTGTAATGAATGACCCCACCCCTTGAGANCACTTCCTCGCGCACCCGTTCCGCGACCTCCTTTGGGTTCACAACCGACGTAATCGGGACGTAGAGTGCCTGACCAAACTTTGTATTTACACGCGGCTCAAGCTCTAAAGCCTCCCGGCCTGTCACTTTGTGTATCTCTACTCCGTTTGCCCGACCACGGTTTAGCAGAACATCCATAGAACACAAGGAAGACTCGGTTGGTGGCACTAGGAGCTTCCCGCAGCGATCGTTCCACAGTTGATGCTCCTCGACGTACTCGAGCATCTGTCTAGCACCAGACACGCACAACTTTGCCCGTAAACTCCCCTCGGCGTAGTAAATACCAGAGTGAACTACTCCAGAGTTGCGGCCGGTCCCGTGCGAGACAGAGTTGGACTCTTTCTCGAGGACCACAACCTTGGATTGCGGATATCGCAGTAACCACTCACGAGCGAGGGTCAACCCAACGATACCGGCTCCGATAATCAAGCAGTCACACGTCTTCATGCCAGACTGATCCAATTCATTTTCTCGGCGAACCACAAAACAAGCGGAACCGTGCCAATGGCCATAACGGTTTGAATCGCAACGATCCCAGCCATCAGCGGCGCGTCNCCACCCAACTGACGGGCCAGTATAAAGCTAGATGGAGCGGTAGAGACACACACCAGCAGGAGTCCGACTAGAAGCCAATCCCCCGTGAGCCCCATCACCGCGGCTATAGCGACAAACAAAAGAGGCTTGACGAAGAGCTGAGTCACGACCGAGAACGACGCTAATCCGAGCCCGGCCCTTATAGCGCGCCACTGCAGGCCGGCCCCCAAGCACAGCACCCCCATGGGCAAGGCCGCTTGACCTACCAACGCAATGCCTGAAACAGGAAAACCCGCTGGCACCTCCAAGACCCGCCCCACGCCCCCAACCGCACACGCTAAAATCAAAGGATTCCTCCCGAGTTCTTTGCAAATGTACCCGATCGAAAAGCCATCCCGATTAAAGGTCATCACGGAGACACAGGCAATATTAATCACGACGATGATAATCGCGGCTGAAATCCCGAGGTGTGGTAATAAATCGGGTCGAAGCCCAGCCATCACAGCAAGTGATACAAACGCGTTAAATCGAATGACCCCCTGATAGACCGAGGTAAAGGAAGCGTAATCCGAGCCAAAAATTCTCGCCCACCAGCCAAGTAACAAAAGAAATGTTAATACACCTAAGAGGCCGTACAGCGAACCGATGAGTGACACCCAAGGAACAGTGATCACGGGTGCCTGGACAATTACGGCCACCAGCAAGCTCGGCATCAGAACCCAGTATGACGCCTTCTCCAGACCACGCCAGACGACATCATCAATCCCAGCATATCGCTTCAACCCGAAACCAAGCCCCAGAATCCAAGCGATTGGTAACACAGCGTCTGCTATTAAACCGATCATTTGCTAGACAGCCTCCTGCTTCGACAATTGACGCATACGGTAGCTAAACAGACCTATCAGTGCCGCCAGAAGAACCGCGCCTCCAATAAAATCATTTCGCCGGGGAACCTCGCCGACCAGAATCCAAACTATGACCGGTCCAATGAGTGTCTCGAGAAGGAGATAAAGTCCCACCTCCGGCGCAGGCAGATATTTGGGGGCGATGGTTATCAGCATAAACGACAGCGAACATACAATGCATGCGTTAATCGTCAGCAACCAAATCGATTCCTGTGGGACAGAAACCGTGTCGATTACAAACCAGATAACACAAGCCATCATGAGATTCGCTGACCCGTACAACGGCCAAATGTGCTCTCTCGGGTAATGACGGGTCAAACTGATACCCAATCCGGTCAAACCAGGGACAAAAAAGCACGCGAGATAGCCCGCAAGTGGAGTACCGTCCGGGATCGCGGAACCCGAAATCGATGCGCCAATGATTCCGATTACGATCGCAATCCATAACGCGAGGTCGGTCGATTCTCCGAACAGGATGCGACTGGCAAACGCAGAGGCCAGTGGTGTCAGCGCCACAAACACGAGCATTGTCGGTGCCCCCAACAGGGTGACACCGAAAACAAAGGACATGGAAGACATACCGAAAGAGAGAACGATGCCAACAGACACCGCGGTGTGGTGTGTCAGCTGGTATACGAATTCTGCCGGCGACCGGGCCAACGCCGCTGCCCACAAAACCAAACAGATCCCTATCCCCCTCCAGAATGAGACCACATAGGGATCACCATCAATTAAACGCAAAAGTCCAGAATCTGGAGACAGCACTATAACCCCAAGAATCATTAATACGGTGCCGTAGGCGTAGTTCGATAATTGCTTCATGGGACCAGAATCAACCCCGCGGCAGCGGTGAGCGCGACCGCTGTAAAACGCGACAGCCACCTCGAACTCTGACCGTCCTCGAACCTCTCCTGTAACCAACGACCGCCAAACGCATACAACCCAATCGCCCCAATTTCGATGAGTATGAATGTGCCACCCATCACGATGATTTGCGGCATGACCGGCTTGACTGGATCAATAAATTGGGGGAAAAACGCATAAAAAATCAGAATCAACTTCGGGTTCGTGAAGGCAACCAAGGCCTCAGACCGAGCCATTAGCCAAAGCGTTTTACGGACCTCCAGATCGAAACGTGTGGGCCCCACCACGTTAAGTGACTGCCACGCCATCCACAACAAATAACCGGCACCAACAACCCGTAGCCACTGAAACGCGCTCGCACTAAGCGCCAGAAGGGCCTCGAGTCCCGNCGCAAGCAGGACCAGCATAACCACCATCACCGGCAAGCGAGCGAGCCCAGCGGCCGTTGCGTACCTCGCATCGGTGCGGACCCCATGGACTAACGCGAGAAGATTATTCGGTCCCGGGAAAAAATTCATTCCAATACAGGCTGGTAGAAAAATCCACCACTGGGCCGCACTCATAGACTACCTTTCAAAAACAGACGCGGGAGTTTACCTCGGATGGTCAGCAAACATCGGCAATTGTTTTGGTTTTTTGTTATCTGCATGATCCCTTTCCAATTTTTAGAGGCTCAGGCTCAAGTCATCAGCCTCAAAGACGCACTCGAGACCCGCGGCACGGTGATCTTTTTTCGTCACGCTCTGGCACCAGGGTACGGTGACCCTACCAACTTTCAGGTCGATGATTGCGCCACCCAACGAAACCTCGACCAGCGTGGCCGTGAGCAAGCGAAACAGATCGGCGACGCGTTCAAATCCCTAGACTTTGCGACGGATACTGTCCATTCAAGTCCCTGGTGCCGTTGTCTCGAGACCGCGCGGCTAATGGATATCGGGGAAGTAGAATCGTTTCAGGGTCTGAGCTCTTTTTTTGAGGGCCACGTAGNCCGGCAGGCGACACTCAAACTTCTTTCGGACAAGCTGTCAACGATCTCCAATCGTGACGAGTCACCGGCGATCATGGTGACCCACCAGGTTGTGATCAGCGCAATCACCAAATTAGTCACTTCCTCGGGTGAGGGGATCTTGTATGATCCGAAGAGAGATAGGTCGCTACGGATCCGACTGACTGAAAATGACTGATCGTCTTCACACAGACACACTGATTATCGGCGCAGGTAGCGCGGGCTGCGTGATTGCGAACCGGTTGTCAGCCAATCCTGAACACCAGGTCACGCTTTTAGAGGCTGGCGGTAAAGATAGCTGGCACTGGATCCATATCCCGGTCGGCTATCTCTACACCATGGGGAATCCCAAGACAGACTGGTGCTACAAAACAACGCCACANCAGGGACTGAATGGCCGTAGNCTTGCCTACCCACGTGGACGAGTCTTGGGAGGATGCTCAAGCATTAACGGCATGATCTACATGCGTGGACAAGAAGACGACTACGCGTCGTGGGGTGAGGGATGGTCATGGGACGACGTACTTCCCTATTACAAGAATTCAGAGAACTACCATCGAGGNGCCGACGAATACCATTCGGATCAGGGCGAGATGCTGGTCCAGGAACAACGACTCAAGTGGGAGGTTCTGGAGACATTCAAAAAGGTTTGCGAAGAGAGCGGCTTCATTGACAGACCCGACTTCAACCGCGGAGATAATAGTGGGGTCGGTTATTTCGAGGTTACACAGAAAAAAGGGATCCGTTGGTCGTCGGCGCGCGCGTTCTTACACCCGGTAATGCATCGACCAAACCTTAGGGTAATGACCAGAACCTTGACCGAGCGACTCATCTTTGACGGAAACCGTTGCATCGGTATCGAGGGAACCCGCCATGGCAAGCCTGTGTCAATTCACGCGGAGCATGTCGTTCTGGCCGCCGGCGCGGTCGGTTCACCTTCACTGCTTGAGCGATCGGGGATTGGCTCTGAATCGATACTCAAACCATTAGGCATTCCCATCCGTAACCGNCTCGAGGGCGTCGGTAAGAACCTGCAAGACCATCTCCAGGTCCGCCTACAATATCGCCTGGAGGCCGGCGAGACGCTCAACCAACAGGCCAACTCTTGGCTTGGCCGGATCAAGATGGGCCTACAGTACGCCTATAACCAGTCAGGGCCCTTGTCGATGGCCCCCAGCCAGCTTGGGGCATTCTTTAAGTCGAGCGACAAGGTCGATCGAGCTGACCTCGAGTTCCATATCCAGCCGATGAGCGCCGATAAACTTGGTACCGATCTGCATCCCTTCCCGGGAATGACCGCAAGCGTCTGTCATCTTCGGCCCGAGAGTCGGGGCACGATCCACATCAGTGGCCCGAAAGCATCGGATACACCAATCATTGACCCTAATTATCTATCCGAGACATACGACCGTGACGTCGTATGCCGAGCAATCGAAAAAACCAGAGACCTGATGGACCACCCACTGCTCACTGGGTTCTCACCATCCGAACATAAGCCCGGACGGACACAGAAGACTGACCGCGACCTCGTCAGGGCCGCGGGTGATGTCGCGACAACGATATTTCATCCCGTGGGGACCGCAAAGATGGGATCCGATACCGACCGCGAGGCAGTTGTGTCCGAAAAACTTGGGGTCCATGGTCTGCGTGGCCTTCATATCGCTGACGCGTCGGTAATCCCCACAATAACCAGCGGGAATACTCACGCCCCGGTCGTTATGATCGCCGAGCGGCTCGCGGAGTGGTTAGATTAACCGGTAACCACCCTACAACCCCAAATTCCTCAGACGGCTATCTAATCGAGGAAACACTCGTCTAGCGTTACCCTCGAACAGCTTCTGAAGATCGTCGCCTGTCAAGCCAAGCTGGTCGATGTATTTCTTAGTATCGTCAAAATACTCCCCGGTGTGAGGGTCGATTCCCTTTACCGCACCCAGCATCTCAGAACCAAACAACACATTATCCGTACCGATCACCGACAACAAGAGCTCTATCCCCGGCTTGTGGTAGACACATGTATCAAAGAACACGTTCTTCATGATGTATTCGGATGGCTCCGGCTTACCGAGCATCTGTGCAAGGCCCCGGTACCTTCCCCAGTGGTACGGAATAGCACCCCCACCGTGTGGGATAATGAAGCGTAGTTCCGGGAAATCCGAGAACAGGTCTCCCTGCACGAGCTGCATGAAGGCAGACGTGTCACCATTTATGTAGTGGGCGCCCGTGGTGTGATGGCACTCGTTGCATGACCCAGAGACGTGGATCATCGCAGGGACATCCAACTCAACCATCACCTCATACAGCGGGTACCAGTATGGATCNGTTAGCGGCTTTCCTGTCCAGTGGCCACCCGAGGGATCCGGGTTTAAGTTAAACCCAACGAAACCCATCTCGACACACCGACGTAGCTCATGAATTGCCGGACCAAGTGACTGACCCGCCTCCTGCGGTAGCTGGCAGCCGGGGGCGAAGTTTTTGGGGAACAGCTCACAGACTCTTTGGATAAGGTCGTTACTCTCGTGGGCCCAGGCGATCGACGTCTGCAGATCAGCCTGATGCTGCCCCATCGCTGACGCCTTCGGGGAAAAAATGGTCAGATCACCTCCCCGTTCCTTAATCAACTTCAGCTGATTATTTTCGATCGAGTCGATGATCTCATCATCGGAGATTGCTGCCATCTTCGCGAGACNNGTGTCCTTGCCTTCCGAGAACAGTCCGAGCTGCTCGTCCCGAAACGCTTGTAGCTTCAGAGACGATGTTGTGTAGTGGCCATGGCAATCGATAATCATGTTATGTCTCCCTGTCGATTAGTCTCTGGTCTTTTTGTCTTCGTCGTAGGTCACGTATTGCAGGCCCATATCGAGGAGCCGTTGTCTCATGTTATTCATGTCCAGACCCAGGGTCCCGTCCCGATACTTCGCCCGGATAGCAGCCTCTTTGTCTTCACGCNCCTCGGATTTCTCTGCCACCGTGTCCAGCTCATGCCTCCGGACAACGACNACCCCATCGTCGTCGCCAACAATTAGATCACTGGGGTTAATCACCTGCCCCCCGCAGACAACCGGGACATTAACATCGCCGAGGGTCTCTTTGACGGTCCCCTGTGCCGAGATGCATCGGCTGAAGACAGGGATACCCATCTGCCTCAGATCAGCTAGGTCACGGACACCTGAATCGATCACCAGCCCGGCGATCCCCCGGGCTTGCATTAGGGTCGCAAGTAGGTCGCCAAAGTACCCGCACTCTGACCGCGAATTGACCGCGACCACCATCACGTCCCCCGGCTCGCATTGCTCCATCGCGACGTGGATCATCACGTTATCGCCCGGGGTAGCGAACACGGTCACCGCCCGTCCAACAAGCTTCAATCCTGCCTTAACAGGCCTGATCTCGGGACTCAAGAGGCCCACACGGCCCTGAGCCTCGTGCACGGTGGCGACACTGAGTTCCTCGTAACGGGTGACCGTCTCCGTCGGGATTGTAGGTATCCCGGTGACTACTTTTGGCATATCTCCGCCTCCGTCTCCTTATTTTTCAACGACAGAATGTTACTCAACAGGCTATCGACAACCTCACGCTCGATACCCCTGCCGATGACCACCAAAACGTTTTCGGTGGGCCAACCAGAGTGGTTGTAGTCGAAGGTGACGTGCCGCCGGACCCCCTGCATGACCATGAATTGGTCGTTACCGTGGGTGCGGACCGTACCCTTCAACCGGAGGAGCCCGGGGCCGATTTGCTCGATCCATTCACTGCACAGATCAACAAACTCAGACTCGTCAACCGCTCCTTCCCAACGGATTGTTTGGGTCGTGTAGCCGTGGCTCTCATGCCGGTGCCCGATCGGGATCCGGCTCTGGGCGTGTGTATAGCAATTAGCCAGATCAAAAAAGGTATCCGAGGTGATGGGGGGCTCGTCCTTCAACGACAGGACGTGCACATCAGAGAGCGGATTCAGGGTCTCTAGTTTTTGTCTGAATTGATCGAGGTCTTGGGTTGCCTCGTGTCTGTTGATGATCGCTAGTGATGCCGCCGACAACTGCTCTGCGGCCGATTCCTGGGCCAACAGCCAGTCAAGACTGCTTCTACCGTCAACTACCGCCACCACGGAACTGAGTGAATAGGACCCGGAAAGGAACGAGCTTCCATCAAAGAGTGTTATCAGGTCAGACGGATTTGAGATCCCACTGGTTTCGATCCAGACCGAGGTCTTGTCGGGGAACAGGCTCGGAATCTCGTGCAGTGTCTTGAGTAGGTCGTCTTTGACCGTACAACAGATGCACCCCCCATCCATCGCACGATAAGCGGTACCGGTCACACCTACCTGCACGGAATCGAAGGACGCGTCGCCGAAATCGTTCACAATCAGGACCGCGTCTTTCAATTCACCCGACCGAATCAACCCAAGCGCGAGCGTGGTCTTCCCGGCGCCCAGGAATCCGGTGACTATGCAGACCGGACGAATCAATCCACCGGCCCATGAGGTAATAACGAAACATGAACCACGTCCTCACTGATCTCACCCGCGACGGCCCTTACCGCCGTGTCGGCGTCTTCCAACGGGTAGGTGTGGGTCGTCACCAGATCCAGTGGGAACCGGTCCGAGGCAAGCTGCTCGAGCGCCAGCTCACAAGACCTGTACCCGTGACCACGCGCGCTCTTAAACGTGATGTACTTAACAGTGGCCTTACCGATAGGGAAGTTCGGGAACTCGGCCAGCTCGCCCTGTAGAAGGATGGTGCCACCTTTCCGCTTCAGGGCCTCAACCCCAAGCATCACGGGAATCGTTCCGGCCCCGGAGGTGCACTCCAGTGAGACATCGACACCAATACCGCCGGTGATCTCCATGATCCGCTCGAGGGGATCCTCCTCGCTCACGTTGATGGTGTAATCCGCGCCCAACTTTTTAGCAACCTCAAGACGCTTCACGTCTTTGGCGGTGCCAGTCACGATGATGCACGAGGCACCCGCCTGCTTGCAGGCAACGGTCTGAGCCATCCCCTGCTGACCAGGGCCCTGGATCAATACCGACGAATTGTAGCCCACCCCGCAGTCGAACAATGCCCACTCGATCCCGTTCGCCATCGGCGTAACGATCCCGGCAAGCTCGGGTGACACCCCCTTCGGGACCTTGTGCAGGACAGCGTTCCAAGGGAGATACATATACTCAGCGAACCCTCCCCAAAGATGAGGTGCTGACTCACATGAGGTGTATCCGTAGCGAATCGCGTTAGGATTATGTCGCCAGTCGGTTGAGGCGCAGTGCCTGTACTCACCCTTATGACACCACTCGCACTGCATGCAGGTAACGTAGTGCTCGACGAATACCAGATCGCCCTCCCTAACACCCTGACGCTCCTGGAACAATTTGCCGGCTTTTGCGATGTACCCGATGTTCTCGTGGCCCATGATGACGTGCTCGTCCTTCTGGGGCTTCTTGTACATTTTTACGTCCGTGCCACAAATACCCGCGACCACGACTTTCATCAGCGCGGCATCCTCGGGCACGTCCGGCATCGGGTACTCCCGCATCTCCATCTGTGACGCACCGACGCGAACCATCGCCCTCACCATCTCCGACATACCAATCTCCTAAAACCGAAGTCCCAGTTTACCGGCTCATTTTTCAGGAGCTATATTCAATTTGGAACCACCGCAAAACAAACTTGATTGAGCAGAACCCTCGCATCTGTGCCACCAAACTGGAACGATATGTTTATGAGAAGCGCGCTCAAGCAGCGATCTGAAGTTCATCGACTAGAGAGACTAGTGCTGCGACGATTCGAACTACCCCCTGGTACGATGCTGTTAATTGAAGAGCATTGGCCACGTGACCCGGGGTTCCCCGCACGGATGAGCGTGTTCTCNTTTTGGCTNGNGGNCGTCCGGCNNGGGTTCACGNTNTTTAAACGNCTCGANGAGGTCGANGANGGAGATTTNCCNCCTGNNTGGATGAANNATCGACTNATCAGNTTNGAGCCAATGGGNTGCAGCTGCTGCTGAGATAACNATAAAANGGANNGTNAGNATGGGTCTTAAAGCTGTNTCGCGGAGNCAGGGCGCNAACCNNGACATCAAGAGTGGGCAAATAAAACCAAACGGGTTCGAGCTTGATTTCGAGGAGTGGCCGGTCTTGGTCAAAGCTTTCCGGGCGATGGTCCGAGAGCAATCGTTCGATATCTGTGAGATGGCCCTAACAACCTACATCTGTGCCCGACAGCATGGTGTACCCTTGATCGCGATCCCTATATTTCTGGTCCGCGGATTCCACCACGATAAGATTAGTGTCGNCAAAGACAATGACATTCGAAGCGTCGGGGACCTGGCCGGGACAAAAATCGGGGTGAACCGCGGATACACGGTCACGACAGGTGTGTGGGCAAGGACAATCCTAGACAGGGAGGGGCTGGACCTTAACGATGTGACCTGGGTTCGATCAAGCGACGAGCACGTTGAGGCGTATTCGCCCCCTCAGAACGTTGAAATGATTTCTGAAGGAAGGTCGCTCGAGGAGATGTTGGTCTCTGGTGAGCTGAGCGCCGTGGCGGGCACTGCGCCGAGTGAATTTAATTCTGAGAACATCACGACCTTACTGCCGGACCCAGAGGAGTCGGCCTTGAGGGCGCTTGATCGCAGTGGTTTCTATCCGATCAACCATCTCATCGTCGTAACCGAATCAATCGCGGAGAGGTTCCCAGAACTCCCCGTTGCGCTCTTCGAATGTTTTTCAGAGCAGAAGAAACAGTACCTCGAGGGTCTGACGGCTCAAAACGCCTCGGACGATGACGAAATCGATGCCCGCAATCGGAAGCTTCAGTCGCTGGGGTTCGATCCACTTCCCTATGGAATCGAACCAAATGAGCAGGTCCTTAGCGAGTTGATTGAGTCCGGGCTGCGCCAGAAAATATTATCTCCGACCACCGGATGGGGCGACTATTTCTGCGGCTCGGTACTTAATTTAAACAGCTAGGCGCCGTAGAAATCATCGAAAAAGGTAAACACAGACTCACTGTTCTGTGCATCAGTCGGAAGGTCCAGGAACCGCGAGTCTGGCAGACATTCATCCACAAAGTGGGCCGCCGATCGTGCGTGGCTCTCATCGGCCCCGGGTACAATGCACCCCGGTCGCGCGATCTGCATCAGTTCCTCTGGCCTCGGCCCCGGTGCGCTGTCGCAGTCAAACATGACCCTGTAGCTTGCCTGTACCAGTCTCGCATAGGCGGNCTCNTNAGACGTTTTCAGCGAATCGACGAGNNCGGCATCGACTCGGAGGGAGCCNCCCCANGGTCCTAGCGTCGAGTCTTTTGCGAATCCGACGTCGCTGGCGAGTGCTTTCTGGATGAGAGCGTCGGTCCCGTGCTCTGATACCCAGGCCAGGTGGGTCGAAAATCGACTAAAGTTGCGGATCCGATACCTCGCCCCACCCACCGGCCAGACGAGGTTTAGGCTCATCGTAAGGTTTGGATACATACGCGCGAACTCCGATGCCGGGGCGCATCCGAGGCATCCGCCAATCACATGCGCAGATCCGTGCCCGAGCTGTTGAAGTACAGCGTATCCGTGTCTAGCCATCCCGCCGAAATCGAGTATCTCCAACCGACCACCTGACTTACCGCACTCTCGCCGATCAAATAAGATGCAAGTGAACCGGGCCGCCAGGTAGCTCATAATGTTTATTTTCTTGTAAATGCCGAGCTCGCTCCACTTCTCAAGCGTCGCATCAAAACCACCCGGAGAAAACATCAAGAGTGGCTCGCCAGTGCCGACAACATATACCCGAGTCGAAATACCATCAGCGCTTAACATTTGGGTCGAAATTTTTGTCATCACTTCCTACCAAGACCGCCCTTGATCTGTTTTCCCGAACGGATATCTTCGAGCAATTCGGTCACCGCGTCCCGGCTCGTCTGGGCGATGTAGGCGTAGGCGCTTGGCGGATTATCCAGGAACTTCGTCCCGTACCCGACCGCCGCGTGAAACATCCGTATCCGACCATCGAGCCACGGACCACCGCCCATTCCTCCGATAACGGGAATACCCACAGCATCCGTTATCGCCCCACCAATCACGGGTCCGGCGTTCGTCAGATCAATCATCGCCGCACCGGCCTGCTCACAGATCTGAGCCTCCTGAATCAAATGTTCCATCATCTCATCAGGAACAAGACTCTCGGGTTGCTGTAGGTCCCCTATACTAATCCCATACTTTGAACCTGACTGGGGACTCAGGCCCATCTGTGCAAATACGGGAACACCCGCACGATTCACAGCAGTAACAGCCTCGGGAAAGTCGGGGGCCGCGTCAATCTTTACCAGATCAGCCCCACCCTCCTGGACCAGTCTAATCGCNGCACGGACCGCCTCCTTGGGATCGATTTGCACGGGACCGTAGGGAATGTCCGCACACACGAGCGCGTCGGGGGCCCCGCGTCGGACAGCCTTCACGGCGANCAGGAAGTCGTCCAGCGTGATTTCTAGATTATTCGAGTGACCCCAAAGATTGACCCCAACCGAGTCACCGACGATAAGGAAGTCAGCCCCACAATCATGCGCAATATGAGCAGTCGGGGCGTCCCAAACGACCAACGCGGCAGACTTCTTGCNGGTTCCTTTCATGGCCTGGATCTGATTGACGTTCATAACAACTCCTCAAAAATACGGTTAGCCGAAGCGATCATAAAAGACTTGATCAGACGGGACCCGGTAGTGCCGGACGATTTCTTGCTCGACCGCGCCGGCCATCAACGGGGGGCCAGCGAAATATAGATCGACCTCTTTCAGNCCCTCTCCGAGCCTGTCTTTCGCCAAATCATGCACAAACCCCTCGAAGATACTTGTGCCGTTAACATCTGAAACATCGCTTAGGGCCGCCTCATAGTTAATCCAGTCGCCGTAGCCGGGCATGCACGATAAAAATTGCTCGCCTGCGATGTCTGGGGCCGCACGGCCACCGTAGAAAAAGGTAACCTTCTCCCCCGAACGAGAGCCGGACGCAGCATCAATCGCTCTGGCGACAGAGACCATTGGAGATAGGCCCGAGCCACCGGCTATCAAAACAATGTTGCGGCCACGAAAGCCCCGGAAATAACCACGNCCGTAGGGCCCCACAATAGCGCACTCNAGGCCGAAGGTCGCCTCGTTAAAGAGCATTGATGTGGCCGCACCACCTGGGACTTTCTTAATCTGAAAATCCCAAGACCCTGGGTTACTGCCGACGTTACACATCGAGTACGCACGCGCGCCTTCAACACCCGGCACGTCAATCAGGGCAAACTGGCCCGGCTCAAAAGCCTGCTCCGAGTCGGTCTCAAAACGAAACTCGGAGATGTCATGGGTTACTTCCTCCACCGCGACTAATCGCCCAACAAAACGTGACGGGTTATGCACGGGCTCGTACTGATCGAATAACCTGACCTTGATCTCTAAGTCACTCTTCGGGATACACTGGCAAGCCAGATGCCTGTTCCTCTCGAGATCTTTTTCGGACAGTATGCTGGGACGCCCAGTCGGATAGTCAATGTCGCCAGACAACAACTCAAACCGGCAGTTTCCGCAACTGCCAGACGCACACTCGTAAGGAAAACCGAGACCCTGCTCCAGCGCTGAACGAAGTAAAAAATCGCTACCACACTCAAACGAAACACCGTCTTTAATCTGCACCTTCAATGAAATAACTCCTCAGTTCTAAGACATCCCATGGCTCTGGAATATTAACGATTTGACAGTCACCGGCACGGTTCTGGACGGTAGCCGGATACGGCCCAGGTCAACAAATTCAAAGTCCTTAAAGCGGAGACCATCAAGTACCAGCAAGGGCCTATTAATCTGATACTCGGTTGTCAGGATCCTCCCAACACTCTGAGCGAGATCCCGATCGAACAATAAGTAAAGTGGCTGGCCCGGTCTCGCTGTGTCGGACTCGATGTATACAACAACAGCATCGCAAAAACACTTCAAGAGCTCATAATCAAACTCGCCCGACCACTCAAAGGCTAACGCAGAATCTTCATAGTCTGAGAGATCGAACTCGACAAATGCTTGATTGAGCTTACCAACAAGACTATCAACGGACAAATCACCCGCGTCAATCGAGAGCCGTATTACCGGCATGTTTTTTCTGGGTAATAAGAGGCCAGGGTCTGACAAGTGACCGGTATTTCCACTGACCTGAATATTAAACTCGGATGCTCCTAGCGCAGTCGCCCGAATACCGCCCGAGGCGGCCTTGATTTTGTAATTATTAGAACGTTCTTTGAGCATCTGACGCAGCTGATTACCAAGCGACTGACCGATATCATTGTGCCCACCGACACCTGGGTCAGCGATGTACTCGGACACCCCGCCAGAAAATATGACTGTGTCTAGGTCAACCGGCACCTCTAACATGTCCGTCAACCATCGAGTGTCTGGACTATTCTCGCCACTCACGACCTGACACACGGTGCTAGCTAGTTTCTCGCCAAGCAGGTTAATCACTTCGTCAGACAAGACATCCCCCAATTCAACCTCCATATCCATGGCGGTGAGCAACTCGGTAGCGCGCGGTTCCAGCCGCGTAACCCTCCGCCGCTCGTCCCAAACCAACAGACGCCCGCCCACGTGAAATGCTGCGGTCTGCGCCAAGACACCGCTCCGAACTAGGGCGAGCTTGGTCGTGCCTCCACCTATATCAACGTTTAGAACACACGACGATTCCGTGCCCGATAGCTCGACCGCCCCAGACCCATGGGCGGCTAAGTTAGATTCCATGTGATGGCCAGCACTCGCGCTCAAGAACTCCCCACCCTTATGCGCTATCACGTGCGCAATGTTCTCGGCATTCGTGCGCCTCAGGGCCTCTCCTGTCAGCAGGACCACCCCAATATCCACGTCATGAGGACTCACCTCAGCCTCGTGATAGGCCTGATCGATAAGCGCTCCCAACCCTCGAGCGTCGATCTCTGTCGCTCCAGCATACGGGGTAAAGAAAATCGGAGATTGATAGAGGAGTCGTCTATCGACAACCACATACCGCGAGCTTAGCGCCTCGCCCTGCCTCTCCAGATGAACCTGAGAAAATACCACCTGTGTACTGCTCGAACCAATATCAATCCCCACAGTTGAGAGGAAAATATTGTCCTGTTGCCAGAGAGGATTGTCCTCTAGAGGTCCCTCGTCGAAGTCATCGTCATGGTCGTGGTCGTAATGATGACCCGGGACGTGAACGTGCTCGTTAAATATTCCGTAGTCGTGGTCTGTTAGAGCATGTAGAGGACCATCGTTTCCTGAGCTTTTAGTGCCTGGATTCGCCAAAGGTGTTCGCCCCCATAGTAAGATTGTCTCGTTCTTCACGTGCCCGTGACGCCTGTTTTCGCCCTATTATTGCTACCATCGAACCTCTTNAGATTGAAGACATATTTTTATCTGGCGGGTGAACCTGAACGCTTCGCCACTAGGCTATCAAGGAATACTATGAGTAAAGACGCAATTGTGTCAGACGAGCTGGCAAAAAAATTCGCGAAAGAAAAGGATACCCCTTATCTGAAGTGGGTCCGTGATGAGGGGCTCGATATTATTGACGCCCTATACGTNAAAAATCTGAACCATGTCGAACTCAAGCCCTGGGCTCGTCGTGGGGGCGCAGGCGTTTACGTCAACCACGACGCGTCTCGCACGACCAACGACTGCTATGTCTGTGAGATTCCGGCCGGTAAAAAACTAGAGCCTCAGAGCCAGCTGTTCGAAGAGACCGTGATGATCTTGTCTGGCCACGGGAAGACGACAGTCAAAAACTTCGCNGGGCAAGAGGTAGAGTTTGAGTGGGGACCCGGGGCACTGTTCGCTATACCACTGAATACCGTCCACCAGCACTTTAACCTGTCGGGATCGGAGCCCGCCCGGTACGTCGCGGTAACCAACGCGCCTCCAGTATTGAACACGTACGGGGACCCGGAGTTCGTCTTCAACACCCGATATGACTTCCCAGAACGTTTCAATGGAGACCCAGAATTCTTTGCAGGGAAAGGCGAGCAGAAAGGATTGCTTCTCGAGACGAACTTTGTCCCGGATGGGGTGAACTTGCCACTGATCGAGGCTAAGGAACGTGGTGCGGGTGGTGGCCATATTCGGTTTAACTTCGCCAAGAGCTCCTTGAACAGCCACATCTCACAGTTCCCTCTAGGGACCTACAAGAAGGCGCACGCACACGGACCAGGTGCCCATGTCATTATATTGAGCGGCTCAGGGTACTCATTAATGTGGCCCGAGGGTGCCGAGCCGGAGCGATTCGACTGGGAGGTGGGAACCATGATCGTTCCTCCTAACATGTGGTACCACCAGCACTTTAATACGGGAACCACGCCCGCCCGTTATCTCGCGTTTAAATACGAGGGGGTAGCTATCAGGAACGCGCAGGGGGTACCCAAGGCTTGGATCAGCAAGCGCATCGGTGGACACCAGATCGACTACGCCGACGAGACACAAGAGGTTAGAGATTTGTTCGAGCAGGCCCTGGCCAGAAACGGTCTGACTACGCAGATGACGGACGCCTATGAAAAGGAACTAGAGGACCTGCCTCCAAAACCATAAGGCATAAAAAAGGCCGCTCAGGCGGCCTTTTTACTGTAAGTTTTTTTATCAGCTCTTCTTGACTATACGGATCATTGCCAGCGCCGAAACTGCCGCGATACCTAACACCAAAACCAGGTGCTCGCCACCAAACACGTGGCCCACCATCTGAGTCATCATCATCGATCCATGATCACCGTGAGCAAAAACCGGCNCCGTCACAGCAGTCAGCCCGATTCCCGATAAAACGCGTGCAAGTTTCATTAATCTACCTCATTAAATAATGTCAATTTCAGNTTNCAAGGNTAAATCCCNNAACCCGAGCGCACCAATCTTAATCTGATTTGGTTGTCGTTAATAGATCGTATACCTATGCTTCCTCTAACTCACCAAACCTGTCGGCCACTGTTTGTAGGCGACATCACCTAGCCTGCAATTTGTTCAGAAGCCGATGGCCCTGTCCGTTAGGCATCTATTTTACCGGAAGCCNCGCAAATACNAGCAATCACGCTCGCGGACACCATAGCCCGATGGTCGTTACGGTGCCTCATTTGTTTGAAATCCAAAGGAACTGATAGGGCNGAAGCTCGATTGGCCCCGTGGTGTCCTCAAAGGTACTCCCGCTCACTAGGTCCACCCAGACATTATCTATCGTTAGGTTCAGGCCACTTAGATCGAATGGAACTGCCGCGTCGGTCACATTAAACACCGCGAAGATATCCTGCTCACGATCCAGGCTCTGCCGCCAGAAACCAAAGACCGAATCAGCGAGATGAAGGGTAAACATCGTGGCGTTGGGATGGAACGCCTTGCAGCGTTTCCTGAGCGTTATCAGTTGCGTCAGCCGATTAAAGACAAGACCATGGTGAGAATTTTCGTCAGCCAAACAGTTTTCCAAATCTTCCAGCTTCCAGACATGCCGATTTATCGATCGCAGGTTCCCGGTATTTTCCACACGTGAAACATCATTCTCGGTTGCGAAAAGGCTATGGATATAAAATGCCGGTATACCCTCCAACCCGAGCAGTATGGCGTGCGCGCAGATAAATCGATCAAACTGATACTGGTCCCTACCTCCCCGTGTCGTGCCGGCTAGAGCATCCCACAGCGAGATATTTATCTCATAGGGCTCCTGCTCACCTGATTGGGCGGCCCGGTAACTCAACCGTCCACCAAAAGCGACCATGGTTTGCGTGAGGCTCTCTATCTCCTCCCTGGATAATAAGCCCTCTGCCGGTCTCAGCCCCACGCCGTCATGAGATGCTAGGAAGTTCAAGTAAGCTGTCCCAGGTCGTGCGGGAGGCATGGTCTTAATCCACTGTTGTAGATGAGAGTAGTCACCAGTAGCGAATGTATTCACCAGCAACGGGGGTAGTGAAAAGTTGTAGATCAGGTGAGCTTCGTCTAGTTCTCCGAAATACGTCAGGTTCTCGCTGTTTGGTATATTGGTCTCAGTAACAATCACCGAACCTTTTGATCTGTTTTCTATGAGCAAGCGGAGTAGCTTGATAATGGTGTGGGCCTCGGGGAGATTGATGCATGAGGTACCCAGCTCTTTCCAGATAAAACCAACCGCGTCCAACCTGAACCACTCGACACCCTGCTCCAGGTACAGGCGTATAATTTTTAAAAACTCCAATAAAACGCCTGGGTTTCTGAAATTCAGATCGACCTGGTCGTGGCTGAAAGTACACCAAACGAAAATCTCTCCAGAGCTGGTCCTGGTTGGTCTCAGCAGATCCGATGTGCGCGGCCTAGTGACCTGGCTGGTGTTGGTGTCAGCCGCCACGGTAATGAAAAAATTTCTCCCTGGGTCGTTCCCGGTTTTCAAGTTCTCGAACCAGAGGCTCCGGGTAGAGCAATGGTTTAGGACCAGGTCCACCATGAGCTTGAAATTAGTTTTTATCTGCGCAAGCTGCTCCCAATTCCCGTGACTCGGGTTGACTGTGGAGTAGTCAATCACACTGAAGCCATCATCAGAGCTGTAAGGGAAAAACGGGAGTATGTGTACAACCGACACGGTCTCCTTCAGGTAACCGTTCAGAAAGTCGTTGATTGTATTGAGTGGCGTCTGGCTACTCGACACTATACTGTCAGCGTATGTGATCAGCACAATATCTGTGCTGTCCCACAAGCTTCCTTGAGACTCAAGCAGGGCTTGCCTCCCGTCGATACCTAACGCCTCAACGCACCTTGTGGTCAGCTCAGAGACGTCTTCCTCGGGGTAAAGCTCGGCAAGATACCGGGTGACTTGTTGGAGGAATTCCGGGGAGATCACGTCAACCAAACTCGTTCATATCCGCCTCTACACTTACCAGCAGTTCGCCCACGAGACCCGGGAGCGCGCTGTTTACTCTGTTCCAACTGGGGATAAAAGGCCGCTCGGTTGGGTTCTCTAGAAAATGGTTCCCGGCCTTCATCAAATTCAATGCGAATAATTCGACAGCCTTTTCCTCGCTGTGCAGGTCAAGTTTTAGGCCATTGATCTCGGCATCACTCTTGTAAATATCCACAAAATCAAGCGCCAGTCGGTAGTAGGTTGCCTTTATCGTTCTGAAGGTCTCTTGACTGAAAACGATTCCGGTGGTGGCGAGCTTTCTAAAAATGGCCTTACTGATATCGATTGACATCCTTGACAGACCCGCGGTCTCGTCGTGCAGTGATAAATCCTGATGTTTATGGTCATAGGTGTCGGCGATGTCGACTTGGCAGATTCGGTTATTGGAGTGGTTGCGTGTCATTTCGCTCAAGATCCCGATCTCTAGACCCCAATCTGACGGGATTCGTAGATCTGTCATCACGTCCCGCCTGAAAGACATCTCACCAGCAAGCGGGTACCTAAAACTATCGAGGTAGTCCAAATACTCCAGTGACCCAAAGATTCGCTTGAGGGTAAGTAGGAGCGGCGTCACGAGCAGACGGCTGACCCTACCGTTGATCCTACCGTCAGCGACACGAGCGTAGTACCCCTTACAAAACTCGTAATTGAACTGCGGATGGGCGACCGGGTAAAGGAGGCGAGCCAACAGCGAACGGTCGTAGGTGGTGATGTCACAATCATGGATCGCGACCGCGTCGGCATCGTTAGAGCCCAGCGCATATCCCATACAAAACCAAACATTTCTGCCCTTCCCCATCTGGTCCGGCGAGAGCTTTGCGCTCCGTAACTTCTGGTCCAGCGCCTTCAACCGGGGTCCGTCATTCCACAGCACCTTCGTATTCTGCGGAAGTTGACTGAAGACCCCTAGCGCCTCTGTGTACTCCTCCTGAGTCGCGCAATCGAGCCCGATGATTAACTGGTTCAGGTAGGATACGCGGCACAGCTCTTCGATAATCTTCGGCATCGCCGCGGTCTCGAGCTCCGAGTAGAGACACGGAAGTATCAGGCCCAGCCTTCGATCCTCAGAAAATTTCAACAGCTCAGTCTCCACTGAGTCTGTGGATCGTTGAGATAAGTTGTGCAGCGTCGTCACAATACCATTTTGATAGAAATCACCCACCCTCTAGATCCTCAACCTTTCTCTCTTAAAACGATTGACTTGATAGCCTCGTACCAACCACTAGGGCCCACGCGTCTCGTCCGGTAAATATCTGCGTCTGTGTCTACGCGAGGAAAATCATGCCGGTTTGAACGCACCAGAACCGGATAGTCTGCGTCGGCAAGCATTTGAACATCATTCTGACTGTCGCCTAGAGCAACTACCCTGTAATCTTTTTGGTGTGACAGTCTGAATTGATTTGCTAGCCAACGTTGAGCCAAGCTCTTGTCCGTATCGCCCATTAGGTGAATAAACCGACCACCCCTCAGTAAACGCAGACCCTCGGACTTTGCGGCTTCAGCCAATTCAGCCTGAGACTCATGGCTATCCCTCCAAAGGAGCGGCTCGGAGAACTCACGTGTCTGCGCTAATTGAATATCAGACGGCCTCAGGCCGGTAACCAATGCACACTCTCGTTCTGACATATCTGTCAACGCCACATAGTTGAACCCCGAGGCCGACGACCGAAGAAATTCTCGCAGACGTTGCCGCCCCGTGCCCAGTACATACCTGCGATAGCTATCAATCGTCTCGAGACCTTCAGTGCCCGCGACATCGTGATCGAATGGCACGTACACCGCGGACCCGTTCTCAACGACAAACGGTTGGCAGTTTCCTAGTAACCGCCTTATCTTGAGCATCTCTGGGAAGGTCTTGCTGGAGTTGAACACAACCGGGACCCCTAGGTTATCTAGCATCTCTAGCAAGGAGTCCGCGGGCGAGGCTTGATAGGTCTCCTCATCAAGAAGCGAACCGTCGAGGTCGGTAAAAATGATTTTCTCGCGCATAAACCCAACCGTGTGTATAAGTATTATTGAGCAAGAGCGATGCCAAACCGTTCAGGATTTTCCAATCTCTTGGAACCTCCATTCCTCCTAGGTAGACGGGTACCTAATAAACTGGCGAGAGAGATTCATTGAACCAAAATGGTGCATCCTGATAATGATTCCTAACCGGCGAACCATGAGGGTGCGTCAATCGGGATGACAGAGCGAGAGCGTAGAGGGTTGGTTGACGCTAGATTTATGCCATCCTTTCAAACATCATATCGTCGTTAGTGTCTGCCCGCGGGAAGTAACATGCTCGAGAAAAAATACGCATTGATAACCGGCGCCAGCAGAGGTCTCGGAATCGAAATGGCGATCGCCCTCGCCGAATCGGGCCTCGCCGGAATAACGATCACAGCCGCGCCTGGTTCAGACGAGACTCAAAGTGAGATCGAGGAAGAGCTCCACAAGGCCAGGGAGACAATAAAAAAATCGGGGACTCGGGTGACGAGTGTGCTCTCAGACGTCGGTAACGCTGGCGACTGCAAAGGTGCTGTCGATAGACACATGGAGGCGTTTCCTTCGCTCGACATTCTTATCAACAACGCGGGTAAAGCTGGTCGTTACGCACACAAGGGCGACACCGGCCACGACATATCTGGCCATGACCCGGCGGGCATCGCCGAGATCATAAAGACAAACCTGTGCGGACCCTATTTTATGCTCCACCATGCGTTGCCACATATGAAAGGCCTAGCACGGGCCCGTGTAATAAATATCTCCAAACGGACCGAGTCCATGCATCGCAAGGCATGGACTCCCTACGGCCCGACGAAGGCCGCGCTGGAGGCGGCTACCATCGCCTGGGCAGAATCGTTATCCGGTACCGGCGTTACGGTGAACACCTTATCACCAGGCGGAGCGGTCAACACAAAGTTTGGGACGGGTAAAATCTCGGGCCACGGCATTGATCCTGAGACGATTCGGCCCATGACCGTTTGGCTGGCGTCGGATGCCTCTGACGGCTTCAATGGCTGCAGATTCGTAGCCGACAGGTGGGATCCGTCACTGCCGAGTCGAGAGGCCGCGCTCGGGTGCCAGGAGAGCCAGATTTTTCCTAGACCGGAGAGAGAGACACCCCTCAAGAAAGCGTGGATGTGATCAGCTAGTCCCCTAATCTGTATCGTTGATCTATCATCACGATAAGTAAAATCACCAACCCGACTGCGCAAAAAATCAGTCCGGATAGGTGCAGAACAACTGGGCCCGCTTCGATGCCCAAGATCCCGTACCTAAATGAACTCACCACCATCAGTATCGGGTTCATCTCGGCGATGGGTTGGACAGCCAACGGGAGCGAGGTCATCGGGAAGAACACTCCCCCCATGTAGGTCAGGGGCGTGATTACAAAGTTATTGACCCAGTTTGCCTCCTCGTGGTTCCCGGCAAGTATTGCGTTGATCATACCCAGCGCGGAAAAAATGACCGCGGTGGTGATTGCGGCGAGGAGTAGCACAAAAATATTGTGGATATCGAACGGATTGAACAGATAGACAACAATCGACACCAGACACATCACCAGCAGCCCCCTCAGCACCCCGCCAGATAGGTAGCCCGAGACGATCGACACGCTCGGTACCGGTGTCACGAACATCTCTTCATAAAAACGGTGGTTCTTTGAGCTAAAGAACGAGCTACTCACGTTGGTATAGGCGTTATTGATCAGAGCCATAACGATGATCCCAGGGCCAATGAACTGGATGTAGGGCATATCCATTATCGACCCAACCTTTCGGCCAATAATCGAACCAAAAATATACAGATAGAGTACCATCGTGATCACGGGCGGTATAAGCGTCTGGGCTTTGATCCTCATGAATCGCCGGACCTCGGTCCGTACGATCGTCACGTAGCCGGTCCAAGCGATCTGTTGCATTGAGCGGAATTCAGTCATTGGGTATCTCGCGACGCTTCAATATCTTCAATCTTATCTAGCTCTCGAATCTGCTTGAATGTGAACCATCCCCAGACTGACACCGCGAGCCCTATACAGCCCCCAAGTACGGCGGTTGGCACAGGCCCCACGACGGACGCGAGCCAACCTGCCCGAAACGTTCCGAGGTGATTCGAGGAAGACGTACAGAGCGAGTTAACGGCATTCACCCGACCACGCAGATTGTCAGGCGTACCCAGCTGCACCATCGACATCCGAATGTTAACGCTGATCATATCGACAGCACCATACACCACCAGCGCAATACAGCTCAGCCAGAGCGCCTCAGAGACGGCAAAGACAAGGATCGTGATCGAGAACAGTACGAGGGCCAAGAACAGCTTCCGTCCCACGTTACGCATCGGGCTCATCCTGGCCAGCGTGAAGCCTACCATAACCGACCCAACCGCCGGCATCGCTCGCAGAAGTCCGAGACCGTCCGCGTCCGTTTCTAAAATATCTACCGCGTAGATCGGCAACAGTGCGATCACCGAACCAAACAGCACGATCACGAGATCAAAAAGAATCGCACCGAACACCATCATGTTGGCTCGCAGATAATGTATCCCAGCAAATATAGCCTTGAGGGTTCGTGAGTTCCCGGACGACGGCANCGGTATGTCCGGCATGAATGAATAAAGTACGGGGCAAACTAAGACGATGGCGGTCATCAACCAGTAAACGTCTCTGTCGATCACCGTAATCAAAATACCCGCCATAAATGGACCGACTGTCGTCGCGAGATGACCCATCGTAGAGTTCAATGCGATCGCTCTGGGCAGGATCGTAGGAGACACCAGATTGGCAAGGAACGCGGCCTGCGCCGGAGTAAAAAATGCGTGAGCTATCCCGTGCACAAAAATAAACAGGTAGACCCAATAGAGTGACACTTGGTCAGAGGTCAGAGCGACCGCCATACCAACAAACGCGACCGCATCGATCGACGTGGCGGCGATCAAGATATCCCGACGCCGGAACCGGTCGATCACAAACCCGGTCAGGAAGAAGAAGACAAATATCGGGAGAACAAACACCAGCCCGACGAGAGCGAGTTTAAACGCATCACCCGTGATCTCATAGATGTGCCACCCAAGCGCGACCGCGACCATCTGCATCGATAATCCGAAACAGACGCGAGACCCCAAGAACGCTAAAACAGGCAGCTCAAATTTTTCAAAAGGTGTGTGCATAGAAGACGTCGCATTAATAACCGCGTAATCATAACTCGGGCGGATCGCAAATTTTGTCGCTATATAAACCGATTTTAGCTTTAGGCCACCCCGAAAAAATTTCGAGTCAAGAGAGAAGGTTGCGTATGATCCAGNTTTTAAGGACCTCGATTTGAACAAACACAACGATCAATGGTCGCCCCCAATCTGGGTGCTGTCGCTCGGCGCGGGCCTGGCGCCATTCGCCGTGACTTTGGTTGCCCCGGCCATTCCCGCGATGGCAATCGAACTGAGGGCCGACTCAAACATCGCACAGCTCGTCCTATCTGTATTATTAATCTCAATCGCTATAGGACAGCTGGTCGCGGGGCCCCTCTCCGACCGGTTCGGTAGAAGACCATTGTTTCTGGGAGGCGCCATCGCGTATTGCTTGGCCGGGTTTGGCGCTGTGCACTCAGACACCATGGAGGGGATCATCTTTTTTAGGGTGATTCAGGGTCTCGGGGCCGCCGCTNCGGTNGCAATGTCGAGGTCAATCGTGGTCGACTTCTACGGACGTGACCGGGCCGCGGGTGTTATGTCGACGATCATAGCGATGATGGCAATCATCCCGGTACTCGGTACCTCACTCGGTGGCGTGCTCACCGATCTGGTCGGCTGGCAAGGGTCGTTTTTTATGCTGGCGGTAACCGGCCTAATCCTCACCGGATCCGTGGGGACTCAGATCCAAGAGACCCACAAGCCTGAACACGTGTTTACCTTCAGGGACGCGTTGAGGGGATACCGCGAGCTCCTGAGTACTCATCGGTTCCTCGCGAGCTCGCTTACTACGGCGTTCCAGACCGCTGTCTTCTTTGCCATGATGGGTTTCATCGCTTACTCGTTCGAGCGGATGAACATCAGCCCCAAGGAGTTCGGGGTATGGATGGCAACCACGTCGGTCGGCTACGTGATCGGAAACCTAGCCAACAGGCGTCTCTTGGACCGTTACCGGATTGAGCTCATCACGTTTACCGGGGCGATCGCCTCTCTGGCGAGCCTCCTTCTCATGGAACTTTGGCACTACGCGGTCCCGAACTCACCAACAGGGCTGGCGATCCCGATGCTTCTGGTCGGGCTATCAAACGGGGTAATCATCGCCAACTCAATTATCATCGCCTCCTCGGCCATACCCAGACTGAGGGGCTCGGCGACTGGTCTCGTGGGCGCCATGCAGATGGGTGCCGGCGGAATCTCGGGGACGGTGGCGATTTGGCTGGGGGCCGATCAAAGCACCCACGTCGGGATATTCACATTGATCGTGATTAGCTTTTGCTCGCTGCTCTCCGCCTGGTGGTCTTCCAAACTCGAGCAGGTCCAGTAAATTAAAATCGATAGAACGGGCATTTCAAATTGCTTGTCCTAGTTACCGACGAAGACTGCAATATTATCGCNACCCGAGACCAGGAGAGCTCCCATGGATAGAAATAGATACGAAAAATATCAATCCGATATCATCGTTGACCTGCTAAAACAATACGACATCAAGCATATTTCGATGAATCCGGGTGCGAGCTTCCGGGGACTCCACGACTCGATAATTAATTATGGAGAGAATGACCCCGAGCTGATGGTCTGCCAGCACGAGGAAATTGCGGTGCAGATAGCCCACGGATATGCGAGAGCGACAGGCAAACCGATGGGTGTGATCTTACATAACCTGGTCGGGATGCTTCACGCTCAGATGGCGGTTTACTACGCCTACATCGACAGGGCCCCCATTTTCATCATGGGCGCCACCGGCCCGATGCATGAGGGTAAGCGGCGGCCACACATCGACTGGTCCCACTCCGCACTGGTGCAGGGCGAAGCGATGCGTAACTACACCAAATGGGACTATCAACCTCACGCAATCGAGGGGGTGCCCGAGAGTTTTATGCGGGCATATAGCACGATGGTGACAGAACCTGCTGGCCCTATATACATGTGCTACGACGCCTGGCTACAGGAAGAGAAACTTACCTGCGAAGACCTTGAGATGCCACCGGAAGATATGCAGAAGGCACCGGCACCGATGGGAGCGGATCCAACGACTCTCGGCACCATGGCGGACGTCATCCTGAGCGCCAAGCACCCCATTATCTTGGTCGACTTCATCGGCCGACAGCCAGGGAACTTCGAGAAGCTGGTAACGCTGGCGGAGACCCTGGGTTGTGGTGTGTGGGACATCAATAACTCGCTCGCGTTCCCGAACCAGCACCCGCTTTGTATCTCGCTAGACCATGAGTCACTGAAAAAGGCTGACGTGATTCTCGGGATCGATGTACGTGACTGGGAGAAACCAACCCACAAGCTGGTCTCTACCACCCGCGAGGTGACCTCCTACGTCCCCGAANNCTGCGTCTGGATGGAGATTGGGTTTGCAGAGCTCGAGATGTCTGCCTGGGCGTTCGACTACGGTCGGTATCAGCCAAAGAAACACGTCGCACTTGGGGACCCTCGGCTCGCGATGCCCGAGCTGGCGAAGATTGCTCAGGCCAAGCTTGACGGAGACGCGGGTTTGGTCCGCACACGTGACGATCGTGTAGAGGCGTTTAGTGGCAGACACCATAAGATCTTTGCCGACTGGAAGGTATCGGCGGAATCCGAGCGTGGGTCCGACCCGATCAATTACGCCGAGCTCACCATGATCACGTGGGATGTGATTAAAGATGAGGACTGGGTCCTGGCCACGGGTACCGCCCGCGAGTGGGTCCGGAAGCTCTGGAATTTCGACAAACCATACAGGCATGCCGGCCGTTCGTTGGGGACCTCGACACAGATCGGGATGTCCCTCGGTGTTGGCCTGGCCTACCGTGGCACGAACAAGCTCGTGCTGAATTTCCAGCCCGACGGAGACCTCATGTACGACGCCGGTGCCCTGTGGACAGCAGCAAAGCACGAGATCCCTATCCTGATAATCATGTGTAATAACCGGGCCTACTACAACGACTGGGAGCACCAAGAGCGGATGGCTCACTTGAGGGGCACGGATGTAGAGAAGGCGCACATCGGGATGGACATCTTCGACCCAGAGCCAGACTTCGCGANNCTCGCCAAATCCATGGGTATGCACGGAGAGGGCGCAATTACCGACCCGTCGGAGATAGCTGGGGCACTCAGGCGAGCGATCGAGGTGGTTAAGTCAGGTAAACCTGCGCTCGTGGATATAGTTGTCGCTCACCGATAACGACCAACCGGGGCAGGACTCGGGCTGGGTCCTCGACTTCTGAACACGCCAGAGGCATAAAAATCCAGCGTCCGGAGTATACTTTGGGTAAATAAACTCAAAAATATCCTGTTTGATTAGGCGGACGAAGGTATGCAGTTTCATCTTAATGGCTATCACCCCGGTGATCCCCGTATCCACAGCCCACAAGACCGGGTTGTGGCCCCGCCCCTCAAGCGACCGCTCCCAACCCACTGNGACGTGATGATCGTTGGGTGTGGTCCTGCTGGCCTGAACCTGGCCGCNCAGCTCTCCCAGTTCGGTGATATCCACACCNTAATTACTGACCTGAAAGATGATCGCCTCACCGTTGGCCAGGCCGATGGGATGGCTTGTCGGACACTAGAGATGTTCCAGGCCTATGGTTTCGCAGGGCAGGTGGTACAAGAGGCCTACGGCGTCAACGAGGTCGCTTTCTGGAAGCCGGACCCTCGCAATCCCGAACACATTGCCCGGAGCAGCAAAATCGACGACGTCGAGGAGGATCTTTCCGAGATGCCTCACGTCATCATCAACCAGGCGAGGATTCATGATCACTTCCTGAGCGTGATGCGAAACTCTGCCGCCAAGAACGAACCGTTCTACTCGCGGAAATTGATCGGCCTGGTGGTCGACCACTCCGACGCGGATTACCCGGTNACGCTCACATTTGAGCGCGCCGTCACGCACTCACAATTCAACCGGGAGGTCGAGACCGTGAGATGTAAGTACGCGGTCGGGTGCGACGGCGCCCGAAGCCAGGTGAGAAAATCAATCGGTCACGAGCTGGTTGGTGACGCCCTGAATCAGGCCTGGGGCGTCATGGATATCCTCGCCGTCACTGACTTTCCGGACATTCGATTAAAAGCCGCTATTCAATCCATCAACGAGGGTAACGTGCTGATCATCCCTCGTGAGGGTGGGTACATGGTCAGGATGTATATCGAGCTCGACAAGCTCAAGCAAGACGAGCGTGTCGACCGGGAAAACATGACGGTCGATGTGCTAATTAAAGCCGCGAACCGCATCATGGCCCCCTACACTCTCGACGTAAAAGAAGTACCGTGGTGGAGCGTCTACGAGATCGGCCAGCGTCTGACGACCGCGTTCGATGACTCGCGAGATGGGCAATCCCCTCATGTTTTTTTGGCGGGAGACGCTTGCCACACCCACAGCCCAAAGGCGGGACAGGGATTAAATACCTCGGTAATGGATACCTGGAACCTCGGCTGGAAGCTGGCCCACGTCCTAACCGGAAGGGCCTCAAAGGAGCTACTGGCGACCTACTCCTCGGAGCGGGCTGATATCGCCAAGCAACTGATCGACTTCGACCGCGAGTGGTCGAAAATGTTCAGCTCGAAACCGAGGACTAAAGACAACCCAGACGGGGTTGACCCCGCCGAGTTCCAAAAATATTTCGAGCTGTTCGCCCGATTCACTGCCGGGGTAGGTATTCAATATAAACCATCGATTGTGGTGGGCAAAGATGATCATCAGAGCCTGGCGACGGGCCAACCTGTAGGGCAACGTTTCCACTCAGCGCCCGTGATCCGTCACGGTGACGCGAAACCCGTCCAGCTAGGCCACTGCCATACCGCCAACGGCGCGTGGCGGGTCTACGCGTTCGCTGGCTCGGACAACCCGGCGTCTGAGTCATGTCGGCTTCGAAAACTGGCTCACTTCCTCGCGAATGATCCCGCGTCTCCAATAAAGAGACATACCCCGTCCGGGGCCGATTCTGATTCCGTAATAGACTTCAGGGCGGTGTACCAGACACCCCATCGTGAACTGGAGCGCAGTGATCTACATCCGTTCATGACCCCGATAAAAGGCGCCCTTGGGCTGAGGGATTATGAGAAAGTTTTTTGTGTAGACCATAGCTCACGACAAAACATCTACGACATGCGTGGTATCAGTAAGTCTGAGGGATGTGTTTTGGTCGTAAGACCCGATCAGTATGTGGCCGCAGTCTTACCATTGGACCAGCATCACGAACTTACTGACTTCTTCGGCCGATGCCTCATCGCCGTGTAGCGAAAGATGCTTTATCGTAACTTTACTTCCGAGGCTGAAATCAATGCCGAATATGATCCCGGCATGATCAGCGACCGGGTTCAAGCGATAGATCGATTCGAGCGAATGAGCGCCGCGGCGGCGAAGCAAATAACAAACTGGTACTCCTGTCAGTTTGGCCCGACCGAGGCGGAATACGTCGATGTCTTTCCGAGCGGTATTCCCAAAGGACCTGTCCACATTTTTATCCATGGCGGATATTGGCGTGCGCTGAGCACCAGAGAGTTCGCGTTTGTGGCTCAAGTGCTCGTGCAAAAGGGAATCACCGTCGTCCTGACGAACTACGGGCTTTGCCCAGATATACGTCTTACTGACATCGTTGACCAAACCCGTAGAGCGATCTCATGGGTGGCCCATAACGCTATAAAACTAAACATAGATAGGGGCAGATTCAGTCTTTCAGGTCACTCGGCTGGTGGTCACCTCGTTGCAATGATGCTCGCTACTGATTGGTCTGAGTATGGATTACCGCTAGACCTGATCAAGGGTTCGATTTCACTCAGTGGGCTGTTCGATTTGAGACCGTTCCTGCACTCCTGGCTGCAACCAACGCTGGCCCTTTCCGCAGCCGAAGTCGAGGACAACAGCCCATTATTTTTACCTGTATGCGCCCAAGCCAAAGTGACACTGCTATACGGAGAACTCGAACAGTCTGAGTTCGCGCGCCAATCACTCGCCTACTCAGAACATCTGGCCTCCAATAATGTCACCGTCGACTGTCTAGCCGTCGAAAAAGCAGATCACTTCACTGTGCTGGACCTCTTCCTTCAAGAGGAAAGCGATTTTGTGAAGGAAATAGTGCGCTTTGGGCAAGAAGATTCTCCTAGCTAGAATTTAGATACTAACCACACCTCGTTAGGTTCAATGTCGGAGGTGGACTCTATAAACTCTATGCATTCAGTGCCCCTTAATTTTTAGACACACGGACCAGCGCAGCCAATCCATGATGAAGGAGTTAATAATGTCTCGCGACACTATCCTGTTTGACATCAACGAAACCGTGCTTGATCTCTCCTCACTCAAACCATTATTTGCAGAGAGCTTCGGAAGCACAGCAATCACTGCCACCTGGTTCTCGATGCTACTTCACAGCTCGAACGTTTGTGCCCTGACTGGCGTGAGGAGCGATTTTGGGTCACTGGCTGGCACCATGTTAGATACGCTGGCAGCGCGCATGGGACTGGAGCTAGGACACGATGGTAAGCAAGAGATTCTGGGCACATTCGCGACGATGCCAGCACATCCAGATGTACACCAAGCGCTTGAAACGCTGAAAGCGGCCGGCTATCGAACAATTGCGTTTACCAACTCATCGATCCAACTGGTTACTTCACAGATAGCCAACTCCGGCCTCCTGGGGCTGTTCGATCAGCAGATATCGGTCGAGTCGACCGGTACCTTCAAGCCCGATATAAAAGCCTACCAACACGCCGCAAAGCAGGCAGATCGACAGATTGAAACCCTCCGGCTCATCGCCACACACGACTGGGATACCCACGGGGCACTAAGCTCGGGGATGAGGGCAGGCTACATTGATCGCACGGGAGCGCCCTACCACGCTCAATACCTGCGTCCAGACGCTTTTGCTAACTCTATGCCAGAGTTAGTGGCGCAGATTTTAAGGCTCGATGAAACACCAGCGTGAAGCATTCTAAGGGCAGTCCGTTTTCTGTACTTGAATCATCTCTAATGGTGAGGCTGGGTCGTGGCAAGCCGATCGTTGATCGGCGTCTCCCTGACGGGTAGGTGGACCACCGCAGACAGCAGCCCTGTACCGACACCTACCCACCAAACAACATCATATGATCCGAACCGGTCATAGAAGTCACCGCCTAGCCATACCCCAACGAAGCTACCGATCTGGTGCGACAGGAATACTAGGCCGTACAGGGTACCCATGTACTTCAGTCCGTAAATATAGGCCACGAGTCCTGACGTCAGAGGCACTGTCGCGAGCCATAGAGAACCTATGAGTGACGAAAAAATAAGAACAGTAACGGGAGTCATAGGTGTCAGAATAAACCACGAAAACAATACAGTCCTGGCCATGTAAATACCTGCAAGAAGCAAGCGCTTGGGATACCTTCCGCCGAGAGCCCCGGCGGTAACGGTTCCGAATATATTGAAGACCCCAATCACAGCGATAGAGAAAGCGCCGAGATCGGCCGTGTCCCGGATTCCCATCTTGGCCAAGAGCCCATTCGGGTCGATTGTCGCGCATGCCTCGGTTACGAATGCAGGGAAATGCGCCGTGATAAAAGCGAGCTGGAACCCGCAGCTAAAGAAGCCCACAAAGATCAAAATATAGCTCGGATCACGGACCGCGATATTTAAAATTCTGGAGAGCGACTCCTCTAACTCTGATTTTGATACTTTCGGTGGGGCCTTTAAGAACGGGAGGCTCAATAACGCCAACAATACGAGCCCAGAATAAAACAGGAACACATCCTGCCAGGCCATGGAATGTAGAAGATATTGGGTCAGCGGGGGGCCAATTATTTGACCCGCGCTCCCAGCGGCGGTCGTGATTCCCAACGCGAGCGATCGGTGCTGGTCCGAGGAGGCCCTTCCCACGACACCGAGGACGACACCGAACCCTGTGCCAGCGATGCCAACACCTACAAGGATTTCCAGCATCTGGTGGCCGCTGGCCGTGGTCGCGATAGAACTCAATGCGAGTCCAAGCGCATAGACAAGCACACCAATAAATATTGCTTTGCGATCACCCAGTTTCTCGGCGAACGCCCCAAAGAATGGTGTCGCTATGCCCCACGACAGGTTCTGGATCGCGATAGCCAGCGAAAACTCCGTCCTAAACCAACCGAGGTCGTTGGCTATCGGAATCTGAAAAACACCGAAACTCGCCCGGATCGCAAAACTGATCAGCAGCACCAGAGACGCCGCGACAAGGATAGGTGTAAAAACCTGACGGATCACCATGGTGTCTTCGTTCCCGGCTTCCGATTCACCTTGCTGGCCCCCCGACCACTAAAACACGGCCTTTGTAACGTTTAGTTATCAATATCAATCCCCCGTAACGGCATAAGATCACGGGATCTTCTTATCTACAATCATTAAATGTTTGTGGTTTAATCGCGCAAATTTTTTAGATATTCCACATGCTCCAAATATTTATTAATACGCTACCCTTCTTTGCCCTGATTACGCTGGGCTATGGAGCCGCAAGGTTTGGCCTCTTCTCCCGGGACGCGACCGTACACTTAACCAAGTTCGTATTCTACTTCGCACTCTCTGCCATGCTATTCAAGTTTTCCTCTAATTTGGCATTAAAAGAGATCCTCGAGTGGGATTTCATGACTGCCTATTTGTTGGGATCGCTGGCCGTCTATGCAATCACCGCCTCGATCGCGCGTTTCCGGGGCCAGTCATTCGATATCGCGGTGATAGAGGCCCAGTGCTCTGTGATAGGTAATATGGGGTGGATGGGGCTCGCAATGATCCCCATACTTCTCGGTGAACAATCGATCAGCTACGTGATCATGGTATTGATCGTTGATCTCATGATCTTTGGCCCACTGATCGTGATCTTGCTGGTCGGGTATCGGGAGGGACGTCTGGGTCTTAAGGTGCTCCAAACAATCGGTATCGGCCTCACCAAAAATCCGCTGGTTGTATCAATCTCGACCGGACTGGCCTGGGCCGCGTTCGAGATCCCGGTGCCAGATTTACTCAATAGCTTCATGACCATCCTAGGGGGCGCATCTACACCTGGGGCACTGTTCGCTATCGGCGCCTCAATGGCCTTCGCGGCGAGAGGTCAACTTTCCACACCCTTTTATTTAGCCACCAATAAGCTATTAATCCATCCGCTTGCCGTTGGGGTCACCTCGGTCCTGCTATTTGGGATAGACCCTTTCGCCGCCGCTGTGATGATCTCGTGCGCCGCGATGCCGGTCGCTGGCAACGTATACATGATCGCGAATCACTATGAAGTACCGAGCGAACGAATTTCGATAGCGATCCTGATCTCGACCACGGCAAGCATTCTTTCTATCTCAGCAATCGTTGGCCTGGTAACGCGCCTCTACACCTAAAACCATGGCCCAACAAGCCACACGATGGTCTGAGAAAGCGCCAAAAGGTCTAACTCCCTTCAGTCATAGTTGTTTTCGTCAGAACGACATCCTAGGATCTGAATCATAAATCAGGGCAATGTATGTAATGAACAGCGAAATCGATGACCGCGAACACGAAAATCTGCGCGTTGAGGAACTCCTGAGCTACGAAATCATGGGCGCGCCGGCGGAGTTTGCCTTTGATGACATTGTTGATTTTG
>PAHG01000006.1 GCA_002705795.1 Gammaproteobacteria bacterium
CGATCTCTAGCCCAAGTTTTAAATCCCTCTGTATCTTTTACTTTGCAATCAATTATCAAAACCATTCGATTAGACGCTGCGTTTAATTCAGCCATTTTATTCTCCTAATTTTTCCAAGTGATACAGACTTTATAGCGCAGGCAGTTCATCAGGACTACGATCTTTCAAAACTAATCTTCGATGCGATTAGTGAATAGCTAGACGTTATTGAGGAGGCGATTGGCCGGATGAATCTATGGAGTCATTAGTTAGCAATCGTGGTTCAAACCACCGCCTTTGCACCATTATGAATCTCCCTCATCTCTGCCTCTCAAGCCTCTCTCATGGCATCACAAGCCCAACTCATGTGATCTCGCTCGACTGCGACAGCGTCATGGATGGGTAGAGCGAAGATGTTATCTTGAATACCTTTGAGCATGACTTTCCGCAGGATACGACCCTCAAGATTCTGTGCTATCACGCCAAGGTTGATCCCTTCGCTGAATAACTGAATACCCGGATAGATCGCCTTAAATGCCTTGTGGACAGCTTTGCAGTCCTCATAGGGAACTCCGTAAGACGTTTCTCTAGCGGCGTGATGGTGGGCCCAGCAGGACTCGAACCTGCGACCAAGGGATTATGAGTCCCCTGCTCTAACCAACTGAGCTATAGGCCCATATCAAGCGCGAGATAGTACACAAAATGAGGCACTCATGCACCATGTGCTAATGATTNTGATTCTTAGTCCAGGTATGGACCCTTTAGCTAGTCTAGACTAACTCGCACTTTGCTTACCCTACGCATGCCGGTGCCGAGCTTCCGATGTGTCTTTAAAAAGAAAAGAGCGCTTTAATTTTTACGCACACCCAAGATATCAAACTCAGANNCTGGGTTACAAACTCATAAAAAGTCTCCCGTGGTTCTTTTATGATCGCGCATCCTCAATGTTCTGCCCCCAAAGTATATAGGACCAGACAATTATTCTCGGAGAGGATTTTGGGCATGCAGGACCGTGATTGTCGGTCACTTATATAACCGAGTCTNGGGTTTGTGATAAATTGTTAACAATTTATTCGGTCAGTGAACGAAGGGATATCGAACGACATGTCTGATTTTCTGACTACCGGCCTCTCAACAGCTGTTCAGAGGAAAATTGAGGAACTTGTTCTCCAGGGTAAGCTTCAGGGTGGAGACAAGCTCAACGAAGTAGAGTTGGCCGAGATGTTTGGAACGAGTCGGGGACCAATTCGTGANGCTTGCAAAGGGTTGGTGCAAGCTGGCTTGCTCACCGCTGTTCCGAATAGAGGTGTATTCGTTCGTAAAATGGATTTGCGTGAAGCGCTTGAGGTATATGACATTCGGGCGTTCCTTGATCAGTTGATAGGACAGCTCGCGGCTACTAAGGGTACGGAAAAGCAAATTCAGGAACTGTGGGACATTCACGCCCGCTTAGATAAAGCAGTCCGGGCCAACGACTTCGAAGCCTACTATCCCGAGAATCTCGCTTTTCACGAAAAGCTTTTGGCAATGACAGGTAGTGAGCGTCTGACGCATATGTATCTCTCGCTTGTTAAGGAGTTGCATCTATTCAGGCGTAAAGGCCTGATTCAACAAGGGTCGATAGACGTATCTAACGCCGAACACGCGCTTATATTGGAAGCGATTACGCATCGTGACCCAGTTAAGGCTGGCCTGGCGATGCGAAATCACGTGATGACAGCAAAACAGAGGCTGATGACAGCGATTGAGTTGCAGTCAGTCAGTGAACCGATCGTGTCCTAACGCTACTAACAACCTTTAAACTGAGGAACTCGCTTTTCCATGAAGGCGGTCCGGCCTTCTGTGTAATCTTCGCTGTCGAAGCACGCATCTACCAGTGCATCACATCGCTCCAGGTCTCTATTTTTAGGATCAGTTAATACCTGTGTTGCGATGAATTTCATTGCTTTAATCGTTAGTGGTGCATTTGATCCAATTTGATCGGCAAGTGCTGCAACCTCCTGCTCGAGGCGGGATTCGTCGTGAACAGATTGCACAAAACCCATCCGGTACGCTGTGTCAGCGTCAATGCGCTCCGCCGTAAACATCAAATATTTAGCGTTTGAGGCGCCCATTGCGTTTATTAACCGTTGAATTGCCGGGAACGGGTAACCGAGCGCCAGTTTGGCGGCAGGCATCGCGAACTTTGATTTGGTGGAACAGATGCGTATATCACAGCAAACTGCGAGGTTTAGCCCTCCTCCGATACAGTGTCCATCGACTTGAGCGATGGTAGGTTTTGGGAAAAGATCAATTCGCTCATAGATCGCTCGTATACGGGCGTTGTAATGCTTCGTAGCCTCTGCCGAACCACGCTCTTTTTCGAACTTAGAAATATCCGCGCCGCTGACGAAAGATTTCCCCCCGGCTCCTGTTAAAACGACAACACGTATCTCTGGATTCGATTCAAATTCGTCGAGAATTGCGGCGGTCGCGTCCCACATTTCGAGTGACACAGCGTTGTGTTTTTCTGGATTATTAAAAATGATATATCCAATTGAGCCCTCAATTCTTGAAAGCATTTTATCCATGACGTTCTGTACCTTTAGATCACGTTATTTTGTTTAAGAGACTCCGGTTCACCAATACCTAGCTCGGCCAATATGTCTTCTGTATGCTGGCCTCTGGCGGGAGGCGGCGACACAATCGAGCTTGGGGTCCGGTTCATCGAGAACGGCTGGCCGACAAGCCTCGTGTCACCAAATGGAATAGTGCCCGATGCCGGAGTTGCGATACCTAGATGCTCTACTTGTGGATCCGCAAAAACCTGATCAACTGAGTAGATTGGCCCGGTCGGCACGCCGGCCTCAAGTAGCGTTGCGACCCAGTATTCAGATGTATTAGTCATCGTGACTTCGGAAATAAGCGCGTTGAGTATTTGTCGGTTGTCTGAACGGTCCGCGTTTTTTAAGAATCGTGGATCATCAATCCAATCGGCATGGTCTAGTGCTCTGGCGCAACGTTGCCAAATCGCTTCTCCTGCGCAGGCGATATTGATTGAGCCGTTTGTGGTTGGGAAGACACCGGTTGGGATGCTTGTCGGATGATCGTTGCCAGCCTGCTTTGGGATTTCACTTTGGGTTAGCCACCGGGCGGCTTGGAAGTCGAGCATGAATATTTGTGACTGGAGGAGGCTGGTTTGTACCCACTGGCCTTCTCCAGACTTATTACGTTCCAAGAGTGCTGTTAATACACCCATCGCGCAGAACAAACCTGCACATAAATCAGCTATCGGGATACCAACGCGCATGGGTCCTTGTCCTGGTTCACCGGTGATGGACATCAAGCCACCCATACCCTGTGCAATTTGATCAAACCCGGGCCGTTTTGCGTACGGACCATCCTGACCAAACCCAGAAATACTTCCGAGGATGATTCGGGGATTAATTCTCTTTAGGCTCTCATAATCGAGGCCAAGACGGTCCTTCACATCAGGACGGAAGTTTTCGATAACTACATCGGCGGTTTTGATCAACTCTTTTAAGATCCGAATTCCGTCTTCAGATTTCAGATTNAGAGTCATGCTGCGTTTGTTTCTTTGCAGGTTCTGAAAGTCTGCAGTATTACGTCCAGCACCCAGTGTTCCGTCTGGCTCCACAGACTCGGGGGGTTCAATTTTAATTACGTCGGCACCCCAATCTGCGAATTGTCGGGCGGCTGTTGGGCCGGATCGTACGCGAGACAGATCAATGACGCGAATCCCGTTGAGGGCTGTTGATGCGAAAGTATGTGTCATGGTTTTTCTCCGATATTTGCGAGTGCCCTTACACACTCTCGGATGTTATTTTTTGGGTTAAACAGATGATTGATGCGCTCCTGAGCGGACACGATATCTGTGGTCTCGAGACCGGCAAACATTAGATTATTCTTAAATTTATCTTCAAGCTCTGGGTCTGTCATAGGCTCTTGCTTGCCGCCTCTCAAACATGCTTGTTTGATGGTGTGGGTTTTTCCTTCAAGATCGACAAAATCGAGCCAGCCCACATACTCCCCTGGATAGGGGTCTTCGGGGTTAATCGAGTAGTTAGTTTTTGATGTGATTGATTGGATGTCGTCTCTTAAAAGCTGGTCTTCGGTAAATTCATTTAACCCAGCTTTTCCGTCAAGGAAGCCGATTGCGATGCAGTAAGGAACAGAAAACTTCGCCCCATAGGGTGTCGAAGGATTTCTTTTTTCGTCGAGTGGTTCCCATAATCGATGCACGGTACCTTCACCAACGTGAGCGTGTATTTCTCTAATGTCCCCAGTGCTGAGGATTTTTGAGGCTTGGATTGCACAATCTACAAATGGTTGGGTCATGGTACCGCAGGCATAGGGTTTGAATGCGAGGCCAGCGGAAATCCACTCTTCCCCGAACGACTCAAGGTGACCGAAATCTGGAGCGATAGAGTCATGAGCAAAGCCCTTGAATAATCCATGCGTTCCCTCGAATATAGTCCGAGGGCCAGTAAATCCGGCTTTAGCCATGACGGCAGACTTGATCCCAGCGGCGGCGGCCCAGCCTGGATGCATTCTCTTGGTCCACGTTCCTTCCGCGAGATATTCGATGATACCTGAGGCCATGGAGCCGACGATTCCGAGCGCTGACGCGGCCTGCTGCGCGCTAAGTCCGTACGCGATCGATGCTGTCAGACTTGCGCCAAATGCCCCTAAGATCGCGGTTGGATGAAATCCTTGCCGATGAATCGCTGTCGGGGCAACCAGAGCGAGCCTACAGATGAGCTCGGAACCGAGCGCCATCGCCCTGATAAACTTATCTGGAGGAAGATCCTCTCGTTCGGCGATCGCCAAGATAGTCGGAATGATCACAGATGATACATGGACAGGAGTGCCCTCGAAAGTGTCGTCGAAATCCTCTCCGTGTACCGCTGTTCCATTTATCAGGACTGCGTCTTGCATCGTAAATCTTGATCCATGTCCAAAAGCTGTCGTACCCCCGTGATCGACGCATGATGACTGGATTGCCTGAATGTAGTCGGTGTTGCGGGCGGAGAGCATAAGGCCATACGCGTCGAGAGTGACTCGCTGCAACATCTTGCGAACTGATGCTGGAATCTTTACAGTCTGGCCGGCGGAAATGACGGCGATATGTTCTGCAAGAACAACAGAGCTCATGGTAGAAAAGCTCCTCCGTTCACGTGAATTGTCTGGCCGTTGATGAATCCGCTGTCGGGTCCGACTAACATTCCAATAACGGCCGCGATATCTGAAGGCTGCCCGTAGGCAACATTTTTTCCATCAAAACTGGGATGCTTCAGCCGGGCCCCCGTTTCGGCGGTTCGGTGTGTATCGATGTGGCCTGGAACAACGCAATTGAAAGTTACCCCAGAATCCGCAAACTCTACAGCCAGCGCTCGCACCAGGCCGGGTACACTCGACTTAGAGCTGACTACGGCGGCTCTTTCTTGCGCGCCTGTGTGAGCTGATAAACCTCCCAGACAGATGACCCGGCCCCATCGGGAATCGAGCATATCGGGTAAGAATTGTTGGGTACACATAAATTGGGCGTCGCCGTTAATACGGAAAACTTGCCGCCACTCTTCAATAGTCATTTCGAGAAAAGGTTTAGTTTTCCGAACCGAGGCATTATTCACCAGCACCTGACAGTGACCGATAGCTTTGCAAGATTGGTCCAGAGCGATAAACGTGTTTGGGTCATCCAAGGATCCAATCACCGTCTCACATTGAACTCCGGTTTGCCTCACAAGATCTGCGGTCTGTTCGAGGTTCTCAGCATCGTTATTCGTATGCACAACCAGGTGGAAGCCAAGCTCTCCCAGTCTTATCGCCGTCGCTCTGCCGATGTTCCGGGCCGAGCCGGTCACTATCGCGACGGATTTGTTTTTTGTCACGCGTTAGCTACCTTTCTCTTCTTGAACCCTGTCCAGAACGGTGTCGAGAGGTTTACGGCGGTTAGGGCAAAGAAGAAAAGAACGATTGGGCTCTCCATTAGGGCGAGGAAGTTGTTGTCGTAAATAATCATGGACTGACTGAAGGCTTCCTCGACCATTTTTCCTAGAATTAATCCCATCACAAGAGGTGCGGCACCGAAACCGTGGCGGTTCATGAAGTAACCGATTAGGCCGGCGACTAGCATCACGTACACGTCCACAAAAGAGGAGCTAGATGAGTAGGCTCCGATGACCGCAAAGATAAAGACCGCGGGCCATAATAATTGCTTCGGTATGAACGTGACTAGCGAGAAAAATTTAGCGCCAGCGAGGCCGATTGCCAGGAATGCAACGTTTGCGAACAACATTGCACCGAAGATGGCATATAAAAACTCGGGCGTCTCATTCAGGAGGTACGGGCCGGGTCTAAATCCGTGCATAATCAGGGCTGCCAAGATAAGGGCTGTCGACCCTGAGCCTGGAATACCGAGCGCAAGTGTCGGAACCATGGCACCCCCGGCGGCTGAGTTATTTGCTGCCTCTGGTCCCACAATCCCTTCTGGTGTGCCGGTCCCGAACTCATCTTTCTTTTTACTGAAGCGCTTGGCTTCGTTGTATCCAATGATCGCCGCTACGGTTGAACCCTCGGCAGGCAAGATACCTATAAATGTGCCTATCCCTGACGAACGTAAGATACAGTTTTTCAATTCTTTGAGTTCTTCCCATGTCGGCAATTTCATGGCTTTTGCCTCAATCCGCTCGACGGTTTTATTCAGTGTGCTGGATTGGCTCAGAAGCTCCCCCATAGCAAACAATCCGATCAGCACAGGAACAAAATGGATTCCTTCATCGAGATCTGGGATATCAAACGTGAACCGTTCGACGCCGGTTGTCAGGTGGATTCCGACTGTCGCCAGTAGGACCCCTACCCCACCGGAAATTAGATTTCGAAGCGAGCTCTTGCCTGTCATCGAAGCTAGCATCGATAGAGCAAATACTGCTAAAGCGAAATATTCTGGGGGACGGAACTCGAGAGCGACGGCGGCTAAGGTCGGAGCAGCAACGATGAAAACGATCAGACTGATAATTCCACCCGAGACCGAGGAGACCGTTGCGAGGCCTAAAGCGCGCCCAGGCTCGCCGCGTTTTGCCATAGGGTAGCCGTCCAAGGCCGTGGCAACCGCGGGGGGTGCGCCAGGTGCATTAATCAAAATCGCTGTGATGGACCCACCAAACGTGCCCGCGCAATACAACGCGGCCATCATGGCGATAGCGGGGATCGGTTCTAACTGAATCGTAAATGGAGTTAACAGTGCGATAGCCATCGGTGAACTGAGGCCCGGGAGTGCTCCGACGAGAACTCCAATCAAAACGCCCAGTGTGATTAAGATGATATTTTCGATCTCTAAGAGGAGCGAGAAACCTTCAATGATTGCGTCCATCAGAATTGAACCTTTTTAATTTTTATAAAGCGATGCCAAAAATCCCGGAATCGAAATAGACGCTCAGGACTTTTGAGAAAACCAGAGACACCACGACGGGGAACATTCCTGCAAAAAGTAAAATTGTAATAAAATTCTTGTAGCCCCAAAGCCGCGGCATCACTAAACAGATAGTGATCATTGTTAGTAGCATTCCGAGGTAAGGGGCCGCAAGCACGACCACAATAAGGAATGCGATAGTTATTTTCGTGAGTGGGTGAACCGGTTCGCTGCGGTCTTTGTCGATACTTTTTCCCTTCTTGGCCAAGAGAATATGCTCGAAGGGCAGGAAGCAGGCGAGGGCACCAATTATCCATAACAACAACTGTGGGTACATCGCCGGTTGAATGTTCTGGGCGAAGAGCGGAGATACCTCGTCAAACTGGGTTGTTAGGTAAAAGAGATAGCCGACGCCGGCTAAAATGATCGCGGTTACAGCCAGATCAACTGGATGCACGAGCCCCGCGGCCCGCGCATCATCAGTTGTTGGAGCTGATGAGTTTTGATTATCCATCAACGTGCTCCTAGGGTATTACTTAACAATACCAAGTTCTTTGAGGGCCTGAGCGGCCTTCGCGTACTCTTCTTTAAGGCCCTTGTCCCAAACATCTGTACCAGCAACGCTTGACTCGACTTTTAATCCAGCGGTCGCTAGGTAGTTAGCGAATACCTCGTGAGACATCGCCTTGACGAGACCCTTAGAGATTTTTTCTACCTTATCTCTCGGAGTCTTCGCCAGAACCGCATATCCACGGGTTGTCGAGGTCTTTACGTTGTAGCCCATTTCGTAGGAAGTACGGACATCCGCGTAGTCTGGTAGGCGTTCTTCTGCCAGCAGTACGAGAGGTATAGCAGACCCGTCGGCGATTAATGTCGCTGCCTCACTCACGTTCGGTAAAGTCGCATCGATCGCACCAGACAATAGAGCCTGGAGCATTTCACCGCCCGAGCCAAACGGAACCACCTTGAATTTGATGCCGGCCGCTTTTGACAGCTGCGCGAGACCGATGTGTTCGGTACCACCGACCTGGGCTACGCCGAAATTCAGGGTCCGTTTCTTTGACGCTGCGACTAGTTCCTCGAACGTTTTTGTTTTACTTTTTTTGCCAACGACCAAGAACGTGGGATCGTCCATCGCACGCGCTACGCCAACAATATCATCTATTTTCATGTCCGACTTACCCTGCACCATCGTGTAAAGGTGGGACTGGGTCAGCGCCATGATTGTACATCCGTCGGCAGGCTTGGACAGAACATAGTTCTGGGCCTTCGCCCCGGATCCGCCACGTTTACTGATCACGAACATGTCCTGTGAAAGCGTGCGACGTGACCGAATCATCATCATCCGCGCGGTAACATCAGTCCCTCCGCCATACGACGAGTGGATTACCACTTCGATAGGCTTATCACACACCGGAGGGTCTTTCTTTTTATCGCCATGTGAGGCGGCAAACGCTGTTGACGACAACGCGAAGGTTGCGCAAACGGCGAGGGTAGTCTTTTTGAGAGTCTTCATAGGAATCATCTTGTTGCCCTTTATTATTGATTTAAGTTCGAACTAAAGGTATCCGAGATACCTAGCTTTAGGGTCACGAAACCGGTGTATATTGTCAACACAATCTGTGAGCTTAATTCGATAAACCCGATAGAATTTTTGTACATAGGGAAGATCGGTAAAATTTTTGTCAACAATCAGGTATTTAAAATGAACCACCAGCACACGCTTACGATCTTGCCCGGTGTCTACGATGGGTTGGGCGCGTCGATCGCGAGACACGTGGGTGCCAAGGCGGTCTACGCCAGTGGGGGCGCTATAGCGCGGAGTTTTGGGCTGCCAGACCTGGGGTTGGTCTCTATGACGGAAATGGCCTCGAGACTCGAGTCGATAGTTTGTGCCTTTGACGGGACGGTCTTTGCGGACGGGGACACGGGCTACGGTGATACCCAGCACGTTCGGCGGATGGTCCAAATGTTTGAGGCCGCTGGTATCAAAGGGGTACATATTGAAGACCAGAGCTTCCCAAAACGTTGCGGACACCTCGAAGGCAAGTCGCTAATTTCGAAAGATTCGATGTGCCGTAAAATCGAGTCCGCAGTGAAAGCTCGGCGAGCCGATGATTTCTTAATCATCGGGAGAAATGACGCGATCGCGATTGAAGGATTCGCTATGGCAATTTCGCGCGCACAATCAATGGTTGAGTCAGGCGCAGATATTGTTTTCATTGAGGCCCCGGAGACGGCGGAACAAGTCGAGTCGATACCCGGCTTTTTCGAGGTACCGGTCTTGATCAACATGTTTCCCGGCGGCAAAACGCCGTACACCAGCCCAGACTCGTTAGAAGGGTTTGGGTACCGGTATATGATTGTACCGTCTGATGTACAGCGGGCCTGCATTCAGGCTACCGAGTCAGTCCTGAGATCAATCGTCGAGAAAGGTAACTCCGAGTCTGTATCCGATTTATTGAGCCCCTTAGGGGACCGTGATCGCTTCGTTGATCAGGACCGCTGGCTGGAGGAGTCTTGATGTGGGTGAGTTGAGGATCTTATCAGAGCAAACCGTGAAGCGTTGCCTGGACGAAGAAATCGATGCCTGCTTTGAGGTATGCGCGGAAGCTTACCGTTACTACGGTCGAGTCGGCTCGGTGTTATCAGAGCCGAGCTCGCTATATCTCCAGTTACCATCTGACCGGCCAAAAAAATGCCGTTTAAAGGGAGCGCACTTTACTGATACCGGAGTCGCAGGCTTCCGTCTCGCGAGCCCAGGGGCTTACTATACTTGGGTGGTCGACTCGCAGACCGGTCAACCGGAGGGATTGGTTGCCGAGAATTGGCTACACCGGCGACGCACGGCGGTCACTGGTGCTCTAACACTCCGTTGGTTGCGTCCTAATCTCGGGGTGGTCGCCTTGGTCGGTGCCGGTAAGATTGGGTTTGAGTGCGCCGTCGCGTTGGGGCACGCGTTCCCGGACGCGAGTATTATCTTGGGGTGCCGCGACGAGGGACGGGCTGAGCTCTTCAGGGACAGACTGCCAAACTCTGTGTCCTCGCGAATGAGCATCCAGGCGATAGAACCAGCGATACGAAGCGCGGAGGCGGTGCTGACGATCACTAAGGCAAGTGCTGCATTTATTCAGGGCGATTGGCTACGGGACGGATCAGTCGCCCTGTCCATGGGTGGTGTTCCCGAGTTTCAATTCTCCACCTGGCAACGGAGCCAGCATTTTGTCCTTGACGATTTGGGTTACGCGCTGAAGCAGGGTGATCTCCACCATTGGGTGAAATCTGATGGGTTAAGTGTAGAGGAGATTCGGACTCGAACGACGGCCTTGATTGGTGATGTGGCGCTGGACCCAGAAAAATATCAATCCATTTGTAGTGGATTGACGCTGGCTGTGATTCAAGGCATGGCCGTCTGCGACGTCGCTATGGCTGGACTGGTACTGGAAAGAGCCAGCGCCTTGAACGCGGGCAGGGTTGTTGATCTCGATTCTTGCTAGGCGGCGAATGTTTTCAGCTGCGTGCGGTGCATGATACGCCGAGTATTTCCGTCGAACGCGTCTCGTCTGTGCATCACGAGATGGTTTTGCCACATCACAACGTCACCAACTTCCCACTCGTTGTGCCAGGTCCACTCTGGGTCAGTGGCGTGTGACCAGACTTCATCGAGCAGCCGATTACTCTCGTCTACCGTTAAACCCACAATACAGGCATGCGGTCGGCGGCCGAGAAACAGGGCTCTATTGCCCTTGGTATCTGTCCAGACCATTGGGTGTCTCGCTCCCGGAGTTTCTGAAGGGTCCGTAGTCTCGCTGTACCCTTTTCTCAGCATTCCGGCGCTGTTGTGAGCCGCGTCATGGATCAATGTTTTTCCTTCGATTTCTCTTTTGAGGGAGTCTGGCAGCGCCTCGTATGCGCGAATCATACTAGAGAAATACGTGTTGCCTTGTCCCACCGGCACCTCCAGCGAGTACAGGATCCCAGCGACAGGGGGTTGCTCGATATAAGTCATATCCGCGTGCCAGACGGCTTCTCCGTCACCGAGATTCCCTATCGGTGTCCCGTCTGGCGTCTTGACGTTTGAAATCACATTAATCTCGGGGTATTCCGGTAGGAATGTAATCCCGTATGGATTTGGGCCTGGCGGATCAAGTTCCCCAAAATATTTACTGAATCGGAGGAGGTCATCATCTCTGATTGACTGGTTTCTAAATCGTACGACGAGGTGCTCGTCCCACGCAGCCTTTATATTTTCAATAACGCCAGAGCTAAGGGGTTTCGAAAGATCTATACCAGTGATATTGGCTCCGATGTTGGGGGATAGCCGCACAATCTCCATGCTAATTCTCCGTCTCTCCGTATATCGCCACTCTTACTGTCTGGGCATCGATGACTCGCCGATTTAGGTTCAGTGAGTCTGCTTTTTTAAGTACCATGTGTCCACCGTCAAATTTGAGGGGTGGCTCCAAGATCCGTGAATCGTCTTGGATCTTGAAGCACCCATTGAACTCACCGGCACGGTCTAGGTACCGCTCAGATACCAGTGCTTCTAGATAGCAATTAATGTCCGAACCCAGGCCATCGCCAAGCACGACTTGAATGCCGAGTTCATGAGCTTTTTCGATAGCGTTACACAGGTTACCTAGCGAGCCAAACCGCTTCAGTTTGACCTTACAAAAGCCGACCCCGGGCATCATAGATGCGCGCTCAATATCTTCGATGCTGCAGATTGGTTCATCCAGCATTAGGGGAACAGGAGATGCTTTAGCGACCCGCCCATTACCATCCCAATCGTCGGTATCGCAAGGCTGTTCAAATAATTCGCAAACGCCGGGATCGAGTACTTGACTGAGCTCGATGGCGTCGTTTACTGAATATGCACGGTTGGCATCCACACGAATCATTCCTCGATTTTTGAGTGTGTCTTGTATGATCTGAACTCGCTCTCTATCAGCTTTGACATCTTTCCCGACCTTGATCTTAAAAGTTCTAAACCCTAGCTCAATTTTTTCATTAACCTCGATCGGTATCTGCTCTCGCGTTGTTGCTGAAAATGCAGTTAAAACTGGAATGCGGAGATCATTTTCTGGGGTCCATCGCCCCGGTTCTTTGAGCTGGTCGAGAGCGTTCAGTATGGCCGAGGCGGCAACAGGGCTTTGAGTTCGTTCACTACTCAATCGATCAAAGACCGCGTTGATATCTGAGCCAACTATCGCTTCTGCAGACGAGGTTAGGAACGACCAGCCACCCTCGCGTGTTTCAGAGCTGGACCCGGGGGAGATATGTTGCTCACCAAACGCTGTCTCACCGTCACTGGTAGTTATCGTTACAAGATAGGGTTCGAATGACTCGAATGTCCTGTAGCTAAGCGCGTAGGGCTTAATAAGCGGTAGGTCAAGGTGCCGGACTTCGATACCCTGAATCGCTGTCATAACATAGTCCAGGGGAACGTTTTTCGATGGTTATCTTCGAATGCTGTGATTGCATCGTTGAATTCCAGCGACAGATCGATTTCGTTTAAGCCATTCATAAGGCAGCGCTTTTGAAACGGATCTAGGTCGAAGTCAACCACTTCCCCGGATGGTAGTGTGATGCTCTCTTGATCAACGTTGACCGATACTTGCGGCGGTTGTGCGTGGTCGAGCCCCTCTTGAATCGATAGTATGGTCTCTTGCTCTAACCGGGCGGTTAGGACACCGTTTTTGAGACAGTTTGCTGCAAATATCTCTCCGAAGCTTGGCGCGAAAACAGCTCGAAATCCGGAGTCATAGAGTGCGTAAACAGCCCCCTCTCTTGAGCTTCCAGACCCAAAGTTTGCGCCAGCAAACAGAATTTTGGCGGTCTCGAATTTCCGCTGATTTAGCGAGAAGTCCGTATTGATGTTTCCGGCATCTGTGCGTCGGATGTCGTGAAACAAATACTGTGCATAGCCCACCGCTCGCGGCTTTTTGATGAATCGTGCAGGAAATAATTGGTCTGTGTTGACGTTTGCCAGGCGCAGTGGTGCGGCGATCGCGTTGAGTTGAATTAAAGGCTCCATGAGCGTGCCTCCTCGTAGGAGCTGATATTCTCGAATCGGCCCGTGATCGAGGCCGCGGCCGCCATAGCTGGGCTGACGAGGTGGGTACGACCTCCCTGTCCCTGTCTGCCCTCGAAATTTCGATTAGAGGTTGACGCGGCGCGTTCACCGCTTTCTAGCATGTCGCCATTGATGCCCACACACATGGAGCATCCCGGAGCCAGCCATTCGGCGCCGGCGAGTCGGAAAATCTCATCTAGGCCCTCGGATTCAGCAGTTCGTTTGACTTGCTCGGAGCCGGGGACAATCATCGTCGGGATCCTACAAGTCTGTCCTTTCATCACCTGCGCGGCGACCCTCAGGTCCTCGATACGACTGTTTGTGCAAGAGCCGATGAATACACGATCAAGTTGGATCGATTGGATCAACTGATTTGCATTCAGGCCCATGTATTCCAGAGCTCTCATCATCCGGCCCTTTCGTTCTGGATCCTGCTCCATGTCCGGGTCAGGTATGCACCCGGTGACGTCAGTCACCATCTCCGGATTCGTACCCCAGGTCACCTGTGGAACAATCTCTTTTGCTTCTATCCGCACCTCGCGGTCAAAGACCGATCCCGGTTCTGTCTTAAGTGTCCGCCAGTAGGAAAGAGCCTGATCCCAAAGTGGTCCATTGGGTGCTATTGGTCTGCCTTGCATATAGTCGAATGCTTTTTTATCGGGCGCGACAAGGCCTGCCCTCGCGCCTGCTTCTATTGACATATTACAGACCGTCATTCTAGCTTCTACCGATAGTTCGTCGATTGTGTCGCCATAATATTCAATGGCGTAGCCGACGGCTCCACCGCTACCGATTGTTTTGATTAGAAATAGGATCAGGTCCTTACTTGACACTCCCGCCTTTCTCTGACCTGAGATTGTCACTCGTAGTGTTTTTGGCTTTGACCTCCAGAGTGTCTGCGTGGCGAGGACGTGTGCGACCTCGGAAGAACCAATGCCGAACGCGTAGGCGCCGAGGGCTCCGTGTGTAGACGTGTGAGAGTCCGCTCCGGCAATCACAAGACCTGGCTGAGTGATTCCAAACTCGGGCCCGACGACGTGTAAGATGCCTTGGTAATCATGACCTAGGCCGAATAGTTCGATGCCATAGGTTGCGGTATCTGATGTGATCAGCTGGACCATGTTCCGTATCTCTGGGTCCTGGATGCCTTCGACTCCGAGCTCTCTGTTTCGTGTTGGTACGTAGTGATCTGAGAATCCAAACGCCTGCTTGGGGTTACGAATAGTCCGGCCCTCGCGTCGTATTTTGTCGAATGCGTGAAAGGAGTTTTCCTGTAGAAGGACCCGGTCCACATACAGGAGCGATTCGTTTCCTCTGTCGGTAACGACGTGTGTAGACCAAATCTTGTCAAAAAGGGTAGAGGGCATGAGTTTCTCTCGATTTTTATTAATATTCTGTTGACAATACCGGCTCGAATATCGCACTGTTCGTGCCGTGAATCAACGTCTTCACTTGATAGCGCGTCTTTGTACTATCCGCAACAAACAAAAATTGTAGACAATAGTGGGTGATATCGACTTCCTGTTCATTTTTCTGGTAGCCGCCGCGGCATTTAGCTCTGCTGTTTTTCATTCGTTTTCTGGCTTCGCAGGGGGGCTTGTGCTCGCGGTCATGCTGGCGCCACTTCTTGGGATTAAAGAAACGGTTCCAGTGGTCGCGACGGCTTTGATCATTAGTAACATCGCTAGAATTTGGGCGTTTCGGAAATCGGTCGCTATTAAGGAATACCTGGCGGTATTCCTAACAGGGCTCCCGTTTATTGTACTCAGCGCCTATGTTTATGTGTCTCTGCCGGTCAGCGTCGTCGCATTGGTATTGGGTCTGTTCTTATTGGTCTCGATCCCCCTCAATAGAATCCTCAAGAAGAAAGAGGTCAAGGTCGGGCTGCAAGGCCTGGCGCTTGCCGGTATCCCTTATGGAATTGTGTCAGGTAGCACGTTTGGTGCGGCCGTGATGTTGGCGCCTTTCCTTATAGGTGCGGGTCTGGCTGGTGAGATGATGATCGGGACCGTTGCGATGCTAGGGTTTAGCTTGAATGTCACCAAAACAATCGTGTTCGGGATGTCTCCGCTTTTAACCAACGAGCTAATGGTTACGGGTATATTGGTCGGTCTTTGTACAATGCCCGGCGCCTACGTCGGGCGCTGGTTGGTGCGAAATACGTCCGTCCGAGTACATGCACAATTCATGGAGGTCTTTATCGCGTCTGGCGGAATATTATTTCTCTACGAGGCCTATCAAAACTGGGTTTAATCCATGACAGTGCTTCCAACTCCGCCCCAAGAATATACTCACATGCTAGCCCGTGCTTCGGTTACAAAGGTCGATGTGGATGGGTTGGGTGTGCAGCTTTATCGGTGGGGTAGCGGATCGAACTGTTTTGTGTTGTTGCACGGCGGCTATGGTTCATGGGCCCACTGGATCAAAGTCATCCCCCAGCTCGAATCGCATGCTACTGTGATTGCGCCTGATATGCCGGGCTTTGGTCTGTCAGATACCCCCGTTGAACCGCACACGGCCGAGTCAGTTGCCGGGCCGCTCGCCTCGGCACTTTTTGAACTCATTGGTCAGAAAAAAATCATACTCGCGGGATTTTCTTTTGGTGGTGCTATCGCGGGGCATGTTGCATCCTTAATATCGAATCAGATTAAACATTTGGTGCTGCTCGGCCCCGGGGGGACCGGTGCGCCGCGTGGTGAGATGCCTGATTTAATTCGGCGTACCAAACAGATGTGTCGCGCAGAGATTCGTGAGGCCCATCGCAGAAATCTTGAAATTCTGATGGTCAAAGATCCTTCTTGTATCAACGATCTCGCGCTGTACATTCAGGAAACGAACACGGGAATGCATCGTCTGAAGAGTCGTCCGATATCGGCTACTGATACACTGGTGCAAGCGTTGGAAGGTGCGCGTTATCCCGTCACGGTGTTATTTGGCGAGTTCGACGCATCGGTCGGTAGCTACCGTCTTGAGCGTGAAAAAATTCTGAGGCAGACCGTTCCTCATGTATCGATTGAAGTGACTCGGGACGCGGGTCATTGGCTTATGTGGGAGTCTGATACATTAGTCGCTGATCGGCTGTTGGCCCTGCTTTCCAAATAAACCCAGCCTCTCACACGTGTCTCGAAAATCTGGGCGCTCGAGGACTGCTGTTTGCCGCGCGACATTATCTGACCACGTGCCTACTTCCGGTTCTCCAAATTTCTCTGGGTACCTTGACTTAGGTGGGCCGAAAACACGGTTGAGTGTCTCGTCGTATTGATCGATCTCTTTGAGATCGAGCGGTTGGTAGGTGTCGCGATGAATGACAACCGACTGAGGTAGTCGGGGCAAGATCTTTTGCTCCTGGTTTTTTGGGTAACCAAGTGCGCATGCGCATATTGGGAACGCGCCCTTGGGTAGCTCGAGCAGGCTAGCAACAGAGTCGGTTGATTCTCGAACCTTGGATATTGGGCACGTGCCGATGCCAAGACCCTCCGCGGCAGCAATCATAAATGCAAGTGCGAGGGACGCATCGACGGTCGTGTTGAGGAAAGCATCGGTTTGTTCCCAGCGGTATTCGTGTTTTCTGGCCAGGTTTATCTGTTGGGTTCGGTGCGTGTCTCCGATGACAAAAACCAGCATCGGTGCATCAAATGCCCAGTGAGTAGATGGAAACATCTGAACGAGTTTGGCTCGGATTAGAGGGCTAACTACATCGACAAAACTATACTGTTGGAGGTTTGATTTGCTGGGTGCGGATTGTGCCGCCGCAAATAAGAGCTGCTTAATCTCTTCGTTTATTGGTTGATCGGAGAATGTCCTGCAGGACTGATGAGACAGGATAGTGTCTATAGTCCGACGGCTTTCGTTCTTTGGGACAGGGTTGAGGGATCCGTATCGCAGATGCTCGGTGAGTGGCTTATTCATATTTTGACCTTTTGGTAAAATGTAGTCAGATGTGATCTCGGATGATCCAGCGCATCATTTATTGGCTCCCAGGGGATACCGCCATGACCCAAAAGCGCTGGCAGAAGACTGTGTTCCCAGTCTAGGTAACCTTGAGCATCCTTAAGGTCGCCCAGGTGCCTGTTCGGGAAAAACCGGGCCTGATCTACAGGTTGTGTCTCGAGATCGATATCTGATGTGTCTATTAAGTACGTGGGTATAGAGTTCCAGTCGATGCAGACCGGCTCTGATAGGCCGAGCTGCTTGACTAACTCCGTTGTATGCGTGATCTGTGAGTAATCGCACACAAATAGGCATCGATCAAATTTTGAGATTGCAGTGAATTTTGATCTGGGTAGCCATTTCGAATTATTGAGTCGGCTCTTCTTAAATGCCTTGCTGGAGCGGATATCGAAAATGCAGTCGACATCGAGCCAGTTTTCATCCCAGTGGACGCTTATCGTGGTGTCGTGTCTAGAAGGCACTGGTTCTGGAATATATTTTTCTCTTAGCTGTGCATCCCATCCCATGCGGCGAAGCCATAAGACTGATACCACGCAATCCAACTGATTGGGCCCTTGAACGACTATGGGCAAGTTGTGCGTGCCCAGGTACTGATCTGTGCTCTGGATCAGTGTGGTTGGGGATATGTCATTGTCAGCTATTTGATCTTCGCTGACGGTGATGAGTCGATAATGGGTTCCGGTCTTTGACCATTGTTTCTCGCAATCTTTTGTTACCACGGGTAAGTTGAATTTCTCGATCAGGTGGTGAGCTTTCCTTGCCATGGATTCATTAGACAAAAGATCTGCAGCAGATCGTTGATTGTTGAATGAACGGTCTCCACCTGCGAGCTCCCAACCTTGTGTGCCGCCGATTATAAAGTGGATGGGCGCCTCAAAATCCTGGTCGGCCATGGTCTGTGCTGCGATGATGCCCCGTGTACGACCCGCGCAGTGCACGTAGATTGAACTATTCGAAATTGAAAGTGCTCCGAGCCGTCCGGTGGGGCAGTGGATTGAATCCGGTAGGCTGAATTTTTGGTACTCTGAGAAAGGTCTTACATCAAATTGATACTGAGGTGGCGCTTCCATGGCTGCTTTAGCGGCGATGGTCCTAATGTTGCCGGTGTCTTCTACCCATTCACCGAATGCTTTTGATGGAGTGTACTCTCCGCCCCATGTCGGGAGGCCGCTGTTTTTCCAGCTACTGAATCCTCCATCGATTAATCGAGGCTGGAGATTTGTGATTTGAGTAATCACCGTCGCCGCCCAGAGCGAGAGGGTCTTTTCTTGTCCGATAATCAGGGCGACCCCTGTTTCGTTTCCGAACAATTGGTTGAGTTTCTCCTCAAGGCTGTCAATGGGTGCATTGATGGAAAACACGGGGTGATCATCGACATATGTTTTGCGGTCACGTACATCGATTAGAGCGATACGCTCGGTCCGACGAAGTAGGTCAAGAGCTTCACTGACCCGTATGACCTGAATTTTATTCCGCGCTGCATTATCAAGCGTCATCATAACACTCGCTTCGTTATCACGTTTTGATAGGAAACTTTTAAAATATTGTCAGTATCTGTGACCCACACAACCTCAATCTCAGCAAATCCTCGCCGAAGCATCATTCAGCCGGTTTTTCCACCTGCTTGAAGTTTCCGTTGTTCCTTATACATCTTAACCGGATTGACTGGCGAGGAAGATCAGGTTTGCCGCCCGACTACCCAGGTTGACGTATCCCTTGCTACTCGAGCTGTCTGATCTCCGGCAGCTACTGATTGTCAAACCCGACCGCTTGATAGATTATCAACGCGTTATCATCTTTGGGTTTTAGATTTCATTCACACCGTGCACACAATTTACTTTCTAATCTTGGTGACCAGATGCGTATAACAGCAATCCACGAATCAGTTGAATCAATTGCCTCAGATATTCAGAACGCCTATATCAATTTTTCGAAGATGACTTGTTCGGTCGTCGCCGTCGTGACCGATCAACTAATAGACGGCAAACCAGTCGTTGGGTATGGCTTTAATTCAAATGGCCGATATAACGCGTCTGGTATTTTAAAGGACCGTCTGATTCCACGATTGCTTGAGGCAGATCCAGGTCGATTAATCGATGGCGATGGATATCTCGACCCCCATCGGGCGTGGGACATTATGATGACTAATGAAAAGCCTGGTGGGCATGGTGAGCGGTCAGTGGCCGTCGGTGTTCTTGATATGGCGCTCTGGGACGCACTCGCAAAGACGCAAGGGATCCCGCTTTACCAACTTCTCGCGGAGAGGGCCGGGAGGCAGGCCGATTCTAGGGTTTGGGTTTATGCAGCTGGGGGCTACTACTACCCGGGCAAAGATATCGTCGGCCTGCAAGACGAGTTCCGACAATATCAGGACTTGGGCTACACCGTCTGTAAAATGAAAATTGGGGCGGCTGATCTCTCTCATGATTGTGATCGTATCGAGGCAGCATTGAAGGTCGTCGGTGAAGGAAATCTATGCGTCGATGCCAACGGGCGATTCGATTTAAAAACCGCGCTCGCATATGCAGAGGCGTTGAAACAGTATCGACTATTCTGGTACGAGGAAGCGGGTGACCCATTAGACTTCAAAATACAGACAGCGCTCAGTGAGGCGTATGACCTGCCAACTGCGACGGGTGAAAATCTATTTTCGCATCAAGATGCTCGTAACCTGCTCCGTTATGGCGGTATGCGTCCGGAGCTAGATTATCTTCAGTTCGATTGCGCCCTATCCTATGGTCTGGTCGAGTATTACCGAACACTCAGTGTCTTGTCAGAGTATGGTTGGTCGTCACGGCGGGTCGTCCCGCACGGGGGGCATCAGATGTCGTTGCATATCGCGGCTGGTTTGGGGCTGGGTGGCAATGAATCCTACCCTGGTGTTTTCCAGCCCTTCGGAGGCTTCTCCGACGAGTTAACGGTCATAGATAGTTATGTGGGGCTGCCTACATCGCCAGGACTCGGGCTCGAGAACAAGGCAAATTTCAGGACCATGCTGGTCAGTGCGTTTGGTGATCAGTTGAGGATTTAAATGATCCAGTGGATTCCAGCAATTACCCACGCTGCTAGAAGAGTCGTTTCAACGATGATTAGTGCGACTGACCGAATCCCATAACGCGCGATATCCTGGAGTGAGGTCTTCACTCCTAGTGCTGCGATCGCGGTTACTAAAAATGTGCTCGATATAACGTTCGTTGTTTGAATGAGCGTTTGGGGAATGGCGCCGAGGGAGTTTACGGCCACGAAAAAACAAAAAGCGACTAAAAAATACGGGAAGGAAACATTACCAGTCGGGGTATCGGACCGCCCTGTGATGGTTAGCGCGATGATCAGCACAACTGGGACTAATAGGGCGACCCGAAACAACTTAACTATAGTCGCAGTATCGCCGGTATTAGTATTCATGCCGTAGCCGGCTCCTACTACTTGTGCAACGTCATGGATCGTCCCACCCAGAAACAACCCAGATTGAAAGTCGTCAAATCCGAGCTGATCGGCAACGAGCGGATAAAGAATCATTGCAATCGTCGACAGTGTTGTAACCGTGACAACAGTGACGATTGTAGCGTTTTCATTTTCTCGGTTGTTGGGCAGGACACTTGAGATAGCGAGCGCCGCTGAGGCGCCGCAAATTCCTACGGAGCCTCCGCTAATGATTCCGAACGCCCGGCTGCTTCTGAATAATTTCGCGAGAAATACCCCAATAATTAGAGACAGCAGAATACCTCCTGCGATCCATCCCAGGATGTCAAAACTGAAGTTAGCGATATCGTCGAACGTGATCCTTAGTCCAAGGAGAGCGACTCCAATTCTCAAGATATTTCGGGAGCTAAATTCAATTCCTTGCCGGTAGGTTGGTGACTTATCCAAGAATCCAAGACCCATCCCTAGGAGTAATGCAAACAACATTTGGGGCGCACCATATTGCTTCCCGAGGAAGGCCGCGACGAGCCCTATAAAGAAGCAAAGGAGAGCGCCCGGAGTAAGTTCTCTTAGTCTAACGTAAATCATCAAGAGCTTCGTTTAGGTCGGAAATGGATTCTGCCACGATTTCCCAGTTATCTGAGGGCTCGAGGTCGAAGGGTTGGTCCGGGCCGTACTCCGTTGGGCGCCTGACAAAAGCAGTCTGAAGCCCCTGGGCCCTGGCTGCCGTTAGGTCTGAGTTATGTGCCGCAACCATCATGCATTCCGCAGGCTCCAAACAGAGTGCCTTACATGCTCGGGTGTATGCCTCGGGCGCTGGCTTATATGTGCGAACAATTTCGGAGCCGAGGATTATGTCCCAAGAGAACTGGTTGTACTTTGCTAGATTCACAGTGAGAGCAAGGTGGCCGTTTGATTGTGATGCGCAGATAAACCGATTCTTCAGTCGTTCAATTCCAGCCACACTATCAGACCAACAAGGTAGGCGATGCCAGGCCATTATCAGCCATCTTTGGTGCTCCTCTACACCGAGATCGAATCCTAGTTCCTCAGCGACCGTCATTAGATTTTCCGAGTGGAGTACGTCAAGGTCAACATAGTCTCTGCTTCCATCACGTATAGGTTCCATCGATGGCTCGTATCGCGCGCGCCATGCATCCGCAACAATTTCAGGCTCGTGCTTAGAGGGGTAGGTTTGGAAGTGGACTCTCAGATCCCGAATGATGCCTGATCGCCAGTCAACAACTGTTCCGAACACATCGAATAGTAACGCCTTGGGTATCATTGTGATTGTTCAATATGCACGAGCAGGTCGTTAAAACGCTCGCCTTGAATCATGACGTGCTGTCGAGCGGCGAGATCGGCTTTGTCCGCGTTACCTCGTTTCACCGCTTCGATGATTTCACAATGTTCTTTAAGTGACTGCGACATGCGCCCCCGAACACGGAGCTGCAGGCGCCTGAAGGACTGGAGTCTTCTGCGTAGAGAGCGCGTCTCGTGTGCCAGGAACTCGTTTCCGCATGCGTTATATATGCACTCATGGAACTCTACGTTTCGGCGATAGTAGAGGTCGCTGTCGTTTGCCTCGATAGCATCTTCGCATCCGCCGTTTGCCTGTTCCAACGCGCTAAGTTGTGTATCGCTAATGCGGCGGGCTGCCAGGCGTGCGCACATACCCTCGAGCTCGCTCATCACCTCAAACATTTCGATCATTTGACGGAGTGATGGGGACTTTACAAAGCAACCACGCTTCGGGATTTGCGTTGCTAGCCCTGTCCCTACGAGTTGGAGAAGTGCCTCGCGCACAGGGGTGCGGGATACTTGGAATCGTTCGGCTAGCGAGGCTTCGTCAAGCCTTTCGCCATCTTTTAGTTGCCCCGTCGCTATCTGCTCTTCGACCCCTTGAAAGACTCGGGTAGCGGCTCGATTACTCATGTTAGGAATCTCGTTGCATGTTATTTTTGTATACGATAGTTTCTGTGCTGCATACACAGTATGCAAGCCGATATAACTCATAACAACCGGCAGGAGCCTGTAATGAAATTAAAAGCCCTTGTAGTCGCTGCAATCGGTGCAGCATTTATTAGTTCAACTGCTAACGCGGCAGAGCTTCGTCTCTCGCACCAGTGGTCAACAAAAGACGTTCGTCACAAGGTGGCAGAGATTGTTGCTAATCACGTGAAAGACGCAAACGTAGATCTGGACATCAAGATCTTCCCATCGAAGTCTCTCTTTAAACCCAAAGAGCAGTACAAACCGCTATCGCGGGGACAGTTGGACATGGTCGTGTTGCCGCTGTCTTACGCCGGTGGTCAGCAGCCCTCATACAACCTCACGCTAATGCCAGGGCTCGTGAAAAATCATGATCACGCGGCGCGGTTGAACTATTCCCCGTTCATGGACGCGATACAGGAAAAGATGGCGGAAGATGATGTCATGGTTCTGGTTCACGGGTATCTAGCAGGCGGTTTTGTCGGGAAAAACAAATGCGTCTCGCATCCAGATGACGTTAAAGGCCTACAGATGCGTGCCGCAGGTAAGTCATTTAACCAGCTGTTAGCAGGCGCTGGTGCATCGATTGCTTCGATGGCCTCTTCGGAAATCTACAACGCGATGCAGACCGGCGTTCTTGATGGTGCAAATACATCGTCGTCATCATTTGTCTCGTACCGTATCTACGAACAGGTCAAGTGCTATACACCAGCCGGCGCACAAGCCCTCTGGTTTATGTACCAGCCGCTGTTGATGAATAAGTCGACTTTCGAGGGTTTAACCGGTGCACAGAAGAAAGCCTTGTTGGATGGAGCAAAGAAGGCCGAGGCTTACTACTTAGACGAAGCAAAGAAGCAGGACGCTAATTCGGTGAAAGTTTACAAGGAGGCCGGTGTTCAAATCAAGGAGATGACGGCATCAGAGTTCCAGGCATGGCAAAATTTGGCAAAGGAAACCTCTTATAAACAGTTTGTTGCTGACTATCCTGAGGGACAGCGTTTCTTAGATCTCGCTTTGGCGGTCGACTAAAGCTCATCGTGACCCGGCCAAATGGTCGGGTCTTTCTATTTTTAAGGATGAATGATGAGGAATTACATCAACCTCATTAACCTCGTTTCGCAGACGGTAGGGATACTGGCGGCCTCGATGGTTGTTGTAGCGGTGGTGATAACCTGCCAAATGATTTTTATTCGATATTTTCTGAATGGATCCACATACTGGCACACGGAGGCCGTCGTATACCTGATTCTAGCCGCGACACTCTTGGGACTCCCTTACGTTCAGAAGTTAAAGGGTCATGTAAATGTTGAGTTGGTCCCGATGTTACTGCCTCCAGCTGGCCGAAAGGTGCTTATGATTGTTAGTTTTTCCGCGGCCATATTGGTTCTTGCCATCATGACGTATTATTCAGCAGATTTAGTCTACGTTTCGTTTACTAAAGGATGGACCTCTGAGACGGTATGGGGTCCACCACTATGGATTCCATACCTCACCATGCCGGTAGGGTTTGGTTTATTTGCCTTGCAATTAATTGCAGATCTGTTTGAAGTTTTGCTGACGCCCGCAGAGAAAATAATCTTGGAAGGGAGTACGCACTGATGGATCCTTTGGTACTTGGACTATTGGTTGCGGCCACCACGATTTTTATATTATTTTCTGGAATTTCCGTAGCGAACGGACTTCTGGTCGTCTCGGCAATCTTTTTGCTGGTCTTTGACGGCTTCCGATCATTGGAATTAATTCCTGAGGTATTGTTTGGGAAGCTTGATAACTTCGCTCTTCTGTCGATCCCTATGTTCATCTTAATGGGCGCGGCTATCGCTTCGACTCGAGCTGGTGCCGATCTTTATGAGGCGCTAGATCGTTGGTTGACCCGGGTTCCTGGAGGCTTAGTTGTCTCGAATCTTGGGGCTTGTGCCCTATTCGCAGCGATGTCGGGTTCCTCTCCCGCGACTTGCGCGGCTATTGGTAAGATGGGTATCCCCGAGATGCGGAAGCGTAATTTCCCCGATGGAGTCGCGGCTGGATCGATCGCTGCAGGTGGGACGCTTGGTATCTTGATCCCGCCGTCAATCACCATGATCGTTTACGGAATCGCCACAGAGACCTCAATTGGACGTCTTTTTATAGCAGGTGTTTTGCCTGGACTTTTGCTTGTGAGCCTATTCATGGCTTGGTCTATTTTTGCTACGTGGAGACAGGGGGGCATAGATGCTCTAGCTGGTCGGACCTTCAGTTGGAAAGAGAAGTTTGAGGTCTTACCTCGGGTGGTCCCGTTTCTTCTTGTGATCGTGGGGGTTTTGTACGCGCTTTATGGTGGTGTTGCCACTCCCTCAGAAACGGCAGCTGTTGGAGCCCTCTTATGTCTTGGGTTGGCCATCATAATTTATAAGATGACCGACCTTGGAACTATCTGGGTCATGCTCCGAGACTCGACAAAAGAGTCGGTGATGATCCTGTTTATCATAGCCGCGGCCGGGGTTTTCTCTTACATGCTGTCCAGCTTATTTATCACCCAATCGATAGCGACCTGGATCGGGACGTTGGAGGTCAACCGTTGGGTTTTGATGCTGTATATCAATATATTTCTACTCGTAGCTGGCTTTTTTTTGCCGCCGGTCGCAGTGATCTTAATGGCGGCCCCGATATTGATGCCGATTATTTTAGGCGCGGGCTTTGACCCATATTGGTTTGCCGTAGTCCTCACCATCAATATGGAAATCGGTCTTATCTCGCCGCCCGTGGGTTTGAACTTATATGTGATTAACGGTATTGCACCAGAGATCCCGCTTAAGACGATCCTTACCGGTTCGCTGCCCTACGTTGCGTGCATGGTTATCGCGATCATCATCCTGTGTGTGTTCCCGGGCATCGCCACTTGGTTACCTGATCTGCTGATGGGTCAGGCCGTGACATGAGCCGGGCATACCGTATTGGTCAAATTGTTCCCAGCTCGAATGTGACGATGGAGACTGAAATTCCTGCGGTATTCAGAGAGCGGGAACTGCACTATGACGACCGGTTTACCTTTCATTCGAGTCGGATGCGGATGAAGCGAGTCACTAAAGAGGAGCTGGCGGCAATGGATAATGACAGTGACCGGTGTGCGCTCGAGCTGTCGGATGCTCACGTTGATGTGATGGGATATGCCTGTTTGGTCGCCATCATGTCGATGGGGCTTGGTTACCATCGAGAAAGCCAGTCGAGACTGCATCAAGTCACGGCAGATAATGGGTACCCGTGCCCGGTGGTCAGCTCGGCAGGTGCTCTTGTCGAAGGTTTGTCGGTTCTTGGTGCAAAGAAGATCGCGTTGATTACCCCATATCGTAAACCACTAACCGAGCTTGTGTGCCAATACCTTGAATCTGAGAGCTTTCAGGTAATCGATGCGATCAGTCTAGAGATCCCTGATAACCTAGAGGTTGCTCGACAAGATCCTATGGCGCCGGTTGAGCTGGTCGACCGTCTTGCCCTTGCTAATGTTGATGCCCTGGTCGCATCCGCTTGCGTCCAGATGCCATCGCTCCCGGCTGTGGCGAGTATCCAGGCTAAGACAGGAGTTCCTACTTTGTCTGCAGCTGTTGCGACCGCGTATAGCATGATGAAAGAGCTAGGACTAGATCCTCGTATCCCTGGGTATGGCAAACTGTTTGGGTAGGCTATCAGCATGCCGACAGGGATAAAGCAGTGGATCCAGCAGGTTACAGATAGAGCCCTTGAGATTCTGGATTTAAAATCGGACGGGATCCCCCTGGACGATCTGATTGCTCTCTGTCATGCGGTGTTATCCAGGAGAGGTGAGGCTACTGGGCTGGCCCTAGCGGGTTCGGTGGTATCTGCCTGGCACGGATTGAAGCAGTCTGATCACTTGGGATTCTTCCAGAGCTTGATTGACGAGTTTGGTCCCGACCAAACTCGTCTAAGTCAGGCGATCGCTCACTACCAAGAAGCGCTCGATGATGCGTCGGCCATGAGTCTGCACCAGTCTGCGGAGTCGCAAAGACAGGAGCTGTTCAGGCGTATGAATGCGGCTCCCGACGGGCTGGAGACATTAATATTAATGCGCGAGGCGTTACGGAAGTTACTTCGTGACCACCCAGAGCTAAGGCCAATTGATCAAGATCTGGTGCATTTGTTCACTTCATGGTTCAACAAGGGATTTTTGAAGCTCGAGCGCATTAACTGGCAGACACCAGCCGCGGTTCTTGAGAAGCTAATCCAGTACGAGTCTGTTCATGAGATTCAGGGTTGGGATGACCTCAGACGCCGACTGGCTGAGGATCGTTTGTGCTTTGCGTACTTCCATCCGGTGATCCCAGATGAGCCGTTAATTTTTGTTGAAGTCGCGTTGGTTCAAGGGATGGCCGACGCGATAGGACCATTGCTTGACACACCTCCTGCGCCTCCCGTGTCAGCTGATACAGCTGTGTTTTACTCGATCAATAACTGTCAGCCGGGGCTTGCTGGCGTGAGTTTCGGGAACTTGTTGATCAAGCAGGTTGTCTCTGTCCTGCAGGCAGAGCATCCAAAGCTGAAGAGTTTCGCCACACTGTCGCCAATTCCCGGACTACGCCGCTGGCTTGATACCGAAGGGCTGGAGTTCTTGCCTCTATTTGAGGCATCTATTCATCATGATGAGTTGAAGCCACTCGTTGCCAAGTATTTGATGTCTGGTCAGGGAGCGAAACTCAAAGATCCCGTTGCTCGATTCCACCTAGGTAACGGCGCGACTCTTGAGCGGATTAATGCGAATGCCGATTTGAGTTTTCGTGGGCAGAAGGAAAGCTTCGGTTTCATGGTGAACTATCTTTACGAGCTCGATGACATTGTGAGCAATCACGAGCGGCTAATGGAAACGGGACAGATCGCTACCTCCAAAGAAATACAACAGTTATTGAAGAAAAATATTAAGCATAAAGTGAAGGAACTTTCTTATGACGCATAATGTTTTTGCGGCAATTCAATTAAACCTGAAACGCAATACTGAAAGGACACTACTCTCGATCCCGGGGGGTCGGAGGTTGACCGGGTCAGACCTGGATTCTGAGTCAGCGAAATTGGCGTCCGTTCTTATCGATCTCGGATTGGCGCCAGGTGATCGTGTCTCTGTTCAGATTGAAAAAGGCTGGATGAATGTTATTTTATATCTTGCAGTCTTGCGCTGTGGTGCGGTTTATCTACCCTTGAATTCAGCGTACACAAACAGTGAGATCGAATATTTTTTGACGGACGCAGAGTCAAAGCTTCATGTATGCGGGGCCGACAGACTTGATCATGTTGAATCTCTGAAAAGTTCAATTCCAAAGTTACAGACCCTAACTCTTGATGGCGAGGGCGGGACTCTGGTAGACGCATTTGAGGCCGCGAAAGCTGTGAGTAAGACTTTCACGGATATTGTGGGTCGAGACTCTGATGATCTGGCGTCGATCATTTATACGTCAGGCACTACGGGGAAACCGAAAGGTGCCATGATCACGCACAGCAACCTTGTCGCGAATGCTGAGATGCTAACCGAGGCTTGGAATTACAGGTCCGATGATGTTCTTCTGCATGCGTTACCACTATTTCACGTGCACGGACTCTTTGTGGCACTGAATTTGGCACTAATGAATGGTGGATCGGTCATTATGCTTCCTAAGTTCGACCCAGATACGGTCCTAGACGCGATACCGGATTCAACGGTGATGATGGGTGTTCCGACCTATTACACACGGTTACTCGCCGACCAGCGGTTTAATCGGGACGTAAGCGGTCACATGCGCCTCTTCATATCAGGATCGGCACCCTTACTTGTTGAGACCTCTGATGAGTTCTTCGAGCGGACGGGGCAGCGCATCCTTGAACGGTATGGGATGACTGAGACTGGTATGAGCTGCTCAAATCCGCTGAATGGTGATCGCCGTGCCGGCTCCGTTGGACCACCGCTCCCCGGGGTTGAGGTCCGTATAGTCGACGAAGATGGGGCTGAACTACCTCGTGGAGAGATCGGTTCACTTGAAGTCAGGGGTGAGCACGTCTTCAAGGGTTATTGGAAGCTCGCAGAAAAGACAGCTGCCGAATTTAAAGGTGACTGGTTCATCACAGGTGACATGGCGACTTTGTCAGACGATGGCTACGTGTCTATCGTGGGTCGTGGCAAAGATCTCATCATTTCTGGTGGGCTCAATATCTATCCGAAAGAAATTGAAGATGTTTTGAATGATCAAGACGGTGTTGTTGAGAGTGCCGTCGTTGGCGTGCCTCACCCGGATTTTGGAGAAGGGATTGTCGCTGTGTTGGTTGGTGAGCAAGAGCTTGGTATGGAAGCACTCCAAGCCGCTTGTCGTGAGAAGTTGGCAGGATTTAAGGTGCCTAGACGGTGGATCCAGCTTGATTCGCTGCCACGAAATACGATGGGCAAGGTGCAGAAAAATCTGTTGAGGGACGACTACATAGAAAGCTTCAAATGATGGTTTGAAATGAGCCGGAGCCACCCGGCTCATCTTCATTAGGGTCTCAGGTAGACGAAGCCTTCTTGCTGAAGTTTACCTATCTCGGCGACCCCTGACGGAACGATGTCCACCTGCTCAGCAAAATGAAGATCCTCTAACGCGATCTTCCGACCTTTCAGTGTGTTTGCGCAGATATTGAACTTAACGCCTTGGCTTCTCAGGGAGTCGACCCGATTCGCGGCATCCGGGCTTTCTTGGGCCACTTTTCGCAGAAGCTCTACCCCGTTTCCGTGGAGTACGAACCGAATCTCATGGTTACCTTGCCCGAGCGCATTGATATGGTTCTGGGCGTTTCGCATCGCCCCAATTGACCGTTTTACGTCGAAATAATTGACGTGGTAGACGACCTTTTGCTTGGCATAGCTCGCGCTTGCGAAGACCCAGCCGGATAATATCAGCGATAATGCCGCGATGGATGTTAGGAGAAATTTTTTCATGCCCTGTCCTCTCTCGCATTTGATTCAAGCGTCATTAAAAGTCAGGGTTTGTTGCCTTTCAACTTCGAATTTCTTACTAATAAACAACCTTTCCGAATATGACAGAAAATCTCACGGTTTCAGCCAACTTACTCGTCTAAGAAAGAGCGTAGATGATCTGAGCGGCTCGGATGTCTCAATTTCCGAAGCGCCTTTGCTTCGATCTGCCGTATCCGCTCACGCGTGACATCAAACTGTTTGCCGACTTCCTCTAGGGTGTGATCCGTGTTCATATCGATGCCAAAACGCATCCTTAGGACCTTTGCTTCTCTCGCGGTGAGACTAGCGAGTACTTGACGTGTCGACTCGGTTAATCCCTCAACGGTCGCAGAATCAACGGGCGATGATATCGTGATATCTTCAATAAAGTCACCGAGTGAGCTGTCTTCGTCGTCACCAATCGGTGTCTCCATCGATATTGGCTCTTTAGCGATCTTTAATACCTTCCGTACCTTGTCTTCAGGCATTTCCATACGCTCGCCCAGCTCTTCTGGAGTCGGCTCGCGACCCATCTCTTGCAGCATTTGTCGGCTGATACGATTCAGCTTATTGATCGTCTCAATCATGTGCACGGGGATGCGGATAGTCCTCGCTTGGTCGGCGATTGAGCGAGTGATTGCCTGACGGATCCACCAGGTCGCGTAGGTCGAGAATTTATAACCTCGGCGATACTCGAACTTATCGACAGCCTTCATGAGACCAATGTTACCCTCTTGGATCAGGTCCAAGAACTGAAGACCCCGGTTGGTATACTTCTTCGCGATGGAAATAACAAGGCGTAGGTTTGCTTCGACCATATCCTTCTTTGCACGACGCGCTTTCGCTTCACCCATCGAAAGACGGCGATTTACGTCGCGCAGTTCTGGTATTGTTACTCCAACACCTTCGGCGATAGACTGAAGGCGCGCTTGACAACGCTGCACGTCCGGAACAACTGCTTCCAGTTTTTCTGACTTTTTCTTCTTGGCGACATTAGGAATCCATTCAAAATTGGTTTCGTTTCCATGCCATTCTTTAATAAAGATCTTGCGATCAAGCTTTCCTTTTTTCGTGCATAGACGAAGGATTTCCCGTTCTTGATCGCGGATCGAATCGAGTACCGTCCTGAATTCGACACAAAGTTCGTCAAACAATCTTGGAGTTAGTTTGAGTGACGAGAAGACTTCCCCAATTGCATTGAGTGCGTCTTTGCCTTCCTTCGAATCACGGCCTTTTTTCCCGATAACCTTTTGAGCTTTCGCTAGGTTGGCGCGGAGTGCTTCAAACCGTGTTCTGACTTCTTCAGGATCAGGGCCTGTGTCGCCCTCTTCTGCATCATCTTCATTTGAATCGTTGTCGCCGTTAGATGAGTCCGAATCATCGAAGTTTTGATCGCTCACCTCTTTTGTTGAGGCTGCTTCAATCGGGGTTTCATCTTCCGGATCGAGATCTAAAAATCCAGCGAGAAGGTCGGACATGCGGCCTTCTTCTGTTTGGATTCGATCGTAGACAGCTAGGACTGTATTGACAATCCCTGGGTAGTAGGCCATCGCCTGCATCACTTCACGGATACCTTCTTCGATCCGTTTAGCAATGACAATCTCACCCTCTCGAGTCAGTAGCTCGACGGTCCCCATCTCGCGCATATACATCCGCACTGGGTCGGTGGTTCGACCAACATCGTTTTCTACTGCGGCGAGGGCAGCGGCAGCTTCCTCAGCAGCTGAATCGTCAGTTGCAGCAGAATTTTCACCAAGGATCAGTTGATCATCGTCAGGCGCTTCTTCTCCAACGGCGATTCCCATGTCCCCGATCATACGGATGATATCTTCTACTTGGTCGGGGTCCGCAATTTCTTCAGGAAGGTGGTCGTTAACCTCGGCGTAGGTGAGGTATCCTTGCTCCTTCCCCTTGGCGATCAGTTCTTTCAAACGTGATTGGCGCTGTTCTGTTTGCGTAAGTTCCTGATCTAACTGTTTTTCTGCCATGAACCGACCTAAAAGATGTGTTTTACAAAGGCAGAGAATTATACACGGATTGACCTGTAGGTTTCATTACTTTTTATGTGCTGCCAGCGCTTGATGCAAGTCTTCGGCTGAAATTTTCCCGCGCTTCGCATCCTCTGCTAGGAGCCTCATCGACTCTGTGGCCAATTGTTTTTTCAGTTGGTTGAGGCCGTCTTGGAATTCCACTTGGTACGAGTGCTCGCTGAAAAGCGCCTCGCGACTCAGCAGTCTAGACAATAATCGACCAAGTTCTGTTCCGCTGAAGTGCCCCATCAGACCCACTGTGGTCGGATTATCTGAAGTTGTGAGCCAATCGAAAACTTGGGCAAGTGCACGGATATTGATCAATCGACTGCGTTCGGGAATAGTGAAAGGATCTGTCATTAACTTGGGGTTTTGGAGTAGAAGCCACAATAATCGATTTGCGAGTGGCTCAGGTTTATCTGGATTTGGAAATTGAAGACCAGATGGTGCTTCTGGGATGTCTTCGATTTTTAGTGGGGGTTCTACGTTCTCTGAAAAATCAATGAATTGATCATCTCTGACAGGTCTCAATGAATCATACCTCGCCATGTCAGTATCAACTTCTTGTGCTTGGCCTTGTCCAGGTGTGTTGGCTGGTTTTTCCTCACCACCGATCGGCTCGATCTGCAGGTCTTGTAGGCGTGCATCTAGATCTGTCCGACGAGTGCCTGAGAGTTCACTCAATGAGTCGAGCATCAAAGAGCGATATATGCTTACCGGAATCTTCGCGATTTTTGGAAGTGCCAGCGCCGTTAACCGAGCGCGTCCATCGATCTTCGTGAGATCCACGTCATCCGAAAGCAGATGGATAAGGGCCTCTGATATAGGGAGTGCATCATTCAATCGGCTCAAAAACGCATCGGTTCCCTCGCCACGTACAAGCGAGTCGGGATCATGCCCATCAGGTAAAAATAAGAATCGAATGCTGAACTCATCACTTAAAAACGGGAGCATCGTATTGAGAGCGCGTTTTGCCGCAGTACGTCCAGCTTTATCGCCATCAAAACAGACGATCACCTGGGTAGTTTGTCGACTCAGTCGGTCTAGATGCTGACTTGTGAGTGAAGTTCCAAGGGTTGCTACAGCAAAATCGATTCCAAACTGCGAAAGGGCAACCACGTCCATGTACCCTTCAACAACCAAAACACGATCTAAAGATCGACACACTTGGCGCGCTTCATACAGGCCATAGAGGGTATCACTCTTGCGGAATAGTTTGGTTTCAGGGCTATTCAAATATTTGGGTTTACTGTCATCTAGGACCCGTCCACCGAATGCGATGGTGCGGCCTCGTATATCTCGGATCGGAAACATGACACGCTCTCTAAAACGATCGTATTCACGCCCCTGTGAGCTGACCACTGTTAATCCAGCGTCGAGCAGTTTTTTTTTGATTAGCGTGTCGGCACTGAATTGATCGTAGAGAAAACGCCATCCATCTGGTGCATATCCGAGACCAAACCGATGCGCGATGGTTCCCGTGAGACCGCGACCCTTGAGATAACTCACCGCACGCTCTCGGCTGGGGTTCGATTTGAGAGCTTTTCGGAACGCCTGATCTGCCATCTCAAGGATTTCATACAGCACTTTTCGCTTACCGGCCTCGGGGTCCGTTGCCTCGCTGGGTACCTGAAGGCCAGCCAGCGAGGCCAGGCTTTCGACCGCGCTGACAAAATCCATATTGTCATATTCCATGATAAAGCTAATTAGTCCACCTGATGCGCCGCAACCAAAACAGTGGTAGACCTGTTTGTCTGGATTGACAGAAAACGAGGGGGATGAATCGTCATGGAAAGGACAACGACCATGGTACTCCCGACCAGATTTTTTGAGTGAAACGCGTGTGCCAATCACATCGACGATATTCATGCGATCATTCAGCGTTTCAATGAAAGAATCAGGGATTCGACCAGCCACTTGATGTCCGAGGATTTAATTTAGTAGTCAGAGTGTATCTGAAAATCAGAGTTGGGATTTAACCGAGCCGGTCTCTTACCAGTCTGCTGACAACTTGCATATCAGCGCGCCCTTGAACCTGAGGTTTAAGTTGTCCCATGACCTGCCCCATACCTTGGGGACCTGACGCGCCTGTGGTATCGATTACTTTATCAATGAGCGCTAACATTTCATCGTCACTCAGTTGGGCTGGAAGAAAATCCCTAAGGATTTCGACCTCAGCCAGTTCGGTGTCGGCGAGGTCTTGGCGTCCGCCGTCGATGAACTGGCTCGCAGCATCTCTGCGTTGCTTGGACATTTTGTCGATTATGGCAAGACAACGAGCATCATCTATGTCAATACGCTCGTCCACCTCAACACGTTTGATCTCAGCGAGCGCCATCCGAATGACGCCGAGACGAAACTTCTCTTTAGCCCGCATTGCGTCTTTCATGGCTTCGGTGAGAGTGTGTTTCAGCGAACTCACGCGAGCGACTCGTTGCTTAGTAGAGACGTTCGAATTTTTTTGTTTCGCGAGACACCTTCTTCAGATGACGCTTGACCGCAGCGGCCGCTGCACGCTTTCGCAAGGTTGTTGGTTTCTCGTAACACTCACGACGGCGAACCTCCGAGAGTACGCCAGCTTTCTCGCAAGCACGCTTGAACCGACGAAGTGCGACGTCAAAAGGTTCATTATCTTTAATTTTTACCGCAGGCATTAAAATGCACCTATCCTTGATTTAATTTAAGTTTTCATGTGGTATCACCACCTGGGGCGCGAGAGAATACCAGTGTCTAAAGAAAAAGGGAACCAAATGCGTGTCTTAGGTATCGAAACTTCCTGTGATGAGACTGGAATTGCCATTTATAGTAACCTAGATGGACTCATTGCACACCGGGTGCATAGCCAAATTGATGTTCATGCACATTATGGTGGCGTCGTTCCGGAACTCGCTTCACGGGATCACGTTCGCTATCTCCGCCCACTGGTTGATGAGACTTTTGCCGCTTCAGGTTTGACGTTGGCTGATATTGATGCTGTTGCTTATACAACCGGGCCTGGTCTTTTGGGTGCATTGTTGGTTGGAGCGACTTTCGCCAAATCATTGGCTTTTTCGTTAGATCGACCGGCGCTTGGAATTCATCATATGGAGGGACATCTGTTGGCACCTTTGATGGAAACTCCGGATCTTCCGATACCCTTTGTTGCACTGCTGGTGAGCGGAGGGCATTCGCAGCTTATCTTAGTTCGAGCGATTGGTGACTATGAATTGCTGGGAACCACGCTTGATGACGCCGCGGGTGAAGCCTTCGATAAAACAGCAAAACTTCTTGAATTGGGCTATCCGGGTGGGCCTAAGATTGCGGCTTTGGCTGACAGTGGTGATGCTACCCGGTTTCGTTTTGCGCGGCCTATGACTGATCGGCCTGGGTGTGATTTCAGTTTCTCGGGATTAAAAACTCAAGTACTGACGGAAGCGCGTCGGTTGGTTAAGTCAGGCCCTTTGGATGAGCAAACAAAAGCAGATTTAGCTGCGAGTTTTCAGCAGGCAGTTGTTGATACCCTGGTAATCAAATGTAAGCGAGCCATTATAGAAACGGGTACCCGGGCTATTGTGATGTCAGGTGGCGTGAGTGCGAATCGATTGCTTCGACAATCGCTGAAATCTCTTGAGACAAATGGGATTGCAGTGGCTTACCCGGCGCCAGAATTTTGCACAGACAACGGCGCTATGATTGCCTTTGCAGGCCTGATGCGGTTAAGTCATGGACAGAGAGATTCTTCGCTTGCGATGACGATTCGTCCGCGTTGGCCACTAAGTGAACTACCTAAGGTGTCGTAATGGATACGATTTATGTTTCAAGACTCCCGCTTCTCTCGTTGGTTGGGGTTTACTCGTACGAAAAAGAAAATCCTCAACCGTTGTATTTAGATTTGACTATCAATATTTCTCTTTCGGACGCGGCAGCATCCGATGATCTTGGGGATACGCTCGATTATGCAGCCCTATGCCACGATATTCAGGCAGCAGCCAGGGAGCACTGTAATCTCATCGAGAAACGCTTAACTGATCTTTTGCAAATCGTCTTGAGGGATGACCGAATCGTTGAAGTGACCGGCAGGCTTTATAAGCCTGGTGCGGTGCCGGGCGCGGAGATCTCTGTAGAGAGAACAGTCAAGCGCTCGTTATAAATCGCATCACTAAGCGCTTTGCCGCTAAGCCCCTCTTCAATCAAGTGCTCCACAGAGACTCCTCTGAGCTGTTCGCGGATCTCTAGCCAGTGTCTGACCGGGATTGTCATTGGTCTCGAGTCATCCAACTCAATAAGTAGACGGTCAAGGTCTCTATCGGGTGGATTCCCCCTCAACCAGCCGATTTGAGCAAAAACATCAAGGCACACCCTTGCATCCTCAAAAGTAAGATCTTTAAGTCGAGTGGCTGCTTTCAAAAACAGAACCCGCTTATTGGTTAGTCGAAACTCTTTTCCATAGTGCTCGATGCATTCGATTGTTGGCCGATTTAAAAGTAGCCATTCTGCGAGACGGACGTCGATCGATTGGCCAATAAACTGAACTGGTATACTGTTCAGAGCGGGGGCTAGAGCATCGGTAATGCCGAGATGATTTAGATATCTAAGCCCCAATTGGGGATGATTTGACGCGAGCATTTTATCGAGTTCAACAATGATGCGCTCCACCGAGAGTTCTCGAAGTGATTGCGACATTGCCTGCATTAACAAGACTGTATCTTGAGCAATATGAAATTCGAACCTACCAAGCTGAGTTAGGAAGCGAACACCTCGGAGTATACGCAGAGGATCTTCTTTAAATGCTCCAGAGACATGGCGTAGTTGTCGCGACTTGAGGTCGTCCTCACCGCCATAGGGGTCAACAAGATCCCCTGTTCGTGATAAAGCCATCGCATTGATTGTAAAATCGCGGCGGAGAAGGTCGGTTTCTAGCGCCACTGAGGGATCTGCGTGGACCACAAAACCCTTATGTCCTTTTTTTGTCTTTCTTTCTGTCCGCGCGAGAGCAATCTCAGCCTGGTTTTCTGGATGTAAAAACACGGGGAAATCCTGTCCTACCTGCCGGAAGCCGAGTTCTAGGAATGTTTCTGGGGTGGTACCGACCGCCACAAAATCTATATCTTTTGGGGTAAGTCCGAGTAAGGAGTCACGAACTGCTCCGCCGACAACGTAGATTTCTAAACCCTCAAGGCTCGCGCCTTCGAGTGGAGCGAAGAGGCGCTTTAAATCAAACACAGGAGGCTACCTGTATCAATCGCCGGTCCTCGAGTCGAATCGCTGAAAGATACCCACCCCAAACACAGCCAGTATCCAGAGCGACGATATCATTATTGTTTACACGACCATTGAGGGACGCCCAGTGACCAAATAAAATTTGACGGTCGATGTTGAGTCTGTTTGGCGCGTTCATCCAGGCACATAAATTCTGCGGAGCAAGTTCGGGAACGTCTTTAAAATTGAAATCAAGCGTAAGCGACTTCTGATCCACGAACCGCATTCGCGTGCAGGCATTGATCAAAAAGCGTGCCTTCTCATCATCTGTTTTCGCTTTATCGAAATGCGCAGGCTCATTGCCATACATCAATCGAACTGACTCGGACCAGTCATCCGCAAGCAGTCGTTGATGGACAAGCTGGATTTCCTTGAGAAGAGTGATTCGGTCAAATTCTGGCCAGACCCCGGCATGGACTACCAACGCATTATGTTCTGGAAGATCTTTCGCCAAAGAGCAGCGACGGTACCAATTAATTACGTCTTTACAGATTGGCGAATCGAGCAGCGGTTGTGTTTTATCCTTTGGGTTTGCTTCTCTAATACCTGACGCAACAGCTAAGAAATTGAGATCATGATTTCCAAGAACTGCTGAGCATGCACTCTGATGGTCGAGCACCCACTGCATAACGGTTGTTGAGTCCTCGCCACGTGCAATCAGGTCTCCGGAGAAAATCATATGATCCTTTCGCGGGTTGAACGCTAGGGCCGAAAGCAATCGCTGAAATGCTCCCCAACAACCTTGAACATCACCAACTACGTAGCTGGCCATCAGTGCAGTGCTCCAGGATTCAATAAAGTGAATATCGGAATCTTGGCTTTAAATAGCTCGCCATCTGCGGCGACCATTTCAAAATAGCCTTCCATTGTCGCGATTGCGGTCTCAAGAATTGCTCCAGAGGTATAGGTGAACTCGTCTCCTGGAACGATCGTTGGTTGCTCTCCAACGACTCCGTCGCCGTGAACCTCACGAATTCCACCTTCACCATCCGTGATCTTCCAATAGCGATGTAACAGCTGTGCGGGCATTGTGCCATTGTTTGCGATTGTAACCGTATAGGTGAAGACAAAACGGCTATCGGAGGGATTGGATTGGGACTCGATGTAGGTTGCCTGTGCATTGACATCGACTTGGTATCGTAAATCCCGCACTATATATTCCTCTCCTTACGATCCAGGTAGTTACACAATTCAACATAGGTTTGCACAGACAACCGCTCAGGTCGATCCTGTGGATTGATGCCGAGCACCTCGAACTCCTCCGAGGTCAGGATGTCCTTCAGGTTATTTCTGAGGGTTTTACGGCGCTGACTAAATGCTTGACGAACCACGTGAGTCAATGTTTGCATCGACGCAATTAATGAGCGTTTTCTTGCACAGGGGATAATTCGAATCACTCCAGAATCGACTTTAGGTGGCGGCGCGAAGCTTTCGGGTGGCACTTCAATCAGGGGCTCTACAGACGCGGTCGCTTGTATCATGACACCTAATCGTCCATAAGCCGATTCGCCTGGTACTGCCGCAATCCGGTTGACCACCTCTTTTTGAAGCATCACGTGAATATCTTGGATCTGATCACCTAGCTCTAGAAGCTTAAATAGTAAAGGCGTTGAGATGTTATAAGGCAGATTACCTACAATACGTAGAGGACTGCTGAACTGACCAAAGTCGACTTTTAGTACATCTTCGTTAAGCAGCCGGCAGCGGCCTGGAGTCTTGCTTACAAAACTCGCTAAAAGTCCGGGCACAAGGTTACGATCCAGTTCGATCAAGGTGAGGTCACACTGGGAAGCGTATAGTCCTTCAGTGATTGCGCCGTGACCTGGTCCGATTTCAACGATGGCATCGGCGGCAGATGCCCTAATCGACGCTAAAATCGCTTCAATGACGCGATCATCCACCAGAAAGTTCTGACCGAATCTTTTTCGTGCTGAACGAGTGAGTTGTTTGGACACGTTCGTTCCCAAAAAGGGATTAGTTTACCTGACTCAGCAGTTCTTTAGGCGAACGATGTTGTTAAGCGATTCGCTTCTTGGATCGCGGCGACGAGGCCTTTGGTACTTGCCAATCCTTTGCCAGCCAAATTAAGAGCCGTGCCGTGATCAACACTGGTTCGAACGATTGGAAGCCCAAGCGTAATGTTGACTGAATCCCCGAATCCTTTGTACTTCACAACTGGAAGCGCTTGATCATGGTACATCGCGATATGACAGTCAGCCTGTGCGCGGAGCTCGGGCGTAAATGCAGTATCAGCAGGCAGTGGTCCCTCAATATGGACGTCGGGATTTTGGGCTCTCAGCGCTTCAAGTGCAGGCTGGATGATATCGAGTTCCTCTCGACCCAGATGTCCGTCTTCTCCGGCATGCGGATTTAACCCAAGCACATGAATTCGAGGCTGCGGAATTTGAAATACATCACTGATGGCTTTGATTACTATGCCGGTGACTGTTTCAATACGTTTTAGGGTAATGGTCTTGGGGACCTCGGCGAGCGGTAGGTGAGTTGTTACTAGAGCGACACGGCAATCTGTGGACGCTAGCATCATGACAACCTCCGGCAGACCGAAAAAATCTCTCAAGAATTCTGTATGTCCTGTGAAGGACTCGAATCCGCCACCGCGAATCGTAGCTTTATTAACCGGCCCGGTCACAAGCGCTCGGAAATTCCCTTCTTTGATTCCTTGAAGCGCATGCTCAAGTGATTGGAGGCAGTATCCGGCGTTAGTTGGATCCGAGACTCCTGGCATATTCGTGGGATCGGCTGCAGCCACTGGTTCAACGTAAACGATTCCCTGAGTACGCTCAGGGTTGTAGTGATCAGCGTCCATGATTTGGACTGACAGGCCAAGACTATCGGCTCGGCGTTTGATGATCTCAGGATCCGCAACCACAATACCACCGAGCTCACCATCAGCAGCTGCTTGGATGCAGAGATCGGGACCTATGCCACCAGGATCACCTGGTGTGATGGCAAGAGGTGTCATGACTTCAGTTCAACAAATGCGTCTGCGCGGACTTGGCGGAGCCAAGAGTCGAGCTCTTGTAAGAACTTTCGCTCAGTCAGGATGCGACGGGCCCTATTTTTCATTTGCTCCTCAGAGATATCAGATTCACGGGTCTCTGACACTTCAATCAGATGAAAGCCGAAACGGCTCCGAGTCAATTCGCTCAGTGTGTTAAGAGGAAGCCTGGTCATGACATTAACGAAACCCGGTACCAACTGATCTGCTCGTACCCAGCCTAAATCACCACCTTTGGCCGCACTTAATGGATCCTCAGAAAATCGACGAGCAAGGTCGGCGAAGTCAGCGCCGCTGGTTATTTCACGGCGAATATTTTGTGCGAGCTCCTTGGCTTTTTCAAGAGAGAGAACAGCATCAGGCTTGATCAGGATGTGGCGTGTTTTGTATTCAGTCACTACGACAGATTGATCACCACGTCGATCGCGTACCGCTATTAAATGGAAGCCACCCGGTGATTGAATCGGACCAATTAACGTATTTTTCTTTGCCTCATTTAGAGCATCGGCGAAGACCGGGTTAAGTTCTAGAATATTTCTCCATCCGAGATCACCACCCTGGCCAGCTTCTGGGGCATCCGAGTAGCGGGCAGCCATCTGCCCAAACGGTGCGCCTTGTAGTAGCGCACTCCGGATCTGAATAGCTTTCTTTTCCGCTTGTTGCACAGCTTCTGGGCTTGGGCGGTTTGGTAATCCAACAACAATTTGGCTCAGTAACAATTCAGGAGCGGTACTGATTTGGCCGGCTGGTGTGTCCATAAAGCGCTCGAGCTCTGCGTCGCTTATACGAATCTGGCTCCGTACTTCACGATCGCGAATGGCGCTAATTATTAACTCACGACGAATCTGCTCGCGGAAAATGGTGAAGTTCTTACCTTCAGATTCGATTAAGTTTTTTAGTCCTGGTAAATCGGTTTCGCGATTCTTAGCGATTTGCTGTAACGTCTCGTTTACACGGGCGTCGTCGATTTGGAGCCCACCGCGTTTTGCGACCTCTAGTTGCGCCTGTTCGAGGATCAGTCGCTCAACCACCTGTTGACGTAACTCATCATTGACTTCTATTTCATTGCCACGTGACTCGGCTTGCATCGTTAGATCGTTCAATCGCGTTTTAACGTCACTCGATAAAATAACGCCGGAGTCGACCACTGCGATGATCTTGTCAATTATCTGTGCCTCGACAGTCGCGAGTAGGCTGCTGAAAATAAAAGCGGAAAAAACAAACTTAATCCTGAGATTCAAAAAGTTCATAACCTTCCCTTAAACGTTCCAAAATAGACGAAGTTCCGCGACCTAGGGCACCTAGGCCCTTCAGTTCAACTTGTAGTTTCATGGAGTGCCCACCGTTTGCCTCTGTCACCTCGTCGCGTACATAGGCATGAATCATCGCCGCCCGCCAACAACAGCCCTCATATTCAATACCAACGACTTGGTTGACTCGTTCTTGGATATCAGGTTCCCACTGTAACCCTGCAAGAAAACGCCAATTTGGATTGACTTGGCTCGAGATATAGTGATCAGTTCTAGTCGCTGAATCATTATCCCAAACAATTCTTTGTGTCACGTAATCTGTATCGGATGTTTGATATTTGAATTCGTTGGTGGCTGTATCCATGGTTTCGCCGTCAGTCACAGACCTAAAGCGAGTGTTCCAAGTGAAAGATTTACCAAGCTGCGCTGCTGATTCGATGACCAGTGGTCCTCGGTCGGCATTCTCTGAATTACCTGATAAAGTCACTCCGCGGTCTTGAAGGTAGACGGTCTGTCCGGCGCTTACACGATACGTCTCTACACCATTTGCGTTAATACCGCGAGCGGTCAGCGATAGCGCAACATCTCGCGTGTCGCCTACAAAGTCCCCGCCAGAAACTGGATTATCTAGGAAGATTTGGCTCACTTTATCTATATCGTTCGCGGTGTCGGGCGTATCGAATTTAACAATAGCTGGATTCTTGTTTAGCTCGCGAATCGAAAGCTTCGCACGCGGGATAATCTCGTGTAATGAACCATTGGACTGGGAATTCTCAAAATAGAGCTTTCCATCGATTGATACGCCATAGGCGAGATACTCATCCTCTTGCGTTGTCGTGCCTCTAGTTGCCTGTGACCAACGGGTGAAACCCAAAGCCGCTGGTGTCACGGAACCGAAGCCACGCCGTATCGGATATTCAGCCTTGAAATCTGACGATATACGGCGTCCCTCAGCTGGATCTGAACTCGTTAAGCCAGTCGTTGTTCGTGTAAATTCAGTCGCATCACCCGAAGCGAACAGGTTCCAATTCTCACCATATTTAGCCCAAGACAAGGTGAGCTGAGGCTGACGGGAAAACTTGACCGCTGCGCCGGTTACAGATGGATCGACAACATCAATACGGTCTACAAGCCACCCAGCGTTCCAATCGTCGCCACGGACAGCCACGCCAATCGAAGAGGTCAGTTGTTCTTTTTCTGAGAGGTCGGCGAAGTTATCTAGGTCATCCTGATAGGTGCCATCCGACGCATCTTCGTAAGTCATATTCCAGGTCATCGCTTTCTGGACATCGCTTGTCAGCGTCAGTCTGGAAATATGACGATCTGTGCCGCTAATTTTGTCGCCAGGTAACTGTTCGGTCTTTGCTTCTAACAGGCTTAAATCCTCAAAGAGGTACCGACCATGCAGGCCGACCGCAGCTCCCCGTGCGGTCATGAACCGAGGTCGGATCAGCAAATCGTAATGTGGTGCCAGGTTCCAATAAAATGGGGTCACAATTTCCGTCCCAGACGTTGAGCCCAGTGAGTAACTTGGAAAGAAAAAACCGGTGAGTCGTCTGTCGTCCATAGGGAACCCCACTACGGGTGCATAGAATATAGGGACCTCTTTTACACGTATTACGACATCGTTCGCCCAGCCCCGTCCCGACGATTGATTGAGATAAATTTGGTTGGCCTGAAAATCCCATGAATTAATTCCTGGAGCGCAGAACGTAATAGTTCCATTGAAGACGCGGATGTCACCGTTCGGGGCGCCAATCGCGAAGTCAGAATCCCCCCGTAGACGATTTTTGTGATTAACAAAAGAGGAATTTTTGAGATCAAACGCATTAGTCCGCACATTAACCGATGCGGTGTCACCGATCAGCAGGCTATTCGGACGCCTGATTTTCACGTTACCGGCGGCGTCACCGTCGCCAGTGGAATTCAAAAATGATACGCGGTCTGCTTCAATCTGGAAATCGTTGCGGGTAATCAACGCGCCGCCTGTCAAAATAACACGATCTCTACCATCGTAATCGGTGTTTTCCGCTTCAGCGCTCAATTGCTCACCAGGAGATCTTTCCACCATTGGGGGGCTGTAATATCCCCGGCAGAGGTAGGCTCCGGAGGTATCACCTATCCAGTCAGTGGTAGCAGCTATCTGAACTTCGCCATGGGCGGCCCCTGGGCTAGCTGCTAGCAAAATGAGCGCGATTGATCGGATTGACATTCGTTTGATCATAGATTCACTTTAGTATTTGAAATAAGATCATAGTTGAGTCTGATGCGAGTTGCCTAGGCCTTAAGGTGCTTGGTCGCTTAAACAATGATATGTTTTCGCACTTTTATATCGCTGGGATCATTGCGTATGCAGGCTTATCTTTTCGATTTTGACGGCACTATCGTCGATAGTGCGCCGGATCTGACGCGCGCTCTTGATCTCGCATTGAACAAAGCTGGGCTTCCTGGTGTAGGCCTTGAGCTTGGGAAGCAAATGGTTGGTCATGGTGCAGGCAAACTGATTGAGCGGGCTGTGCGGCACGTTACTCAAGATGAGCACATCACTATGGAATCCCCGCTGTGTCGCCTCTTGTTGTCTGTATTCTTTGAAGAATATGAACCGATTTGCGCTGAGACGTCGGTGTTGTATCCGGGAGCAAAAGAGGTAATACAAACACTCAAGGATCAGAGAAAACAAGTGGGCCTGGTTACCAATAAGCCGAGACGGTTTGTTGAGTTGATGTTGCCAGCTTTCGACCTCCATACCGCATTTGACACTATCGTTGCTGGCGATGATTTACCGACGAAAAAGCCGGAGCCTGATATGGTGCACCATGCGTTGTCTGACCTAGATCGAGCACCCAATGAGGCATGCCTCATCGGTGATAGCAGGGCGGATTTAGGTGCCGCTAAAGCAGCGGGCGTTTGTTCAATTATGGTCAGCTTTGGATACGCTGGGGACTTAAACTTACACGAGTGCGGTGCAGACCGTGTCATATCGGATTTGATGGAATTGCTTGTTAATGACGCCTGAACAATTTGATAGGTATCGGAAACTGGGTTTAACGCGGGTTCCCGTCGCGGTTAAGCGACTGGCGGATATGGAAACACCATTATCCTGCTATCTGAAACTTGCAGATCGGCCTTGGTCTTACTTACTGGAATCCGTGACCGGGGGTGAGACTTGGGGACGTTATTCTTGTATTGGTCTTCCGTCACATGAACGCATTGAAGTGAGTGGTTATAGAATTACTCGTTTTGAGCGCGATGAAGTCGCAGAAATCGTCGAGTCAGATGATCCATTGATGTGGATTTCTCAATATCAGGTGCGCTTGGGGGAAACTCCTTCTTGGGTCGTCGATGAATTGAATCTACCAAAATTCACGGGCGGTCTTGTTGGGTATTTCGGGTATGACACCATTCGGTTCTTTGAGTCACGCGTTGCCGAAACTATTCCCGAATATGACCCGATTGGTTCTCCCGATATCATATTGATGCGGTCTGATGATGTGGTCGTATTCGATAATCTCTCGGGGATGCTCACCTTGATTACACACGCAAACCCGCAGGAGGCTGGTGCATATGAGGTTGCGTGTGAGTGCTTAGATAACATGTTGGATGATTTAGCATATGCCATGGATCCATCAGCATTTTATCCAGCAGAACACGATCCAATAGCCGAGGCTGACTATCAATACAGTCTTGAAAGCGATGTGTTTAAAGGCGCAGTCAAGGAAATCAAAGACTATATTCAAGCCGGCGACGTGATGCAGGTCGTCCTCAGTCAACGAATTTCGGTTCCCTATACGGAAAGTCCGTTATCACTTTATCGCGCATTACGCGTCTTAAATCCTTCTCCTTATATGTACTTTTTTAATTTGGATGACACACATATTGTCGGGTCTTCTCCTGAAATTCTGGCGCGTCTCGAAGATGGTCATGTGTCGGTGCGTCCTATTGCCGGTACGCGACCACGCGGCAAAACCCAAGAAGAAGATATTAGACTTGAGAATGAGTTGTTGGCGGATCCAAAAGAAATCAGTGAGCACCTGATGTTGATAGATTTGGGTCGGAACGATGTCGGACGAGTCGCTGAAATCGGTTCTGTTGAACTGACTGATAAGATGGTAGTCGAACGCTATTCCCATGTGATGCACATCGTAAGTCATGTTGAAGGAAAAGTACGTGCTGACGTGGATGCATTAGATGTCTTGAAGGCTTGCTTGCCAGCGGGGACTTTATCGGGCGCGCCAAAAGTGCGCGCGATGGAACTGATCAATCAGTACGAACCGGTTCGTCGGGGAATTTATGGTGGCGCGGTTGGGTATCTTGGTTGGTCAGGCAATATGGATACAGCGATCGCAATCCGGACCGCTGTTATAAAGGATGGAACGATGCACATCCAGGCAGGCGCTGGTTTAGTTGCGGACTCAGTCCCACAGTCCGAGTGGTTGGAAACGTTGAACAAGGGGCAAGCGGTGATTCGGGCTGCGAATGCTGCATTGACAGGATTCAAAGACCTCAAGGGCCCGATGGTGCGGAGCTGACGATGTTACTGATGATCGATAATTACGATAGCTTCACTTATAACCTAGTGCAGTACTTTGGAGAGCTTGGTGAGGCAGTGACTACTATTCGCAACGATCAGATGACTCTGGATGAATTAGCCGCGCTTCAACCTGACCGTGTTGTCGTCAGTCCTGGCCCGTGTGATCCGGATCGTGCCGGAATGAGTCTCCAAGCTGTTGAATATTTTTCGGGAAAAGTGCCGCTTCTTGGAGTGTGCTTGGGCCATCAGACTATCGGACAGGTATTTGGTGGGCGAATCATTCGTGCTTCAAAGGTCATGCATGGAAAAACCAGCTTTATTCATCATGACGGAAAGGGAGTATTTTTGGGGCTGTATCAGCCTTTGGTTCAAACTCGTTATCATTCGTTGGTGATTGATCCTGCGACTGTTCCTGCTTGCCTTGAGGTCACTGCCTGGAGTCATGATGAGTTAGGTAAGTCTGAAGCAGTAATGGGTGTTCGTCACAAAACGTTGACGGTTGAGGGTGTTCAGTTCCACCCGGAATCCATTGCAAGCCAACAAGGTCATGAGTTACTTCGGAACTTCTTGGCTGTTAGAGGGGGAGAGTGGTAATGACTATCCAGGAAGCGATTATAGATGTCTGCGCAAAACGCGATTTGAACGCCGAGGAAATGATTGCAGTAATGCGATTAATCATGACCGGTGAGGCAACTGATGCACAAATTGGGGCGGTATTGATGGGTCTGCGTATGAAAGGTGAGACTATTGATGAGATCGTCGGTGCCGCTAGTGTTATGCGTGAGCTGTCGCAAAAAGTAGACGTCCCGAAAGATTTCTTGGTGGATACCTGCGGAACGGGCGGAGATGGCGCAAACATCTTTAACGTATCTACAGCCTCGGCATTCGTTGTTGCAGCGGCGGGTGGTCGGGTTGCGAAGCACGGTAACCGTTCGGTTTCCTCAAAGTCAGGATCTGCGGATGTACTCGAAGTGGCAGGCGTACGGATAGATCTGGACGCTACCCAAGTCAAGTCCTGTATTGAAACCCTAGGAGTTGGATTTATGTTTGCGCCTGCCCACCATTCAGCGATGCGGCATGCGATTGGTCCGCGTAAAGAGCTTGGGATGCGAACAATTTTCAATGTGCTTGGGCCGCTAACTAACCCAGCAAGCGCGCCCAACCAGGTCCTTGGGGTATTTGATGAGTCTCTCCTAACGCCACTTGCCGAGGTCCTTCGCCGTCTCGGTTCTCGGCATGTATTGATCGTCTGTTCAGAAGATGGACTCGATGAATTGAGTGTGTCAGCAGCCAGCCGTGTTGCTGAGTTAAAGGATGGGCGTATCCGCGAATATCGGATTAAACCGCAGGACTTTGATCTGGATTTAAGTGATCGTGATGAGCTTATTGTAGAAACTGCCGAAGAGTCACTAGAGATGATTGCGATGGCGTTAACCGCAGATGATCATCCGGCTTCAGATATTGTTGCACTGAACGCAGGCGCGGCCATTTATGGAGCTGGTTGCGCGCACTCGCTCGAGGATGGTGTTGAAGCAGCTTGGGAGGTCATGGAGTCCGGTGAGGCTATGAAAAAACTCGAGGCACTTGCGCGTCTTACTCAAGAGCTAAAGGATAATTAATTGATGAGTTGTTCAACAACTATTTTAGATCGGATTGTTGCGAGGAAGCGCCGGGAGGTTGCTTTTCGAAGCGCGCAACGAGCGCTTGAAGAACTGTATGAAGTGTTGACTGATCAAGCTGCGGTTCGCGGATTTAGCCGTCGACTCGTCGCTCAAGTGGAGGCTCAAAAACCCGCAGTAATTGCTGAGATTAAGCGCGCCTCGCCATCAAAGGGTTTACTGAGAGCTGATTTTCAGCCCGCTCTTCATGCCCAACAATATGAAAGCGCTGGTGCATCTTGTTTGTCTGTTTTGACTGATCAGGATTTCTTCCAGGGGTCCGATGATGATTTACAATTGGCACGTTCAGCATGCGGTCTTCCCGTGATCCGAAAAGATTTTATGGTTGACCCTTATCAGATTATTGAATCCCGGGCGCTGGGCGCCGACTGTATCCTATTGATCGTCGCAGCGCTCAATGACTCAGATTTACGTCTCCTGCATGAGACAGCGCTGTCTGTTGGGCTCGATGTGTTGATCGAGGTGCATGACGAGACAGAACTTCATCGTGCACTAAAACTAGATAGCCGCTTGATTGGAATTAATAATCGGAATCTCCATACGTTTGAGACAAAGCTTGAGGTGACGCTAAATCTGCTGGAGCAAATCCCAGACGACAGATTACTAATTACAGAATCTGGGATTTTAAAGGCTAGAGACGTGGATCTGATGCAAGAGCACGGTGTCTATGGATTCCTAGTGGGTGAGGCGTTCATGCGGCAGCCTGATCCAGGTGTCGCCTTGAAAGAGCTGTTTCAGAGTCTTAGCTAATGCCGTGGCTTATTGCTCTAGGGGTTACTGTGGTCTTGGGCCTTGGATGGTACGCATGGTCATTGACCCGCCAGGTCAAAACTCTTGAACGAAAGAGGGCGCGCGCGAGACAAGATGCTTTATCGGGAATTCAAATTTTGATCGATTCTTATTTCGATGAGCAGGTGGATCGTTCAGAGTGTTTGTTAAGAATTCGGGTACTGCTTGATGCGCACCATGATTGTTGGTTATCTGAGCTTAAATTAGACCGGTTTGATGAAGTGAGTGGGACCATTCTCGCGATGCCGTTTGGCGAGGTGCGCCAGCAGATCGATGCAGCAACCCGGCATGAGCATGATGCGGCGCGCCGACAGTTACTACAAATTCATGAGGCTGAGCTCGACGGCGAGCTGCAGCGGTTAAAGGAATGGGCCAATCAATGAAAGCACATGTCTCTTGGCATCATGGGGTGTCCTTCGTAGCAGAGAGTGGGTCTGGGCACGCGACGATAGTTGACGGGGCTCCTGAACACGGCGGTCGCAATATTGGGCCTCGACCAATGGAACTGATCTTGATGGGGCTCGGTAGTTGCGCGAGTTTTGATGTGATTACGATTTTGAAAAAGCAGCGGCAAGACGTGGTTTCATGCGATTGCATTCTTGAAGCTGAGCGTGCTGACGCAGTGCCCGCCGTTTTTACAAAAATCACAATGGACTTTCAGGTGTCAGGTAATAACTTGGATCAGACTAAAGTCAAACGAGCGGTAGCACTGTCTGCGGAAAAATATTGTTCGGCATCTAAAATGCTCGAGGACGCGGGAGTTGAGCTCATCCATCGAGTGACATTTCGAAACTAGTGGTCAAAGTGGGAACATTCCTCTGGATCAGGAATAGCTGATCGTCTTTAAATTATCTTTCGTGGACTGAGATTTTGAACCTCCGCGAAGAGCCCGTTGTGGATTTACATAATATCTGATTTCCCAATGGTTACTATGAGGATCGATTTGAAACTTGCAGTCTGTGGTCGTCACAAACCTGGCTTGAGACGTTATATTGCGGATACTTTACGGAAGTTATTGATAAGGAAGGTGCCGGTGAAAGGAACTGGTTGTGATCTTGGGAACCGCGATCAGTCAATATATGGCATCATTGAACCAGCTATACTGGCTAAATATGCTTCGCCGTTATCGTCATGAGTCTAGCGCTTTCCCACATTAGTCGACGAATCGGCTGGGGAAGTTCCTCTCCGCCGTTTTCAAGCGCTATCTGTCCGTGATGTATCTCATCAGCAAGCATTTGATTTAGAATCTGGCGTGAAGCGTGGTCGTTATCTGGAAGCCTCTTAAGATGTTCCCTCAAATGGCGTTCTACGTTTTCCTCTGTCGCGTGAACAAACCCGAGCGATACTTTGTCAGAGATTAGTGCTGCTCCGGCTCCCAGAGCGAATGACGCCGTGTACCATAGTGGATCGAGAATACTGGGCTTGGCTCCAAGCTCATCCAGTCTTTCACGACACCAGGCCAGGTGATCAAGTTCTTCTTGTGCGGCTTTTGCTAACGCTTGCTCAGTTACCTCATTTGATGCGAATAATGCTTGACCCTTATAGAGCCCTTGTGCGCAGACCTCACCTGCGTGATTAACGCGCATCAATCCACTCGAGAGCTTGATTTCATCCTCCGTCAGTGTGCAATTGAGAGCAGACTTCGTGGGTGTTGGGCTTCTTGCTTCGTATTTTACTCGTGCGACGGTCCTTAAGAAGCCATCAAATCCATGGATCAAGCGATCAAGGGTATTCAACACTGAACCCCCAGATGCATTCCAAAAGACTGCCCAAGATCACGCACTTCGCGAATCATGCGGTCTGAATCATCAAGCCTTAATACGTGTGTTGAGGCCAGCTCTTCCTCGCCAAGCTGAGCTTGGTTGGCGCTCTCTCTGTCAGTCAATATTCCAAACAGAAGGCCATGTGATTCCGCAAGCCGCCTAAAACGTTCGCGGTCATCTGGATTTTCGAAACTGCTTGATATAACGATGGGGAACCCTGCCCTAAGTGATAATTCAGCTAACTCAACCAGGTGTCGATAAGTCTTTGGAGATGTATTTTCCTGCCCCGAATATAAGCGTTGTTGCTCCAGATCTGAGCGCAATCGGATCATTCCAAAATCATCAATCAGTTGGTGCGTGAGTGATTGACGGATATCGATATCGAGGCCCAGCGTAATCAGAAGAACACGCGGCCGAATCATGGTTGCATGTTCTGCCATCACGGCATAACGACGATAACGTGCGAGTGGAGACGTGTCGGTTTCTGTTGGGAGAATAGGGGCATTTAATCCTAAGAGGCATTCCTTTGCTCGAACCATTGCCCGGTAGGCTTGATACCCTTGATAAATCCACAGGGCGTGGTAATCGCCGCTCAATTCGAGATAACGGTTTAGTAAATGCCAGGCGGATGCGTAATCATCACGGGCTTCCAAATCAACCGTCAAAAATGCAATTTCACTGATGACATCGATCCAACGAAATTCAGCCCGGTACTCAATACAGTCGAAGAGGCGAATCCCGTGCGCCTCTGTTTCCACCACGTTGCCTAGGTGCAGATCACCGTGGCACTCACGGATCATTCCTAGATCCTTACGTTCCGCAAAACGAGGCCATAAACGCCTCAGATATTCGTGAGCCCACGCCTCCAGCTGTAACAACTGAGAGAGATCTTTGGCATCACTGAGGTTTGGTCTGACCTGGTCAAAATTTAACTGAGCAGGGACATAGAGTGAGTTTGGTTCGCCGAAAGGCATTTCGATGCTAGAAACTGGCGCTTTTGAATGAAGCTCAAAAACTGCTTGGGACAGGTTTTCTAGTCGATCGTGATTAAATCCCTCGCGGTCATGGATCTGGTTCAGGGTCTGAGCTGGATCAAACTGGTACATTTTGACTGCATATTCGATCGGCTCGCCGTCGCCAACGCCAACCATCATGCCTGTCTCAGATTGATAGATGCCAACGACACCAAGGTACAGATCCTTAAAGCTTCGTTGGTTCAGATTGAATTCACTTTGGCACAACGTATGCCTTGCCTCGAGCGTGCTGGCATCTAAGAAATATAAGTCGACCGGTTTTTTGATCTTGTATGCGAATTCACCGGTCAACACGACCCACGAGAGATCGGACTCGATTACTTCGATAGATGTTACCTCATGCGGGTAGCATGATTTTTGTCGTAATGCATCGATGAGCCTCTCGCCCACTTCGTCCTCCCGGTATACTGGTACCCATGGATAGATGGTGGCACCTGTTTGTGAAAATTTCTCTCACCCTACTGGTAGCAGTGGGGTTGGGTCTAGTCTATCTCAATGCGAATTTGTCGAGGCAATTTGAATCACATTCATGGGCGGTCGGTGCAAAAATATATGCCCGTCCCCTCGAACTGTTCCTGGATGCACCGTTTACGGTTGATCAAGTGAGTTTTGAACTCGATCTGCTGAATTACCAGGTTGTGGCTAAGCGTCCGGGTAGAGGTCAATATCAAAACGATGGCCAGTCACTGTGGGTCGGATTGCGTGGTCATGAATATCCGGATGGTATCGAGCCAGATCACTTGATACGTATTGATTTTCAAAATGGTCAAGTAAGCGGGCTAATGGATCAATACCTAAATCCGGCGGATATTGTTCGTCTTGAGCCTCTGGTTCTGGCACAGTTATCCGGTGCAAATGCTGATCGTGAGATTATTCGCGTGAGTGACCTGCCTTTAGGGTTCGTAGATATGCTCATCGCGGTCGAAGATCGTACATTTTATAATCACGCTGGGATCTCGTTGACAGGCATCATGCGTGCGCTGGTAAATAACCTGCTAGCTGGTCGATTTGCGCAGGGCGGAAGTACACTGACCCAGCAGCTTGTCAAGAACTTGTACCTTACGCGGGAGCGCACGCTCACGCGAAAAGGTCTGGAAGCAATCTACGCTATGTTGCTTGATGCAACGTTCTCAAAGGAACGCATTCTAGAAGCTTATGTCAATGAAGTATTTTTGGGTCAGTGGGGTAATCGTGCGATACATGGGTTTGGAACGGCAGCACAGTTTTATTTCGGCCGTCCAATTAGTGAATTATCGATTGCACAGCAGGCGCTATTGATTGGGTTGGTCAAGGGCCCGAGTGCATTCAATCCCAGACAGTCTCCAGAGCGAGCGCTCGAGCGTAGAAATCTGGTTCTGTCGCTTTCATCTTCTCAGGGCGTGATTGCCAAGACTACAGCCGAAGCAGAGGCCAGAAGCCCGCTATCGGTTCCGGATCGGCCGGCAGATCGGATCGGCCGTTTCCCCGGCTATGTGTCGGATGTTCGTCGAGAGTTAAAGAAAGACTACACAAGCAAGCAGCTGACTGCCGCCGGGCTCAAAATCTACACGGCTTTCGATCCTCAGGTACAGCGTGGGTTGACCGAGGGGCGGAAAAATATACTGGCCCGCCTCAAGGACATTGGCTTGGATCCGTCCGGTGAAGTGCAGACAGGTGCACTGGTGGTGGATATCCCAACTGGCGAGATTCAGGCAGTTTTGGCTAGTCGTGATGATAGAGAGGGGTTCCATCGTGTACTTGACGCGAGGCGGCAAATCGGATCTCTCGTGAAACCATTCGTCGTTGCGGCCGCCATTGAAGAGGATCCAAGGCTCCATGCGGGTACCTTAGTCCGCGATGAGGCCGTCGCCATCCGTGATGCAAATGGCAATGTCTGGGCTCCGAAAAATTATGACAAGACGGAGCAGGGTGTTGTCCGTCTCGAGACCGTGATTGCGAGCAGTATCAACCAAGCGACCGTGCATCTGGGTCTAGGGTTGGGTCTTGATTCGATTCTTGATCGTTTAAATGAGTACGGTATTCCTGTGGGTCCGACCAAGCCACCCGCAACTATTTTGGGCGTCTCAGAAATGTCTCCATATCAGGTCGCGACTCGTTATCAGGGTCTATTGAACCGAGGCTACCTCACACCACTTAAGGCTGTTCGGGCAGTGGTGGATGATGCAGGGCGTACTTTAACGAGGCGGCCATTTCAGTCCGCACGCTTGATAGGGGCACGTGCTACCGTTCAGGTAGATCACATGATGCGGGTTGGTGCGAAGGTCGGTACAGGGCGCGTATTTGGTCAGCGATACCGTGAAGTGATGGCATCCAAAACTGGGACCACGGATGATGGTCGTGATGCTTGGTTTGTGGGAGCTGATGGGCGTCGTTTAGGTGTCGCATGGGTCGGTTTTGATGACAACAGAAAGGCCGGACTGACTGGTTCAATCGCTGCTCTTCCTTTGATGTCAGATGCGTTTCAGCACGTCCAAAGAACGCATCGTTCGGACACATTGCCCGAGGGATTAAGATACCGTTGGATTAATCAATCAGGACAGATTGTCGATCAATCATGTGAGGGTGCGGAAAAACGACCATTACCGATAGAATATCCGCAATCAAAGCCCGGTGATTGCGGCGGCGGTGGTATTGGTTCGCCCGAAGAATCTTGGTTCAATAATTGGTTTGGAGGATAGTATGCGGCTCGGTTTGACCTTATTGTGTTTGGCAGTCTTGAGTGGATGCGCGCAGGCGCCCGTGTCACGCCCGCCCGTGGTTGATGCTTCTTGGCGTGCTAACGAAGATGATCGCGTCACATCATCAACCCGGACCAATCCGGATTCAACGCTCGACATACAGAGTGAAAAGGGTGAACGTAACCAAGTGACCCCCATCGATCCTGTCGCGAGAATTGAGCCGATTGATCAACCCGAGCAGAGAACAGAAATCTCTCCCGCGGTGTTATCTCTCCTGGAGCAAGCTGATCAGTTGAGAACGGCAGGCGACCTGGCTGGCGCGTCGGCGCGCCTTGAGCGCGCCCAACGTATTGCGCCAACCGAGCCAGAGGTCTACTTTCAGTTATCGAGTTTGAGGCTAGAGCAGGGAGGTCTTGAGGAAGCCGTGAGAATCGCTACTCAGGGTGTCGATTTCGCAGGCACCGACCAAGCGATGAAGCGTGATCTGTATACCGTCATCGCGCGGTCGAAAGACGCTCTCGGTGATACCGCGGGTGCGGTAGAGGCGCGGCAGCTGGCGCGTGCCTCTGGATCTTAGAGCGCGCCAAACGCTTCTTTCGCCGCTGTGAGCGTAGCGCTTATCACTGACTCGCTATGTTTTGACGATACAAAACCCGCTTCGTACATGGATGGTGCGAGGTAGATGCCGCGGTCGAGCATGAGGTGGAAAAAGCGTTTGAATACCTCTTCGTCACAGGCTGTTACTTCAGCGAATGAGTTCACTGGTTGATCCGCGAAAAATAATCCAAACATCCCTCCACGACTCACGCCCTGTATGGAGACTCCAGCACCAGACGCTGCAGAGATCATCCCGGACACAAACCGCTCGGTGGCGGCATTCAGGGCGTCATAAAACCCCGGTTGGGACAATTCAGAAAGCGTCGCGATACCTGCTGCCATCGCTACAGGATTTCCGGAAAGTGTGCCAGCTTGATAGACAGGTCCAAGCGGAGCAAGCATATCCATTATATCTTGACGTCCTCCAAACGCCCCAACCGGCATTCCGCCTCCAATAATTTTGCCAAGACTGGTGAGGTCCGGGCGGATGCCTGTGAGTGCTTGTGCGCCACCCATCGCTACGCGGAAACCCGTCATGACCTCATCAAAAATTAGCACGACACCATACTGGTCGCAGAGTGCGCGAAGGCCTTCAAGGTAACCGGGCTGCGGGAGAATCATGTTCATATTACCGGTGATCGGCTCGATGATGACGCAGGCGATTGAGTCACCTTGTTTTTCAAAAAATTTGGTCGCCGCGGCGAGATCATTGAACGGGAGATTCATCGTATGTTTAGCCAGATCAGCGGGGACGCCTGGTGAGCTTGGGACGCCAAATGTGAGGGCACCAGATCCTGCCTTGACCAACAAACTATCAGAATGACCGTGGTAGCAGCCTTCGAATTTCACAATAGTGTCACGCCCTGTGAAACCCCGTGCGAGACGTATCGCGCTCATGGTCGCTTCAGTACCACTTGAACAAAATCGGAGCCTCTCCATCGATGGGAAGAATGATTTCACGAGCTCTGCCATCTCAGTTTCAATTGCGGTGGGCGCTCCAAAGGATAGGCCGTTCTCGATAGCATCACGCACGGCTTGTAACACGCGAGGGTTCGCGTGCCCAGCGATCATTGGTCCCCAACTGCCGATATAGTCAATGTATTGCTTGCCATCGGCGTCGTACAAATAGGGGCCTTCAGCCCTACTAAAGAACACGGGTGTTCCACCAACTGCACGGAAAGCTCGTACAGGAGAGTTTACGCCGCCCGCGATTGATTGGCTCGCTCGCTTGAAAAGTTGTTCTGATCTAGACATACGGTGTCCCCTAAAATAAATTTTTGAGTCGACGTGCTGCGTCGCCAATATCCTTCGCTCGAAAAACAGAGCCGGACACAGCGAGCATAGAGACTCCAGTGTCTAAAACTTGTCTGCCATTATCGGCTGTGATGCCCCCGATTGCGGCGACCGGGATCGGGCATTGATCAATCAGGTTCCGAAGCTGCTTGAGAGATAGTCCGCTTGCGCCAGGTTTTGTCTGGGACTCAAACAGTCGACCGAAGGCGCAGTATGTTGCTCCATCGCGGACCGCCTCTCGCATCAGGCTTCTCGAGTCATGACAGGTTCTACCGAGAATCGCTCCTGGACCAAGGTTTACGCGGGCTTCGCTAAGTGATCCATCTGTCTGGCCGAGATGGGCTCCGTCCGCCCCAAGCGTCTGTGCGATGAGCGCATTATCATTAATCAAACAGGGCCCCCCGTGTTGTCGACAAGACACGAGCACTGCCTCAGCGAGAGCATGGTAGAGGCCCTTATCTTCTGTTTTATGACGAAACTGAACGATACTTGCTCCGCCATCAATTGCCTCGCCGACCTGTCGATAAAGAAGATCGGGGTCGGTAACCGATGTATCAGTGATGACATAGAGTCCGCGCATTAAAATGGTTTGACTACTACGAGGATAGCAATAGCGACAAGTCCAACTACAGGCGCCTCGTTAAACCAGCGATACCAGACATGGCCACGGGTGTTGGTGTCGTTCTTGAATGCTTTTACGATTCTGATACACCAATGATGATATCCAATTAGTAAAACGACACAGGCGAGTTTGGCGTGCATCCAACCCTGCGACATATAGTCAGGCACAAGCATCATCATCCAGATGCCGAGCGCAACCGCTAAAATCATCGATGGGGTCATGATACCGTTAAGTAGCTTTCTTTCCATGGTTTTGAAGCGCTCATTTCCGGCCGTATCCGTCGCGTCGGTCATCGCGTGGTAAACGAAGAGCCGAGGGAGATAGAATAGCGCGGCGAACCACGTGACGACCGAGATTAGATGAAATGCTTTGACCCACAGGAACATGCTGCCTCCTAGTTTTGAGGCTGGAGTAGATCAATTATCTCGTTGAAACACAAGACTATCCCCGTTCTTCGTTCCGAACCTTGCTTTGGACTTCGATGACGGCGGTAAATAAATCCCCTTCAGTAATCGCTCCCAAGAACTCACGGTCCTCTCCAACAATTGGTATTGATTCGCCAACAAAGTCACTTACAACATACATCGCATGCTGTAAGGAGTCGTCTGATCTAAGGATCAGAGGATCCTCATCGCAGTGTTGCTCCGCCAGTTGATCGCCAGCCTCGATGGCTTGGTGTATGGACAATTTACCCATCAGCTTGCCCAAATCCGAGATTACGTAGGCCTCGGTTTGTTCTCTGGTTCGCATTTCGGTTAGGGCCTCTTGTCCGGTGCTACTGCCTGTTAGCACGACGCAGTCATCTCCTATGTGATCCTCCAGGGTGTGCTGGGTTAAAGCTATACCTTCCCTGCCGAGAGCAAGGTCGACACCACGATCGATTAATTGGCGGTCGAAAAACGAATGACCAAATAACCGGTGCGTCAATAGCATCGAGGTCATCACGGCCATCAACGCAGCGACCGCGTAGGCATAGGATTGTGTGAGTTCGAGAACAATAAGAATAGCTGTAATTGGTGCTCCTATAACAGTCGCGGCAACGGAGGCCATCGCAGCGATACTTATAGCCTCCGTTAGACTTGGCCCACCCGCAGCGACCGATATTTGTGCAACCAGTCCTCCGACTGCAACACCAATAAAAAGCGCTGGGGAGAACACTCCTCCGAATAAACCAAACCCGATGCAGATCGCTGTCATGGATATTTTCAGCACGAGCAAGAGGAGAAGCATAGGAATCTGGTACTGACCACCGAGCATCTCGTTAACAGTGCCAAGGCCGACTCCTAGGATCTCGGGTACCCAGATACCTACCGCTCCACAAACAGTGGCAGCGGTAATGATAAGGCGCTCGGCCGACCAACCTGACTCCCGAGCAAACCGCGCCGAGTACCTCAGTCCTTGCATAAACGTAATTGCGGTCACAGCAACAACAGGGGCCGCGATAATCAAAATTGGGATTAGAGCCGCTAAATCCGGAGATTGCGCTGAAATCGCATAGGGAGTTGTATTTTTAAAGAAGGCTTGACTAAATGCAGCCGCGGTTACGGAGGCGATTGATATTGGTGCCATTGCTCTGACCGATAGATGCCTCAGAACCGCCTCATGAGCAAACACGATTCCAGCAATAGGTGCGCCGAACCCTGCCGAAATCGCCGCAGCGACACCACACCCGAGATATATCTCGTTTGAGAGTCGTGATTTGAAGAATCGCTTGAAAATGACACCGATCGTGGCGCCGAAATGTACTAGAGGCCCATACTGTCCTACCGATCCCCCGCCCGCGGCACTTGTAAAGGCGGCCAGAGTTGAGACTAGCCCATGTTTTTCATCAAGTGGTTCTTTTGACTGGTGAGCGTGATAGATTGAGTCGGCAGGGCCATGCCAGCGGGTTATCTTGAAAATCCGGCGCATCAAAATGAGCAGACCGGCCGCAGACCACAGGAAGACTAAACTCGTAAGTTCGATTCGTGTTCCAAAAATGGCTATTTCTATCAGGGTCTGATTCTCTCTGAGGGCCGTAAAGAAACTTACTCCCGAAACAAACGCCTTTGACGCGGTCGCCACGATCACCCCGACAAGCCCGCCTATGACAAAATCTACAACTAGTTCTGCACCAGTGTCTTTGACTTGACTCTGCATCGGATTCCCCGTTTAGGTGCGTTTTGGCATTTGTTTGACGTATTATGCGCTCAATTTATGAATGGATGGAAATCGCGATTGAAACGGGTCGGAATTGTTGGTGGGACTGGATATACCGGTATTGAGCTGTTACGGATGTTAGCTTCGCATCGAGGGGTAGAGGTCAGTTGTCTAACGTCTAGGTCAGAAGCCGGGAAATCGGTAGCGTCGTTGTATCCGTGGCTGTCGTATTATGGAAGTTTGCATTTCGAAGAACATTCGATCGATGCGCTGTCTGCGTGTGATCTTGTGTTTTACGCGACACCCAACAAAATCGCTATGAATGAGGCGAGCTCGTTTCTTGATCGCAACGTGCGCGTCATTGATTTGGCCGCTGATTTTAGGTTTAGTGAACGGAGCCTGTGGGAGTCAGTGTATGGTGGACCTCACGGAGCACCTCAGCTGACCAAAGAGGCGGTTTACGGGTTGCCGGAGAAATATCGAACAGAGATTGCCGGGGCTCGCTTGGTCGGAAACCCCGGTTGTTATCCAACAGCCACAGCGCTCGCATTAATGCCACTAGTTGAGGCACGTGTCTTGTCAAGTTCGCATGTGATCGTTGATGGGAAAAGTGGTGCATCTGGGGCTGGCCGCTCTGCGCGTGCCGACCTTATTTTGGCTGAGGCCTCAGACAATTTCCACGCATATACGGCAGGTGGACACCGGCATGCTCCAGAAATGGCGCATCAAATCTCTAAGATGGGCCAAGAAGTCAGTGTGACCTTTGTGCCGCATTTACTCCCGACAATCCGGGGGATTGAAGTCACCGCGTATGTCTCCACATCATTATCGGGATCTGAGGCGCGCGATTTGTTTTTGTCCAGGTATCAAGATGAGCCTATGGTGTCTGTGGTATCTGACGGTGAGCATCCCGAAACCCGCTGGGTTCGTGGATCAAACCAGTGCATGATTGGAGTATATCAGCAGCAGCCGGGACATTTGATTATCTCGAGTGTGATCGATAACCTAGTTAAAGGGGCGGCCGGGCAGGCAATCCAAAACATGAATCTGATGCTTGGTCTGAACGAATTTGAAGCGCTTCCTATGTGTGCATTGAGTCCTTGAGGGGTTATGACAGAAGTATTTGTGCCGACTTCGATCAACTTGACTGATCGTGCTGTTTCCAAAGCGAAGGAATTGATCGATGGAGAGGGGAATCCAGACCTTCATTTACGAGTTTATGTAACAGGTGGAGGTTGTTCAGGGTTTCAGTACGGCTTCAGTTTCGATGACGAGCATCAAGAGGACGATACTGAGGTGCTGAAAGATGGTGTGAGGGTCGTCGTTGATGGGATGTCGTATCAGTATCTGGTTGGCTCAACCGTCGATTACTCAGAGTCACTGACGGGATCTCAGTTCGTCGTCGAAAACCCTAATGCTTCAAGCACATGTGGGTGCGGAGCGAGCTTCAGCCTATAGTTGGATTCACGACCGAACCCAGCACCCCCGCTATTGTTGATCCTGTGATTTTGTGCGTCTCGAGCGCCCTGTTATCTTTGCAATGAAGCCCGAGCCAACCAAAGCAGGCCGCTTCCACATAGTCAGGATCGATGGCGAATTTGTCAGAGGTTATCAGGAGGGGATCGACCGCGTCGTCGATCATGTTCATCAAGTGAGTATTATGAACACCACCCCCGCACACAACTAAAATATCAATTTCCTCCGGCAGCGCTTTCTGCACTTGCTCGGCCGTCAGTTGGTTGAGTGTCGCCTGGACGTCTGCTGGATCGAGTGGGGGCAGTTGCCTGAGGGTTTGTTCGAGCCACGCACAAGAAAAATACTCACGTCCCGTGCTTTTTGGTGGCTCTTTCGCGAAGTACGGATCGTCTAGCAACAAATCGAGCAACTCGTGATTAACCAGTCCTGATGATGCGAAAGCTCCATCTCGATCAAAAGGTTTCTTTTTATGTTTCTGGTACCAGATGTCGGCGAGTGTGTTCGCCGGGCCGGTGTCCCACCCTCTCGCTGGCTTTCCAGGTATTAGGAGCGAGATGTTTGCAATACCACCGAGGTTGAGAACGGCTACATTTTCGGTATCTCGGCGGAAGTGTGCCTCGTGGAACAACGTCGCGAGCGGAGCGCCCTGTCCTCCGCGCGCCATATCACCGCGTCGGAATTGGTGTGCGACCGGCACCCCTATCTCTTCTGCAAGACGCTCAGCGAAACCAATTTGCAAGGTTGACCCAAGATTTGGATCATGCCACAGCGTTTGGCCATGGAAGCCAATTATACTCACCGGATCTAAACTCGTTTTCATCAATCGGTGACATTGTTCGATCACGACATCAGTATATGCATTTTCGACACGCAGCAGATCATGGAGGCTCGTTTGACCCGTCTCAATGATTTTTTTGAGGTCTTGCTGAACCTCCTCAGGGAACGACGTTTCGAGTGTTTGGATCACTTCGATGCGCGAGCCATCGGAGGTTTCTCGTACAAGGCAGGCATCGAGCCCATCGAGGCTCGTGCCACTCATCAGCCCGATCGCAGACCGAGACGCTTTAGGGCTTGGTAATGCTTTGGAAAGCCAGTTCATTGTGGCTTCTTTGCGCGTCAAGTGACGCGATGAATGTTCCTGCCACGCGCTTGTAGCGTGCAATTTCGGATTTTGGTAGCGACTTTGCTTTTGGAAGTTTATTTAGGATAGTCCGTGGATTTCGGTGAACACCATTGACTATGAATTCGTAATGCAGGTGAGGGCCTGTGGCCATTCCACTCATTCCCACATAACCAATCACCTTTCCTTGCCTCACTTTTTGGCCGGATCTAAATTTGCCATAGCGGGATAAGTGAGCATAACGGGTTTCAATGTTGCTACCGTGTTTCATCACGATCAGACGTCCATATCCCCCTTTTCTACCGCGGAATATGACTTTGCCATCGCCTGCTGCATAAATTGGGGTGCCAGTAGACGCCGCGTAGTCTGTACCCTTATGTGCCCTCATAGTACCCAGAACTGGATGCTTGCGGTTCAAGTTAAAGTTTGAACTGATTCGGCGGAAATTGAGGGGCGCTCGTAAAAAAGCCTTCCTGAGACTGACACCATTTTGATCGTAATAGCCGATGTCGCCCTTTTCGTCCTTGAAGCGAACTGCGATGAAGGACTCTCCAGAGTTAATAAATTCTGCAGCCAAGATATTCCCGTATTCAATAAATTCTCCATCAAGGTATCGCTTCTCAAATGTGACTACGAATCGGTCACCTTTGCGGATCTCGTACACGAAATCGATCACGTGCCCGTATATATTCGCTAACTCCATAATTAAATTATCGGGAAGACCAGCACGTGCCCCTGCCAGGAAGAGCGAGCTGCTTATTGTGGCTTGAGCCTGCTCGATGTAAATCTCTGGCTCGCGGTGACGTTGCTCAACGGCCCATGTATTGTCCCTATAAACGGCGACGGTTTGATGGAATGGCGATTGGACAACTGCAAGTTCAGCGAGCGCACTATCGGCGGCATACCGAAATTCAACAGTCCGACCGACTTTTAGCCGAGATACGCGGTCGTCACCTTTCTCGGATTGGATTAGGGCCCGCAATAACTGAGGACTCAGATTTTGACGGCTGAACAGTCGAGACAGTGAGTCGCCTTCCCGGACACGTTCGGTGCGTACATCAAACCCTTTGGTAGGAGCCGCGCGCTCTGTTATCGCCCATGAAAGCTCTGGGATAGGTGTCATCTTATCTGGTCGGACGTCTGTTTCACCGACAGCTGGCAAGATGATTAAAGAACCGATAAGAAGAAGAGAGCCGACTACTCCGAGAACATGAGTTCCCGGAAACGGATGACATATCGCGTCTAAGCGATTGATAAGATTGTGCATTCATATTCCAAGTTTCGGTTTAAGCGAGTGTACACAAATCATTTGCGTGTTGCATGTAAAAAAAGAAACAAGGTTATGTACACTATGGCGCTTTCATTAGTGGACTGAAAATACCTATGGCAACGGTGGATGGGCGTAGTCTTCAAGACGCGATAGACCTGATCTCGCGCGGCACAGACGAGATTCTTCCTTTGGATGAATTGAGGGAAAAGCTGGACAGTGGCAGGCCGTTGAAGATAAAAGCCGGATTTGATCCGACGGCGCCGGATCTTCATTTGGGTCATACGGTACTCATAAATAAGTTGCGTCAGTTTCAGGACCTTGGGCACGAAGTAATCTTTCTGATTGGTGATTTCACGGGACTGATTGGTGATCCAACGGGCAAAAACCAGACTAGGCAGCCACTAACAGAAGAACAGTTGATGCGGAACGCTGAGACCTATGCCTCTCAAGTATTCAAGATTCTGGATAGAGAGAAGACACGGGTTGAATACAACAGTCGTTGGATGAACGCCTTGAAGCCTCAGGACTTCGTCCGGTTAGCTGCCAAGTTGACAGTCGCGAGAATGCTCGACCGTGATGACTTTAGTAAGAGATTTAAGTCCGAGCAGCCCATTTCGATTCATGAGTTTCTGTATCCTTTGATGCAGGGATATGACTCTGTAGCTCTTCAGGCTGATGTCGAGCTTGGGGGTACCGATCAGCGATTCAATTTGTTGATGGGGCGAGAATTGCAGCGAGATGCGGGACAAAACCCGCAGACGATTTTAATGATGCCGATCCTCGAGGGCTTGGACGGAGAAAAGAAAATGTCGAAATCGCTGGGCAATTATGTCGGTCTCAATGATGAGCCTGGAGATATGTATGGCAAGCTCATGAATATTTCCGATGAACTAATGTGGCGCTATTACGATTTACTGAGCTTTAATTCTAATGCTGATTTGGCCGCGTTAAGGGCATCCGTTGAGTCTGGGTCAATGTCACCGAAAGATGCAAAAGCACATCTAGCGAGGGAATTGATTGCTCGTTTTCATGATGAGGATTCAGCGGCGCGCGCTTCTAGAAGTGCGGGTAATAAGTTTAGAGCAGGCGAGATTCCCGATGAAATGCCAGAAATGGAGCTAGTAGCCGATAAGGATGGGGGAATGCCGTTGGCCGTGTTGTTACGTGAGACTGGTTTGGCGAAGAGTTCCTCCGAAGCTAGAAGCTTTATAACCCAGGGCGCAGTTCGGATAGATGGTGAGCTTGAAATAGATCCGCAGTACCGCGTAAATTCTGGTGAGACCCATGTGTTCCAGTGCGGCAAGAGGCGATTCGTGAGGGCGACTTTGAGAGCTGAAAGATGAATTCATTCGAACCAGTAGCCGCCGTTGGTTTAGGTCCTACGCCTGCCGGCGAGCCTGAGATCTGGGATATAGCAAAACGGGTACGAGAGAATAACTTCAAAAACTTCTTGCAAGGCGGCAAAAAGATTGTAGTATGCGCGCACCTTGTGTGAGAGCCATCCCTAGGAGCGGATCTTCCCCAAGCAAGAATTAGCTTTTGCAATCTGAAACAAACTCACTAGAGTGCGCCGACTTATGCTAAAGCCCTGGCTTTAAGAGCAACGAGAAAAGTTTGTAACAAATGTTTGCAAAAGGCGCTAATTTCGATAGAATGCGCGTCCACTTCAGAGAGGTCCTCTGAATTGTTTTTTAAAAAATTGATCAAGCAATGCGTGTGGGTGCTTGAGCTGGAAGTTGACTAAATTTTCAGACAAGCATACCTGTATAAATTTATTTAGCAGTTTTGCGATTGTCTGAGCACAAAATATCGCCTGGTTTATCTAGGTACTCTTAACTGAAGAGTTTGATCATGGCTCAGATTGAACGCTGGCGGCAGGCCTAAGACATGCAAGTCGAACGGTAACGACACTAGCTTGCTAGT
>PAHG01000007.1 GCA_002705795.1 Gammaproteobacteria bacterium
CGTAACTGGGGTGTGGCCAAGTGGTTAAGGCAGCGGGTTTTGATCCCGCCATTCGTAGGTTCGAATCCTACCACCCCAGCCATTTTCAAACCGCTCGACACTCAAGGAGTGAACTGTGGCCCAACTGATGTTGTTCTCCGGTAACGCCACACCAGAGTTATCCAAAAAAGTTTCTGACTATCTATCGGTCCCACTCGGCGATGCCAGTGTTGGTCGTTTTTCCGATGGCGAGATTGCCGTCGACATCGTGGAAAACGTTCGAGGACAAGATGTGTTCGTGTTGCAATCAACCTGCGAACCCACCAATGACAACCTTATGGAATTAGTAGTGATGTGTGATGCTTTACGTCGCGCGTCAGCTTCGCGAATTACCGCAGTAGTCCCATATTTCGGATATGCGCGCCAAGATCGCCGCCCGCGCTCCGCACGAGTGCCGATTACGGCAAAAGTGGTCGCTGATATCATGGTTGGCGTCGGCATCGACCGCGTACTGACAGTCGATCTTCACGCCGACCAAATCCAAGGATTCTTCGATGTTGCCGTAGATAATATCTACGCGACAACTGTGATGCTCGATGATATTCAGCGCAAACAGCCTCAAGATGTAGTCGTCGTATCCCCAGATATCGGTGGTGTGGTGCGTGCACGAGCAATGGCAAAACAACTCGACAGCGATCTCGCGATTATAGATAAGCGCCGGCCGGCCCCAAACCAAGCTGAAGTAATGAATATTATTGGCGAGATCAGCGGCCGTACTTGCCTGATTGTTGACGATATAATTGATACGGCTGGTACATTATGTAACGCAGCAAAAGCGCTCAAAGATCAGGGAGCTAAAGCAGTCATCGCTTACTGCACACACCCCGTGCTCTCGGGTCCTGCTCTTGAAAATCTGAAAGATAGCGCGCTTGACGAACTGGTGGTTACTGATAGTATCCCCATCCCTAACTCAATCATGGGGACCGGACGTGTCCGGATTATCACTATTGCAGAGCTTCTTGGCGAGGCTGTACGCCGCGTCAGTAATGAAGAATCTATCAGTGCGATGTTTCGCTAACTGAAGGTTGAAGAACGTCTTACTGGTCGAAGTAAGATGAAGGCATTGAAGGAGAATGGAATGTCTGATTATCGCTTGTCCGCGCAATCGCGTGAAGAAGCAGGGAAAGGTTCGAGCCGCCGCCTGCGTCGACTAGAAGACTTGGTTCCTGCCATCGTTTACGGTGGGAAAAACAAGCCTAAGTCGATTCAAGTGGCTCATAAAGATCTCAAGCGTGCATTGGAAGAAGAATCTTTCTATTCTTCAATCATCACTCTTGAGGTTGACGGTAAAGAAGAGCCCGTGATTTTGAAAGCGCTTCAGCGTCATCCGGCAAAGGCTGTCGTGTTGCATGCTGACTTCCAACGGGCATCTGCCGGTACAGTATTGAAGATTAACGTGCCTGTTCACTTTTTGAATGAAACAACCTCCAAAGGCGTCAAGTTACAAGGTGGCGTTATTCACCACGATGCAGTTGAAATCGAAGTCTCTTGTTCAGCCAAAGATCTACCTGAATTCATCGAAGTCGACCTAGCTGACGTCGAACTCGATCAGGTGATTCACCTGTCAGATCTCGAGGCGCCGAAGGGTGTTACCTTTGTAGCCTTGGCACACGATTCCGACCTTCCAGTAGCTAGTATTCACAAGCCGAAGGGCGCGTCGGCTGATCCTGAACCAGCAGCTGACGACGCAGAAGAAGGTGAGTCTGAAGGCGACGAGTGAGCACCTACAAGCTCATCATAGGGCTAGGGAACCCCGGGCCTGAATATGCGGAAACCCGGCACAATGCCGGGTTTTGGCTGTTAGACGCACTCATAAACCGAATATCAAGCTCACTGTCAGCAGAATCAAAATTCTTTGGTTTAGCAGGGAAAGGCTTAATAGGTCCGCAAGCAATCCATCTACTGAAGCCAATGACATTCATGAACCGCTCGGGCCAAAGTGCGCTAGCGATCGCACAGTTTTACAAGATCGACCCTCAAGAGATTCTTGTTGTTCACGACGAACTTGATATTGAGCCTGGCCAAATAAGGCTGAAACAAAGTGGCGGCCATGGTGGCCACAATGGACTACGCGACCTCCATCGAGTCTTTGGACCAGGTTATGCGAGAATCCGTGTCGGCATTGGTCACCCCGGACACAAATCTAAGGTGCATGGATACGTCTTAAGTAAAGCACCGACAGAGCAACTCGAGGAAATCGATAAAGCGATTGACCACACACTTAAATTTATGACAGACATTGTTCAAGGCGAATGGGGCAACGCCATGAACGCACTGCACCAGCGCTAGAGGAGATGGCATGGGCTTCAAATGCGGCATTGTTGGATTACCAAACGTCGGCAAATCAACTCTTTTCAATGCATTAACAAAGGCCGGGATCGAAGCACAAAACTTCCCATTCTGTACCATTGAACCCAACGCCGGTGTTGTCCCGATTCCGGATCCGCGTCAAGACCAACTATCAGAGATAGTAAATCCCGAGCGTGTCGTACCAACAGCGATGGAGTTTGTGGATATTGCAGGTCTCGTAGCCGGTGCCTCTCAGGGCGAAGGTCTCGGGAACCAATTCTTGGCAAACATCCGGGAGACTGATGCGATTGCACACGTGGTGCGTTGTTTTGAAGATGAAAATATCGTTCATGTTGCCGGCAGAATCGATCCTGAGTCTGACATAGAAGTCATTAACACCGAACTTGCGTTAGCCGACCTCGAGTCTGTAGAAAAACAGATGCACAAAGCGCAGAAACAGGCCAAAGGCGGTGACAAAGATGCGAAAACGTTAATGACAGTCTGTGAGAAACTCCTTCCCGTTTTGAACCAGGGGAAGCCAGTCCGGTCGGTCGATTTGTCCAGAAACGAATTCGCGGTGATAAAAACATTAAACCTGCTCACAATTAAGCCAACACTCTACGTGGCGAACATTTCAGAGGATGGTTTTTGTAATAACCCTTGGCTTGAAAAAGTCCGTGAAATTGCGGCTAGCGAAAACGCCGAACTCGTGCCGATCTGTAACAAAATCGAGTCAGAAATAGCAGAGCTCCACGACGATGAAAAAGCTGAGTTTCTAGAAGAGCTTGGTTTGACTGAAGCCGGCCTCGATCGCGTCATTAGGGCAGGATACGCTCTCCTCGGTCTGCAAACGTTCTTTACAGCCGGCGCAAAAGAAGTTCGAGCATGGACTGTCCCCGTTGGCTCAACAGCTCCTCAGGCGGCCGGAAAGATCCACACAGACTTCGAAAAAGGATTCATCAGAGCCGAGGTCATTGCGTTCGATGACTATGTCGCTCTTGGTGGAGAGCAAGCTGCTAAGGACGCCGGCAAGTGGCGTCTGGAAGGAAAAGAATACATCGTAAAAGATGGCGACGTGATTCACTTCCGGTTCAACGTCTAAACTTTGACAGCGATGTGAAACTTGAGTATCTTTCGCGCCTCATTTAAATGGCTATGTAGCTCAGCTGGTTAGAGCACAGCACTCATAATGCTGGGGTCGCAGGTTCAAGTCCCGCCATAGCCACCACTTTATTTGTATCACTTTGTTTCATAAAGTTTCTAGACCTTTGTGGTTATGGGTCCTCATCCTTATCACCTGCCTTCTTTCATATCATAGGGAATCAAGGAGACCCATAAATCTGCGGGTACGGACGGTGGTTTCAACACCATCACGCCCATGAAATGGAACCAGCAAACGGCCACATTTTTAGTATATCAAGACCAATAGTTGCAGAATTGGTTTTGGAACAGGACGCGGAGACGCGTAAACTTTGGGTCTGGCCCGTTTATTTGGGTGATCCAATAGGAGTATTCATGAAAGCGTCAGATTTGTTTATCCGGGCTTTGGAGAATGAGGGTGTAGAATATATTTTTGGCATTCCAGGAGAAGAAAATCTCGACCTTCTGGAATCCTTGCGGACATCTGAAAAGATCCAACTAGTCCTAACACGCCATGAACAAGGAGCCGCCTTTATGGCGGCCACATATGGCAGACTTACCGGTAAGGCAGGGGTCTGTCTCGCGACTCTTGGCCCCGGCGCTACGAACTTCACAACACCAGCTGCTTACGGATTTCTTGGCGGATTTCCGCTCATCATGATTACTGGTCAGAAACCGATCAAAAAATCCAAGCAGGGCCAATTCCAGATTGTGGACGTGGTTCAGCTGTTTTCGCCGATCTGCAAAATGACCAAACAGATTGTTAACGCAAATACGATACCGTCGCTTGTAAGAGAGGCTTTTCGTATTGCCGAAGAAGAAAAGCCGGGCCCCGTGNTNCTTGAACTTCCAGAGGATATAGCAGAAGAAGCTNCGGAGATGGTTGATCTGATTCCACCAGGGGAGAGGCATTATGCGGTCGCTGGTTCCGAGGTTATCGAAAAGGCGGTCGATGCAATCAGGAATGCAAAACGGCCACTGTTGCTAATCGGTGCTGGTGCAAACCGCAAGGAAGCCCGCCGCGCNATATCCGAATNTATCGCTAGGATTGGGGTGCCGTTCTGCAACACTCAAATGGGCAAGGGTGTTGTCGACGAAAGTTCCAGCTATTTCCTCGGGACAGCCGCACTCTCTGACAAGGATTACATGCATGACTACATCAAACGGGCCGATCTGATCGTGAATATCGGCCATGACGTTGTGGAAAAGCCACCATTCTTCATGGAGCATGGTGGCACAAGGGTTATCCACATTAATTACAAATCAGCCCAAGTGGACCAGGTCTATTTTCCCCAGATAGAAGTTGTCGGAGATATTGCCCTGTCCGTTGACGCATTGGCCGATGCCCTGGACTCAAAACTTGATCTGGACCTTANTGAATTTGAGATAGTCAGGGACTATGTTAAGGACAAGATTTTCCAGCGGGCAGATGAGGAGACATTCCCGATGCAGCCACAAAATATTGTGGCTGAAATCAGGAATCTCATGGGATATCACGATATTATTGCGCTTGATAATGGTGTCTATAAAATTTGGTTTGCCAGAAACTATCTGGCGTATCAACCGAACACTATTCTCCTCGATAATGCGCTCGCCACGATGGGAGCCGGACTACCATCGGCAATGCTTGCTGCCATGATTTATCCAAGTCGTAAGGTCATGTCCATCTGTGGTGACGGCGGCTTCATGATGAACAGCCAGGAAATTGAGACTGCTGTCAGACTGAACCTGAATATGGTTGTACTGATTTTGAATGACAGTTCGTACGGCATGATTCGCTGGAAGCAGGCCGGCTCAGGTTTTAAGGACTGGGGGCTGGAGTACAACAATCCGGACTTTGTCAAATATGCCGAATCCTATGGCGCACACGGACACCGTATTTCAAGCGTGTCCGGTTTCGTCGAGACGGTCGACAGAGCCTTTCGGGAGGGTGGTGTCCATTTGATTGATCTACCGGTCGACTATTCCCAGAATGTCAAAGAATTGATTACTGATTTGAAAAATCACGACTCGATTGTGTGAGGGAGGAAAGCAATGGATCGACTGAATGTGACCAATCCCTTTGACGGTGAAATCATTGGAGAGATCGTTCTCTCTTCGGAGCGTGATGTTGAAACGGCACTTGCAACAGCTGCGAAAACCTATGAAGCAAACCGAAAAGGTCTACCGAAACATGAACGGATTGCGATCCTGAAGAAAGCCGCAGAAATCATGGTGGGCCGAAGCGATGAGCTTGCGATGCTCATCGCTGCGGAAGGTGGAAAGCCACTGATTGACGCAAGGGTCGAGGTTGCTAGAGCCATTGACGGCGTTGAAACCTGTGCAGCGGAAATTACCCATAATGCTGGCGTTGAAATACCCATGGATCTAACGCCGGCCGGTAATAATAAGTTAGCTTTCACCACAAGGGAGCCGATCGGCACTGTTGTTGCCATTTCGGCGTTCAATCATCCGCTGAACCTCATTGTGCATCGGGTTGCACCTGCTGTTGCCGCCGGAAACCCCGTGATCGTCAAGCCTGCTGACGACACCCCGCTCAGCTGCAAGCTGTTTGTCGATATTCTGCATCAGGCGGGACTACCGCCCGCGTGGGCGCGGTGCATTTGCTGCGAGGTGAGTCTTGCGCAGAAGCTGGTGACCGATGAACGTGTTGCGTTTTTCAGTTTCATCGGTTCGGCGGCAGTCGGCTGGAAGCTAAGGTCGTTGCTGGCACCTGGCACCCGGGTCGCGCTCGAACATGGTGGGGTGGCGCCGGTTATTGTCGGGCCGTCGGCAGACAGGGATCAGCTTGTTCCGAGCCTTGTTAAGGGTGGCTTCTATCATTCGGGCCAGGTCTGCGTTTCCGTGCAAAGGGTATTTTCCTATGGCTCCTCTGCCAGGACGCTGGCTGAAGCCATCGCTGATCACGCCTCGAACCTGGTTGTTGGTAACGCTACGGCTGCTGAAACGCAGTGCGGCCCACTTATAAGAAACAGGGAAGTTGACCGGGTCGAAGCGTGGGTTGAAGAGGCTGTCAGTGCCGGTGCAGAGGTCATGTGTGGCGGCAAAAGGATGTCGGACTCCTGTTACGCCCCCACGGTCCTCTTGAATCCGCCAGAAAATTGCCGCGTTTCGCGCGAGGAGATCTTTGGGCCTGTCATTTCCGTTTATGAGAAACAGGATATGGATGATTCGATCGCGCAGGCCAATAGCCTTCCCTATGCCTTCCAAGCGTCTGTGTTCTCAAATGACTATACCGAGATCATGAAAGCGGTTAACGGGCTTGATGGGTCGGCCATCATGGTGAATGAACATTCGGCTTTCAGGGTCGATTGGATGCCATTTGCGGGCCGAAAGCGGTCAGGTCTTGGCGTCGGGGGCATTGCACACACGCTTGAGGACATGTCCCAGTCAAAGATGGCTATATTGTCGTTCGGATAACGGCGCGGGTAGCGCTTGGTGGCGCCAAACGGGTGCATGACGCCGTTGCCAGATTGAGAATACGCTGGTAGCCGCAATAGTCACTATTTTTAGTTAAACATTTCTTTCGGAATTCCAGAATCGATTTTTTCAATCTGGTGAGAGATTGTTCAACCAAGTCCTCTTTGCATAGACCGATCGGCTTTTTTCAGAAGTTCACGCTGGTTCTTTTCAGAGCCCTTTATGAATTTTCATTCGGCTTCTAGCATTGGGAGGACTACAAGACCGACAGAAAAGTCCGGTAGAGGTCTGATACTGATTTCTACTGTCACATCGTGCCAATCGATGCGTATAGGGTTCTCGATATAGACGCAATCCGGAAATGCTTGGCTCAGACCTCTGTGATAGTCCGCTTCTGTAGACTAAATCACCCTGGTGAAAGCTGGCTCCCATGTTTCAAAGACTGTATAGCTTTTCCCTTATACATCTATGATCAAATAGTCATATCCAAGCTGCACTAACCCGAATAACGCACCAGCACAAGAACTGCCAAGCCAAGAATCGAGAATATTGTCAGTAAAGTACCCCCGACGCGCAATATCATGTTGTGCTCCAGAAATCCAAAGCAATAGCCATGCATCAACCTAGCTATTACGAATACCGTCCCATAGCTATGAAGAGCATTATCCTTCAGCGCTCCCATTTCGGCGATCAGCATGAGAATTAAAAAGATTGGTGCATATTCAATTAAGTTTCCGTGACCTCGTACAGCTCTTGAGAGGCCCTCCTCACTGTTATTACCAAAGGCAAACCACTTAAGAGCAGGCACCCCTCGTAGCGCGATAACTCTAATAGACAAAACCGCCAAAATTAATGCCAGCAGCGCCGCATAAAGCCCAGTAACCATGACTTGCTCCTTCTAATTTTTTTATTACACGGCCCTACGTTAACACACCTCTTCGCTTTGTTGAGCTCAACCTACAGTCCTGACTTTTCTTCCGCCGTGGTTTATCTCTTCAACGAAGTCTTTCGTACCGGACCCTCTGAATTGATGAATGGCAACTTACTCGACTGTTTTTTACTCTTCGGGAGTTGGCGGGTCAGCCAGTACGCCTGTTACTTGGTTAGGTGCGCTAGTTGGTTGCGTCTCTAGTTATCAGGGAAATTTACTTTTCAGTTATACAGTAAAGCTTTTGGATCAGGGGCTGTAAGGGGCATCAGTCAAGCTGAAGGCGAAGCGATATACTAAAAAGCACTGAAAGGCCCCGTAGCGCCAGTCCTTTTTAAGTCAACATCGCAGCAAAAAATCAGAAAAAGCTTCTAAAATCCTTTACCGTATTTATTGATTCTGCATTATCACCATGAACACACAGTGTGTCCGCTGGAATTCTAATTGTCGAACCATCGCTTGTCACAATCGATCCCTCTTGAATTATGCGTTTCGCTTGATCCAATATCCGCTCTGGATCGTGGTATACGGAACCCTCTATCGTACGGGACTGAAGCCGGCCTTGAGGGGTATATCTGCGATCCGCGAAGGCCTCGAAAAGTAGAGTAACTCCAAGTTTCTCAGCCATCCGAGAGTATTCCTCGTGGTCTGCTGTGCCAAGAATCATCAGCGGAACATTAAATCGTGACTTGGCTAACGATTTCATAAGGTCCGCCATCAAATCGAGGTCGTCCATCATGCAGTTATAGAGCGCGCCATGAGGCTTAATGTATTCGACAAGAACATCCTCTGCCGAGGCGATAGCCTGCAGAGCACCGACTTGTGCGAGCATATGTAAGGCCGCCTCCGAATGAGGCATTGGCAGAGCCCTGCGGCCAAAACCCAAGAGATCTGGATAACTCGGGTGCGCTCCGACCGCCACCCCGTACTGTTTCGCAAGGCGCACCGTCGCACTCATTGTTAGCGGATCCGAAGCATGGCCACCGCAAGCGACGTTGGCCATATCGATATGCGGCATCAATGCGTGATCGTTTCCCATGGACCAAACCCCAAACCCCTCGCCGACATCTGCATTTAATTTCATGAATTCCCCTTCACTCTCACGACTATCGAAAGTCACCAAACAACTTTTGATACATCAAAAACTCAGTCCTCGCCTTATCGCGCGACACGGGTCTGAACGACACAACTTTTCCCGGAGTCCTCTGGGCTAATAGGCTGAGCGATTTTCGGGTTAACGTTCCAATCATCGGATAGCCCCCCAATGACTGATGATCGCGCATCAGAACTATCGGCTGACCCGAGGGCGGAATTTGAACCCCACCGAGAGGTACTGGAACAGAGTACCGGGGCCTGTTCGAATTGATGCTGGATTGTCCATCAAGTCGATATCCCAACCGACTTTGCTCCTTAGTGACCGTATAGTTCTGATTTAAAAATAGATCTGTTGCGACCGAATCAAAGTTATCAGATTTACGTATGATCACGTCGCAGACCAGCGGAGTTATATATGACTCAAGATACCGTCTCGGTATCAATTTGAGCGGTCTTGGTCGGCCTGCCTCATAAGGCAGCTCGTCACCGCTTGTTAGGGCTTTTCCGGCACCACGAGTCCCTCCCAAAGAATCACGCTGACTTGTGGCCACACTGCCGAGAACAGGCTCAACATGAAATCCACCCTCGACCGCCAAATAAGTAAAAAAACCACTACTGAGCCAGCCAGTTTTTAACACCGAACCAGCGTTTGCTGGATAACAGCCTGGTCCTATCAATGGCTGACCATCTAGCGTGAAATCACCCCAGGCTCCGGTGATAGCAAAATTCACTGGCATGGTAAATTGTGCGACAAGCCCTCCACCTCCAATCTCAATGAGAGGATGGTTAACCGAATTATTCAAAATACAATTTGCCCAACAAGCAGCAATGCTATCCATAGGGCCAGCTTGAGCCACTCCTTGGCTCGCAAAACCGAAACGGCCGAGATCCTGAACGGTATGCATCGGACTCGCTTGCTTAATCCGGATCATCCATAGCCTCAATTTTTGCGAACTCATCCATTGAAATAGATTTAAACCGAACCGATCGTCCCATCGCTAATTTGGCGTTGATTGAGTCTGTACTTAGAGAAACGATCGATCCAGGCGTACGTCCAATGATATGCCATCCACCAGGAGTTTCCTCGGGATAGATGGCAGTTTGGTTTTCGGCAATCGCAACTGACCCGGCAGGAACTCTTGTCCGCGGGGTATCACGTCGCGGCAAATGAATTACGTGATCGGTCTCCCCAAGATAGGCAAAACCAGGAACAAATCCCGTGGCCAGGACACGGTAGTCCCGCCCGCAATGCAAATCAATTATCTCATTCACGGATAAGTTCGTTTTTTCGCTGATCGACCGCAGATCTAACCCAAATTCTTGGGAATAGCAGACAGGGATCTCAATGACTTGAGAGTCTTCTCGATGAATTTCTGAGGTCGGTCTATTCAACACCGAACAAAACTCATAATTTAATATTGACGTGTCGATGCGCTCTGGACGAACGACAAGGCTTAAAACACCGAACCCGTAGCAGAAATCAATCAACCATTCTGGCTTTTTCAGGCGTATCCAATGTGAAATCTTCTCGATGCTGGCCAAGGTTTCCTCTGCCACAGGCTCACCGAGACGCACTTCAACCGTATCTTCTGAGACCCATTGAATCCTACCATCGAGATTCACAGCGTAATACAACCGTCTTTGACTTTGATTGAGGCTCCGATGACCTTTGCTACCTCGTCCGATATTGTTTTAAAAATCTACCGCTCGCAGATTCAAAAATCGCGGAATCGTTCAGCATATGCCTGTCATAACAGATTCACAAATCACAACGAGTTTTTGGCAGATTGAGCTATTGGTTTGGGTATGGTTTATGTTTGATCGCGACTGCTCGTGGTGCTCACAGTCCGGTTTTAGCAACGCTATGCCGTTTATTTCGGCTACCGCTAGCGACGATCCCCGACAACGTCCTGGTCTTGCTTTACGCCACCCGCGCTGATGGCTTCTCGGGCTTTATCCAGAAACTCTGTCTTACTCACGTAGGTCCAGCCGACAGAGACGAGCACGTCATTCTTGAATACATAAGGTGTGAAGTCGTCGTCGTCGTTGCTACCACCCGAATCCAACCCGGTACGTACAAAATGAATCTCAACTTGGTTCCCGTAGCTAAGGTACCGCTCTGGGGATCTTTTAAAATGTGCAGGAATCCCTTGCTGATTCTTTTGTAAAATAGCAAGCACGTAGTCCCTCTGGTCACCTATAGAGATTTGAGACGTAACCGACTTGTAACTGGCTACTGCATTTTGGGTTACTGAGTTTGGAGCGCAACCGATAAGACCGCCAATCGCGGCCACTAGTAACACCAGGTTTAGGAAAGAATATGTTCTCTGGATTGGTTGACTCATTGTTTTAATATCGGTGCCGGTTTTGATTTCTAAAGGGGCCGCGGCCACATCTACCAGCTTTCAAAAATACTCACAGAAACCGAACTGTCCTTTGGTTTGATTCTGCGAAGTTATGAGACAATAAACGACGTAGGATTAGTATCTTTGGAACAAGACTATGCTCATGGATCGTGACGCATTTTTTACGTCACTCTGGAACCAATACATCCGAGTGACGCCGCAAGCAAACGATATTCAAACACTGCTTAGTACCCGCGGTGAGTGCTTGGTTAATGACCATGTAGCATTCCGTACGTTCGACCTCAAAGGCTATGATCTAGCTACGGTTTCAAATATTTTGGCATCCATTGGTTACAAGGCTTTCGATTCGTATACCTTCCCAAATAAAATGTTGAGAGCGAACGCCTATAGTGTTCCGGGTGATCCCAGAGCACCAAAGATCTTTTTCAGTGAGCTAATCCGATCTGAGCTGGATGATGAGTCACGATCGATTATAAACGAAATCATAGCCCCTCTAGAGGGGAAGCTCACGCTGGCCGATCTGACAGGCAGCTACCCGTTTGCCAAACCAACAGCCAGTCAGTACGAAAAACTAGCGGATATCAGTGAGTATGCTGGTTGGCTATCGACTATGGGATATCAAGCCAATCATTTCACAGTCAGCGTCAACTCTCTTAGAACCTTGGGGTCAATTGAGGAAGTCATTGAGCTACTCATTGAGCAGAATTATCGCCTGAATAAGGTCGGTGGTTATATTAAAGGAACCCCGAAGGATCTCCTGATTCAGGCCTCCACAATCGCCGATGGAATACATTTCGAATTTTCTGATGGCTTGGCATCCGACGTTCCAAGCTGTTTCTATGAATTCGCGTACCGGTTTAACGACTCAGATGGACAACTCTTTCAGGGGTTTATACCGAATAATGCCAACGCGATTTTTGAGAGCACCGACAGGCAGTCGTGAGTAAAACTCACAAGTATTGATGATCCAGAAAACCAATGCGGGCACGTCCCAGTTTGTTACTCGAGGGTACAAAAGTATCAGTTGAAAAGCTCAACGCGTATTAGACGAAGAAAGTTCGCAAATCATGCTTGGAATCAACGAGGACAACCCAATCTAAACCTTACTTTAGAGGGGGTTTCAATGACTCGTTTAGTAATCACTTGTGTCTTACTTTGCCTATCGACAGTGTCTTTCGCACACGAAGGAGCTGAGGGTGTCGTAAAAGAACGCATGGATCGCTTTAAAGAAAATAAAAAGGCCATGAAAGCGATCAAAGGAAGTCTCTCGTCCGATACCGCTGTCATCGCTCGGAAAGCGTCAGAGATCGAGGCCTGGGCCGAAGAAATGGTAAATTTTTTCCCTGGGGGTTCCTCACAGCCACCGTCAGAGGCGCTCCCGGCTATCTGGAAAGAGTTCGATCGATTTACTGACCTGGCCAGCGCCAACGAAAAAGCTGCAGCCAAACTGAAAAATCTTGCGCAATCAGGAGCGGACACGAGCGCACTCAGTGGCGCCTTTAGATCGCTCGGAAAGACCTGCAAAGACTGTCACAACGACTACAAAGAGTAAGAAATATGACGACGCGCCGTAACTTCTTAAAAGCCTGCGCCGCCGCACCATTGCTCGCCGCGTCCCCGAGGTTGACTCTGGCGAATCAATGGACGCCGTGGACCATGACCGCGTCCAGAACGACCAAGAGGTTAGTACCTGGAGATGAATATCAAGACGCATCGGTTTGGGCGTTCAATCAGACTGTCCCCGGTCCTGAGCTGCGGTTTAAGAAGGGCGAAACACTATCCATCGATTTTCTGAATCAGTTGGAGGAAGGCTCATCAATCCACTGGCACGGCATCCGAAATATCAATGCCATGGACGGGGTCGCAGGTTTAACTCAACCAGAGGTAATGCCAGAGGGCCAGTTTCGTTACCAGTTCCCATTGAATGATGCAGGCACCTATTGGTACCACAGCCACGCCAAGACCTGGTCTCAGGTTGCCCGCGGACTCTATGGCCCTCTAATCGTCGAGGACGAATCCGACCCTAACGTTGACCAGGACCTCGTGCTCATGATTGATGACTGGTTACTCGCCAATGACGGGACTATTGACGATGAGTCTTTTGGATCGCTTCATGACTGGGCTCACGGCGGAAGACTCGGTAACTGGCTTACCGTCAATGGGGAATCACTACCGACAATTGAAGTTGAAAAAAATTCGCGGATCAGGCTACGTCTTATTAACGCGGCCAACGCCAGAATTTTTGGACTGAATATCCCAGTACCAGCATTTCTGATCGCGCAGGACGGCTACCCAGTCCCTGTTCAGCGGTCACAAGATGTAATTCTGGCACCCGCGCAACGGGCAGATTTCATAGTCGACGTTAACGACACAGACGTTACCATTAATGAGAATCTAAACGGCAAAGAACCCTACCCGGCGGCTATTCTGAAAGTGGTTGATTCGAACAAATCACTGGTTACCAAGGAGGTCCTAAAGCAACCCCGACTCGAGGCGCCACCACAAAGCGTAGATGTATCAATCCCGCTGCACATGCAGGGCGGCGCGATGGGTAACCTGAGGGAGGCTACCTACAATGGTCAACTTCGCCCCATCCGTGAGCTCGCGCAGACCCATAAAAAAGCATGGGCTTTCAATGGTGCAGTTTCAGACCACCACGATCATTTAGCGAAAATTAATGTTGGACAAGCGGTCAGTATCGAGGTCTGGAATGACACACGCTGGAATCATGCGATGCATCTCCACGGCCATCACTTTTGGATCCAAGAAGAAGACGGAACGTTTCTTGACGGAAAGCGTGACACCTACCTTTTTCAGCGAGGCGAAAAAGCTAACCTGATCTTTATCGCAGATAACCCGGGGCTCTGGTTATTCCACTGCCACATGCTTGAACATCACGCAGCTGGCATGGGGGCCGTAATAGAGATCTCTTGAGTACTTAACGGCCTACGTGGGTTACCCGGGTAGCTAGAAAAACACCCAGACTGACGATAAGGAAACCCAGCAAATCGACCACTGAGAGTTCTTCGTCCAGGATAAGCCAACTGAAAAACGCCGCCAGCGGCGGCACCAGATAAAGCCACGCAACGGTCTCACTCGCCGAACTCCGAGCAAGCAGATACATCAAAATACTAAACGCGCCGAAGGATACCGCCACGACTTGCCACCCGATGGCTAAGATAAGAGGGAAAGTGATATTGAATCGTATCGGTTCCAGAACCGTCATAACAATCAGGTGGAAAACCGTGGCTACGCCGGCCTGATAAAGGTTATTGGTGGGTAAAGGGACACGGCCGGAGAATTTCTTCTGCAACAGCGTCCCGGTTGTTACCGCTAACAAGCCCAAGAATGCCCACATTAGACCTACCGAATGGGAAAAATCTTCGATACCAATATCGACCACTAACGCAGTACCCAGAAAACCTAGGATCAATCCAAACCACTGTCGAGAGGTGACAACCTCAGAAAAAAGGTAGCCAGCAAGCGCCCCCGTTAAAAGTGGCTGCAGACAAACAACTAAGGCAACCGATCCCGCGGGGACTCCGTTAAGAACGGAATGAAATATCCCGGTCAAATATATGCCGTGAAACAAGATACCAGTAACGCACGCCTCCATAAAAGCCCGGCTATTGATCCAGAATCGCTCGCCTCTAGCAAAAACATAGATCAAAAAGCCTAGTGTCACGACACCAAAGCGGAGTCCGAGCGCGGCCGAGGGCGATGCGTCAACTACGATGATTTTTCCTGTGACAAAGGCTGAGGACCACAGGACAACGAAAAGGATAGGCAGGAGCATACTTATCGGCACAAAGAGCTCCCTAGACCGTTGTAAGATGTTCGATCAACATAGCTGTCTCGCTTTTTCAGAGGACCAAAAGATGCCAAACAAGGGGCTCCACACTGGACACCGAAATATTAACTTCGACAAATAATAGTAGGCCCAACTCTGAGTGATGCTCAGCCTAATATCGGACGTATCTATTCATCAGTATCAATGTCTTCTGTTAGCGCACGGCTTCGACCAATCAGATAACGAATCTGACATTGCCCGCAATGAAAATCTTCTTCCATTACACGCCCCTCGAGCTCTTGATCGGACTCAAAATCATCAGAGTCTATGAAACGGCAAAGGCAAACTAACACTGGTAATTTCCCGCAAATCCACTCCAAAAGTGTGACACACTTCGGTTACGGTAGACGAGAGAAATAATATGACCGCTCCGACGTTCAAAAATCTTTGGCCAACACGACTGATGGAAATCACTTTACCGGGTCATGATCAAGCGAACTCGGTTTTGGCAGACCACATCGAGAGCCTGGATCTTCAAAAGTCTCAAATGACCACGGATTATCTTACCGATAACTTGTTTGACGAGCAGCACCCGGCGATCCAGTGGTTAAAACAATCTGCCCAGAGGGCCGTTGTTGATTACGCACAGAATTTAGGAATCGATTACGGCCTTGACTTTGTGATCCAGGCCTGGGCGAATGTGAATCGCATGGGCGACTACCATAATCTGCATAATCACCCGCACGCATGGCTCAGCGGGACCTATTACGTGATGGTCCCAGAACACGACACACTCCCGTCGGGACGTGATGATCGGACCCCTAACTGCATTAGCTTTTATGATCCGAGACCACAGGCAAACATGAACGCCATTCGGGGGGATGGGCAAATTGATCCAGAATATCGGATCAAGCCAAAGCCGGGCCAACTATTGCTGTGGCCCGCATTCCTGCATCACATGGTACACCCGAATCTATCTCACGAGACACGTATTTCGGTCAGCTTCAATGTTGTGCTTCGTTGGAAAGATGAGTACCTGCCAGACTAGCACTCAGGAGATCGCGCAAGAAATTGCTTGACCAATCTCTTGCGTGTTAGCCGTACCCTTCATATCCGGTGTACGAGGACCTTTTTCAAGAACCTCCTCGATCGCGGTCATGATATTTGCAGCGGCAGCAACCTCACCCAAATGATCGAGCATCATTGCACCACTCCAGATCATACCAATTGGATTTGCAATGTTCTTGCCATAGATATCCGGAGCCGATCCGTGAACAGGTTCAAACAAGGACGGGAACTTACGTTCCGGATTAATATTTGCTGATGGGGCGATACCAATGGTCCCGGTGCAGGCTGGTCCCAGGTCAGACAGGATGTCACCAAAGAGGTTGGACGCCACGACCACATCGAACCTGTCTGGATTCATCACAAAGTGCGCAGTCAAAATATCGATGTGATATTTGTCGGTCGTGCACTCTGGGTAGTCTTTCGAAATCTCTCGAAAACGGCGATCCCAGTAGGGCATCGAAATCGAGATTCCGTTAGATTTTGTCGCCGATGTCACGTGTTTTTTTTCACGAGTTTTGGCGAGCTCAAACGCATACCTCATGATCCGGTCAACACCGCGGCGAGTGAAAACCGATTCTTGCAAGGCGAACTCATGCTCAGTGCCCTCATTCATGATGCCGCCGACGCTTGAGTACTCGCCTTCGCTGTTTTCGCGAACCACGTAAAAATCAATATCTCCGACTTTTCGGTCTGCTAATGGCGATGGAACACCTGGCATTAGCTTCACCGGGCGCAAACATACGTACTGTTCAAACTGGCGGCGGAACTGGATGAGTGAGCCCCATAATGAGACGTGATCAGGGACAGTCTCAGGCCAACCCACAGCGCCATAGTAGATTGCGTCGTAATCCACCATGGTCTCTTTCCAGTTGTCCGGCATCATCTGGCCATGTTTCAGGTAGTAATCGCAGGACGCAAAATCGAAGTGATCAAATCTCAGATTCAGTTGATGCTTCTTCGCAACAACATCCAATACACGGATTCCCTCGGGCATAACTTCCTTGCCAATGCCGTCGCCAGCTAATACAGCTATTCGATAAAATCTCATTGATCACCTCATTCCCGGCATCGGCAATCCGTTACCCGTATCACCGGCTGCTATACTATTTTTCTGTAAACGCGGAGGTTAGTGTTTTGGTAATAGGAGAAGACAGGTAGGCAAGCACCGACCGCTTGCCCGCGATAATATCAATCTGTGCCGTCATCCCCGGCCGCATTTCTAGGACTTTCCCGGTTGAGGTCACTTGTCCCGCGGGTACGAGTTTAACGAGGTAATGGGTGTCTCCGTTTTGGTCCTCAACGGAGTCCGACCCAACGACATCAACGTATCCCTCTAAAACTCCGTAGACCGAGTAGTCGTAGGTGCTCAATTTCAGTAACGCCTTCTGCCCGGGTCGCACGTAACCGATATCCGCCGGGTTAATCTTCGCCTCGAACAGGAGCTCTGAGTCCTTGGGTACTATCTCAACGATCGGGTCACTCGGCCGGATAACTCCTCCGACTGTAGTCGTATGTACTCGGTTCACAGTCCCCGCGACCGGGCTCCGGATCACGCTACGATCTGACTTATCGGCCGCGACATTGACCGCCTGCTCTAGTTTAGAGAGCTCCAGCGATGCCTGGGCAAGCTCGTCTAGAATCTCCGCACTGTACTCCTGAATCGTCACCGACTGACGGTCCCTGACCTCATCGATCGCGGCGCGGATCTCGTTAGCCCGCGCGACCGTCTCTGCGTAGGTCTTCTCTGCCCTAACAGCCTCGAGACCGGGCTCTAAACCTTTCTTAACGAGGGTTAAGATGACCTTCCTCTCTTCCTTCACCAACGCTAAGGTCTTCGCGGCACCCTCAAGCTCACTTTGCTTCTGTCGTATCTGTGAGTCGAACGATGCGAGAGAGGCGCCAAGCCTCGCTTTTCGTGCCTTAGCAAGCAGTAATTCGTTATCAATCTGGCTAGAGGCCACGGCCCGCAACTCCTCGTCGAACACAGGCTCAACCCCCCCGTGTTCGGCAGACAGTCTTCTTACACGGATCAGTGCCTGTATGAACTCGGAGCGCTTGGCCTGATACTCGGCACCGGACTCGAGCGGGTCGAGCGATATGAGGGCCTGTCCCAAGGTAACGTCCACCCCTGACCGGACGTGTATCTCCTTCACGATCCCACCCTCAAAGTGCTGGATCGTCTGGAGCTGCTGTGACGGGACAACCTTCGCCTCGCCGCTGATCACCTGGTCAAACTCAGACACCCCCGCCCAGGTCGAGAACCCAATAAGTGCAAAGAATACCACCCCGAGGAACCGTCTCTTGGTGGACGCGCCCCTGCGACCGGTCGACGCAAAAAGGGCGCGCGCAAAAGAGACAGCGAGCCGGGTCTTCTCGACGATCACAGATCTCATGCTTGGCTCTCTGGCTTGGCCGGTTCTGGATCGGGTTTGGTTGGAGGGGCCGGGGCCTTACCCGACTGGGCAGATACGGCGTTTTTCACAATCTCGGCGGCGGCCTTTCGGTCGGTCTGGGCTCTCTGGAACTGCTCGGTGGTGCCCATACCGGCAATCTTCCCGTACTCCATGATGATCACCCGGTCGACAAAGCTGAGCAACGAGGTCCGGTGAGTGATAAGGATCAGCGTCGAATCAAACTTAGCCTTCTGGAACCTCGCCACAAAAGTTTGCTCGGAGCGGGCGTCCATCGAGCTCGTGGGCTCGTCCAGGATAAGTACGGGCGGCTTCCTGACCAGGGCCCTGGCGAGGGATATTGCTTGCCTCTGGCCACCGGACAGCGACTCACCGCGCTCTCGGAGCTTCAGCTTGTAGCCGTCGGGGTGTCTGTTAGCGAACTCACTGACGCCCGCCAGGTCCCCGGCCCACAGGACCTGCTCCGCGGTCGAGTCGACCGCCCCGAGCGAGATATTCTCCTCGATGCTGGTCGACATGAGCCAGACGTCCTGTGTCGATATCCCCAGATTCTCACGTAGATCGGACGGGGCAATCTGGCGGATATCCACACCGTCGACCAGAACCATCCCGGAATCGGCCTCGTAAAGCCCGGCGATAAGCCGACCGATGGTCGTCTTACCTGAACCTACGTGGCCGAGAATCGCGACCCGCTCACCCGGATCGACCTTGAACGAGATGCTCTGCAACACGGGCTCTTGCTGTCCGGGATAGGTGAAGGTGACGTCCTTGAACTCGACCGAGCCCTTGAACTGGTTCCTTGGCAGGAACGATCGCTCCATAGGATGCTCTACCGGTTGAGCCATCAGCTCCCGGAGCGCCTCGTAGCTGACACCGATCTGGTTCAGACGGACCAGCAGCTGCGATAGCTGCGCGAACGGCGCTATCGCTTTACCCGACAGGATCGTCGCGGCGATGATCGCCCCGAACCCAAACTCACCATCCGCGACAAGAATCGCTCCGGTCGCGACTACAGACATCTGGACCATCTGCTGCATCGTCTGGGCCACGTTAGTAGACAGGTGGGTGCCGTCTTTGGTCTGCTCGGAGATATCCGCCTGGCGCTCGAGGACCTCCCTCAGCCTGCGACGCATAAAGCCGCCAGCGCCCAGCAACTTGAGGGTCTCTAGCCCTGTCAGTGACTCGACCATCACCGAGTGCTTGGTCTGTCCGTCTTCAAACGAGTGCTTCGCCAGCGCCTTCATACGTGGCTGGATGTACATCGTCACCGCAAGCATAACCAAGATACCAATGACCACCGGGACCACCATGTAGCCACCGACCAGGTAGATCGCGGCCAAGAAAATGAACGCGAACGGGACATCGATCAACGATACTAAGGTCGCGGAGGCGAAGAATTCCCTGATATGCTCAAACTCTTTCAAAGTATTCGCCAACGCCCCGACTGTCCCGTTCCTGGACTTGTACTGGAGGTCTAAGACCTGGGCGAACAGCTTATCTGCCAGCGAGAGGTCGGAGTCGACACCGGCCACGCTGAGGAAGCTGTTGCGGACGGTCCTCACGACGTAGTCGACAATCATCAGCAACAGCATCCCAGACACCAGGACTAGCAGCGAGTCCATCGCGTTTGAGGGGATCACCCGGTTGTAGACGATCATCGAGAACATCGAGACCCCGAGAGCAAAAATATTTGTTAATAACGCAGCCAGACCTGACTGCAGATAAAGGTCCCGGTTTGACCAGATTGTCGACCAGAACCAGTGGGCCTCAATCCCAGGCACGACCGCGAGGTGCTCGGCGGTGCGGCGGCTGCACTTGAAAATCTGCCACCGATCGGGGTCGATGAATTCGGCGTCGAGGTCAGACGGGAATCTATCCGATCCGCCTATACCGACCCCCTTCCAGGTATTTGCGGACTCATCGAAGGACATCACCCAAGCCTTCTCCTTGGCTAGCGCCACGAGGACAATCTCCCTGATCGATCTCACCTGTCCGGGGTGAAGTATCTCGAAGACCTGTCCCTCTTGGACAACGAAGCCGTGGTCGGACATCACCGCGACAAACTCCTCGGATGTCCAGTAGACCTGATCGATCGGTTCCAGGGCACGGAACTCGGCCGGTGTGATCGACTGCCCCAGGGCGCCAGACACCATCGCACCAAGCTCAGCGATAGGGTAATCAAACAACGCGACCTTGGGGGGCTCCTCAGGTAACTCGGGCTGAAGGCCCTCCATCATCATCTCGGGCTCAACCTTCAAAGATCACCTCCGGCAACTGCTGGGCGGCGTGGAGCAACCGGTACTTCGACAGCGCCCGGTCGACGATACTATCGATCAGACGCTGGCCCGCGCTGAACAGCTCCTCTTGGGTCTTGAGCAACTCGAACAAACTGATCCGACTGAACGCATACATCTCTTTCGATATCTCGTAGGAGTTCTCGGCGCCCTCGGTCACCAGGATACGCGCCGAGACCCCCGCGAGCTTACCTTCGTACTCGGCGAACGCGTCGCGGAGGTTTCGCTGGATATCGAGATAGACACGGTCACGCTCAAACTTTGCCTGGGCCAGCTGCGCCTCGGACTGCCTCAGGAGCGCGTCTTTCGAGCCCCCGGCGTAGAGCTTACTCTCAAAGTTCAGTGTCAATGTGCGGTCATCGAGGAAGTTACTAGAGCCCGGGTTCTTTGTCTGTGACATCGAGGCCTGGAAATTCAGAGCGCCCCGTTGCTGGCCGACAGTCGCACGGTAGTCTTTCTGAGCCGCGTCGACAAGCAGCCTGGTCCGGACCGCGTCGGGGTGGGTGTCGAGGTAAGCCTCCAAGTCCAAGAAGTCTAGCTCGTCGACAGATATCTCACGCGGTAAAGCATAGGGCTGGGCCTCTTTACCGTAGTACTGGCGATACACTGCCTGCGATCGCGCCAGGGACTGGGCCGCGCTGGACATCAAGTCCATCGCCTCCGCGACCCGCGACTCAGCCCGGACCACATCAGCCGCGCTGCTGGCGCCGAGATCGGCGCGGTCGCGGACGAACTCAACAAACGCTCGCCGGGAGTTTACATTCTCACGCGCCAGCCGGAGCTGTAGGAGCGACCTCTGGACCTCGTAAAATGCGCCGATCGCATCCAGGAATATCTGGCCCTTGATCGCCCGAAGTTCTGCTGTCGCGGCCTCGCCTCGTATCTCTGTCGCCCCGATTTGGTTGTCTACCGAGCCGAAGTCGAACAACAGCTGACTGGCGGACACGGACCGGGACTGGTAGGCCCCAGAGTTTGATGCCACGGTCCCAGATGACTCGGTCTCGAAGCTTCGGTTACCTCCACCGACCGAGGCGCTGACCTGGGGCCGCTTGCCGGCGGTGATCTCGTCCTTCTGGGCGAGGTAGAGATTGAGCGACGAGCCTATCTGTAACACCGTCGGTGACTTACTTACCGCCTCTTTGGCCGCCTCGATCACTGGCTCTATCGGTAGCCGCTTAGTGGGGTCCTTCTCGCCGTCACTCAGCTCCTGCATGATCCGTGACATCTCCCGGCCAATCAAATCGATCTCATTTGAGACCGCTGGGTTCAGTGGCTCGGTATCGGCATCTCTACCGTCAGCTACCTCAATCTCATTAATCTCAGGACCCACGCTATCCATCAGCAGGCCGCTGATCCCTAGGATAGATGTCTCAGACACGTCCGAACTATCATCGTCAGCGAGCGGGACCTCGGGGCTCCCCGAGGGTCTATCTTTCTCGGCCTCCAGCTCCCTGAGGAGCACCGACTCGGCNTCCTCCCTGATCTGGCTCTGGGGGACGGGTACTATCTCAGGCTGTGATGTGAGCACAGGAATTTTTACCGAGAACGACTGATTCCGTTGCGGTTCGGTGGCGGTCGGCGTGATAACCAATGGAGCCTCTTCAGACGGCGGGGCGCTAGCCCGTGAAGCTGACGGGACGTCGGACACAGAGTCGCCCTCGCCGTAACCGACACGAGTCTCGGAGAGAACCCTCGCCTGATTTTGGCTAGGTAAGAGCAACACGCCCGAGAGGGCCAGGAGCAAAAGTTTACGGCTGGTACGCGCCAAGATTAGCCCTCAAACTTATCAAAGTCCGCTAATCTTAACGCAAAATTAGTATCAAACTCACGGGCGAACGATAAATCGAACATCACCGTCAGCCCATCCTCAAGAGAAACTCGCTGGGTATTTGTGCCCGCATCNACGTCATGGATCACGACATCGTTCGGGTCGTCGTAACCGACCAACAATAGTCTGTCGCCCTCGTCCCGATTGAAATCATTGACCAGGACGTCGTGGACGTTCTGAAGGCCGGCTTCCACGGTCTCTGCCTTGACGAACGCAAATACATCGGCGCCGGCGCCACCGGTCAGTTCGTCAGACTCTACGCTAGTTCCGGAGCGGTCCATCGACGCTAACAAGATATCGTCGCCGAGCCCACCGATGATGCGGTCAGAGCCCCCGTCACCACCATACAACACAGAGTCCTGATCGAGACCGATCAGTACGTCGTCCCCCAGTGACCCGGACAGGCCAGCGTAGGCCGACAGGTCCATCGACTTCTCGACCCCGGCCGACTCACCCCCGAGCCTAGCGACCAATGCACTCTCGTACTTGGCGTCAGCAATTACCCCGAGGGCGTCTGAGATAGAATCGTGAGTGTCGCCGTAATCCAGGGCCCCAAAGAAACTATCAGCGTAACCAGTGGTGTCGTCCACGATCGCGCCGAGGTCTATACCGTAGTCTGGGTCTGATGCCTCTGGGTCCGAACCAGCGAGGTCCAGGGCCTCGGAGAACGTGACCCAGGCGTGTGCGTTGGGGCTAGTGAGTTGGTCAAGAATCTCAGCCTGAGCTACCGCCGCCGTGCCCGCCAGAGTGACCAACGCGGTGAGCATCTGCCCCGTGCCTGAGTCTGTCTTAGTCACCCGGAGCACCCAGTCTGTCCCGTCACCGGCGGAACGCTCCAGCACCACCTCGGGTGGTAGCGCGCCGCTATCGAGCGGCGACAGACCGAAGCCACTGATCACGATCGAGTCGGCATTAAAATCAAAATCGTTGAGCGTATCGGAGCCCGTTCCGGGGGCCATAACAAACCGGTCAGAGCCCACACCACCTGTCAGCTGGTCATCGCCCGCGCCGCCGTCTATTAGGTCATCCCCGGCGCCTCCGTAGATACGGTCGGACCCATCGCCGCCGCGGAGTGTCATTGATCCGGTATCGATCCCCGACCCGACGATCACGTCGTCGCCGGCGGTACCGATCACGGTCTCAAATCCGTCGATGTCTCTNTGGATCTGGGACTGGTCCGCTGCGCCTGCTGCGATCACTGTCATCGAACCAAGGTTCAGATCCACCACGGCTGCGTCTGCTACCGAGAGCCGTCCGAGGTTCAGGGTGTCGCGTCCATTGCCACCGTCGAGGNTACCGGAACCTAGCCCAGTCACTGTCACGGTGTCGTCTCCGTCTCCGGTACTCAATGCAGAGCCGTCGGCGTTGACGATAATATCGTCATCTGAGGTAGCCTTACCGCCAAGGTTGATCTGTGCCTCGACGAGCCTCGAGTAGACAAAACGTGTGTCACCATCGGAGGCGCCGTTAACCGTGCCATCCGAGGTACCCACACGGGCCTCAATACTGAGTAATTCGTCCCCAGAAGTTACCGCGCTCGGAAGTTTAATGGTGGTGCTACCCCAGTCACCATAGCTCACACGGTAACCTGTCTCCGGCTGTGCCTCGTAGCTCGACAGGAACACCATCGCTGTCTGCGGCTGGCCACCCACAAGCACCTCTGCGCCGGTCGGCAACCCGAAAATTTCTATCACATGGCTGTCGTTACCCTGCGCGACACGTACCACGTCCTCGAGCACGATGACGCCAGCATTCAAGGACGCGAGATCTATATCCGCGGCCAGCTGCACAAACGGGGCCGGTGGTATCGTGCTGAATATCGAGAACGCCTCGGTCTCGGTTATCGCCTCGTTCGTGGTGAAACCATCGTTGACTCGTGTCGTGATGGTGAGCGCCTTGCTGCCGTAGCCTGAGTTCTGTTTCGGGATCAGGATCTCGGCGTCGAACGCACTGACCTCGCCCCCGATACCTGAGATCACGAACTCATAGTTCCCGTTAGTGATCTCGGTAGGGGTATAAGTACCAGCATGGTCACCGTCCGCGATAACGAGCCTCGAGCCCGCGACGACGCCCTGCCCACCGATGGCGAGAGACGCCGTCTCTGAGGGGTCCGAGGTACTGAAACCGCCTACGGACACGTGGAGGGTCAGGTCCGCCCCGAGGTCCACACGGCCGTCGTTCACGACCGCCTCTGAGATTAGTGCAGACCGGTCGCTGTCGGCATAGATCGCCAAGAGACCGGCAGACTGTGTGGGATCGACTGGGTCAGGGACCTCGTCAAGTGTCAGGGTATCAAACACGGGGTCGACCGCGACCTCGAAGCTCGAGCTGACCTGGCTGGTTCCGTCGCTGACGGTAAAGGTCAGAGTCTCTGACCCATCAAAATCTTTCGCGGGCTGGTAGCTGATCTGGTTACCAACAACCGACACAGTTCCCTGACCGTCGGTCGAGACCGATACCAGTGACACCGTGTCCCCATCCGGATCGTTGACGTTCTCTCCGACGACGTCAATGATGTGCGGTCCGGTGTCCTCGTCGAACAAGTCTCCGGTCCTAGCCGAAATCTTAGGGGGCTCGTCCACGGACAGCACCGTGACCGTCAAGGCCCCGCTGTCGGTACCCCCATTACCGTCCTGAATCGTGTAGGTGATGGTCTCGGTACCGAAGAAGTCCGGCGCCGGTTTGTACGCGATCCGCCCAGTATCGGCATCAATCTCGACCGAGCCGCCGCCGGCCGGGGAGTTCTGTCCCGGGACGGTGCTCGTGATACGGACCGAGCCGGACTGAATTTGTAAAATGTCGCCGTCGACGTCCGTGTCATTTGCGAGCGCGTCGAATAATGTCTGGGACGCGTCCTCGCTCAGGGTCAGCGTATCGTCTACCGCGACCGGGTTATCGTTAACGCTGGCGATATCCACCGCTATCTCAGTTGTCTGGGAGCTCACTGATGAGCCCTCGGCACCATTCTCGCCCGCGTCCCTGACATTCGCCGTGAGTTGTAGGCGGCTAGCACCGTTCGCGTTAGCTACTGGTACGAGGGAAACATTCTGTATATCGGTAATCTCAAACGGCCCGTCCGCGAGTGAGACCAAGCTCCCATCAGAGAGTCTGACGTTCATCGACGCTGACTGGCCCACCACCAAGGAGTCGATGATCTCGCTGGTGTCGGGGAAGCTGAACAGAGAGTCGACCGAGACACCGGCGCCGTCCTCTGTCATGGAGACAGGGGCCGCGGTGTTGTAACTGAAGACCACACCGTCGACGGTGGGGTTCACGTTCACGCCCGCATCGAACTGGTCGCTGGTCTTAGTACCGGCGGCACCGTAGTCGGTCGTCGCCTGCAACGTAATCGCCTGACCGAACGCACCCGATAGGTTCTCGCTCCCAGCGTCGTTCGGGTCGACACTGAACTCAACCCCGCGCGCGAGCTCTGCCGCGGTTAGCGTAAACACGGCGATACCGGCGCTGGTGGTCGGGACAAGGTTCGTCCCAGAGCCGAGCACGGAAGCGGTCAATGATACCGGGACCTGGCTGGTGTCTAGCGACAGCCGGACCTCGGTGCCGGTCGGGTTCAGTTGGTTGCCTACCAGCACGTTGATGCCGGACAGGACACCGGATCCGTCCTCGTTGATGTTCAGAGTCGCGGCGCCCAGCGTCTCACCAGTAGTATCCACAAACTCAGGCGAGAATAGTGGCCGGGCGTCAATATATATTATCCCTGAGGTAGCAGTAGACAGATCAGCAGCACCATCAGCCGTCTTCGCCTCCACGTCGAGAGCGAAGTCGGTTTGCAGATCGGCGATCTGTAGTGAGTAGTCTTCTAGTCCCTGAACAGTCGTTACACCGTCTGTGGTCGTGGTGGTCAGGCCCGATAGGGTCCATACCCCGGTGCCAGTGTTATAGGACGCGTCAGTTACCGCGCCACCAAGATACTTTGGCGTCGCGTCGCCAGGGACACCGGAGATCTGGATGTTCACGGTCTCGTCCGGGTCAAGGGTCTGGACCTGGATAAGCTGGTCTAAGGCAACCGACTGGCTACCTAGGAGCGTGGTACCGGACAGCGTCAGACCATCGGCCGCAAGCCCGTCAGAGACAGGGTCGACTGAGGCTGTATCGGTTTTCGTTTCGCTGGTCGCTGTCTCTGTCAGGAGACTACTCTCGACCGTCACCGCGGACGCGCTCACCGAGACCGAGCCATCGAAATAGCTCGGGAGTGACAATTGTCCGGACAATGATCCAGAGGCCGCCAGATCTCCCGGTACGGTCACAGAGTAGTTACCAGCCGAGGTATTTGTGACCGCGTAGCTCTCGCCACCGATCACGAGCGCTACGTCTGCCTCGGTCCCGGGATGGATAGTGCCGCCGGTCAGGGCGAATGATAATGAAATCTGTGACACAAACTCGGAGCCGTCGGTATCGACCGAGGCCACGTCGACCGAAAACGCTAGGCTGCCATCCGTCTCCGATGATGAAGTAGCAGATACCGAGACCTCGGCCTGCTGCGCAACCGGGGCGACCTTGAACTGGAACGGGAGACCGCTGAGCGTCGAGGTATCCGCACCGTCTGTGGTCGTCACATCCATCGCAAACGAGAATGTACCCGCCGCGTACTGGTCGACCTTTGCGATCAGGTCCCCGTAAGCGATCGGTCCCGTGAGTGTGTAGAGGTAGTCACGTGTGTCTGCGGCACCGTCCGCGGGGATCTCCGCGTCGGGGTCAGCGACAGCCTGGACCGTGGCCCCATTGAGTTCGAAGTCAACCTGATCGGCGATCGCCTTGGTGGTCCTGATGACCACCTCGACAGCCTCGCCTGGGTCTGGCGACGAGGCCGCTATCCCGGACAGGTTGACACTCAGCGAACCAGCGTCAGATTCTGAGCCACCGTCGATGATATTCTCTGGGACCGCCACGCTCGGGAGCTCAGCCCGGGCAGCGATATCGAGGGTCACGTCGCGGACAACGGTATCCTGCTGGACCACACCGCCCGAGGTAAATACTTTTGTGGCACGGAACTCCAGCGGGATCTCTCCGGACAGGTCGTCCTGGACAAACATTTTGAGAGAGAAACCGGTCTCCGAGGGCAGGCCACCGTCCCACGACGCGACCAGCCAGGTATCTGTCGGCTCGCCCTCGAGCCGGGCACCGTCGGACAAGTTAAACGTGGTCCCGGAGGTCTTGGCCCGAACCGTGAGCAGGAAGGTTGTGCCGTCGGGGTAGTTCTCATCGGCCCCAAGCCCAAACAACTCCTTCCAGGATGATCCCGTCGCGGGATTCTCCAGGCTCGCCGCCAGCTCAAAGCCGTCCGGGTTATCCTCGTAATAGGTAGCGCCAGAAAGTATGGAATCCGAGTCCATATTTGAGACACTGGCCCCTACCGATGGAGCGTCGACTGGCAGGAATACGTCACGGACCACCGCGTCCGCTAAAGATAAATTATTGGTGCCGTAGGTCGCCTCGATCACCCCGGGCACTGAGCTCGCGGCGATGATCGACCCGGTCGCCGCATCGGTGACTATCACGTCATCGAACCGGGAGACATCGATCCCCTGGCCGGTGAAGTTCAGGGCCTGCATCTCGCCCGCGTCAGCCTCACCGTCGGTGTCCTGATCGAACCACAAATAAAGATCGTTACTAAAGTCTGAATTGTTGACGTAGCCGTCGGTCCCGGCCATCGCGATCAGATCCTCGACCGCGTTGGTCGTCGGATCACCGTCGGCGTCGAGGTATTCGGTCAGCAGGACCGGGTCACCAGAGCCGTCCCAGGTCACAAGGAACGCGTCGTCTGTGTCAGGCGCGAGCCAGGCACGGAGACGCTCGTCGGTGCCGTCGCCGGTCAAGTCAAAGAACTGGTCCGCACGCTCGCCGTCGGCGACCATAGAGGTAAACTGGAGCCCGTCGCCGGACACGTCGACCATGACCGGGTCAGTCACCGTAGCGTTAGTGTCTAGGGCGATGCTGAGCTGAGAGGTGGCGGCCGTATCAGGATCGACCGACTGGGCCGAGGTCAGGCCGAGCTCGTCAACCGCGTAGGCAGTGAACTTGACCGCAGTATCGGTCGTGTAGGCTCCCGGGAGCTGCAGGTAGACGGTCTGGGCGACCCCAGAATCCATAAAGACATTGGAGGGGAGTACCCAGACGCCCGGCACCTCGGCCTTCGCGCCGACAGGCGTGTACACCTCAGCGGTTGCTGGGTCACCATCATGGTCGGCGAGCGACAGAAAGTAGGCCCCCTCTGGGACATCAGTAGCCAGTATTGTTACCACGTCGGTGGTCCCAGACGGCCCGATTTCCATCGTGAAGTCTAGCTTCCCGGTAGCCGCGTCGCCCGACCCGGCGGTCACATTAAGCGTCGGGATTGTCGCCGGCTGTAGGAACTGGACCTTCAGGTCGGCCGACTGGACCGCGTAGTCGGTACCGTCCACTCCGCCAGAACGGGCAGTGATAGCATCAGCCGCCGTNGCCGGTGCACCCTCCAGCGAGACCGCCTCGAGCCGGAACACGCCATCGAAACCGTTAATTTGCAGGTAGCTTGCGTCTCGGGACACCGAGACCTCGTCGAGGTCCGATCCCTTGACGACGAACGCGTCGCCGTCGGTACCGTACCGGGTACCAGCCAACGAGCCGGTACCGAAANAAAACTCACCCGCAGACGTGGCNGTCGACGATACGGTTGTCCCGTCAGCCTCATACGCGTACGGGGTGACCCAGACCCAAAGCGATTCCGATCCATCGAGGTCCTCAAGCGACACGGTCGCTGGGATCGATACNTGGGCCTTGTCCGACAGGCCTAGGTCTGACAGGTAGGACCCGCCCCCGCTGTTCTCGGCGTTGACCAGACCACGTGTCTGTAGATCAGCGTCATAAGAGAGGTAGGGCGCGTCCGCGACCGCAGTGANNTCGACACCCACGGAGTCACTGACCTTAGCCGACTCGTCGCCTGTGCTGGGCTCGCGTGTGAACGCGGCCAGATTTATCGTTGCCGGGTCGAGGTGAGCGTCCGCGGACACCACCAGATGTGCGTTCTGGGCCTGTGCGACGGTCAACTGGATCGTATCACCGACCACACGCCCAATAAGCGGCGCGTCTGCGATAGCCGACTGGAGCGTGTCCCCGGTCAGCCCCGTCAGGCCCGACCCATCCACCAGACGGGCCGTGGATGGGATACTGGAGACCTCGTAGTAGAGGGTCTCGCCCGTCACGATGTCGTCGTCCGGGTAGCTCGCGATCGGGGTATCAGAATTCAAGAAAAGAGACGCAAGCGAGATGCTGTGGTCCTCGGCCGCGGTTAGACCAATATCCGGCGCGTCGTAGGCGCTGACGCCGTCGGGTACCGGGTCGAAGCGGACCGTCAGGGGCCCCTTCTCTGCGGACGCGAGTGGAATAACCGAGGTCGCGCCCTGGTCATTAGTAATCTCTCGGGTCGCATCGAATACCACGTTGGCAGTGACGGTGCCCTTNAAGTGTTCCGTGGTCGGTACTACCGCGATCCCCTCGAGGTAGGCCGCGGCGATCTGATCGCTGTCGGCCTTGAGTGTAAAGGTCAGGGTGCCGTCGTCGTTGGCGACTCGGGTCACGGGGACCGTGTGATTAACACCATCGACCGTAACCGCATAGCCCGCCCCCGGGTCGATTGCGATGAAGGTCGCCGGGTCATACGCGTCCCCGGTCTTGGTNATNCGTCCGAGGGTCACGTCCTGGCTGTCTAGGGTGATNGTTGTAAGCAGCTTGGCGCCGTCCCCGACCGANGCNTCTANGCTNCCNANNAGCGCCGCGACGTCCTCGTCGGNCACGGTGAGCGCCCGGGCAGANACGTTGAGGCCNAANGAGGCCCCGATATCNAACTGGAACTCGACCTCTGTGCCCTGGCCNCTGGCGAGCACGGTCTCACCNTCCGGGCCCCGCTCCTCGCCGGTCACGACCGCACGGATCTGGTCGGCAGGGTCGGTNAGGCCAANCTGTGAGCCGAGTAGCTCCTGGCTGGCCGTAAACTGGATCGGGACCTCGGTANCGATAGGCACACCCTCAATAGTCAGGGTGCCGAATGCGACTGTGGCTGGGTTGCCTCCGACCGTGACCGTCATCCCGTCTGGGATGTTAGAGAACGTGACACTGTGGGTCTCGTTGGGGTCACCGCCGGTCAGCAGGATCCGGGCGGTCTGGTTGGCGTTCGGCTCGCCGGATACGACCGGGATAATCGCACCGCTGAGGTCCGCCGAGATCTCGGTATCGTCGCCGACAAAGATACCTAGCGTGGCCTGATCCGCCGGCGCCTCCGCGGCCGCTGTCACGGTGGTCGTGATCGCTGCGGTGTTAGACTTCGCAGTGAATACCTTACCGTCGGTGGTATCGGCCCTCGAGCCGAGCCCGAAGCTGTAGCTGATTTCCCCGTGGTAGTTCCCAGGCATCGCTAGGCTAGGNGGGTTATCGGCGTCNATCTGTATCCTTGAGTACGTGCCCGCCGCATTCTTTGTCAGCGCGGTGTAGGTCGATCCGTCGTAGAGCCTGAACCCTTCCGGCATATTGCTGTCGAGCTGGAACAGGAGCTTCTCCTGGACTCCGGTCGTGTAGTTTCCGGTGAGCTCGAACTGTCCCGCGAGTGAGAGCAACCCGTCCTCGGTAACTGTCGCGGTGCGCCCGACCGGCTCAGCGACCTCTCTGAACTCGGGCTCGATGCTGAGCCTGACCATCCCGTGACCGATCCCGTCATCGTTCGCGACCACATAGTTAAGCCGGCCAGACTCGGCGGCGCTGGAGTCGATCTGCACATACTGCTCGCCCGCGATGTCCACGATCCTGGCGGTAAAGTTCGCGCCGCTCTCGTCGACGCCACGCATCAACTTGACCTTGGTCAGCTCAGCCTGGCTGTCCTGCTGGATGACCAGCCCCGCCGACCCGTCGTCGGCCAACTCGATCGAGAACGGTGGCTTCCGGTCGCCCGGGAACATGGTCCCAAACTTGTTGACTAATTTAGTCGCGACCGACAGCTGTGTGTCGTCCGCGGTGATCTGTGTCTGGACCTTAATCGGGCCGATGTCCAGCTTAACGTAGTCCCCTACCGAGAACCCAGTAGTGTTGACCGACAACTCATAACTGTGCGCACGATCTCCCGACTCGAGCTCAGACATCCTCGCGGTCATGACGTTCGGGACCTCGGTAAAGGTAACCTTCGAGGGACCGATCGAGATCAGCCTGAGGTCACCCTCGCCAGTGTTCCTGTCGTTACCGATGATATCGGAGACCGCGATCAGCTTCCCGGTCCCCGCGAGCACCGTGATGTCGTCGACCGAGGTAATGATCCCACCGCCCGACTCGGCCTGGGCCGCTATCTGCTCTCTATAAACGTCCCTGAAGTTCGCCTTGATGTCGGCGACGCTTGAGAAGCTCGCCGAGAGCCGGTCCGCGATATCTGCCGCCGCCGCCGCGGGGTCCATCTGACCCACGGCCTTGAACTCGGTGACCAGGTCGTTCTGTGTGATCAGTGCCGCCGCACGGGCGCTCTCACCAAGCGCCTGTGTCGGGTCGCTGAGCTCCTCACCGAGGACCTGGTTGGTCTTCACGATCGCAGACGACAGATCCGAAGCGCTGCCGCTGAAGTCTGGTGCGACCTCGTTGAGGATCGACTGGATCGCGCTGTTGGCGGCCGCCTCTTCCGCGGCCCCACTCATCTCACCGACCAGGCTATCGAGCTGGTCAGTGGTCAGGTTACCGAACGCCTCCAGTGTCGAGCTGACGGCCTCGGCCTGGGTCATCCCAGACTCCTCCGCCAGCGCCGCGACCGCGTTCGTGATCGCGAATATCTGCTGCGCCTGGAGGAGTAACAAGCCACCAGTCTCCATGTCACCGTCGACGCCGGACTCGAGTAACTCCACCGGGTCGAGGGTGGCTATCGAAATATTTTCAGTATCAGTGACCCCGAGCATCTGGAAGATGGTCGACTCGTCGATACCCTGTACCGCGAGCATGGTGAGGGGTGTGATCTGGGCGTTGGCCGCGTCGGTCGCGTTCTCTAGAGACATCGCCATCATCCCGACCGATCCGCCGGTGGAGATGTCGACACCGTCGTCCATGACCACAATCTGGCCAGTCTGTGAGGTGATGGTCAGGTTATAGCTACCGTCCGCTCCCGTGGTCGTCGAGTAGGCCGCCTCGTTGGCGTCCATAATGAAGTTGGAGTTCTGGTCCCAGAACACGGTCGCGCCTGAGACGTAGCCGTCGATCACGCCGCCACCGAAACCGAAGCCACCGCCACCAAAGCCGCCGCCACCGCCACCGCCACCGCCGGCGAGGCCTAAGAGACCCATCCAGGGCGAACCAAGGCCGTCATCGTCGGCGACCTCCTGCTCCATATCGGCTTCCTTTCCTTCCTCGGTCTCGTCCTTGGCGACTTCCTTCTGGTCCTCCTCGGCGGGCTTCTGTTGCTGCCGCTCGGCGACCGAGTCGAGCTCCTCCGCGAAGAGCTGGCGCATGATGTTCAGGAATTCTTGTGACGCGGACTCAAGGTTCTCCATCTCCGCGATGTAAGACTTACCGCTGACGTTGGCCCCGCCGTCGACACCGAGCTCGGTCGCGCTGACCGGCTTCCCAGCGTCGGCGAGGTACTGCTCGAGGTCGTCGGTGAGCTGTGTCCTGGAGGTGTAAGCGTCGTTTACCGCCTGCGCGGTCTTCGATACGGAGAGTTCCTCGGACACGTCCTTACGGACACTCGATACAAGAGACGATAGCAACGAGACTTCAGCGTTCGCGTTCCGGAGCGAGCTCAGTGACAGCTCGAAGTTCTGGTCCGCGGAGACCGACTTAAGCCCGGCCGGCAAGACCCGGAGCGATCCGTCCCCCGACGCCGAGTTGACGCGCTCGCCGAGAATAACGAGCGCCGCACCTAGCAGTGCCGCGTCGACCTTCGACAGCCCGTGGGCCGCAGAACGGACACGGTCACCCCCGCGGGGCCCGAGCCGCCGTGAGGGTGTCATGCTGGTCGCTATATCACGCGCCATGTCTGTCTCCCGTGCCCTGGCCGGTCGGCCCGGGCCTGTATTGCGTGTAACTTCTCGCCACAATAGTACGTAGTTTCCGCAATTTCAATCTTTTTATCCAATTCCGGTGTCCCCGAGACTACACAACCGCATCCGGTGGGCCTAGGCCCACCGGGTTCCTCATTACGACTCGAACTTAATCCGGTCGATGAGGTCGGTCGAGTTGACGTTACCGCCGTCCGCGAAGAACAGGTCGAGGATCGCGTCGTTGCCGCCCTGATCAAACGTGATGCTGACTTTCTGTACGGCGTCACCACCGGCCAGTGTCACCTGACTCACGTCAGACATCGAGCTGACCGTAGACCCGTTTAGGCCGATGATCACGTCCTCGTTCGCGTCGAGGTTGGTGCCGTCGCCCATGCCATAGATCCAGGCCTCGGCGCCGTCGGTCGGTGCCTCGATGCGGTACTCGTCGGTCTTACCGTCGGTACCGATCAGGATGGTATCCGCGTCCGCGGAGGCGGAGAGAATATCCCCGGTCTCGGCGCTCTCGGTCACCTCACCGAACACGTAGCTCTGGACCGCCGCCTCGAGCGGGTTGTCGGTCTCGGCCGCTATCTGTAGTCCCTCGATCGCGTACAGGTCAGACTGGGACAGGCTGAACTGGTTGAACAGCTCGACCGTACCAGTCGCGTGCAGCGCGCCGACCTCGTCCGCGACGGTGTCCTCGTCATCGATACCGCGGTACTGCTCGTACCTGATCTCTAGCGACCGGTCGTCACCTTCGCGTCGGAGCTCGACGCGGTCGAAGACCAGGTCACCGAGGTCTCTTACGCCCTCGAAGAACACCGTATCGACCTCGCCGACGCCACCCAGATCGTTTAGGGTCTCAGTGCCGTTGTCGATCGCGGTGATACCGGTCTCGCCCAGGATCCGGGTCTCGTAGGTGTCCTCACCGAGGCCACCGATCACGATGTCGTCTCCCTGCGTGCTGACGAAGATATCGTCGCTGGTACCCTCGCCGATCACGACCTGTGAGCCGGCTGCGTCGTCGACCTGCGCCTCCCGGACAAACTCAAGAGTCGCCAGGATGCTGTAGTCGCCGCCACCGGTCGCCAGCGTGCCGCCCGCGGGCAGGAACGCGTTCAGGTCAAAGTCCGCCGGGTCGAGGTCACCGAACAGTGCCTCCACGGTACCCCAGTTAAGGTCCACCGTACCCAGCGTCGCGGTCGTACTGCCGTCGTCTCCTTCCAGTACCAGCGTGTACTGATAGTCGCTGACGGAGGTCAGGGACAGGGACAGCCCTAGCGAGCNAGGTACCGAGCCAAACAGGTCAGTCAGGTCTGTGTCGGTAAAGCCGAACTCGACCTGGTCATTGACCCCGCCACGTCCGGCCGCGCTCGACAGTATCGCCGAGACCCCGAAGTCGCGGATCGTATCGACCGACCCGAGATCGACCGCGTAGACGTCGCGCCCGGCGCCACCGAACAGGATGTCCGTGCCCGCGCCACCGACGATGTAGTCGTCGCCGTCGCCGCCGTAGATGTAGTCGTTGCCCTCTTCACCGAACAGCTCGTCCGAGCCGCCCTCACCGTCGACGATATCGTCACCCGCGCCGGCGGCGAGATAGTTCTCGAGGTCGTCACCGCCGAGGATATCCTCGTACGCCGTACCCAGGACTCCCTCGATACCGAACACCTCGTCGGTGCCGCCGTCGTTCCGGAGGACCTTACCAGTCTCCGCGGTATAGGCCGCGTAGACATTCTCTGACGCGCTAAGGCTGAGATCGGCGTAGATACCACCGATATCAACCGCGACGATGTCGGAGGCCTGGAGCCCCGCCACGACCGCGGCCTGGTCGGTGCCCGCGTTCGCGGTGACTGTGACCGTGTTGGTGACGTCGTTCGTGACCGTGGAGACTATGTCGCCNCCGGCCGCGGCATTGACCTGCTGCTCGAGCGCGACCACCAGCGCCGCCAGTGTGGCGTACTGGGCGGTCGGAGCCGCGAAGCTCTGGCCGTTGAGGTTCAGGACCACCAGCTCGGACTGTTTCCAGTTCGCGCCCAGGGTGTACTCCTTGCCGTCGGTGACGTCCGCCGAGGCGACCGCTGCGAGGGAACCAGAGGCCCCACTCATCTGGCTGTAGTCGAGCTCGTCAAAGTCGCCCGCGGAGTCGCCCGCGATGACTGTGTTACTGCCCGTGCCTGGGTTAAATACCTCAGACACACCGTCGAGGCCGATCAGTAGGTCGTCGCCGGAACCGGTCAGGATGTTCTCGAAGTCGCCATCGGGGTCCGTGTACGCAGACCGCACCGTGGTACCGTCGTCGACCGTGATCGTACCGAAGGCGGCCTGGAACTGAACATCGCTGGATGAGCCCGACAGGTCGACCACGTCGTCCGATCCGGTCAGGGTACCAGCAGCGCTGGTGATGACCGTCCCGCCCTCGACCGTGTCCGGGTGGCCCAGGTTCTGGGTCAGCTGGGACTCGTCAAGCACCCCGTCGGAATCCATCCGGGTCGTGGTGTACATCTCGAACCCTGCCGGCGCTGTGGAGAACACGTTCCCCGCGACGTCGACCTGGGTCGCGACCACCGACCGTCCGGCGCCCTGGCCGATCACGATCATGTCGTCGTTACTGAGTGTGTATGACCAGGAACCGTCCGCCTGCACCATCGTCGTGACGGTGTGGCTC
>PAHG01000008.1 GCA_002705795.1 Gammaproteobacteria bacterium
GCCTCGGCCTGTTTCTTCGCCTCGGTCTGTTTCTTCGCCTCGGTCTGTTTCTTCGCCTCGGTCTGTTTCTTCGCCTCGGCCTGTTTCTTCGCCTCAGCCTGCTTCTTCGCCTCTGCCTGCTTCTTCGCCTCGACCTGCCTCTTCGCCTCCGCCTGTTTCTTTGCCTCGGCCTGCCTCTTGGCCTCGGCCTGCTTCTTCGCCTCAGCCTGCTTCTTCGCCTCAGCCTCTGCGGCCGCGGATGGTGCGAAGCTTAATTCGGTCGCCTGCAGCACGATGACTGGGGGTGGGGTAATGGTCTTAGCTTCAGGAGATACCGCAACAAAAAAGGTCGAAAGCAACACAATGTGCAAACCAACGGCAAGCAACAGGGGACGAACTAGGTTTTCGCCCCGACGATCCATCAGGGCGTCTCCGCCACAAGACCAATTGAGGTCACGCCGACTCCCTGAAGAGCTGCCATAACCTCCATCACGTTGCCATAATCAAGACCCTGGTCACCCCGTAACTGCACTGGAGTTCCTGGTTTCGCTGCCAAAACTTTCATTACCCGGTCTTTGACAACACCCAGAGTCACAGCAATCTCACCATCCCCACCGATGTTGATAAAGAGCTCCCCTTGCCCGTTCATTGAGATCACCAGTGGCTCTTCGTCAGCGTCGACCGGCAGTGGTTCGGTCGATGCCTCCGGTAGCTCAATGGGCACACCAGGAGTAAGCATTGGCGCTGTCACCATAAAGATCACAAGTAGCACCAACATAACATCGATGTAAGGGACGACATTAATCTCTGACACTAACCGCTTCCGATTACGTCGCGAAACCCTCGCCATCATTCACCCCGCTGATGAACACGGCGATGCAGAATCGCAGCGAACTCGTCAGAGAAATTCTCGTAAGTCATTGCGAGATTATCCACTTTCGCATTAAACCGGTTATAGGCAATGACTGCTGGAATTGCTGCGAATAAACCAATGGCCGTGGCGACTAAGGCTTCAGATATACCAGGCGCTACAGTGGCCAGCGTCGCTTGCTTTACGAGGGCCAATCCACGAAACGAATTCATGATCCCCCAGACCGTTCCAAAAAGGCCGATATACGGGCTAATCGATCCAACGGTCGCAAGGAATGGCAGATGCGCCTCAAGACGCTCTTCCTCTTTTGCACGAGCCACGCGCATTGCACGATGAACACCCTCCATCACTGCATCGGGGTCTGATCTTACGTCTTGACGGAGCCTTGTGAACTCTTGGAAGCCTGCCTTAAAGACCGCCTCAAGTCCGATCAAATTTGGAGAATTCGCAACCTGCTTATAGAGACTCACCAGCTCAGCGCCACTCCAGAACGTGTCCTCGAACAGACGCGCATGTTTTTGCGCCCGAGATAACACACGGGTCCGCTGAAAAATAACAATCCAGGAAAAAATAGAAGCGAGCAATAAAGTAGCCATCACCAGTTGGACGACGGGACCGGCTTGCAGTACGAGGCTTAAGATAGAGAGTTCTTCAGACATCAGTATTTCCAACAGTCATATGTAACTTATTTACCAATACGTCGGGCAATGCCCGCGGCTTCAAAGTATCCATGCCGGCGGCAACAACTTCCACCTCCGCATTCACTAGGTGGGTGCTGTCACTCGCTCTAATCGCCGACTGCGCGAATAACACCCGCGTCGGATGGACCGACATAACAGAGCAAGACACCGACAAGACATCGTCAAGTCTCGCCGGTGATTTATAGTCAACAGATACCCGTCGTACCACAAAGATTAAATTGTTTTCTATCGTAACCGACTGCTCGATTCCTATGCTTCGCAAGAAGTCCGTTCGAGCACGCTCAAAATACTTCAAATAGTTCCCATAAAAAACGATGCCGCCGGCGTCAGTATCCTCAATATAAACACGAACCGGGATCTCAAAGCCCATCATGATTCCTGGAACAAATCGTCAGCGCTACCACTTAATCCCACCACCTGATACCCAGCCTGAGTCAGCGCTCGTCCCCGCGGTGTGCGGTGGAGATAGCCCTGCTGGATCAAATAGGGCTCAATCACTTCTTCAAGCGTACCGCGCTCTTCGCCAATAGATGTGGCTAGGGACTCAATACCGACAGGGCCTCCGTCAAAGTGGTTGGCGAGAACTGATAACAGCTTACGATCCATTTGGTCAAAGCCACGCGCGTCGACATGCAGGAGGTTCAGCGCATCGTCAGATATCTGTTGTGTAATTACGCCATCCGCACGAACTTCAGCAAAATCACGCACTCGCCGTAACAGTCGATTCGCAATCCGCGGCGTACCACGGGCCCGTTTAGCGATTTCAGATGCTCCCCCAGGTTTGCACTCAATTCCCATGAGTCCTGCAGACCGGCTCACAATTCTTGTCAGATCAGTCTCTGAATAAAACTCAAGTCGTTGAACGATACCGAATCGATCGCGTAAAGGACTCGTTAAAAGCCCGGCCCGGGTCGTCGCACCGACGAGTGTAAATGGTGGCAGATCGAGCTTGATTGATCGAGCCGCGGGCCCTTCTCCAATCATAATATCGAGCTGGTAGTCTTCCATCGCTGGGTACAAAACCTCTTCGATAGAGGCAGACAGGCGATGAATCTCGTCAATGAAGAGGACATCCCCTGTCTCCAGATTTGTCAGAATCGCTGCAAGATCTCCCGCCCGCTCAAGCACTGGGCCCGAAGTTGATTTCAGAGCGGCACCCATCTCATACGCGACTATATTAGCGAGGGTTGTCTTACCGAGGCCCGGTGGACCAAAAATCAGCGTATGGTCTAGAGGTTCGGAGCGGTTCCGTGCTGCGTCCACAAAAAGCTGCATCTGTTCGCGGACCTTAGGCTGACCCTCATATTCGGCCAGCAACTTTGGTCGAACGGCGCGTTCGATGCGCACATCCTCCGGCAATGGGTCGCCCTCTACAATCCGCTCTTTCATGGTGTTCTCAGCATCTGTTTTAGGCTGGCCCGTATCAGACCCTCAGGGGTCGTATCCGGATCTGTTGATACTAGATTAATAGCCTTGCGTGCCTCCGATTCTTTGTAGCCGAGTGCAATTAGACCTAGCATCGCATCCTCTACGGGCGACTTTATACTGGTCGCTTGGTTATGCCCACCTGGGCTCATGCGACCCCTCAATTCAACCACTAACCGTTCAGCTGTCTTCTTGCCGATACCGGGAAGCCGGGTAAGCGTCGCCAAATCATCACGCTCGACTGCCCTCGCGAGATCATCACCGGACAATCCGGATAGAATGCCTATAGCGAGTTTCGGACCAACACCAGAGATCTTGATCAGAATCCGGAAGGATTCACGGTCCTCTTGGGTTAAGAAACCGTAAAGAAGTTGGGCATCCTCGCGGACCACAAAGTGTGTCAGCAAAGTAACCGTCTGACCGACCGGTGGTAACTCACACAGCGTACTGATTGGGCACTCGACCTCGTAACCAACCCCGCTGACATCGATCAATGCGGTCTGGTGATCAATGCCAAGCAATATCCCCTTGATTTGGCCAATCAATCTAGCTCTCCTTCAAACGCCAGCGCCTACCCGTACGAGAACGGGATGACAAACGAAATCGGGCGTCCGCCGCGATACCATCTTTACTGTAGCCAGCACAGAGCGCAATACCAAGCGCGTCGGCCGCATCTTCGCCGGGATTTTCAGTCAACCCAAGTATCCTAACCACCATGTTCTGCATCTGGGTTTTGCTCGCGTGTCCTTGACCGCAGATAGCCTGCTTTACAGTTTTCGCCGCGAACTCTTTGACCGGGATAGATGCCGCCCCCGCCGACAATAATGCCACACCACGTGCCTGACCAAGCTTTAAAACTGACTGGAAGTTCTTCGCGAGAAAAATCTCTTCAACGGCACACTCAGATGGTTCCAACCGCTCGATCACGTCGCGCAGTCCGCGGTGCAGGGTAAGGAGACGGTCCGCCATCTCGCCCGTCCCAAGCCGCAAGATCCCCGACTCTAGGTGGGTAACACTACCGCCCTCGACCTCGATTACACCCCAACCTGTTTTGATGGAGCCTGGATCGATGCCGAGGATCCTACGCATCAGGCTAGTGACTCGAGAAGCTCGTCGGTAAAGTTTGCGTTGGTGTAGACGTTTTGCACGTCATCTAGATCCTCCAACATATCTATGAGCTTCATCACTCTGGGTGCACTGTCCGGGTCAAGCTCAGCGGTGGTTGACGGCACCAGCGCGACCTCAGCCGACAAAACTTCAATGCCGGCGGCGACGAGCGCATCCTTTACCTCAATCACATCGTTCTGTGTGGTCGCGACATCGATTGACGCATCATCGTGACCAATCACATCCTCGGCTCCCGCCTCGAGTGCTGCCTCCATAACGACGTCTTCATCCGCGTTTTCAATCAAAATTTGGCCACGCTTCGTGAACAAATAGGATACTGATCCGTCGGTACCAAGATTTCCGCCGCACTTACTGAACGCGTGCCGTACCTCGGCAACCGTACGATTTTTGTTATCTGTCATCACTTCGACCAAGACAGCAACACCGCCCGGGCCATAACCCTCATAGGTTAGCTCTTCGACATTATCATTATCGCCACCACCCGCGCCCCGGTCGATCGCACGCTGGATCGTATCTTTGGTCATGTTAGCTGACAGTGCCTTGTCTACCGCGGCTCGGAGCCGTGGATTGTCGGCCGGATCGCCGCCACCCATCTTGGCGGCAACGGTAATCTCACGAATTAGTTTGGTAAAAACCTTTCCACGCTTCGCGTCCTGCGCGGCTTTTTTATGCTTTATGTTGGCCCATTTGCTGTGACCTGCCATCACATTGACCCCGTTTTGTCCTGACGGATCCTGACACCAACCTCTTTCAGCTGCTCCGTACTGACCTCCCCCGGAGCGTCGGTCAACAAACAGGTCGCCGATTGCGTTTTCGGGAAGGCAATCACGTCACGGATCGAGTTCACACCCAACATCAGCATCACAAGACGATCAAGACCAAAAGCAAGGCCGCCGTGCGGTGGCGCACCGTAGCACAGGGCGTCCAATAAAAATCCGAACTTCTCTCGCTGCTCGTCCGAAGAAATATCCAATACCTCAAAGACAGCCTGCTGTGTAGCCTGATCGTGGATACGGACCGACCCACCGCCCAGTTCCGTTCCATTAAGCACCATGTCGTAGGCACGAGACAGCGCGTCCAGCGGTTCAGCTTTCAATGTAACCGGATCAACCGTTGGGGCCGTAAAGGGATGGTGTAACGCCGCGACCTGACGGTCGCCGGTCTTCTCAAACATCGGGAAATCGACCACCCAGAGCGGAGCCCACTCACGTGTTAAGAGATCCAAATCGTGCCCCAACTTTACGCGGAGCGCGCCAAGCGCGTCTGACACAACACGCCCTGAATCGGCGCCGAAGAAAAGGATATCTCCGTCAGTCGCTTCGACGCGGCTTATAAGCGCCATAACGACATCGTCCGGCATAAACTTGAGGATCGGGCTTTGCAGACCCTCGACACCCTCAGCCATTGCGTTGACCTTTACCCAAGCAAGCCCCTTAGCACCGTATTGGCCAACAAATTTGGTGTAGTCATCAATCTCCTTACGGGAAATTGTTGCCCCACCCGGTAACTTCAGAACGGCCACACGACCATCCGGATCATTCGCAGGACCACTGAAAACCTTAAAATCAACGGAAGCCATTAGGTCTTTGATATCGATAAGCTCGAGGGGGATCCTGAGGTCGGGCTTATCACTTCCGAAACGCGCCACCGCCTCGGCGTAAGGCATTCTCGGGAACTCACCCAGATCGATATCCATCTCCGCCTTGAATAGATCACGAATCATAGCCTCAGTCAGACTCATCACCGCCTCCTCGTCGGCAAATGACATCTCGAGGTCAATCTGTGTGAACTCTGGCTGTCGGTCGGCTCGCAGATCTTCGTCCCGGAAACACTTTGCTATCTGAAAGTAGCGATCCAGGCCCGCGACCATTAACAGCTGCTTGAAAAGCTGCGGAGACTGAGGAAGCGCGAAAAATTCCCCCTTATGGACCCGTGACGGGACTAGGTAGTCCCTAGCACCCTCGGGAGTCGCGCGGGTCAATATGGGAGTTTCTGTATCCACAAAACCATGGTCCGCCAAAAAATTACGGACAAAAGTTGTCACCCGCGAGCGGAGCATCAGGTTCTCTAGCATCTCAGGACGACGAAGATCCATGTATCGGTGCTTCAAGCGGACCTCTTCACCAACCTTCGCGTGTTCATCCAATTGGAACGGGGGCGTGTCGGCCGTATTAAGGACATTCACTTCCTGTCCCAATACCTCGATTTCGCCGGTCGCCATTTCAGGATTCACGGTCCCCTCAGGCCGTGTACGAACCAGACCCGTGACCTGCATTACCCACTCAGACCTGGCACGATCGGCAGTGGCAAAAGCCTGCTCAGTGTCGGGATCGACGACGACCTGAAGAAGACCCTGACGATCACGCAGATCAAGGAAGATTACACCGCCATGGTCGCGGCGACGGTGAACCCAACCGCAAACAGTGACCGTGTCACCGATGTGCTTGCTATTGAGTTCGCCGCAGTAGTGGGTACGCATGGGTCTGGATTCCTTTTGCAAATGGCCTAGGCAGCCGATTCCTTTTTCTCTGGGGTTGCCTTTTTGGGCTCCGTTTTCTTGTCCGAGCTCGATTCTGCGGGCTTGGACTCGGTCGGCTTATCTGATTCAGAGGGCTTAGTGTCGCCCGCTAAATTCTTTTTCTTGTCGCTTGTCTTAAAGTCCGTCTCGTACCAGCCGCCACCGGTCAGACGAAACCCGGCGGCACTGATTTTTTTCTTTAGTTCTGGTTCCCCGCAGGCTGGGCAGTCGACCAGCGGTGCATCTGATAGTTTCTGTAAAGCGTCGTGCGACTCGCCGCACGCCAAACACTGATATTCATAGATTGGCATCTTGACCTCGACCGATTCATTGCCAAAAGCGTGGAAGTATACCGGTCCTCGGCCCATCCAAGAACCCGAATATCAAAATTGGGGCATCAACCCGAAGTTAAAGAGTACTGCCGCCACTAGGAAGATGTTCAAGAAGCATACTCAGGGACCCACGGACCGCACCCTGACGCACATTCGTGCGGTCTCCATCAAGTTCCAGCTTTTGGCTAAATAGACCATCGCAGCCGACCACCGATATCCAGACGGTACCCACCGGCTTCTCGCTCGAACCTCCATCTGGCCCGGCGACTCCCGTCGTTGAGATTGCCCAATCCGACCCAGTCAACCGCTGTATGCCGTTAGCCATTTCTGACGCGACCTCCTCACTCACCGCGCCAAACGATACGAGAGTCTCGTGGCTCACGCCTAGCAAGCCCTCTTTGACCTCATTGGCGTAGGCTTGGACACCTCCTAAGAAGTAGCAAGACGAGCCCGGCAGTTCGGTGAGCGCCGCCCCGAGAAGCCCACCGGTGCAACTCTCGGCCACAGAAACTGTCTGATTCGTCGCTATCAAACGAGCGTGCAATCCATTTAGGACAACCGAAACCTCTCTAGTCATACACCAATCCGAGTCTTTTCTTTAGAATGCCACCATGGATCAAACAGCCCCACCGCCTCAGCACACCCCCATGATGCAGCAATACCTCGCGATAAAGGAACAATATCCGACTTCGTTGGTATTTTACCGTATGGGTGACTTTTACGAGCTCTTCTTTGATGACGCCAAAGTCGCCGCCCAAGTGCTCGACATCACGCTAACAAGCCGCGGCCAGTCAGCCGGTGAACCAATACCAATGGCCGGGGTCCCGTATCACGCCGCCGAGAACTACCAGGCACGTCTGCTGAACGCCGGGCTCGCGGTCGTTGTATGCGAACAGGTTGGTATCCCCGGTGAATCCAAGGGACCCGTCGCGCGCGAGGTGACCCGAATCCTCACCCCCGGGACCGTCACAGACGACGCCTTCATGGAGGCCGGCCAGGAGCCCTCGGTCGCGGCAGTGAATACGCACGGCCTCGACTACTCAGTTGTTATCGGCTCGGTGTCCCGAGGTGAGATATTAATCTACGACCAGTTGAGCCGCGAGTCGCTTGATAGTCTGTTTGCGCGTATCGAGCCCAATGAATGTCTAGTCCAAGACACAGACCTTGTTGCGTCACAGGCCCGGCAGGTCGAGGTACCCGCGTGGCACTACACCCTCGACCAACTGTCTCGAGAGCTCGATCGCACATACCAGGTCAGTGACGTAGCCGGTCTGGGCCTGAGTGAGGTGAGTGATCAGGGCCTAGAGGCCACGGCCGCGTTACTGACCTATCTCCACGATACGCAACGGACAGAGCTCATCCATTTCTCTCGGCCAAAACATATCCGTGACGATCACAGGGTTATCCTGGACCAGACCACACAGAAAAATCTTGAACTCATCCGGACCCTGAGGGGTGAGCGGAGGCATACATTACTCTGGGTGCTCGACCGGACATCCACGGCCATGGGGAGTCGTGAACTGGCGCGGTGGATCACCGCCCCCTACCGAGATGGGGATGTTCCCCAACGACGACTCAAGATTATCCGGGAGCTTATCGATTCAGGGCTCATAACTATAATCACCGACCACCTAAAGAGAATCGGGGACCTCGAGCGCATCGTCGCCCGTATCGGGCTCCAATCGGCCCGTCCCCGGGACCTCACACGCCTGAGGGACAGCCTGAAAGAGCTACCGGAACTCACAGAACGACTCAACCAATCGAGTTACGCGTCGGTGAGCATGCTCGGTGGCGATATTCTGCTGCTAGAAGATATCCAGCGACTACTCGACCAGGCACTTGAGCCGGAGCCATCGGTCGTGATCAGTGCCGGTGGTGTGATCCGTGAAGGCTACGACGAAGAGCTCGACCAGCTACGTCGTTTCTCTCGCGACGCCTCGAGCCTCCTGACAGAGATGGAAGAGACGGAGCGGACGAACTCAGGTATTAGTGGCCTGAAGCTCGGTTATAACCGTGTCCATGGTTATTATTTCGAGATATCAAAGGCCTCACTGGCGACCCAAGAGGCCCCAATTCATTTTCAGAGGCGACAGACCCTCAAGAATGCGGAGCGATTTACGACCCCCGAACTGAAAACATTTGAGGACAAGGCGCTGTCTGCCGAAAGCCAGGCCTTGGGTCGAGAACGTCATCTTTTCGAGGCTCTTTTCAAACCACTCAATGAGTCAATCAATGACCTAAAAGAACTTACACAATCACTCGCAGCGCTCGATGTCCTGACGAGTCTCGCGACCGTCGCCAGTCAGGAGCGTTGGGTAGAGCCCACGGCCTCGGATGCTGTCGAGATTAGCATCGTAAATGGCCGCCATCCGGTGATCGAGAAAGCGAATACTGATCCTTTCGTGCCGAACGACACGCTCCTTAACTCTGCCCGGTCGCTGTCACTGATTACGGGACCGAACATGGGCGGTAAGTCTACCTATATGCGACAGACGGCGCTGATTACGCTACTTGCTCGGATCGGAAGCTTCGTCCCGGCGGACAGTGCCTCCATCGGTCCAGTCGATCGCATCTTTACCCGGATTGGCGCCTCAGATGACCTCGCGGGTGGTCGGTCAACGTTTATGGTCGAGATGACAGAGACCGCGGCCATCCTCACCGAGGCGACGGACCGATCTCTGGTTCTAATGGACGAGGTGGGTCGGGGCACTAGTACATTCGATGGTCTCGCGATCGCTTGGGCATCCGCAGAAGCCCTGGCCAAACGTTCGGCGCTGACTTTGTTCGCCACACACTACTTCGAGCTCACAAGTCTCCCCGACATTGAGCCGACTGCCTTCAACGTCCACCTGACGGCCCAGGTTACCGGCGAACACATCGTGTTCTTATACCAAGTGATGGATGGCCCGACATCGCAGAGCCACGGTCTACATGTCGCCCGACGCGCCGGTGTCCCAGATGAAATCATAGGCCGCGCCGCGTCTTATCTCGCTGAGCTTGAGTCACAGCAGATCACCCTCAACCATCGTCAGGCACTGCAGGTAGATCTGTTCTGTCAGCCACCGGATCCGTTGGTGAGCTTGCTCGCCCGACTCGATCCTGACGACCTGTCCCCAAGAGGGGCCTGGGCGACGCTGGAGACGCTCGTCCTAAAAGCACGTAAGTCACTTGGCGACTCAGACATAAACGACTAGAATCTCGGCCGCGAAGAGGAGAGACGCATGACTTTTGTTGTTGTTGATAACTGTATCCGCTGTAAACATACCGACTGCGTAGAGGTTTGCCCGGTGGACTGTTTCTACGAAGGCCCCAACTTCCTGGTTATCAACCCAGACGAGTGCATCGATTGCGCCCTTTGTGAGCCCGAGTGCCCTGTGGATGCCATCCTCTCAGAGGACGAGCTCGCGGAAGATCAGCAGATTTTTATCGAAATCAACGATGACCTATCGCGGGTCTGGCCAAACATCACTGAGAGGAAAGACCCTCTCCCTGACGCAGACGAGTGGGACGGGGTCCCGAATAAGATCGAGCATCTTCAAAGGAGTTAGGCTCTCGGTTCTGATAACCAAAGGCGTTAGCCTGGATTTTAGCGCTAGCCCCATTCCGGCTCCTCCAGAGCCTTGTTTACTATTTTAGACTTAATACACATCTGTTTCCTGCTATCTCTAGCTTCGCACCAGAGTTTGACCTCAACGAAAACTGCCAAAACGATAACGCTTTGGCAGGCAACTCGTGTGCTATGAGTCCTCGGCTAAGACTTCCGCTTTGGCATCAATGAGGCCGGATCAATCGGCTTCCCCTGCTTCCGAATCTCGAAGTGCAGCTTCACTCGGTCCGTCCCAGTTGAGCCCATCCGTGCAACTACTTGACCCGCTCGAACGACGTCTCCGACCTTCACATTTAGAGTCTGATTATGGCCATATGCGCTCAATAGCTTGCCTTGATGACTGATGATCACGAGGTTACCGAAACCAACCAAGCCATCACCCGCATACACGACGCGACCACTCGCGGATGCTTTCACGGGAGTGCCCGCTTTACCCCCCAGCTGAACAGCGCGACTAAAACGAGTCTTCTCAGAATATGCCTCAATAATTGGCCCATCCACGGGCCACTGCCAGCCGGTAAACTGGGGTACTGAGGCCGCTTTTGGTTCTTGCTTTACCGCTTTCTTTGGTTGTGCTTTTGGCTTCTGGGCGACTGTTGATTTCTGAACTGGCTCTGACTCAGCTTTGATGGGTGACGGAGTAATCGATTTTGGTCTAGGTCTTGATTCGGGCTCGGGGTCAGGCGGAACCTCACCCCTTAATTTCAGTGTCTGTCCTGGGATTATCAGATCAGAATCCAGCTGGTTTCGCCGACGCAATACATCCGGATCTTGACCAAAACGCCATGCAATCGAAAACAAAGTGTCACGACGTCTCACAACATAACGCGACCCGGGTTCTTCCGCATCCAAGTTACCTGTATCGATCGTTGTTACATCTGGTTTCACGCGCTCAAGCGAGCNGGNTAGGTTGTCGGTCGGTACCTCGTAGGGCGCCGAGCAACCAATCAGTAACCCGATAACAAGCCAAAGACGTTTCATCGCGTCTGTGCCCCGCTTTCTGTCGAGAACTTCAGTACCAGCGTCGCCAAGACGAAACCACCCAATCCGAACCCAAGCGGAATCCAGAGCATTGGTTGAGTCGGCACCATCAAAATCAATGATCCGTCACCACCGACAGTCTGCCACGGCCAAACGCGAACTAGCGCGCCAAAGACTACACCGGTCAGACAGCTCAGCACTTCCGTGTGATATTTGGCCAGCAATGCTTTTAATACATGTGCCATCAACAAAATGCCAACGGCACCACCGCTTATAAATAGCAGTAAAATCGCGAGGTCAAAGGCACTGACTGCACTAATCAGTGCTGGATATAACCCCGTCAGCAGAAGCAAAAAGCTGCCAGAAATGCCGGGTAGTAACATCGCCGACAATGCCATCGCGCCGGCGAGAGGCCAGACCCACAACGCAGGGTCTGCTGATTGCGGTGTTTGAAGCCCGAGCACCAGCGCGATCACGGCGCCAAGCACCAGAAACCCCCAGTCTTTTATCCGCATGGCGGATCGTAAATCAGATACCAGCGCGATACCCATNGCGATGATGAGTCCGAAAAAAAACCCCCATACACGCTCAGGTACAACATCGAGCCAATCTTTAATCCAGTGTGCGAGAGTAATCAGTGACATTAAAATGCCAATCAGTAGGGGAAAAATAAACCCGCCGTCCAGATGGACCCACAAGCCCCGGATCCCGTTTTTACGGAACACCGACCACAGTTCAGGTGTGACAGATGTCAGGACAGCCAACCATCGCTCATAAATCCCGGTCAGAAAAGCCACCGTCCCGCCCGACACGCCAGGGACCGCATCAGCAGCACCCATTGCCAGTCCACGAAGCCAGATCGATACCCAACTCATTCGAGGCCTGCCAGGGCGGGAACAAAAAATGTGGTGTCAAGAGGAATCTCGTCGACCTTCTCGCCATCACGAATATACAAAACCAACTGCTGCTTCTGACCTAAACCGACCGGTGCGATCAGGCGTCCCCCGTCGGCCAGTTGCTCAAATAAAATCTCGGGGACTGACTCAGGACAGGCAGCCAGAATAATGCCGTCAAAAGGCGCGAACTCAGGCCAACCGAGTAACCCATCACCATGACGGATCACGACATTCTCAAGCTCGAGAGCATCCATGCGCTTCCGGGCTTCGGTTGCCAAGGGCGCGACCCGTTCGATCGCAAACACTTTGTCAGTCAAATGGCATAAAAGTCCCGTCTGGAAGCCAGAACCCGCCCCAACCTCCAGAACACGGCCAAGATTGCGACCACCACGCAACAGCTCCAGCATCCGAGCAACGACAGATGGTTGCGAGAGGGTCTGTTGATACCCCAGCGGTAATGTCACGTCAGTGTAGGCTGAATCGGCAACTGCAGGATCCACAAACAAGTGGCGTGGCACACGACGAAACGCGTCAAGCACAAAGACGTCGTTGATCCCCAGATCACCGAGTGTTTCCACTAGACGACTTTGACCACGCTCATGAAGCAGCTCGTGCATTTGCCTCCCGCAAGTTNCCTAATTCAATTAACATTGCTGTCGCAAACGAGCCTTTTGGCAACCAGAACGACAGCTCGAGTGTATTCCCGGATACCTCGGCTTCCAACTGCTTTGGCAGGAACCTNACAGATCTTCGATCCTCATCACTAAAGACTCCAGTCATCCACTCAAAGAGCTCCGGGTCTGTTTTCAATATCGCGCGCTCAAACGTTGCTTGATCGATTGAGGTTTTCATCTGTCGTCCAGCCATCGGAGCCGTGGGGTCCAAGTCGCCTACCGCAATACGCTCCCGTACGGATCCTAACTCACTGTTAGAAACCATAAAATGACTACTCCGGCCAGCCAATGCCACGGCATCACCAATCGCCACCTCGAGCCAACGGTTCTGATGCAAACGCTCGGCAAGGATTGCATTGAACCCTGCTGAACGCGCAGCAGATGNAGCCATTCCATCCTTTGGATGAAGTCGTCGCCGGCCTTTCGGGTCGCGCCGGGCAAGGCGCCGTGCTGCCTCGAGGTTTAATCCTGAGCGGCCAAATCGCTGCGGTCCAAAATAATTCGGNACACCCTGTGTTTTNATCGATTGAATTCGCTCCCAGAGCTCGCCAACCACCGTACCACGGAGCCTGAGCTGAAAACGATTACCCGCGAGTTGCCCAATTTTAAGTTTGCGTTGATTCCGTGTGAGTCTTAAAACATCTAAAGACTCATCAATCACACCCTCCTCGATGACCGCTGTCTCTGGAAAACTTATCCACTGCGACGCGATGGCATGGGTATCTTTTTTACCTGCATAGCCAAGATCTTTACGCGAGCTCTTTGTTGCCTGCGCCAAACGGGAGCACGCCTCGTCGGTTGAGATTCCGCGCTTACAAATTAAGGCCCAAATATGGGGGCCGGCACCTGCTGGCTCAAAACCAAGATCTTCAGTAACAATAAAATCGGATGCGTCGGCTCGGTAGCAACCCTCGAAGACAGATCCACCATGTGCCTTCGGGAGGTGCACTAACTCGATGGATTGTGATCCGAAAACGAGAGTGCTCAATGGGCACGCATCAAAACTGCGGCCGTCACAGCGACACCCTCACCGCGACCGACGAATCCAAGTTTTTCGGTTGTTGAGGCCTTTACAGATACGCGATCCAAAGGCGTCTCCAGGACGTCAGCGATACACTGACGCATTGCTTCGCGAATCGGCCCAATCTTCGGCTCTTCACACAAGATCGTGATATCGAGATTCGAAACAGAGTATCCCTTTTTTAGACACAATTGACGAACCTCACGTGTCAGTGAAGCAGAGTCTGCCCCCTTAAATCTGAGATCAGTATCGGGAAACAAAAGACCAATGTCGCCAAGTGCTAGAGCCCCAAGCATCGCATCCATAGCCGCATGTAACACGATATCCCCGTCACTGTGTGCGACCAGCCGATAATCACAAGGTACCCAGAGACCACCGAGGGTCATGCCATCACCGGGCTCCACCTCGTGAACGTCAAAACCCTGCCCAATACGAATCATACCGATGCTTCCTCCCGCGCAGATAAGAGCACTTCGATTAACTCAAGATCCTCAGGATAGGTTAGTTTAACGTTGGAGCGTCGACCACGAATCAACCAAGGTGGTCGCCCAATAGCTTCCATTGCCTGAGACTCGTCTGTCACCAGGAAACCCTTCTGTTTTGCGGACAGAAGTGCGTGAGACAGTTCTCCCAACCGAAAGACCTGGGGCGTCATCGCGTGCCACAACCCAGCACGATCGACAGTCTCGGCAATGCAACTGTCTGACTCCTCTGGACATGGACTGANCTGATCCACACGTTTGAGAGTGTCGGCTGCTGGAACGCCCAACACCACACCCGGGCAATTAGATGAATCAAGCGCCTCCAATAAACCTTGTAATTCATTTTGGGTAATTAGTGGTCGCACTGCATCGTGCACAAACACCCAATCATCCTCTCCGGCACCCTGTTCCTGAATCCAATCAAGCCCCGCCCGGACGCTATCTGCACGTTCTGCGCCGCCCATAATTGCGTGCACACGATCATCATCCGATGAAGCTAATTCATTAAATCGATGATCATCAGTCGGGACAGGAACCACGACCGCCTTGAACACCTGTGGCTTAAGAAATGCCGCTAACACNTGCTCCAACAGCGGGCGACCAGCGACTGTCATATATTGTTTCGGTACAAGGGAGCCAAACCGAAGACCTCTTCCTCCAGCAGGAATCACGGCCCAAAGGTCACTCACTCGGGAGCTCTCCTTTGGGTAGTAACCGGACGAACGTCTCACCTTCTTTCACATATCCAAAGCGCGATCGGAGAAGCTCTTCAATCGCCTGAGGATCTGTTTTCAACGCATTAATTTCAGATACCAGCTCATCATTACGGGACGCCAATCGCTGGTTTTCCAATTCCTGCTTCTCGAGTTCGTCTGTCAGTCGCTGCAACTCCGAGATTGAGCCTGTCCCTAACCATAACTGGTACTGGGACAAGACCAATAAAATCCCAAGTCCGACAAGAATGATCCGGCCTGTCATGACTGCCCGAAAATGGCTCCACGGCCAGCATACTTCGCTTGAGAACCCAGTACCTCTTCNATACGCAGCAACTGGTTGTATTTCGCAACACGGTCTGACCGACAGAGCGACCCTGTTTTGATCTGCCCCGCAGACGTACCAACCGCCAGATCTGCGATGGTTGTGTCTTCTGTCTCCCCAGAACGGTGAGAAATCACTGCAGTGAATCCTGCTTTTTGCGCCATACCGATCGCATCAAGCGTCTCCGACAGGGTTCCGATCTGATTGAATTTAATTAAGATGGAATTACCCACTCCTTGCTCAATACCGCGAGTTAAAATGTTTGTGTTAGTCACGAATAGATCATCACCCACAAGCTGACAACGCGAACCCAATGTCTCAGTCAAATAGGCCCATCCATCCCAATCACTCTCATCCATCCCGTCCTCAATGGAAACGATTGGATAGTGATCACACAAGCTACTCAAGTAACCTGCAAAGCCTTTCGCGTCAAAGGAACGGCCCTCGCCGGCCAGATCATATTGTCCATTTTTGTAGAACTCGCTCGACGCACAATCAAGCGCCAACGTGATGTCCTCACCTAATACGTATCCCGTGTTTGCTACTGCCTTCGCGATAATAGCAAGGGCTGCCTCGTTCGATGGTAAGTTTGGCGCAAAACCGCCCTCATCACCGACTGCGGTATTCATACCTTCTGCAACCAATACCTTCTTTAAGTGGTGGAACACCTCAGCACCCATCCGAAGTGCTTCAGTAAAACTTTTTGCAGACACCGGCTGAATCATAAACTCTTGAATATCAACGTTATTATCTGCGTGCTCCCCACCGTTGAGGATATTCATCATCGGTACTGGTAGTGTCAGCGGGCCTGTATTGCCGTGCAGATAGGCGATGTGTTGATACAGAGGCAGGTTCTGATCTTCTGCGCAGGCTCGCGCTGTTGCCAAAGAGACGGCAAGCATCGCATTCGCGCCAAGATTTGATTTGTTTTCAGTCCCATCAAGATCGATCATTGCATCATCGAGTCCGCGCTGATCCGACACATCTCGGCCAATGACACGCTGCGCGATCGGACCGTTGATATTCTGAACTGCCTTCAGCACACCCTTACCGAGAAAGCGGTTCTCATCCTGGTCTCGTAATTCCAATGCTTCACGTGAACCGGTCGAGGCACCCGATGGTGCGCACGCGCGACCCAAGGCACCTGATTCCAGAACGACGTCGGCTTCAACCGTTGGGTTGCCACGAGAATCAATTACTTCGCGGCCAATTACATTCACGACGGCAGTCATTAGTTATTGGTCTCCAAAACATCAAACGATTTAACGAGGCTATCAATGGCCTTTAACTGAGACAAAAAGGGCTCTAGCTTCTCGAGCGGTAAAGCAGAGGGCCCGTCACATCTGGCTTTTGATGGATCCGGATGCGACTCCAGAAAAAGTCCGGCAAGACCCACCGCCATGCCAGCGCGTGCAAGCTCGGTGACTTGTTCACGGCGACCATCTGCTGAATCTGTGCGCCCACCAGGTTTCTGTAACGAGTGTGTCACGTCAAAAATCACTGGGGCGCTCATGTGCTTCATAATCCCAAGCCCTAGCATATCGACAACCAGGTTATTGTAACCAAAGCTAGAGCCTCGCTCGCACAAGATCACTTGGTCATTCCCGGCCTCGGCACACTTATTGATNATGTGTTGCATTTCATGCGGCGCCAGAAACTGCGCCTTCTTCACATTAATGACCGCCCCAGTCTTAGCAATCGCTACAACCAGATCAGTTTGCCGTGACAAGAATGCAGGCAACTGAATCACATCACAGACTTCAGCAACTGCTGTCGCCTGGTGCGGTTCATGGATATCAGTGATCAGTGGCACGCTGAAATGGGACTTGATATCCGAGAGCCAGGTGAGGCCTTTTTCAAGCCCAGGACCACGAAAGCTTCTGATGCTGGACCGATTTGCTTTATCAAAACTCGCCTTGAAGACATATGGGATATCGAGCTTACGACAGACATCTAAGTAGGCCTCAGCTATCTCGAAGGCGAGTTCCCTCGACTCCAAGACATTCATGCCGCCGAACAGCATCATCGGGTGTGTATTGGAACACGGCATGCCGCCGATATTGATCACTGATTTCACGAGAACAAGGTATCCTTGTCACCTGACTTTGAGTAAGTGATTGCGGCTTTAACGAAACTCGTAAACAGTGGATGCCCATCGCGTGGTGTAGACGTAAATTCCGGATGGAACTGACAACCAACGAACCACGGGTGATCATCAACTTCAATCACCTCAACTAAAGTTCCGTCCATCGAACGGCCCGCAATCTGGAGGCCAGCTTCTGAGAGCTGGTCCAAATAGTCGTTGTTGAATTCCCAACGATGGCGGTGGCGTTCGCTGACAACGTCGGCACCGTAGATCTGGGCAACGTTAGATCCTGGAGTCAGGCGACACCCCTCGGNNCCCAACCGCATCGTACCACCCAGATCACCCTCCTCGGTCCGGATTTCTCGCGTACCATCGGCCTTGGTCCATTCGGTAATCAATGCGATCACTGGATGCTCTGCAGTTGGCTCAAATTCACTCGAAGTCGCGCCATCAAGGCCAGCGACATGACGCGCAAACTCAATCACGGCAGCTTGCATCCCTAGACAAATACCAAGATATGGAATTTTATTTTCGCGTGCATGACAGACTGTGGTGATCTTTCCTTCAATGCCACGCTCACCAAATCCACCAGGCACCAGAATGGCATCCACANCATCCAACAAATCAAGCCCACGTTTTTCAATATCTTCAGAGTCGATGTACCGGAAATTCACACGCGTTCGCGTTTGTATTCCGGCATGAATCATAGCTTCTATTAGCGATTTATAAGCATCGAGTAAATCCATGTACTTGCCAACCATCGCTATTTCCACAGACTTTAGTGGATTTAAATGCGCATCGGCCACGCGGACCCATTCACTTAGATCAGCCTTTTGGCAGTCAATACTTAACTTATCGACGACCAGCTGATCGAGGCCTTGCTCATGGAGCATACTTGGGATGCGGTAGATCGTATCTGCATCTTTCAACGGAATCACAGCACGCTCTTCCACATTAGTAAACAGCGCGATTTTTTTCCGGCTAGAAATATCTACCTCATAATCTGAGCGACAAATCAGGATGTCTGGCTGCAAACCAATGGATCGCAGCTCTTTAACCGAATGCTGAGTTGGCTTAGTTTTGGTTTCACCCGCTGTAGCGATATAAGGGACCAAGGTAAGATGCATTAACAAAGCGTGCGACGCGCCAAGCTCTTGGCGTAGCTGACGAACAGCTTCCAAAAANGGGAGTGATTCAATATCTCCAACGGTACCACCAATTTCTACAATTGCNATGTCCGCATCCTGAGCACCAACAACGATCTTGTGCTTAATTTCATCCGTAATGTGCGGGATCACCTGAACAGTCCCCCCGAGGTAATCACCATGTCGTTCTTTGCGTAAGACATCTTCGTAGACACGACCGGCAGTGAAATTATTTCTCTGCGTCATCCGGGTACGAATAAACCGCTCGTAGTGACCAAGATCCAAATCGGTTTCAGCACCATCATCGGTTACAAACACCTCACCGTGCTGGAAAGGACTCATGGTACCGGGATCAACGTTTATGTAGGGATCGAGTTTTAGCATGGTCACCCTGAGGCCACGAGCCTCAAGAATGGCCCCAAGTGAGGCTGCTGCTATTCCTTTACCGAGCGAAGACACCACCCCGCCGGTCACGAACACGAATCGATTCATGCTGACCTACAATCCTTTTGGTAAGCCCGCCATGGATAAGGCGGAGACGTCGTCTTGGGATGGTTAGTTAGGATACAGTGGAATTGGTCGTATTCCTAGAGACAAAGCGCCACTCCCATTGCAAGGAACAGGAAATCAATCCGTCCTCTTTACAATCAATCGAGCCCCAACCAATAATTCGATCAGAAACCGCTATCAATGGTGTCCGTTTTCGGAGCCAAGGAGGGACTCCAAGCGTCTGCGCGAGCTGTTTGTTACTCTGTAACGGACGCTTTCGTCCCAAACGAAACCTCCGGCGCGTCACACCAAAAAATACCGACACCTCTTCAAGGATCTCTAGCGCATTCAATGATAAAACGCCATTTGGGAACCACAATTCCAGCGACTGATTTGGGTAAATCTTTTCAGTCCGGGTGATCTCACTTTCCGCTTCCTCACCCAAAATATTGAAATCAATCCAATGGATTTTGTCACGCCATTTTCGAATACAAATATCAGGGCCAAACGTTATTTCCGGGCAGCGATCATTTCTAGCGTCTACGCACTGCCTGACAAACTCGGCGATCTGCAGTGCAGACGGGGCATGCAAGCCGTGCGCCTGAGCAAAAAATCTCACCTGCCAGGCAATTAAGGTCTCTGTGGGCGCTAAATTTACAGAATCCGTTCCTAATACAGGTAGGTGTTCGCCCAAGGTATCACGCACTTTTAACACATGGTTAGTCGCGACATTCGAAAGTTGTAGAAGTTGATCCCGAACCTTCGGCGCAATGCGCGATAGCGCAGGCAAGAACTGAAGCCTGACATAATTTCTCAGGTACGAAGAATCTTGATTGGACGGATCAGTGATGTGTTTGAGCTTACGCGCAACTAGCACCTGCTTTAACTGCTTACGCGATAATGACAACAATGGCCGAATCAGAACCCCTGAACCGAACGGCCGAATCATCGGGATCCCGGCTAAACCGATGAGACCGGACCCTTGAGACAGTCGGATCAAGAGTGTTTCAACCTGATCATCACGGTGATGTGCCGTCATGACGATGTCACCTGAAACGACTTCCTTCATCACAGCATCATAACGCGCCTTTCGCGCACGCGCTTCAAACTCAGAGCCTAACTCGAGGTCTAAGTAATATGCTTTAAATGCAAAACCTCTGCGCTCCGTTTCCGCTTGCACAAACTGAAGCCAATCTTTTGCTTCCGAGGCCACGCCATGGTGACAATGGTGAACCACCACCTCTCTTGGAATAATTTTTGAGAAATCTGCAACAAGAGCTAATAGCGCCATGGAGTCAGCACCACCGCTTATCATCAGATGAACGCGGTGGTCAGATCCTGGCCAATGGGGCCGAATTAATCCTTCAGCTGCGACCGACACCGAATTGCATCAGCTTCTGATACCGAGACTCTAATAACTGCTCTTCTGATACTCCACATAACACATCAAGTTGCGCCTCGATCACATCACCTAAGGCCTCTGCTGCGTATTCAGGTGCACGATGTGCGCCACCGAGTGGTTCACGGACCAACTGATCCACCAAGCCGAGTGAAAACAACCGATCTGCAGTGATGCCCATTGCCTCGGCCGCTTCAGGCGCGTGTGCCGCACTCTTCCAAAGAATCGATGCACAGCCTTCCGGAGAGATGACCGAGTACGTAGAGAATTCGAGCATCAAAAGTTTATCGCAGACACCGATCGCGAGCGCACCGCCAGAACCTCCCTCACCGATGACAGACGTCACTATCGGTGTTCTTAGCCGCGCCATGACCGCCAGGCTTTTCGCTATTGCCTCNCTTTGACCACGCTCTTCCGCATCAATACCAGGATACGCACCCGGGGTATCAATAAAGGTCAGTACCGGCATTCTAAATCGTTCAGCCATCTGCATCAGACGCTGACCTTTTCGGTATCCTTCAGGACGGGGCATTCCAAAATTGCGGGCAACCTTTTCTTTCACTGTCCGGCCCTTTTCATGCCCAATCACCATCACAGGGCGTCCACGAAATTCGCCAATACCACCGATCAGTGCTTGGTCGTCACCGAACAAGCGGTCGCCGTGTAGTTCGTCAAATCCGTCGACTAAGTTGTTTACGTAATCGAGGGTGTAGGGACGTTTAGGATGTCGGGCAATTTGTGCCTTCTGCCAGATGGATAAATCAGAAAAAATTTTTTCCGTCAGCGTCTTAGACTTCGCCTGCAGGCGCGTAACCTCTTCCGCAATATTGATTCCAGATTCGGTCGAGAGATGTCTCAACTCGTCGATCTTCGAGTCAAGATCTGCAATGGGCTGCTCGAAATCTAGATAGTTTGGATTCATGTGTATTGAGTTGTCCTTGCAGAGAATTCGAGTCGCACTCGATCTTGCCCGAGCAATTCCCTTAGCTCCAATAATAACGAATCATGAGGGTGTACTTGGTAATTTTGACCTAGTACAACCTCACCCCGGACCGCAGTGCTATTGTACGCGATTACAACCGGACACTCACCGCCCAAATGTGGGTGTATTTTTGAGAGCAAGATCTCAGCGAACTCAGGCGCCTTGGTTTCCAAATGAATCTTCAAGCCAGACGCGGAGTGTTTTCGTGCATTCTCTAGGGTCTCGATCCTATTCGCACGCATCTTCAATCTATTAGTAAATTCATCGAAACTGACATCTCCCTCGACCACGACTATCGAGTCATCGGCAAGCTTCTCGCGACAGTCTGCGAATAAATCAGCGAAGACCGTCACATCCATGCGGGCCGTTCGATCATCTAGGGTCACAATACCAAATGACTCCCCACGTTTATTTCGAATCACTCGAAGACCAACCACCAAGCCCGCGACTCGAACGGTATCTTTAGTACGTTGAAGAGTCTCCAATGCTTGGGCACCAAGCCCCTTCAGATCATTGGTATACCAATCAATTGGATGTCCTGTGAGATACAGCCCAAGTGTCTCTTTCTCACCGCGCAGTAAATCATGCTCGCTCCAGCGTGCCCCATTTCGATGCGACCGATAGACATCATCGGCTGATCGCGATTCAGACCCACCACCTAGACCGAACATATCGTCCATACCAACCGCTTCATTACGCGCTTCCTGATCAGCTTGACCGATTGCATTTCCTAATGACGACATCACTACCCAACGTGATTCATTTAACGAATCAAATGCCCCTGCCCGAATTAAGGCTTCAAGCGCTCTGCGATTGACTTTACCAGTTCCAATTCGGCGGCAAAAATCAAACAAATCTGTAAATGGTCCATCCTGATCCCGAGCGGCAACCAATTGTGTAATCGGTCCCTCACCGAGCCCTTTAATCGCTCCAAGGCCATAAATGACCTCGCCAGCCCTAACTGCAAATTTAAATGAACCTGCATTCACATCAGGTGGTTTAATAACAAGACCCATCCGCCGGCACTCTTCAATCAGCGGGACTACCTTATCCGTGTTATCCATATCAGATGACAACACAGCCGCCATAAATTCTGCTGGATAATAGGTTTTCAAAAATGCGGTTTGATAAGACACCAATGCATAAGCGGCCGAGTGCGACTTATTAAAACCGTAGCNCGCGAACTTTTCCATCAAATCGAAGATCGAACNGGCGAGCTGNCCGTCGATGCCTCGTTCATCAGTTCCTTTCAAGAAAATCTCACGCTGCGTTTCCATCTCTTCGAGCTTTTTCTTGCCCATGGCTCGACGCAAAAGATCAGCCCCGCCCAGTGAATAATTCGCCAGCACCTGAGCGATCTGCATCACCTGTTCTTGGTACAGGATCACACCGTATGTATTTTTCAGAANCGGCTCAAGATCTGGATGCGGGAACTCAACCTTAGCGCGACCGTGCTTTCTGTTAATGAAATCGTCAACCATGCCCGATTGCAGTGGTCCTGGGCGGAACAAAGCGACCAATGCGACGATATCCTCAAAGGAATTCGGCTTCAGCCGACGGATGAGCTCTTTCATCCCGCGTGATTCAAGTTGAAATATTGCCGTGGTATCGCCACGGCACAGTAGTTGGAACACTTTGGAATCGTCCATCGGAATCCGCTCCATTACTGGCGCGTCGCCCTGTGTTTCACGGATCAATTTAAGCGCCCAATCAATTATAGTTAGCGTGCGCAGACCCAGAAAGTCAAACTTCACAAGACCCGCTGCTTCAACATCATCTTTATCAAGCTGAGTCATCAAACTCGAGCCGTCTTCAGCCGACAATAGCGCTGTAAAATCGGTGAGTTTGCCGGGAGCGATCACCACACCACCGGCATGCTTACCAGTATTTCTAGAAAGGCCTTCGAGCTTTAGGGCCATATCCCAGACCTCACGAACCTCGTCATCATTTTCGACGAGCTCCTGTAATTGAGGCTCAGCCTCAAACGCCTTATCTAGGGTCATCCCGACTTCGAATGGAATCAGTTTGGCCAAACGATCGCCGAGGCCATAGGGTTTTCCTTGAACCCGGGTCACGTCTCGAACAACCGCTTTCGCCGCCATAGACCCAAAAGTAACAATCTGACTCACAGCAAATCTGCCATAGCGCTCCGCAACATAGTCAATCACACGATCTCGGCCCTCGACACAGAAGTCGACGTCAAAGTCAGGCATGGAGACCCGCTCTGGGTTCAAGAATCGCTCGAACAAGAGCTCGTGTTCGATTGGGTCAAGATCTGTAATTTTAAGTGCCCATGCAACAATCGAACCTGCGCCTGAACCGCGCCCAGGCCCGACTGGGATTGCCTGGTCTTTGGCCCATTGAATAAAGTCGGCAACGATTAAGAAGTAGCCTGGGAATCCCATATGTAAAATCACATCAACTTCAAAATCGAGTCGCTGGCGATACTCTGACTCATCGAGTATTCGTCCGCAGGCTCCAGCCTCGTGCAAGCGATCCCTGAGTCCATCATCGGAAAACTTCCTGAAAAACTCGTCCAACGTCATACCGTCGGGGACAGGATATTCAGGCAAGAAATAATGACCGAGGGTCAGCTCAACGCCACAACGTTTAGCGATCTGTATGGTATTAGCAACTGCGTCTGGTAGGTCAGAGAACAATTCTACCATCGCATCTTGGGGCTTTAACCACTGTTCAGGGGTATGACGACGCACACGCCGTTGGTCATCCAACGTCATACTGTCGTGGATACAGACCCGCGTCTCATGCGCCTCGAAATCATCCACTTTTCGAAAACAAGCCACATTGGTCGCCACTAATGGGATTTGTCGTTGGTCAGCCGCATTGACAGCATAGTGAGCTAGTGCCGTCTCTCCAGATAAGCCAACACGGGTCAACTCGACATACAGACGGTCAGCAAAGACCGCATGATACTTATCAAGTACTGCATCGGCTTTATCAGTTTGACCGGCGGACACCAGGCGGCCAATCTCGCCTTCTGTGGCACCAGTCAAACAAATCAACCCCTCGGCGTGCTTTAAAACCCACTCCCATTCGAGAAGCGCGTAGTCACCGTCTTGGCCCTTCAGCCAGCCCAATGACAGTAATTCTAAGAGATTTTTATAGCCCTCGGGATTCATCGCGATAAATGTTAATCGACCGAAGCCATCAGCACCTTTGATCCAACAATCCGCCCCGATGATGGGTTGCACACCGTGTGCTAAACATGTTCGATAAAACTTAACCAACGCAAATAAATTGGACTCATCGGTCAAGGCAACCGCTGGCATTCCGCACTGAGCCACCTGACCGACAAGCTCTTTGACCCGAAGGAGCCCATCAACCATTGAATATTCAGAATGCGTCCGTAAGTGGATAAACTGCGTCATACCCTCTCCAANATCCGTTTGACCGGACCAAAAGAGCGTCGGTGAATTGGCGTCACGCCAAGCACCTCCAACGCCACCATGTGTGCATTCGTGGGGTAGCCTGCGTGCCTTTCTAAGCCGTACCCTGGGTAGATTTCTGACAGCGCAGCCATCTCTTGATCACGCGCGACTTTGGCCAGGATTGAGGCGGCCGAAATGGCCGCAACCAACCCATCACCACCAATCACCGCTTGTGCGCGATCTTTGAGCCCAACGGGTACCCGATTGCCGTCAATTTGAATAGGCGCATCAAATTCACCCAGACCCTTGACTGCTCGCTCCATCGCCAGCATGGTCGCACGGAAGATATTCAGGGTATCAATCTCTTCAACATCTGCACGCCCAAAACTGATTTTAAGAGCCTTATCACGAATGAGCGGAATCAGCGCTTCGCGCTTCTTTGCTGATAGCTTCTTGGAATCATCTAGTCCAGCGATACCATGATCATCGGGCCATAGAACCGCGCAGGTTACAATAGGCCCTGCAAGTGGACCGCGCCCGACCTCATCGACACCAACCATCCAGCTCATGACAAATGTTCTACAATTATCTGTGACGCACGATCAGTCAAATTGACGGTGAGCGAGTTGTGGATCTTCCGAGCTTCAGTTAAAAACTGATCGGATAGCCCCTCTTTCAGCAGCGGAGTCATGGCACTAACAATCGAATTCACCGATGCGCCACGCTGAATCAATTCTGGAATCAAGGTCTGGTTTGCTAGAACGTTAGGCAATGTGATGTATTTTGTTTCCAACTTACCTTTAATCATCTGATAGCTCCACGGGTTTATTTGATAGGCTGCCACAGCAGGACGTCCTGTTAAAACCGCCTCAAGAGCCGCAGTTCCAGAAGCGAGTAATACGGCCGTTGACGCGGCTATCACTCGACGTGATTCACCATACACCACACGAACCGCACGCAGACCAATCATCGACTGAATGAGTTGATACAAGTCACGCGTAGCCGCTGGAATAATACCCACCAAATCAGGCATATCAGTAACTAGTCTATCGAATGCACCTAAAAACAAGGGCAACAGTCTTTTGACTTCGGACTCTCGGCTTCCTGGAAAAATTCCAAGAACCGGGGCTGCTAACGGAAGATCCAGATTACTCCGAAAGTCAGTTGGATCTGGATTAAAATCTATTTGAGCTGCCAATGGATGACCAACGAACTCACACCGAAGTCCTGTACCGTCATACAATGCGGGTTCAAATGGAAACATACACAACAAAAGATCGAGTTTTTCAGCTATTTGGGGAATTCGGCTTCTACGCCATGCCCAAACTGATGGACTTACTACATGTATTGCCGGAATACCCAGAGACTTCGCGTGCGCGCAGAGTGCTAGATTAAAATCCGGCGCATCACAGGTAATAACTGCTCTAGGGTACGATTCACTCAAATAATGTTTCATCTGGCGACGAATCCACAATAACTCAGGGAGCCGAGGTATTACTTCTACAATCCCCATGACCGACAAACGGTCCATCGGAAATAGCGGATAGGTGCCTGCCTCAACCATACTAGGACCCGCGATACCGCTAAAATAAACAGTCTCAAGCTCAGATACTCGAGAGAGAATGGGAGCAAGGATCTGGTCGCCGGAAACTTCTCCTGCTGCCACACAGATCTGCATTAACGAACGATGCCTCGCTGTGAAGATTTCAAGCTATCTAAAAAGGCATCCACTTCGGCACAGCCCGCATTATTTTGATCTAGCTCAGTGATAGCTTGGTCTAAAGTCAGCCCACGACGATAAACGGTCTTATAGGCTTCCCTCAGACGGTTGATGACATCACTATCAACACCACGACGCCGCATGCCCTCGATATTCATACCATGCGCCTCTGCCCGATTCCCTGAACACGTAACAAACGCCGGGATATCCTGCAAAACAACAGTCCCGGCCGCAGTCATTGCAAATTGCCCAATACGACAAAACTGATGAACAAGAGTCCCGCCGCCGAGAATAGCCCCATTACCAATATGAACATGCCCGGCGATCGCCGTATTATTAGCCATGATGATGTTGTCACCCACCACGCAGTCATGCGCCACGTGCACGTAACACATAAACAGATTATTGGAACCAATATGAGTGATACCACGATCTTGAAAAGTTCCACGATGCAGTGTCACACCCTCACGTATGATATTGTCATCACCGATCACTAATTCAGTGCGCTCACCTTTATATTTTTTGTCTTGGCAATCTTCGCCCACGGAAGCGAATTGAAAAATTCGGTTACGCATACCAACGGTCGTTGGACCCTTCAGAATCGCATGCGGTCCAACCACAGTGCCTGCACCAATTTTGACCTCGGGTCCAATTATGGCAAACGGACCAACTTGAACGTCTTCGGCAAGTTCTGCTTTAGAGTCAACGAGCGCCTGTGGATGAATCGTGGTCAAACTGTCCTATCCGCACACATAATAGTGGCTGTACAGACANTCTCTCCGTCCACACTTGCGCGACAGCCAAACTTCCAGACACCCGCGCGGACACGCAACACTTCTGCCTCTAAGACAAGCTGGTCACCTGGCACAACCTGACGCTTAAACCGAACATCATCACAACCCACAAACAAGTAAATTGAACCNTCAGCCGGCTTTTTATCCATGGTCTTAAACCCGAGTACACCGGCCGCTTGCGCTAAGGCCTCAATGATCAAGACACCTGGCATTACTGGATGATCGGGGAAGTGACCATTAAAAAAGCCCTCGTTACATGTGACGTTTTTCAACGCTTTGACTCGTTTTTCGAGCTCGAGCTCAACCACACGATCCACCAGCAAAAATGGATAACGATGCGGTAAGTATTCACGGATTTCCTTGATGTCCAACATTAAGAATCCTTAGTCTTCACATCCAGCTGCTCTTCAAGCGCCTTTATCCGACGCGCCATCGCGTCCAATTGCCTAAACCGAACCGCGCTCTTACGCCAATCCTCAGCTCTCATGACACCCCCAGCACCACCTAAGTACGCCCCAGGCACGGTGATCGACTTTGTCACCAAGGCGTTCGAGCCTATGTGTACTTTATCACAGACAGAAAGATGTCCCGTAAAACCTGTCATGCCTCCCACGGTCACATCACTGCCAATCACAGTCCCTCCAGCAAGAGCGACGTAACCTGCCATCGCAGTTCTCATACCGATCCGACAACCATGCGCGATGTGCACCTGATTATCCAGCTTGACTCCATCCTCAATCAGCGTGTCATCTAGAGCCCCACGATCAATGGTACAACCAGCTCCAATTTCAACATCATCACCAATAACAACCCCACCAAGTTGCCGAATTTTGATCCATCCTTCCGAGGATTTTGCAAAACCAAATCCGTCATAGCCGATCACTGTCGACGCACCGACATGGCAATCGAGACCGATAAATGTCTTTGGATAGACCGTGACATTTGGCCCGATTACCGAGCCCGCGCCAACGACAACATCCCTGCCAATGACGGCACTCGGTCCGATCGATACGTCATCCGCGATGACCGCGGTGTCATCGATCACCGCAGTCGGGTGAATCCCTTGGTCAAATGGGATTCCCTTCGCGTCAAACAAAANCGAAAGCTCAGCGTATGTTCGATAAGGGTCGGTCGATATCAACCCACGATCAATATCTCCGGCGACTGCAGGAGATACGACAACTGCACCTGCTTCCGAGCTCTCAAGTTCAGAACGCCGTGTATCGTTAGAGAGAAAGCTTAAACTAGTAGGCACAGCGCAAGCTAACGACGCCAACTCGGAAACTTCAAATGATCCGTCACCCACCAACTCAGTCGCCGTCAACCGAGCGAGCTCAGCTAGTGTGTACACCATTAAAAAGTGGAACCAATCGAGAATTGGAAGCCTTCGGTTTCATCACCAGACTCGCNATTCAATGCTGATGCGTAAGTGAATGATAGTGGTCCGACCGGTGTCATCCATGCGACCGCTAGACCCGCTGAATAGCGTAATTNATCCAGCTTCGTACTGTCCGCATAGACTTGACCTGCATCGCTAAATAATGACAAACGAGCTTGATCAGTTTCTTTGACACCGGGCATTGGAAACTGTAATGCCGCCGTAGCGGTGATCAGGACATTTCCACCAACCTGTTCATTGTTATCGTCCACAGGGCCCAAACTATTGTACGCGTAACCCCTAACGGTCCGGATCCCGCCGGCGAAAAAATTTTTCAAAAACGGCAATCCATCGGAGTTACCAAGCCCGTCACCGTAACCGACGCGAGTCTTAAATTTCAGGCTCACATCCTCCTGCGCANTCACCGGAATGTAAGTCTCACCGAGGTACCTTGCGGTGTAATACTCAAGATCTGATCCAGGAATAGACAGATGCAAACTGAGGCGGTGGCGTGTCCCTACACTAGGCAAAAATGCTTTGTTTAAGGAGTTGTAGCTGTATACAGCGCCTGCTTTGTATTCCATGAAGTCGGCACTCGTAGCAGCATTGCTATAACCTTCGCTGGTAAAAAAGGAATCGATGTAGGTCGCTCGCGATCCACTGGCCTTAGCGTCGAGATTAGTATTTTGTACCACGAAGTTTGCACTTACGCGCTCTTCATCACTGATAGGATATCCGAACGTCAAACCAAGACCGGTTTCGTCCGTTGAATAGTCTGCCGTACCGGTATCGTCAAAATCAGTCTTTGCAAAATAGAGATCCACTCCTCGACTGACACCATCAATCGTGAAATAGGGGTCAGTGTAAGAGAAACGCGCCTCTTGGGTCGAACTCGAGCTCTGTAGACTGAAAGACAGTGCATTACCTGAACCTAAAAAGTTCTTCTGACNAACGGCCNCTCCCAATAATAAACCCTCGCCCTGACTGAAGCCGACACTCGCAGACAATGAACCAGAAGCTTGTTCTTTAACCTCATAAACTACATCCACTTGATCCGGCTGGTCTGGTACCGGACGAGTCGATGCGCGAACTAAGCTGAAAAACCCTAATTTTTGCAGGTTAATCCGTCCTTTCTCGATAGCAGCGGCTGAACTCACCGACGCTTCAAGCTGGGGAATTTCACGACGGAGTACTACGTCCGAGGTATCTGTATTACCTCGGAATTCGACGCGACGCACGTAAACCAGTGGACCTGGCGTCACAACGAGAGTGACATCGACTGTCTGCGACTTATCATTAACTTCAGGAACAGCCCGCACCTGAGCACGAGCATAACCCCCATCTCCAAGCTTCTCGCTCATGGTGCTGACAGCTTCATTGACCAGACGGCGGCTAAATATTTCACCCGTTTGTAAAGTTATTTCTTCTACAGAGGACGACAAGTCGATAGGTTGATCGCCACCAATATTTACGGAGCCAACACGGTACTGGCTCCCTTCGTTTACTGTAATAGTGATGAATACATCTGCAAGATTTTCTGACAGCTCGACCCGCGGCTCTGATACGTCAACATTGACATAGCCGCGATTTAAATAGTACGAACGGATTGCCTCAACATCTGCGTTGAGCTTTTCAGTCTCGTAGTTGTTCGATCCCGAGAACCATGTAAAAAGACCTGCCTCAGAGAGCGACATTTCATCCAACAAGATATCATCATCAAAGGCTTCGTTACCGACGATCGCGATACGAGAAATTGTTGCGATCGATCCTTCAAAAATCGAAATCATTAAACCAACACGGTTCCGATCCTGTTCGATAATTTCGGAACTCACCATCGCGTCATAACGGCCGCGACTGGTGTACTGTCTTTGAATCGCCTGTTCAAGTTGATCCAGTGTCGCGCGCTTCAAGACATCGCCNTCAACGATCCCAGCTCGACGGAGGCTATCCAATAAGTCCTCTGTCTTGATCGCCTGATTACCCTCGATATCAATCCGTGACACTGCAGGACGCTCGGTCACTTCGATGACAAGTACATCACCTTCAGCGCGAACTTCGACTTGATCAAAGAACCCTGTTTCAAATAGCGCACGGGTCGCGAGGGAGATGTCGGAATCCGTTACTCGGTCTCCTGGCTGAATTGTAAGTGCGTCGAAGACAGAGCCTGATGAGACGCGTTTTAACCCATCGATCCGGATGTCATTAGCCTGAAATGGATCTGCGGCATAAGCAGAAATCGCAAATGCGAGCACAATGGCGCTCAGGGGTAAGGTACAACGCATGTATGAACTTCCCGTTTCGACGGTCTATAACCGCATCAAATCATTATAAAATGCAAAAAACATGAGTCCCATCAACAACGCCATACCGATTCGAATCCCTTGCATCTGCGTCTGCTCTGAGACTGGTTTACCTCGCAACCATTCCACAGCAAAAAATACCAGATGCCCTCCATCAAGCACAGGGATTGGCAGCAAATTCAAAACGCCGAGGCTGACACTTAGGTAAGCTATAAAACTTAGATAGGCGTACCAGCCCGAACTCGCAGAGTCTCCTGCCACTCTAGCAATGGTCAACGGACCACTCAAGTTCTCCGGGGATAAGACACCTGAAATCATTTTTCCGATCGACTCTATCGTTAACCAACTCATTTCAATCGTCCGCTCAACACCAACCCATAGAGCTTTCACTGGCGTTTCTTTCACTGTGCGAATTAACTCGGGCGGTAGCGATTTCACAACAGGAGCGACTCCCAAGAAACCATATGGACCATTGGGACCTTCACGCGTCTCAGGAACCACTATCAGGGTTCGCCTGAGTCCTGCCCTCTCAACCACCAACTCTGTTGAAAGACCATACGCGACCTTGATGGAATCCACGAACTCAGTCCAGCCATCAACTGACTCTCCATTGACCGCNATAATGCGATCACCCACTATTAGTCCAGCCGCCTCTCCGGCCCCACCCGGAATCACCCGAGCTAGTTCAGCATCAATCGGTGGTGACCAAGGTTTTACNCCAAAGGCGACCAAAGGGCTTTGATCTGCTATTAGATCATCTGGAACTGGCATGGTAATCGTGTTGACAATATTTGAGTCCAAAGGACGTAACCCAATTTGAACCGCGTTCTGGTCACCAATTACATCAACCATGGCGATTGAAATGCGTTCCCACGACTCCATCGGACGCCCGTTAAAGGAAACGACTTCTGCCGGAAGCTTTGTTTTCGTCACGGTCTCGGCAGGCAATCCACCAGCCACCGGAACAGGCGTCTGTACGCCAACCATGCTAATTACCGCGTAAACCAAGGCCGCAAAGATAAAATTAATCCCAGGGCCGGCTGCAACGATTGCAAAACGCTGCCCGACAGTTTTTTGATCAAACGCCTCGCTCCGCTCTTCCTTCGAGAGGGATTGCTCGCGACCATCGAGCATTTTCACGTACCCACCAAGAGGGATCGCTGCTACACAGAACTCAGTTCCAGATTGATCCTTCCAGGTATATAGCGCCCGCCCGAAACCAACCGAGAACCGAAGTACGCGAACACCACACCGTTTGGCTACCCAATAGTGACCGAACTCATGAACTGTAACCAAAACGCCTAACGCAACGATTGTCGCGAGAATTGTGATAATCATGCGCGCTCCATAATCCAAGTGTCTGCTATCTGACGACCCATACTATCAATTGAAAGCACGTCATCGATAGAGGATATNGGCTGTCTAGCGATCCGATTCAAGCAATCGGATACAAGTTCGGTGATTTCTTTGAAACCGATTCGTTTATTTAAGAAGGCCTCAACTGCAATCTCGTTCGCGGCGTTTAAGATGATAGGACGATCGCCCCCCTCAACGCTTACCTGACGAGCTATAGCCAGTGCGGGGAAAGCCTTGTAATTTACGGGCTCAAATTGAAGCTTTGATAGCTTCGTTAGATCCAACCGCTCGACGTTAATATCTAATCGCTCTGGAAAACCTAGCGCATGTGCGATAGGGATCCGCATATCAGGACTCCCAAGTTGCGCGAGCATCGACCCATCAACGAACTCTACCAATGAATGTACGGCCGATTCAGGATGAATAACCACGTCAATGGCACTTTCAGGGACACTGAAGAGGTGTGTTGCCTCAATCAGTTCAAGGCCTTTATTCATTAAAGTCGCTGAATCGACCGAAATCTTTTGACCCATAGACCAATTTGGATGCGCCACAGCCTGATTAGGTGTGGCAGCAGCCATGGCGTCGATACTCCACTCGCGGAATGGTCCACCAGAACACGTCAACACTAATCGCCTCAGCCCTGAGATTGGTTGGCCAACGACGTATGAATCTGGTAAGCACTGAAATATCGCATTGTGCTCCGAATCAATCGGTAAAAGCATCGCTCCTCTTGTCTCTGCCTCTGAGATCATCAACTCACCACCCATGACAAGAGCTTCTTTGTTAGCAACGCAAACACGTTTACCGGCAGTTACAGCAGCATAAGTTGAAACCAAGCCCGCCCCACCAACAATGGCAGCCATTACTACATCAACCTCAGATGCACTTGCGGCTTCGGTGAGCGCACTCTCTCCAAATGCAAGCGAACCATTAAAGCTACATGGCATTTTTTCAATCATTGCAGTGGCTTCTGACTGATCACTCAATATCACATGCTTTGGTCGAAAACGCTCAATAATTCCCACAAGTTTGTCGACAGACCTATGTGCACTGACTACTTCGAGATGAAATCGCTCTGGATACGCCTCAATAACCGAGAGTGTTGATTCACCAATTGAGCCTGTCGCACCAAATAATGCCACACCAATTGTCATAACAATGGCCAACCCGTGAAATGAACGCTCAATGCAAATACCGGCGTTGCAGCTGTTAATGAATCGATACGATCCATCACACCACCATGACCTGGCAGAAGAGAACTCGAATCTTTAACTCCCTGTTCCCGCTTAATCAAACTTTCAAAGAGATCACCAAGAACCGAAAATAAGACTGTGATCACCACGATTCCAGGCAACACGAACCACGCAATCGGAGAGAATATCTGATCCGATGGTTCGGCCAGGGACGCACCAAGTATTCCAATCGCTAATGCAATAATCACTCCTCCCACGAGCCCTTCCCAGCTCTTGCCGGGACTGACATTTGGGGCAAGCTTTGTAGTACCAAACTGACGTCCAACGAAATATGCACCCACGTCAGCTGCCCAGATGCTGGTTACTAGTAATGCAGTCAGCAAAAGATGCGCCTCATGACGGCGGAGATACAGAAGCGCTGCATATGCTGGGATCAGAACTAATAGTCCAAAACCAAGTTTTACACACTTTCCATCCATCCGTTGAATACTTCTTGGATACAGCATCACCATTAAAGCGGCACCAAACCAAAAGGTACAACCAATGCCTAAAACCATGGGAATATCCGCATTCGGCAAAAGGTAGGACCAAATCAAAACGCCACCAAATATTACAAGCAAGGCCCTTGTTAACGGCTGGTTAACAAACCCAGATAAACGGATCCATTCCCATGCTCCCACCAACACAATCAGACCCACGCAAATAGCAAAAGCATCCTCAGGAAGAACGAACAAGATCAAAAGCGCGATTGGTAGCATCACCAATGCGGTCAATACCCGTGCCTTTAGCACAATTAGCCTCTCACCTGCTCTGAGGTCTTTCCGAAGCGTCGCTCTCGCCCGGCGTAATCTAAGAGGCAAGCGTCAAGAGACTCTCCGCCGAAATCAGGCCACAAAACATCACTGAACACCAATTCAGCATATGCCGATTGCCAGAGCAAAAAGTTAGAAATCCGATGCTCACCACCAGTGCGAATCATGAGATCCACGGCCTGCTGATCTGCTAAATGATGGTTCTTTTCGAATATCTGCTCATCAATTGCCTCCGACGTGAGAAGCCCGTCCCTCACTTGAGTAGCCAAACGCCTCGCGGTATCCACAATATCCCAACGTCCACCATAGTTCGCAAAAACATTAAGCTTCAAACGTGAGCCTTTTACTGTCGCCTCTTCTGCCCGTACCATCGCTCCAATCAAAGAACGTGAGAATCGGGATCTATCACCGATGACCTTGAGTGCAATCTCGTTTTTTACGAGCTCCGGAATTTCATCATTCAGCGATTTTTCGAACAAGCGCATTAGACCATCAACTTCTAGCTTTGGTCGTTTCCAATTCTCGGACGAAAATGCGAAAACAGAGAGTGTATGAACTCCTCGTTCGATACACCTCCGGATCACCCGGCGAAGTGCATCGGCGCCGGCAGCATGTCCCTCAAGTTGTCTCTTGCCATGCAATTTTGCCCAGCGATTATTGCCGTCCATTATGATAGCAATATGACCCGGCGTGAGAGGTGCAGTCATGGGCCTTAGACTNCCATCAGGTCGGCTTCTTTTTCCCGTAACAACTGATCGATTCGCTTGACTATGGCATCGGTCAGTTTTTGGATATCGTCCCCAGCGCGACGATCATCGTCTTCGGTAATTTCTTTTTCTTTTAAGAGATCTTTCACATCAGCCAACGCGTCACGGCGGATATTACGTACAGCAACTTTTGCTTGCTCAGCTTCAGCGCGCGCTTGTTTGGTGTAGCCTCTACGTGTTTCCTCGGTCAATGGAGGCATTGGAACACGGATCACATCGCCTGCAGATGCCGGATTTAATCCAAGATCTGATTTCATGATCGCCTTTTCAACTTCACCCACCATCGGCTTTTCCCAAGGAGTTACCACCAAGGTCCTCGCATCTTCAATTGTGATGTTGGCAACCTGGCTGATCGGAACTTCAGAGCCGTAATAGTCTACACGGACCGTATCCAAAATCGATGGATGAGCTCGACCTGTCCGGATCTTTGCAAAGGCATGCCCTAGGGCATCAAATGACTTTTCCATCCGGCATTTAGCATCCGATTTAATATCATTAATCACGTATCGGTTCCTTCATCAATCAACGTGCCCTCCTGTTCACCTCGAACAATTGACAGGAGCGCACCTTGTTTACTCATATTAAAAACCCGAACTGGCATTGAATGGTCACGGACCAAGCAAATCGCCGTTAAGTCCATCACACCCAACTGCTTCGCCAAAACAGTCTCGTAATCTAACCTTTCATACTTTACCGCATTTGAATTCTTCTCGGGATCAGAATCATATACCCCATCCACTTTCGTAGCTTTCAAAACCAAGTCGCAATCCACCTCGATTGCGCGTAAGCAAGCTGCTGAATCAGTCGTGAAAAACGGATTACCAGTCCCAGCGGCAAAAATNACAACATCGTTTTGATCGAGATATCGCATTGCGCGACGGCGATCATAGTGCTCAACCATGCCGCTCATTGGAATCGCACTCATCACATGACTTGCAATCGATGAGCGTTCAAGCGCGTCACGCATCGCAAGAGCATTCATCAAAGTTGCAAGCATCCCCATATGATCGCCTGTGACACGGTCAAGACCAGCTTTATGCAATTCAGTACCCCGGAACAAGTTTCCTCCTCCGATCACCAAGCCCACTTGCACGCCAATTCCAACTAACTGACCGATCTCGAGTGCCATTCGGTCAAGCACCTGTGGACTAATTCCGAATCCGTCATCTCCAGCGAGCGCCTCACCTGACAGTTTCAACAATATTCTCTTATAACGCACTGAACGTTCACCCTTTGACATATTTCCTCCAAAAAAAAGGCCCGCGNTNGCGGCCTTCTTATGATTCCGAATCAGTTGCTACCTCTGGCTTGAGCCATGACTTCTTCAGCAAAATCGATTTCATCTTTCTCAATACCTTCACCCACCTCAAAGCGAATCATGCCTGTTACTCGCGCGCCAGCGGCTTCTACTAACTGCCCAACGGTTTGGTCTGGATCCTTAACGAATGGTTGCTCCACAAGACTGACCTCCGCTAGGAATTTACGGATACGTCCACCGACCATCTTCTCAATAATTTCAGCCGGCTTGCCCGAACTTTCTGCCTGTGCAGCAAAAATTTCTTTTTCCTTCTCGATGACCCCTGGATCAACATCGTCTGGGTTCACCACCATTGGGTTAGAAGCGGCAACGTGCATTGCGATGTCTTTTGCAAGCTCTTGTGGACCCCCGTCAAGACCGATCATGACACCAATCTTTTCGTTTGAGTGCACATATACACCTACAACTGACGCACTAANTTTTTCGATTCGGCGTACAGTGATGTTCTCCCCAATCTTCTGAACCAATGCTGAACGCGCNTCTTCAAGTTCGCCTTCCATCAAGGTGCCAACGTCTGTTGATGCAGCCAAAGAAGCCTTTGCAATGACTTTGTCAGCAAATGCAGAGAAGTTGTCGTCACGTGCGACGAAGTCAGTCTCAGAATTCACTTCCAGAAGTGTCCCCTCGCTGCCGTTCACTGCAACACGAACGACACCATCTGCGGCGACACGGCCTGCCTTCTTTGCTGCTTTCATTCCAGATGACTTACGCAGATTTTCTATAGCCAGTTCAAGGTTCCCGTCAGCCTCTACCAGTGCTTTTTTACATTCCATCATGCCAAGCCCTGTGCGCTCACGCAGTTCCTTGACCATTGAAGCTGAAATAGCAGCCATGCTGAATCCTCTTTAATTTTAACAGTTATGCGTCTTTTACACCGGTCTCAGCCGCGCTAGCGGCTTTTTTAGGGGTAGCTTTTTNAGGGGCAACTTTCTTAGGGGCAGCTTTTTTAGGAGCAGCTTTCTTTGCCGGCGCTTGCTTAGCAGGTGCCTCCTCGGTGGCAGCCTCCACAGCTGGAGCAGCTTTCTTTGCTGGCGCTTGCTTAGCAGGTGCTTCCTCGGCACCAACTTCCACAGCTGGAGCAGCTTTTTTAGGAGCTGCTATTTTTGGGGCGGCTTTCTTGACCGGAGCTTGCTTAGCAGCTGCTTCTTCGATAGCAATCTCCGCAACCGAGTCCCCTTCCACTAGTGCGTCCTCACCAACAACTTCCGCGGATACTGCCGCTTCAGTAGGTGCTTCCTCCGCAGACACTTCTGGAGCTGGTGTGCCTTGGACAGCTACTTCATCAGCAANAGCCTTTAAATCTGGACCATCAACCTGCGATGTTTTTTGGTCATCCACTTTTCTAGGTGCTGCGTCCTCAGGCGTAACAACTCTCTTCGTTGCCACTTTCTTTTCAGTTACATCGACCACTGACGTGTTTTCTGCATCATCATCTGCAAGTTCAACGTAATCACTCTTGCCGAGGCTTTCGGCGAGACCCTCGATACACGCATCAGCGATAGCAGATGAGTACAACTCAATCGCGCGTATCGCGTCATCATTGCCTGGGATAACTATATCCACCCCATCCGGGTCAGAGTTGGTATCAACAATACCGATCACAGGAATACCGAGATTGTTCGCTTCTTGAATCGCGATTTTCTCATGGTTTACGTCGACCACGAAGATCGCGTCTGGAAGGCCGCCCATGTCCTTAATGCCACCGATTGACCGGTCGAGCTTCTCGAGCTGACGTGACATATCGAGTGCTTCTTTCTTAGAGATCTTTTCGACTGTACCGTCGTTCATCTTCGTCTCGAGCTCTCTCAAGCGCTTGATCGACTGACGGATCGTTTTCCAATTGGTCAACATTCCACCCAACCAACGGTGGTTTACGAATGGCTGACCTGCGCGTTCCGCTTGCTCTTTGATGATCTTCGCAGCTGCACGCTTTGTACCCACAAACAGGACTTTGTTTTTATTCTGAGTCATGCCGCGAACGATCGACTCTGCGTTCTCCAATGCAGGAACCGTTAATTCGAGATCNATGATATGAATCTTGTTACGAGCACCAAAGATAAAAGGTGCCATTTTTGGGTTCCAGTAACGCGTCTGGTGACCGAAGTGTGCGCCCGCTTTCAGCAGATCGCGCATGCTTACGTTTGCCATATTAATTCCTTTATTAGGGGTTGATTCAAGTACGATACTGTCCCTGTCGTGACCTCTTTCGAGGCACCCCACTACAGGTTTCTGACGGTAACGTGAGTTTTGTGGGCGCGAAGTGTAACAACTTTCTACTGGAATATCACATCTGGCATAATATACATCATATTAAAGGAATCACTGTGGCTCATAGCATCCAAACAAAAGCTGATATTGAAGGCATGCGCGTCGCTGGCAAACTGGCGGCAGAATGTCTATTGATGATTGAAGAGTACGTCAAAGCGGGAGTCACCACTGGCGAGCTTGATAGAATCTGCCATGGCTATATTGTTGACGTACAGCGAGCGATTCCGGCGCCCCTCAACTATCGCGGCTTCCCCAAGTCGATTTGCACCAGCATTAACCATGTGGTGTGTCACGGTATTCCAGATGATGGAAAAGAACTGAAGCGTGGCGATATCATTAATATAGATGTAACGGTCATCAAAGACGGCTATCACGGCGATACCAGTAAAATGTACACCGTGGGCGAGGTAAAACCTTTCGTAGACAGGTTAATCCAGACCACCCAAGAATGTATGTACAGAGGTATCGAGCTCGTTAAGCCTGGCGCTCGACTTGGTGATATCGGCTTTGCCATCCAAACCCATGCAGAGGGAAACTGTTTCTCTGTGGTTGAAGAATTTTGCGGCCACGGCATCGGTAAAGTTTTCCATGAGGATCCGCAGGTTCTGCACTATGGCCGCCCGGGTACCGGTACAACCCTCAAAGAAGGCACTACTTTCACCATAGAGCCGATGATCAATCAAGGTAAGCGCCACACGCGTGTATTGTCCGATGGATGGACTGCTGTGACCAAAGACAGAAAACTGTCGGCACAGTGGGAACATACGGTGCTTGTCACGCGGACTGGATATGAAATCCTGACCTACCGAGAAGGCGATGAAACCTTCCCAAAGGTTGGTTAATGCCGCTAATTACAGGCCCCTTATCGACTGAAGTAGGTAAACCGACCGACCTAAGTTCTCGGGGTATACGCTCATATCTCAAGTCACAACACGAACTTCTCGCAGACGCGTTCGCTCAAGGAGTTTTTATTGATTATCTCCTTGGCGCGCGCGCCATGGTAATGGATCGCATTCTGAACGCCCTATGGAACGAGGCCGGCCTAAATCAACAATCACTTGGTTTATTTGCAGTAGGTGGTTACGGCCGCGGTGAACTACACCCGTTCTCAGACATCGATATCCTAATCCTGGGTGAACAATCCGTAATTGAGTCAGCTACAGATGTCCTCACAACCTTCACCACGCGGCTGTGGGACTTTAATCTCGAAATCGGCCACGCAACGCGATCATTTGAAGACTGCAAGACACTTGCGCATAACGACATCACAATCGCGACAAGCTTGATTGAGTCTCGCCCTGTAAGTGCAACCATCGAGATGGTTCAGTATCTAGAAACCCTAGCGTTTGAGGATCCAAGTTGGAGCACAGAGACCTTCTATCAAGCTAAAGTTGCTGAACAAGCTCATCGCTACGCCAAGCATGATGATTCCGATAATAGACTTGAGCCCGACATCAAAAATGCGCCCGGTGGACTACGCGATTTGCACACTATTATTTGGGTGGTCAGAAAACATTTCCGAACCACCCGACTCATCACGTTGGTTGACGAGGGGCTGCTAACACAAAATGAATTTCTTTTGCTTCATGAATCTGAGCAGTTCTTAAAGCGCGTGCGGTTTGCACTCCACATAGCTGCCGGCAGATCACAAAATCGTCTACTGTTTGATCTTCAAGCGACCGTCGCACAAATGATGGGGTTTAATGCAGAAGACGCTAAGGAACGTATAGAAACGTTTATGAAGCAAGTCTATCGTATGACGCTTCGTATTGTTGAATTCAACGATATGTTGCTTCAGAGCTTCGAAGAAACAGTTCTGAAAAATCCTGCCGATGCCGTCGTTACGAGGATTAATGGTCGCTGGCAGATCCGTAACCAGCATCTCGAACTTATCCACACCAATGGATTCGAACGTCATCCGTCGGCATTACTTGAGGCCTTTGTATTATTTGCTCAAGACCCAGACCTGAAGGGACTACGTGCATCAACCACGCGCCAAATGTATACCGCACGTCACTTGATCGACGAAACATTTCGAAATGATTTGGTGAATATCAGCTACTTCATGGAATTGATGCGTTACCCCGAAAAGTTACCTGAGGTATTGAGGAGGATGCGTTATTACGGGATTTTAAGTCGTTACATACCTGAGTTTGGTGCAATCATGGGATTAATGCAGCATGACTTATTTCATATTTACACGGTCGATGCGCACACCTTACAGCTCATCCGGAATATCACGCGTTTTTACACCGGCGTTATCGAGGAAGACTATCCAATCGTCACGCGTCTCACTCAGAGTTTGCCTAAGATCGAGCTATTATACCTCGCAGCCCTGTTTCACGACATAGCGAAAGGACGAGGTGGTGACCACTCAGAACTCGGCGCTGTTGACGCCTATAACTTCTGTAAACACCATCGCTTGCCTGAATATGATGCACGGCTTGTCAGTTGGCTCGTCAGTAATCACCTACTGATGTCAATGACCGCACAACGTAAAGACATCTCTGATCCTGACGAACTTAAGGCGTTTGCCCAGGTTGTGGGTGATCAACGTCGTCTCGACTATTTACTGTGCTTGACCGTAGCTGATATTACCGCAACAAACCCTGAACTTTGGACAAGCTGGCGGGCCACCCTGCTGCGTCAGTTATACCACGGCACCACCGATTTTCTAACACGTGGTCTCGATTCACTTCCGGGACGCGAAGCATACATCCAAGAAACGAAAAGTGATGCACTGACTCTTGTCCCTCCATCGATCCGATCACGCGCTGACGCATTTTGGAGTCAATGGTCACAAGAATACTTCGTCAGCCACTCATCTGACGAATTGGCATGGCATCTCGAGACCTTGATTGATGTGAAAAAAGATGAAACAGTGATTGCGCTTGAAGCGAATCAAATACTCACTGACATCGGATCGACACAGGTGCTTGTCTCTACGCCAAATCGAGTTCATCTTTTTGCCGACCTAGNCGCGTGTTTTTCAGATCTTGGGCTCTCTGTCCTCGATGCAAAACTACATACCAGTAACGCAGGCAGATCGATTGATATTTTTATTGTCCAGCACGATGCATCTTGCCAACCCGTGACCGAATCTGATGATCAAGAACGACTCTTACATGGTCTTGAGCAAGCAGCGCTCGGGCAATACATCGAAAATGCGGGAACACGGCGAACAACTCGCGCACACAAATATTTCAACTTACCTGCAAACGTCTCAATCCGACCGGACCTGGAAGGGAAACGCACATTGATCGAGCTTGTTGCTCCAGATCGTGCGGGTCTTTTGACTACGGTCGGTCGCGTTTTTGCTGAATTTGGGCTCGATCTCTCCACTGCAAAAATCGCGACTCTCGGAGAGCGCGTGGAAGACGTGTTTTATGTGACCGACAGTCGTGGTGACAATCTGTATGATGGCAACTTCATCCATCAATTGAAAGAAAAATTGGAACACGAACTCAACGCTCTCAGCGGAGCCTTGTTAGATGCTGAATCCTGATCTCGAACGCTTAAGGCCCTACCCGTTTGAGCAGCTCGCTTCCCTGTTTGCGGGTCTAAACGCACCCAAGGGGCTAAAGCCGATTTCCCTATCAATCGGAGAACCACAGCACTCGCCTCCACAGTTTGTACTCGATGCGCTCACTGAAAACATCGATTTAATAGCAAAGTATCCGACTACTAGGGGGACAGAGACGTTACGCAAGNCCATCGCAAGCTGGTTGAGCCGCCGTTTCTCACTTCGACATGCACCCATTAATCATGAAACACAAATCATCCCTGTCAATGGAACCCGAGAGGCGATATTTGCCGCCGTGCAGGCTACAGCTGAACGAACGACCATTGGCTTGGTCGTGATACCCAATCCGTTTTATCAAATCTATGAGGGCGCAGCATTTATGGCCGGACTGACCCCTCACTATCTGCCAATCACGGAATCAGGACAGCCAGACTATTACGCAGTACCCGACACGATTTGGAAAGACTGTCAGTTCTGTTTCATTTGTACACCCGGCAACCCAACAGGTACCGTGATCGATGAAGCAACACTCACGTATTTGATAGAAAAGGCACAAATGTTCGATTTCTGGCTCGCTTCTGATGAATGCTATTCAGAAATCTATCGAGCCNTTCCACCACCGGGTCTTCTGGAAGTCTGTTCAACCATTGGAAATACCGACTTCAAGAAGTGCATGGTATTCCACAGCCTCTCAAAACGCTCGAACTTACCGGGTCTTCGATCCGGCTTTGTGGCTGGTGACGCAGACTTTATCGGACCCTTTTTAAAGTACAGAACTTATCACGGTTGCTCAATGTCGATGGCCGTACAAAAAGCGTCTGAACTTGCGTGGGCAGATGAAGAGCACGTAATTGAAAATCGTGCACTCTACGCTCAAAAATTTAAGCAAGCGGCTGAGATATTGGGCGATCGAATGAGTACCAACGATCCAGGCGCTGGTTTTTATCTGTGGGCCAAGACCACCAATGGTTGTGATACCTTTAGCCGGGAGTTATTCGAAGCAACTAGTGTCACGGTGTTGCCAGGACAATATCTTGGCCGCGAAGTTGACGGCATCAATCCAGGTGCCGGCTTTGTCAGAATGGCGTTGGTTGCCGAACCGGATACCTGCCGCGAAGCACTCGAGCGCATTCAAACATTTATCACGAGGTAACCCATGGCACTGACTGTCTACGGAATCAAAAACTGTGACTCCATGAAAAAGACCTTTCAGTGGCTTGAAGCCAAAGGAGTNGCCTATCAATTTGTTGATTTTAAAAAAGAGCCACCATCAGCAGATGCGATTGACGCTTGGCTTGGAGGTGTTGGTGATGCCTTAGTCAACACGCGTGGTCCAAGCTACCGTCAACTCCCAGATGCGGTGAAAGCTCAATTCACCGGCGAGATCCGCATCCAAGCGATCATTGACAAACCCACGCTTATCAAACGGCCGTTGATGGTCAATGGTAGTACGATGACCGTCGGCTTTAATCCCGATCAGTGGACAACCATCCCAGATTTATTAGAAGCTTAAGGATATCCCCATGGAATGTTTTGCATTTGGACTTGGTGTTGGACACCAAAACTCGGACGATCAGTGGCTCGATACTTACTATCCCAAAGCTCTTTGTCGACCTGATCCTGCTGTTGTCAGCATTATTNCGGACGTGTTCGANTGGGATGGTTCAAATCTCACCCGTGAAATCATGGCTGATGATCTGGATGATTTCCTAGAAGCTCTTGAGGACAGTGACGACGGCGATGCCGAAGGTCTTCTCAAAGCTCTCACCCCGCTTGCTGGAACAGAACAACTCCTGGTGATTTGTATACTTGCCACTGATGAAAAACCTCAAACAGTCCCNGAGGTTTACTTAAAGTTATCAATGATCTCAATGCGCAAAATCCAACCACATGGGACCAATCTTGACGGGGTATTTGGTCTACTACCCAATATTGCTTGGACCAGTCAAGGCCCAATCGATGTCAAAGAACTCGCCCATGCACAAACGCGAGCGCGGGCTTATGGTGAGGTCCTTACAGTGCACTCAGTTGATAAGTTCCCTCGCATGACAGATTACGTCGTTCCACATGGCGTTCGTATCGGTGACGCGTCGCGTATTCGCTTAGGTGCTCATTTGGGTGAAGGCACCACGGTGATGCATGAGGGCTTCATCAATTTCAATGCGGGCACACTTGGCGTGTCGATGGTCGAAGGTCGTATTTCAGCCGGTGTTGTGGTCGGAGATGGATCAGATCTTGGCGGTGGATCATCAACGATGGGCACGCTCTCTGGTGGCGGCAATATTATTATTTCTGTTGGCGAGCAAAGCCTGTTGGGCGCTAATGCAGGCCTCGGAATCCCACTGGGAGATCGCTGCACCATTGAATCTGGCCTTTATTTGACGGCTGGATCTAAAGTCAAGTTGCTTGATAAAGAAGGACAAGCGGTCGGTACTGTTAAAGCTCGCGAACTGGCGAATAAAGATGATTTGCTATTCCGTCGAAATTCAGTAACCGGTGAGATCGAATGTTTAGCAAATAAGTCAGCAGTTACACTCAACGATGAGCTACACACCAACAACTGAGGATTCTTATGAACTGCCCTGTCCTTGAACTGACTGAAGAACTGATCCGACGCGAATCGGTGACACCGAATGATGCCGGATGTCTGAATGTTCTAGGTGCGCGGCTCGAACGGTTAGGTTTCCAACTTGAGCGTATTGATCGACAGGATGTCTCAAATTTGTGGGCAACCTATGGTACCCAAGGGCCGATGGTGTGTTTTGCGGGACATACTGATGTCGTTCCAACGGGTAATCTTGATGAGTGGACATCTGATCCTTTCATCCCAACGACAACCTCGGAAGGATATCTCAGAGGGCGCGGTGCGGCCGATATGAAATCATCACTGGCGGCAATGGTTGTCGCCTGTGAAGAATTCCTCCAAGGGAACCCAGAACCAGCCGGACGAATTGGCTTTTTGCTGACAAGCGATGAAGAGGGACCAGCGACCGATGGCACTACTGCAGTTGTTGAAGAATTAGCAAGGCGACAAGCTGAGTCAGGCAAACTTGAAATCGATTATTGCATTGTGGGCGAACCGAGCTCCAAAGACACACTTGGAGATGTTGTTCGGGTAGGAAGACGTGGATCACTCAATGCAATGATCACCGTACACGGAGTCCAAGGTCATGTCGCCTACCCAGAATTGGTGAACAATCCAATACACTACACATCCCGCTTGATCGCCGACCTTGTGGCAGCTGACTGGGATGGAGAAGCAAATGACTATTTCCCGCCGACGAGCTTTCAGGTATCCAATATCAGTGCTGGAACAGGCGCGACAAACGTGGTTCCCGGAACCGCGAGCTTCCAATGTAACTGGCGCTTCTCTACGTCAACTTCGGCAAAGCAAATCGAACAGAGGGTGAAGCAACTCATTGAGGATCTCGCCATGGAAACCTCAATTGAATGGAAATTATCAGGTGAACCTTTTCTGACCAACCATGGAACGTTAACTCGAGTGACCAGCAGGGTCATTCGAACGATGACGGGTGTTGAAACTGACCTCTCAACAGGTGGCGGAACATCTGACGGACGATTCATTGCGAAGCTCGGATGCGAATTGGTCGAGTTGGGTCCGATCAACCGGTCGATTCATAAAATCGATGAGGAGGTCAAAATTGATGACCTCCCCCGTCTGAAAGACCTCTACAAGGGTTTGCTAGTCGAATTGGTGAGTTATTAGTCACTCAACCAGATCAACATCCTCAGCCTGCGGCCCCTTGCCTGAGCGGCCCAGGACATAACTCACAGTTGCACCTTCACGCAGTAGATATCGGTTACGTCCTCGAATCGAGCGGTAATGGACGAAGACATCCTCGCCATCTTCACGAGTGATGAAGCCAAATCCTTTAGTCGAATTGAACCACTTCACGGTCCCCTCCTCCCGTGGACCTGTTGGGACCGACTCAAATCGGCGATTTGCGATAACAGACTGTAAAGCGCCCTGTGAGAACAACACCACTACAATTACAATCGCGATCAACACTCCGGCTTCTGTTTCTGAGCCCACTTCTGGCTCCATTCCAAAGGATGGCAATAAGAACATGAGAACCAGTGAACCAATGATCGATAAAACAAGTGACAAGAATAGTTGGCCAATCGGCTTACGCATGAGAAACTCCAAAAGCAAAGGGTGTCGGTGGCACAAGCAATAACAACTTATGCTTTTTGTATGGTCTAGCAGGGTAATTTACAAGACGATGAGCCAAGACTCGACTATCTCTGATCTCGAGATTCGTATCGCGTTTTTAGAAGATCAGATCGATGTTCTAAACAGCGAAGTTGTGTCACTTAATCGCGACCACGATAAACTGCGCGAAGAGCTACGTGCGTTAGCAAATTTGGTCAAACCATTGATCGAACAAGCGTCACAACTCGGTGGAGTCAATGACTCCTCACCGCCACCGCATTACTAAGGAATCATATGTCAAACCACTTGGACACCTGGATACAGACCTATCCAGATTTTCCCAAGCCTGGGATTCTGTTTTACGACATCGCTCCGATCATCGAATACCCCGACCGACTGAGATATGTTTGTCAATTGATTCGAGATGCAATCACGGATTGGCAGCCCGATGTGTTAGTTGGGATTGATTCCCGCGGGTTTTTGTTTGCGACGCCTGTCGCACTCTTGATGGATCTCGGCGTTGTCATGGTACGTAAAAAGGGAAAATTACCGGGCGATGTCAGAGAAGAATCTTATGCGCTGGAATACGGCGAGGCAACGCTCGCGGTCCAAAGAGACCGCGATTTAACTGCGAAACGAGTTGTGTTGATCGATGATCTCCTCGCAACCGGTGGCACACTCGCGGCAACCGAAAAACTTCTGAACGAATCAGGCGCTAAGGTCGTGGGTACGGTTGTTCTAATTGAGCTAAAACTGCTCCAAGGTCGTAAAAAACTCAAAGCCCCCGTCACAAGCTTGCAGTTGTATGATGAGTAATCAACCAATCACCCCTGGCAATACTCTTATCGTCGTCGCACTTGAAGACGAACTGCCAGAGTATATGGTTCCAGGTTGGAAGGTGGTATACACAGGTGTTGGTAAAGTTAATGCGGCAATTGCCGCGACGGAAGCAGTTCTTGAGGCTCGGCCAGCACACCTGATTAACTACGGCACGGCCGGAACTCTTAATCCAGAAATTACTGGGCTCAATCGAGTTAGCTATATCGTTCAGCGCGATATGGACGTGCGACCGCTCGGTTTTAAGCTTGGACATACGCCCTTTGATACGATTAACCACATTGACCTCAGTGGAACGGGCGTATCACTTGGAACCGGCGACCACTTCGTCACGACACCTCCAGAATTGATTACAGATATCGTTGATATGGAGGCCTATGCGCTCGCTAAAGTTGCGAAATCGTTCGAGTGCGATCTCCAATGTTGGAAATATATCTCAGACAACGCCGATGATAATGCCGCAGATCAGTGGGCTGAAAACGTCGCCAAAGGCGCACACGCCTTCGTGGAACAGGTCATTACCCCACTTAAAAACGAAACTTATCGGAGCTTCTGAGCCTCAATGTCACGCTGCTTTTCTTTGTGTAAGGCGCATGCTCGACGAGCGGACTTTTGGCGTTTCTTTATTTCCTGAGCATCCAGACCGATATGGCGCTCTCCGCGGGACTTAGCCAGATCAATCTGCTTTTGACGCGTCCGGAACCTTTCTCTTTGTGCGTCCGAGTGTTCATCCACACACTGGTGGCACTGCACTCCCACCACAAACTCAGATCTTCTTTTATCTTCATCTGTAATTGGACGACGGCAAGCATGACATTGGTCAAATTCACCGGGTTCGAGCTTATGGTTCACTGTCACTCTGTTATCGAACACGAAACACTCACCTTCCCAAGTACTTTCCGTGTGTGGCACTTGTTCAAAGTAGTTTAGGATCCCACCTTTTAAGTGATACACCTCTTCAAAGCCCTGCTCGAGCAGATAACTCGTTGATTTTTCGCAACGAATTCCTCCAGTACAAAACATGGCGACCTTTTTATGCTTCTTGGGATTTAAATTATCGGCTACCCATTCTGGAAACTCACGAAATGTCTTAGTTTCCGGGTTGATCGCACCCTTGAAGGTGCCCACCTCATATTCATAGTCATTGCGGGTATCAATGGTGATGGTTTCAGGGTCGTTAATAAGCTCATTCCAATCTTCCGGCATGACATAACGTCCGGCCTTCATTTTTGGACTGATCCCTGGAACGCCTAGGGTGACAATCTCTTTTTTTAGCTTCACCTTCATGCGATAAAACGGGATACCCTCATCATCCATCAATGATTCTTTGTATTCCAAGCGATCAAAACGGCCATCGGCATCGAGCCATTGTTTGACCGCATCAATTCCCTCGCGTTTCCCTGCAATGGTCCCGTTGATTCCCTCTTCAGCAAGCAGAAGCGTGCCTCTTAAACCTTGACTCATGCAGGTTTCCAACAGTGGAGCACGAATCGCTTGATAATCGGGAAGCTCTACAAACTGATACAGGGCGGCGACGACCAACTGGCTCATCTTGGATCCTTCTTCATCCCGCCTTTACAGGGCGGGGATGATAAGCGTTCAGGATTTTTTGCCCACTCGGCCCCTGTGAAGCACTGCATAGCCAAAGCATGTACGCCCTGCTTGAGTGCTTCATCAGCCGCCTTGTAAACCAGTTGATGTCGTTTCACACGAGATAAACCATCAAATAGGTCCGAAACGATCACGAGCCGAAAATGGGTTTCTGAATTTTCAGGGACATTATGACCATGACTCTCATTATCCAAATCACAGAACGATGGATTGAGTGCTCGAACCAACGATTCTCGAAGTAAATTTTCTAATATCATATGTCAATCGCCGGTCACATTTTCCTTGATACGGAGTCGCGATGCGTCTTTTGCAGGCGTCACACCCACAACGCTTTTGTCATTAATCGCCTGTTCGCATCTGATTGGATCCCCACCACAAATTGCGCATTCACTCTCTTCGCCATTAATCCGTCCGATACCACCACAACTTCCTGAAATTGGGCGGCGTCCCATGATGACACCGACAGCCATGATGGCGACCAAAAACGTAAATACCCCAAAAACCATGAGGAATAGGCCAATATTCATTCCGCTTCTCCCGCTAGCAATCGCTCGAACCGTGGCGTCTGCTTGACCGCAAAACCGTTTTCAGTACGTTCTATAAACATCGCTGACAGCTTCTGCGATACCGCCAACTCAAATCCTTTCTTCGGACCTAAAACCAAAAGTGTTGTCGCCCAGCCATCTGCCATAGCGCACTCAGAATCAGCAACCGTGACCGATGCCAGCTGATGCGTTACAGGACGGCCCGTTGATGGATCAATGGTGTGAGAGTAGGTAATACCACCAATTTCGCGATAGTTTCGATAGTCGCCTGAGGTTGCCAGAGCCACGTTTTTTAGTGATAACAGTTGTTCCACTGAACGCTCACCCTTGATCGGCTTTTCAATTGCAATCTTCCATCCTTGGCCATCCTTATCACCTTTCACTCGGATTTCACCACCAATTTCGACAAGAAAATTGACGTAGCCTTGATCATCTAGGAGCTCATACAACTGATCAACAGCGAGTCCTTTTGCGATAGCGGATAAATCAAGACGTCGTTGTGATCGTTTCATGATGGCAGAAGCCCCCCCTCGCTGGGGAGCCCGGACCTCTATGGCAGAAAAACCGATTTGAGACTTAGTCTCTTCAATGAGCGAATCCGACGGCAAGGCATCAACACCAGCGTCAGGTCCGAATCCCCATAAATTAACGATGGGACCAACGGTTGGATCAAAGGCGCCATTGGAGGTTTCTGAAAATCCGAGAGCTTTCGCTGTTGTAATCGCAAACAGTTCGCTCACGGGAAACCACGTATTGAGGTCATCTGATTGATTGAACTGCGAAATCTCACTCGTCGGATCATAGGTCGACATTTGTCGATTCACGTCAACCAACAACGATTCAATCTCCACCTGTAAGGCAGTTTGATCATGAGATGCGATCGGATTGGCAATCACAACCGACCAAGTTGTCCCCATCGTCTGTCCGGAGAGCTTTTGAATCTCGAGCTCTCCTGAACACCCGGTGACTAGTGCCAATACGGAAAATGCCGCCACAAGGGCGGCATTTTTCAAGAGTTTCAGCAAGCTAGCCGCCAAAGTCATCCAACATAATATTTTCGTCTTCAACCCCAAGATCTTTCAACATCTTAATGACCGCTGCGTTCATCATTGGGGGGCCGCACATATAATACTCAACGTCTTCAGGCGCTGGGTGATCCTTCAAATAGTTCTCGAGCACCACGTTGTGTATGAAACCAGTTTCGCCCGTCCAATTATCTTCAGGCTGAGGATCCGACAGCGCTAAATGCCATTCAAAGTTGTTATTTTCCTTCGCCAACTCATCGTATTCGTCTTCATAAAAGACTTCTCTTAGTGAGCGAGCGCCATACCAGAACGAGATTTTACGCGTTGAATTCAACCGCTTTAACTGGTCAAAAATATGTGAACGCATGGGAGCCATACCGGCGCCGCCGCCAATGAATACCATTTCGCTATCGGTATCCTTTGCGAAGAATTCACCAAACGGACCGAACACAGCGATCTTGTCGCCAGGCTTAAGATTGAAGGTGTATGAACTCATCTGTCCGGGTGGCAAATCAGTCCCTGGAGGAGGTGTTGCTATCCGAATATTGAACTTTACTACCCCTTTTTCTTCGGGGTAGTTTGCCATTGAGTATGCACGCACAACGGTCTCGTTAACCTTAGACTCGAGATTGAAGAAGCCAAAACGCTCCCAATCCTCGCGATACTCTTCCTCGACTTCGTAATCAGAAAACTTCACGTGATGAGGTGGGACCTCGAGCTGGACATAACCACCAGCGCGGAAGTCAACGTTTTCGCCTTCTGGTAGCTTTAGCGTCAATTCTTTAATGAAAGTAGCCACGTTCGGGTTAGAAACCACCTCGCATTCCCAGCGCTTCACGCCAAAAAGTTCAGGCTCTACCTCGATACTCATGTCTTGCTTAACAGCGACCTGACAAGACAAACGCCAGCCTTCTTTCGCTTCGCCCTTGGTAAAGGCGGATGCTTCGGTTGGTAGGATGTCTCCACCCCCAGAATTAATGATACAACGACACTGCTGACATGAACCACCGCCACCGCATGCGGATGGTAAGTAAATTCCAGCATCCGCCAACGTATTCATCAGCTTACCGCCGGCAGCAACCTTGATGCTCTGATCCGGATTGTCATTGATGGTAATCATGACATCCCCGGTTGAGACGAGCTTTGAACGGGCAGCGAGAATGATCGTAACCAGGCCGATCACGACAACTGAGAACATTACAACGCCCAGAATGATGGTCATATTTTCCACTTTCTACGCTCCTTAGAGTGATACGCCAGAGAAAGACATGAAGCCAAGTGACATCAGTCCAACTGTAATAAACGTAATACCCAACCCCTTGAGGCCATCCGGTACATCCGAGTACTTCAATTTCTCGCGCACACCTGCCAATGCGGTGATTGCAAGAGCCCAACCTACGCCTGCGCCTAAGCCATAGACGACGGACTCGCTAAAATTATATTCACGCTCGACCATAAACANNGATGCNCCCAAGATCGCACAGTTCACAGTGATAAGAGGNAGAAAAACACCCAGTGCGTTGTACAGTGCTGGAACATACCTGTCCAAAAACATTTCAAGAATCTGGACCAATGCCGCAATCACACCGATATACGAAAGCAAGCCCAAAAAACGCAGATCGACGCTCGCCAATTCTGGCGAGATCCAGGTCAATGCACCTTCTTGAAGTAGACCAGTCAAGATCAGATTGTTAACCGGGACCGTAATAGCTAGTACTACGATAACGGCGACGCCAAGACCCACAGCGGTTTTGATATCTTTCGATAACGCGAGGAAAGTACACATTCCCAAAAAGAATGCGAGCGCCATATTCTCGATAAAAATCGCCTTTACAAAGAGGCTGATAAAGTGCTCCATCTCAGGCCTCCTTCATCTTACTATTCGGCGCGATTTTAAATTCGTCGACTTCGACCTGTGAGGTCTTCCAAGCACGGATACCCCAAATAATGAACCCAATAATGAAGAAGGCTGACGGCGGAAGTAACATCATTCCATTGGTGTAGTACCAACCCCCTTCAGTTACCTTGGTCAGAACCTCAATACCAAACAAAGACCCTGATCCGAACAGCTCTCGAATAAACCCAACGACCATCAAAATCGCGCTGTANCCTAGACCATTTCCAATCCCATCAATGAACGATTCGACTGGCCCATTTTTCATCGCGAACGCTTCTGCCCGCCCCATGACGATACAGTTCGTGATGATCAAGCCGACAAACACTGATAGTTGTTTCGAAATCTCATAAGCGAAAGCCTTCAAGATCTGATCAACCACGATTACCAAGGATGCGATAATGGTCATCTGCACAATGATACGAATCGAGCTTGGGATTTGTGACCTAATCACGGAAACAAATAAACCTGAAAATGCAGTCACTGCAATCACAGCCAATGACATCACGAACGCAACGGACATACTCGAAGTCACTGCAAGCGCCGAACAAATACCCAATACCTGCAGAGCAATAGGGTTATCGTTGACGACCGGGTCGAACAAGAGTTCTTTGGTTTTCGCCATTAGATCCGTCCTTGTTTCACGTTATCCAGAAACGGCTTAAATCCCGCGTCTGACATCCAAAATTTAACGAGATTATCGACACCTCGTGATGTGATCGTCGCCCCTGACAACCCATCAACGCCATAACTGTCCGAGCGATTCGCACCGCCCTTTACCAAACGTAATGCAACTGCATCACCGTCATAGACCTGCTTTCCGGGCCACTGCGCTTTCCAATTTGGATTATCAACCTCGCCGCCCAGGCCAGGGGTTTCCGAATGTTCATAGAAACCCAAACCGGCCACCGTATTTCCGTCGCCCTCAAGTGCCATGAATCCGTATAGTGTTGACCATAGACCGTAACCATGGATCGGAAGAATGATCTTCTCTATCTGACCACCGGACTCAATGAGATATATCTTTGCGACCTTCGCTTGCCGCTTAATTAAGGCGATATCTTCCTCGCCTGACAATACGCGGTTCATTGATGGATCCTTTGCTGCTTTACGCTGGTCGTAATCATCAGCATCCAACCCTTCGACAAACTCGCCTGTTTCGAGATTCACAAGACGTGTCGAGACCAATTCAAACTGCTCTTGGACCGTTTGCTGAGGATCATACAAACCTGCAGCCTGCAAAATATTCATTTGCATATTGGCTTGTTCGTTAACTGCTTGCGCTGGACGTAACATCACGGCCGAGGCACTCACCACAACGGAGCATNCCAAGCACAACAAGAGTGCGACGGTGACGGTTTTTTGTATCGATTCGTTACTGGACGACACTACGCAACTCCCTTCGCTTAATATTCGCTTGAATCGCAAAGTGATCGATTAAAGGCGCAAATAAATTACCGAACAAAATCGCGAGCATAATCCCCTCTGGGAACGCTGGGTTCACCACTCGGATAAGTACAGCCATCAATCCAATGAGTCCGCCATACCAATATTTACCAGCATTTGTCATGGACGCAGACACAGGATCTGTCGCCATGAAGATCATACCGAACGCAAAACCACCTACTACAAGATGCCAATACCAAGGAACACTGAACATTGGATTGGTGTCTGACCCAATGAGATTGAACGAAAGCGATGTCAGTACCATGCCGAGGAATACACCAAGAACAATGCGCCAATTAGCAATACCCATTACCAGAAGCACCGCGCCACCGATCAAAATTGCGAGCGTCGATACTTCGCCAATCGACCCGGGCACGTTGCCAATGAACGCGTCGAACCACGTAAAGTTCGAAATCACTTGATTCGCTGACGCAAGCGCGTCGACTCCACCTTGCGCCATCATGCCTAGAGCCGACGCACCTGTATAGCCATCGGCGGCAACCCAAACCGCATCCCCGGAGATCTGCGCTGGGTATGCAAAATACAGAAACGCACGGCCTGTTAAAGCAGGGTTCAGGAAATTCTTACCGGTACCACCGAAGACTTCCTTACCAACAACAATGCCGAAGGTAATACCGAGTGCTGCCTGCCAGAGCGGTAGATCTGGAGGGCACGTCAATGAGAACAGAATCGATGTGACGAAGAAGCCTTCATTCACCTCATGTCCACGTACCGAAGCAAATAAAACTTCCCAAAAGCCACCAACGACGAATACCGTCGCATAAATCGGTAGGAAGAAAGCGAAACCGTAGACTAAGTTTGACCAGGTGGATGGGTTTTTCCAATATTCAGCGCCAGCTAGCCCTTCGATAAACGCACCACGGAGTCCGTCCGGTGCGATAGCGCCGGCTGCAATTGCCTCCGACGCGTTCTGCCCTAAAAAAAATGCACCAAAAAAGATCGCTGGGAATGTGCAAAACCACACAGTGATCATGATGCGCTTCAAATCAATTCCATCACGCACGTGCGCGGTTGATTTGGTGGTTGTACCCGGTGCGTAAAAAATGGTGTCTACAGCTTCATAGAGCGCATAGAACTTTTGATACTTCCCACCTGGGTGGAAATTTGGCTCGATGCGGTCAAGATATNCACGTAGTGACATCATCAACTCTCCAACTCAATTGTGGTTAAATTGTCCCTAAGAATCGGGCCATATTCATATTTGCCTGGGCACACGTAAGTGCATAAAGCGAGGTCTTCTTCAGCGAGCTCAAGAGCCCCGAGCTTTACCGCCATGTCGGTATCACCAACAATTAGCGAACGCAACAATTGCGTTGGTAAGATATCGAGCGGCATTATTTTTTCATAAGTCCCGATCGGCACCATAGCCCGCGGCGAACCATTAGTGTTAGTAGTGAATTCCAATAATTTTGTGGGGACTAATTTCGACAAGTAAATCCCCATCACGGAATGTTTATTGGTCCCTGGCGATAACCAACCAAATGGCACGCGATGCGTCCCTTCTTCTAAGACCGAAATTTGTTGATGATAACGCCCCAGATACCCATAGACGCCTGAGGCTGTGCGACCGCCTAAGATTGAACCAGACACGATCCGATGTGAACCATCGATCAATTCACCAGAGGTCAACTCTTCCACCGAGGCCCCAACTCGAGTCAGCACCAAACGGGGAGACTTGACCGATGGTCCCGCCAAACTCACAACCCGCTCGGTCGTCAAAATACCTTCTCTACACAGACGACCGATGGCAATNACGTCTTGTGCTGAGACATGCCACACCTCTTTGCCTTCGCCGACCGGATCAAGATGATGAATGTGTGTACCGACGAGTCCTGCGGGGTGCTTACCAGAAAACATCGCAACTTGCGCTGACCCTGCGTCAAATGACGCCTCCGGATCACGACAGACAAAGACCGTGCCTTCGGTCAGCTTTGACATCACTGAAATACCATCCACAAACGCTTTTGGCTGCCGTGTGATTGCGAGTGCTTGGTCTCCCGCCAATGGATTGGTGTCCATCGCGTTTACAAAAATTGAATGGGGTACCGCATCAATTGCTGGGATCTTCTCGTACGGACGACGGCGAATTGAGGTCCACAGGCCGCTCTCGACGAGTTCTTCGACCACTGCTTTGCGTGTCAGTGCACCTAAGTCGTTGTGCGCCTTAAATTTCAGTGCCGTGTCTTTACCATCAAGTTCGATGACCACCGATTGGAAAAGACGGCGTTCCCCACGATTGATCTCAATAACTTTTCCTGAGCCTGGCGAAGTGAAATACACACCCTCATTTTTCTTATCGGCAAACAGTGGCTGACCCAGCTTTACCTGATCACCTTCTTTTACCAACATGGTGGGTTTCATTCCGGGATAATCAGAACCAATCACGGCAACCCGTTTGACTGCGTTACTCTTTCCGATTTCCTGCTTTGGTGATCCCTTGATGGGCAAATCTAACCCGGTTTTGATCTCGATCATCGAGTCCATTCCTACCTTGAAATTTCCGACCGTTGCGAAAAGCGTCGAAACTCTGATGGCATAAGAGCCTATATTGATGAAGGGTCAGTATTATAAGAAGACTTATCCCGATTCGCCAGACTCAAACCAAGATTTCGTTGAATTTTTTGCAGCCGCGAATATTACTACCGTTAGCCCTGATAACGCGACGCTCACTGAGGTATAGGAGGCGGACAGCGTGAGTCCAACAAGTAACTGAAATTGGTTACTTAAGCGGATAGAACCGGGTCAAGCCTTCGGCAAATGGCTCACATGCACCACGATAACCGCTCCAACTAGTTTTTCGGACGATTCCCTTATCGTCAGCCCAGACTTCGACATTGCAAGGTTCAATGTGGCTCTCTTTGAACCAGCGGTAGCGCGTCTGATTACCCTCACGTGCCACTTCAGCTGGTTTACCCAGAGCATTTTCCAAGCTACTGATATGTTGACCCATCGCAAGACCAAGCCCCGAATTCATCTCCTCGATCGCTTGAGACGCGCATCCCAGAAGGCCCAGGATCAGAGTACTCCCAATCACCCACTGTCTCATTGCAAATTCCCCTTCACAACCAATAGGCAAATAGCTTACAACGTGTACTTGAAAATCGATAGATTGATTAGTACCTCCTTAGTGTTAACGAGAGTACCGATGTTTCCTTACCCAAGATGTTTGATGTTAGTTACGACGGCGATTCTACTCGCCTTTAGCCTTATCGAGAAAGTCGCGGCGCGAGTTGAAGTCGTTGCCACTGACCTCGACCACCCCTGGTCACTTGCATGGATCAACCCAACGGAAGTGTTGATAACTGAACGCTCTGGACAGTTAATTCATCTAAATCTCAATTCCGGCAAACGGAAATACATCAAAAACGTGCCATCTGTCACTGCAGTCGGACAAGGTGGGCTTCTTGATGTACAGATCGTGACCATCGATAACAAACTCTGGGTCTACCTTGCTCTCTCAGGCACACGGACAGACCAATCAACTGGAACCGAACTCTGGCGTGGTCGTTTGATTAATGACGCACTTGTTAATCCAGAAAAACTCTATGCTCTTCCTGCGACAACGACATCAGGTCGTCATTTTGGGGGCCGGATTGCTATCAACGATCGAAACGTATTTTTAACCATCGGAGACCGAGGTGAGCGAGAGCGAGCACAGGATCTCGCAGATTCAGCCGGATCGATCATTCGACTGAACCTCGATGGTAGTATCCCGTCAGATAATCCAAGTTTTTCGTCTCCGGATGCACTCACGGAACTCTACTCAGTCGGACACAGAAATCCCCAAGGCATCGCGTTTGACGCTGAAGGCAATCTGTTCGCACATGAACACGGTCCACAGGGAGGTGATGAGGTCAATCAAATCGAAGCTGGAAAAAATTATGGTTGGCCAATAATTACCTATGGACGAAACTACGGTATAGGCACAGCGATCGGCGAAGGCGTCGAAAAAGAAGGGCTCGAGCAACCTCTACTATATTGGGACCCGTCCATTGCTCCATCAGGCATGACCTTTTATTTAGGTGAGCGATTCCCACAATGGACAAACAACCTTTTCATAGGCGCGCTCAAGGCGCAAATGNTCGTACGACTGACTTTTGAAGACCGCCGACTAAAGCAAAAAGAACGCCTGTATCGCGGAGAATTCGGACGCATCCGAGATGTTCGAGAAGGCCCTGACGGCGCCCTCTATTTATTGACTGATTCAACACGCGGACAGCTGTTAAGAATCACACCTTGAAATCACGATGCTGGCTAATAACCGGCACCGATGCACGTACCGCCTGCACTCGCTCCAAATCCAGATCAACCGTCAATATACCAGCCTCGTCAAACAGCTCAGCGAGACACTCTCCCCATGGATCATATACAACAGAATGCCCGTAAGTCTCACGGCCATCGGTGGTGGTACCACATTGCCCTGCGGCTGCTATAAAACATCCGTTTTCGATAGCCCGCGCCCGCAGGAGTGTCAACCAATGTGCCTGACCAGTCGTCTTGGTAAACGCCGCAGGAATTACGATAAGGTCGGCACCAGAAAGTCCATAATGACGATACAGCGCAGGAAATCGAAGATCGAAACAGATCGATAGTCCAACGGCCCAGCCCTGTATCGTGGTCATCACGGGCGTGGACCCAGCCGTGAATAGCGCACTTTCCCTATAACTTTCGCCGGACACCAAATCCACATCAAACAAATGAATCTTGTCGTAGGTTGCCTGAATCGCTCCGCCTCGATCAATAACTAAGGACCGATTTTTCACACCTTGATCCGTATTCATGATCAATGAACCTACAATCAACGTTATTTTATGATCGGCGGCATAACGCTGTAGCCGCAAAACTGGTGGTGCATCACTCACCAGTGCGTTAGCTCGTGACGTGGCTTGATTAGAAGATAAAAATAGGGCGCATTCCGGGAGCAGGGCTACATCAGANTGTGCGTCGACTGCTTGATCTAACAGTGGATACAATCGTTTCTCAGAAACCCCTAAATCAGGCTCCGCCGTGTATTGAAGACAACTAAGCCGCATAGATCCTCCGTGCTACCAGCATAACAGAGGATATGAAAGTGAGTATTTTTGAGACGCAAATCTGGTCTGGCTACGCACCATTTTCATAATCTGATCTCAACGCCGGATCCGCAAGAGCCTTCACCTCTCAGCAGGATCCATCTAAGGAACACGTAACCCAGTAACCTCGGTCCGAACACCCTGGTCCACGTTCCAAATTGAGACCTGACCTCCCATCGATTCGGCGATCAAGCGCACGACATAGAGTCCCAAACCCAGATGTGATCCGGTTGAATCGTTGCGAGTCCCAGAGAACATTTGGAATGCATCTACCCCGTCCTGAACCTTTAAGGAAGGGCCCTCATTTTGAACCCAGAGACTTACGGTATCGATATGGTCGCGTATACCAACTGTGATAAGACCACCAGAGGGCGTGTAATCTTTTGCGTTATCGAGCAACTTGTCGAGCATTTGCTCAAAACGGAGATCGTTCCCCAAAATGACAACAGACTCGACCGGGATATCAATTTGCCACTGACGTTCTGGCACAATCCGCTGGATACTCACTATCGCATCTCGAGTCACTCTAGCAACGTCGAACCCATGCTGATCTTCGTCACGTAACGCTTCTTCCAGACTGGCCGCTTCAGTGACCTTCGTCAGCGTCGACTCGAGTTTTTGGATCCCTCGTTCAGCTGTTGCGCGGAGTCTGACTTGTTGTTCTGGATCCTTTTCATCAGACAAGAGCTCCAGACTCGTTTGCACTGCACTCATCGGATTACTCAATTCGTGACGCAAGGTCCTCGGTATCCTCTCCAAAAATGCTGTATACCGAGCAAGGTCCCTGAGCACCTGCTGCACGTCGCGGCTTAGTTCGCCAACCTCGTCGGACGTCTGTACATCGGTTAGATATGGCTCACTCGAGAACCGTCCACGGGTATCCAAATAGGATTTTAGCTCTCTTCGCAGCCGTGTAATCCGTTCAGCTAGCCGGCCAGAGTAGACCGATAACCCTAAAATCAACAAACCGAGTACGCCAAGGGTCTGCCATGCAAGCGTCACCAAAGCCTGCTGTGCTNCGCCGACGATTTCACTTGCAGGTGCGGCAACGAGAACCGCATAAGACCCCGTTTCTGCATTTATTGGGACGTTCACCCGCATATATTGGCCAGTAATCACAGCACCTGTCTCCCAGGCATCAGACGCCAATAGTGATGGCATCCCTTCCTGTGCTGTTGTCTTTGCTACCACGAGGCCATCCGAATCAAGCACCATAATTTGACGCGTATCGCCCGCCAGCCGTCTTGCTAGTTGTTGCAATCTTGGATTCAGTGGCTCAACGCTGAACCGATATTTTCTCTCAATCGGCTCAATCCAGTTATGATCGAGTTGGATGAGATCAACCTGCCGACCGACGATTTGAGAGACTGGCATCTCCCACTCAAGACGGTATCCGCCAAAAAACTCCCACCAGTAAGCACGAACGCGGGTGTCTACATTGAGCGGGATAGACGGACCAGATACTACTGCATCAAACGCTCCAGATGCCTCAGCAGCCATGACGACATCGGTAACAGACGATCTGTCAGTCAATCTGAGTCGAACTGCATCAAACGGCACCACTTCAGACCGCCCGAACAACGGTTCGCGGTAGAATCGAGTTAAATCTCTAACTTCAAGCGCAAAAGCCAACCGATCATCAAATTGGCCGATCTTCAAGCGGATCCGATCATCATTGAGGGCATCAGGAGCATCCGTCCATTCATCAAAGAACCCGTCGAGGAAAGGGGCACTTCGCATTGGTTCAGGTATCAGTCGCAACCCAGGTGATTTGTCCGTGCGAGCGAGCAGGTCGAGTTCGGGTTTTATACTCTGCGCCAGGACACGTAAAGCCTCAGACTGCGCCTCGGTGGCAAAATACTGAAGCTTGTTAAATGTCTGATACCCAAGCCAAGGGACCAATGCGAAAACGGGAACAAACAAAAACAGTTTGATCCGTAAACTGAGTTTCATCCAGGTGGAGACTCCCAGCGATATCCTGTTCCATATACGTTAATTAACCCATCGAATGACTGATCAATAACTTTTATCTTCCGCCGAATATGTTTGATGTGGGTACTCAAGGTATTATTTGTCACCACAGTCTGACGCGTCCGCTCGGCTAACTGATCGTATGTCAATACCGCCCCCTCAGCACGCATCAATGCCTCAAGAATTGCGAGCTCGGTCACAGTCAAATTAACGGGTTCCCCATGGTATGACACCTGCGCACGATCTGGATCAACGATCAAGCCGCCATCGGTCAAGACAGTATCCATTCCGTTGCGCGCACGATTGGCTCGCTTCAAGACGGCCGCCACTTTTTCAACCAACAAGGCAGTAGAAATTGGCTTTGTTAGGTAATCCCAAGCACCTAGCCGCAGACCAAAAATTTGATCAATCTCATCAGTACGACTCGTCAGAAAAATCACAGGTAACCCTGGATAGCGATCCAGCAACCACTGACAAATCCCAAATCCCGCATCTGGATCACGACCAAGATGAATATCCAGGAGAACTAAGCTGGGCTGCCCAGACAAAGCGTGCTGGATCTCATCGGTCGACTCGTACCCAGATACCTTAAAGCCCTTTTTTGTCAGGGCATAGGAATAATTGGCTAACTGATCGACGTCATCTTCTACCACCACGATATGTGAATTCATCGCACCCCCTGTTAGCTCAAATGTCAGTTGCTCCCGTGACCGTAACGCTACCATACCGCGTTTTTGGCTCGATGTTATATTCGGCGTTGCCTGGCTGGAATTCCATGATGATCTGTGAGACTGCATCGGTTTTTTCTCCTCCGGCCTCAACACGAACGGCTCGCATTGCGTGATTATCAAAAGGAACAAGGGGTGCATCCACACCCCTCGATTCATCAACGTATGGAATAAAGATCTTCACTCGCTTTCCTACCACCAAAACTGAGCTGAATATCTACTCGGCGGTCGAGCGCATACTGACGCCCTTGACCGTCTGGTAGCGCCTCATTTTCGCCACGACCTTCAGTTTTAATCGTCATCGGCAAAGCACCAACCTCCTGCAAAACCTTCCCCACAGATGAGGCACGTGCTTCACTCAAATTCTGGTTGTAGCTCTCAGACCCTCTCGGGTCCGCGTGACCCACAAGCTTCACCGTGAGGCCGTCGATCGAACGAGACGCTTTGGCCACCACTTCAAGTACCTGTCTGTACTGCCGTGCCGTCATCGCTGAATCCACATCAAAATGCACGGCCACAGACAGGTCGGTCAANAGCTCGCGAAGCGCAACNAGTTCAGCTTGTGTTTTCGCTCGCGCAGCATTAACGAGCGCCAACTGTGACCGAGCATGAGCAATATCTCGGTGCAAATCAGCTAATTCTTGATTCTTACGAGCTAAGACCCGCGCCTGCACCGTATCATGGCCAATGAGAGCCCCGAGCGTACCGCCAACGACCACCCCGACAGGTCCGGCAACTACAGCACCGATCGCCGCGCCCGATCCAAACCCAATGTGTTGAGGCATATTTGATTCGGTCGCGTCTGCATTTAGCGCGCTCATTGTGAATGCCAAGGTCAGTGTAATAATGGTCTTTTTCATTTGAATTTCCTCCGTTTTCGATAAATGCATTGAATAGCAAAAGCGAATCAATAGATGGGAGGAATCGGGGTGAGATTGTGGAGAAGGAATGAAGGTATCGGATATAGACTTATTTGGCAGTTTAGATTCGTACTAACGCTTGAAGACAACTAGCCCGTCGCCTACAGGACATTCAAGTCAAATGGCAAGTTTCTCGATGATATCAAACAGGTCGATTATTGATGCTGAATCAGGAGAAAGCTTTAACGCCAAGAGATTACCGCCAACAGTGATGATCAAGAAACACAGCGAAAATAGAAGCTTACAGGCAAGATCAAAGGACTCAGAGTAAGAAACCTTACCCATCAATTTTCGTGAAATCGTCATATCATCAGATTCAATAATACCCATAGATCTCAACTTACTTCTACTCCATATCCGCAATATGTACAGGCCAGGGAAAATTGCTCCCAAAGAAAACCACAAGAACGTCGGTAAATAGTGCAAAAGAAGCTCGTGAGAACAGATCCCGATAAGAAATCCTAACAGTGCCGCCATGCCTATCGGTCGTGATGCTTTTTCTTCAGATGGGATTTCTGTCATTATCCACTCAAATTAGGACTATATCCAGAAGGCTACCCCGAGAACCGAGAAAATTCACCCCTCCACAAATCTGGGTTCGTAGAAAGTATCCTAAAATACTACTCAAATCCATGCCCCTCCCGGCCGCATCATAATACCGGTCTGCTTCGATTGACGAAAAGAATTGCTCGCACTATAGTCTCCGACCTACCAAAGCACCGGGGTGGAAACACCCGCTGGACATTTGTAGTTGGTTTTTTTATCTCAACAGATAAGAGTTTCGTAAAAAAATATCTTAGCGGGTATCGTATAAAGGCTATTACCCCAGCCTTCCAAGCTGGTGATGGGGGTTCGATTCCCCCTACCCGCTCCACGAATCTCAATTGGCCAACTAAAATTGCAGATTCGCACAACTTAATAATCCACGAAACTAGTGTTTCCACGGCTCATTTGCCTACAAAATCAGAATACTCACGGAGCCCATCGGAGACGCCGGATCACTTTTAGTGCTCTTTACCGCCCCAATGGGCCTTGGAACGTAAGCCTTTGGAAAAAAGAAGCGAGGATCTGTTGCTTCACCAAGTGGGTGGAATGCGCCTAGAACAGGAACTCCTTGCCCTGAAAGCCTAGGCCCACTAGATAACTTCGGAAGGTATCCATGACCGACGTGGTAACGGTACACCAAAGAATGGTTTATAGAAAGTACATTCTACCATGGCGTACCTGATGCAAGTCTCATACTGTGTATTAGGATGATCTCACTCTAGCGTCGCTCGAGACACTTTTGCTCCCCTCGAGTGTCCTAAAGGTTTCTTTATGCAATCAGTCTTCGTAGACCTTTTTGCAATCAGAACGATAGCAATAAATGATGTCTAGATTAGTGGTCATGAAATAAACCATCCCATCATCCGTAACAGCGGTCCCTCCTGACTTATCCCCCCCCCAATGGAACTGGTGGAAACAGCGTGGGCCTTAGGAGGGAAATCTATCTGACCTCCGACTAGCACCAAGAGACACCCCGCAATCACTGTCAAAACAGTTCTCGTATAACCATTCATAAATCACCTCTCCCTACCTATTTATCAATATTTATCACCGTGAANTGCTCTTTTTGAGTCCCTACACCGCTTCGATGTTACTGGACATCGTCCTCAATGTGTCTATTGGACAAATTTGCTCCGTCGCACCGCCATTTCGTTCTCGGCAGAGAAGATTGGTCATGTTGAACAGATGTTGATCGATCATATAAGGTCTCTAAAAATCATAGTTACTAAATAGCAGGTCTCGCCAACCAAAATCGGTAAAAATAGTTCTATTGCTCTGGCTGTTCAAAAGGGATATGCATACGAGGTCAAACTGCACGATACACGGCTTTGGCAGGTACTCACCTTCCTGGAATTTGAGTGGTCCAATAAGATTAGATAAAAATACTCCGAAATATTGCATCAACAGAAAACTAGTGAGCATCGGTCCCAACTCCTCAAACCAACGCAATATTCCGATGATTCCCGCGGTCGCATAAAATTTGAAGAAAAGGATTCCGCGCTAGTTGCCAAGATAAGTCCAAAGANCGATCGAAAAAGNCAATACTAAAAGTAGCGTGAAACCCATGAAATCGAGACCGTTAATTAATTCCACAAGCAGTGAATATACATAGCTGCTACAACACCACACCATTCAAGCGATTGAGAGACGGATACTTTCACCAGGGAGCTTTAGGCCGGCATTACGGCGCTCGCGCATCGTATGTGACACTTATAAGCGTCTGGTCCCCAGGCCATGAAAGTTAAGGTCTAGATATATATAGACTAAGCGCCACAGTGCGACAGAAGAACGCAAAAAATTAATCGAGTGGACAGCCAGATTACAGCTAGACGCCCTAGCGCTGGACTACCTGGAAACTAAACTCTCTGTGCACATCCGCGAGCTGTTCTTGCTCCAGCTGTCCCATAGATAACCCATAAACGCCGCTACATTTGGTGCCTGGATGCGGGTCATAAAGCATCCGGCTTTGTAAATCAGCGAGGACAAAGCTCAACATTAGGGAACCTGGATCAAAACGTTCGTAAATTTCAACAAATTGCCCGGAACCCGGTTCAAAATCGAACTCTAACTCACATTTCAAAAAGTGCTCTGGCTCGCGCACTACGATCGTATTCCTGCCTGCAGTTAAGGGAAAATAACCCGCTCCACCTGCCTTAAAAAAAGCAATGGACTCTCCATTAATCAAGAACTCCGCATCTTGTTTTTCCCACAACTTAAAACCGCTTGTCCTGAAAACAAGCAGGGAATGTTCGCTGCCATGGGGGATGACAGCATCTGAAGACGTGCTGCTGACTTGACTCTTAGAGTACCCGTATTTTACTGGCTCAAAGCCGCATCCGGTGGTGACCACTATCGCTATCAGCGCAAAACAATTTCTTAGGCACACTAAACGCATTGAAATCCTTTCAAAAAGTTTCCAGTAAAACATAAGGTTACATAAACTTTAATATGTGTCTTTTAATTTTAACAGAACAACGTAGTAGGTTAAATACTTAAAATAAGAGCCTCAAGCTGTATCTTATGAGGACGCAAGAATTGTACTCGTATATTCTTGGAATCCAAGCCACAAGATTGGCCTAATTTCACACTTTTTCTTCACATGCGTCGAGGAAGGTATTTAAATAGCCTATATGCACACCTATTCCATTCAGATCAAAGGGATGACCTGTGGAGGGTGCGCCTCATCTGTACAGAGAAAACTTGAGGCGCTTCCCGAGATCAGCCAGTGCGAGGTGAATTTCGCAACAGAATCAGCACGTATTGGTAGCGCCCAGATACTCCATCCAAAACAAATCATCGACTGGGTGCGCTCGTTTGGCTTTAGTGTTCAAACTGAGCATAAAGTCTTCAGAGCATCCGATGACCAATTCGATGAGATAAGGCTCGTCAGTTTATTGGAAGAAGAGGCAAATGTAGTCTCCTTTCAGCTCAACCCACAGCTCAGGAGCATCGACTTCACAACCTTACCCGAGGCCAACACACAAGCATTGAAAAAGGCATTAGAAGCGCACGGATTCACTGAGATCGACGCACCGGAGAATATCACGTCAACTGGTGAATCGAACAACCATGGAGGTGTATGGATCGCCGCGCTTCTCTCATCACCTCTCGTAATCCAGATGATCGGGATGTGGCTTGGATCCAATAAGCATTTACCGATTGCTTTCGAGTGGGCACTCGCGACCCCGATCCAGTTTTGGTTGGGGTTCCGGTTCTATCGAGGCGCCCTCGCTGCACTACGACGCGGTGAGGCTAACATGGATACGCTCGTTGTGCTTGGGACCACCGTTGCATACAGCTACAGTCTCTACCAGTGGATGTCGCTTGGATCAGGCGCGATAGGCCATCTCTATTTTGAGGCCTCAGCTGTGGTGATCACTCTCGTTCTGGTCGGAAAAAACATTGAGAACAGGGCGAAGCAAAGTGCTCTTGAATCTGTTTCAGTACTTTATAGCTTAAGGCCAAAAAGAGTCACTTGCTTACGACAGGGGAAAGAGGCCACACTCGATTTCAATGAAATTTCATCCGGCGATGTACTTATCATTCGTGCGGGTGAGCGGATCGGTGCAGATGGTATCGTAATTGTGGGCGAAGCCGATATCGATGCCTCAGCAGTGACAGGAGAATCAACCCCTGAACACAAATCAACCGGTGATTATGTGATATCGGGCACACTGGTTGTGAACGGCACTATCCGAGTCAGCGCCGAACGTGTGGGCGATGCATCCACCGTGTCACAGGTCGCGGAACTTGTAAAAAATGCACAGATGGGTAAAGCACCGGTTCAAAGGCTCGTCGATCGCATCAGTCGCATCTTTGTGCCTACAGTTCTGATTCTCGCGACCGTAACCTTCGCTGGGTGGTTGGCCTTAGGACAAGCGATGGAATATGCGGTCGCTGCGGCGATTAGTGTTTTGGTGATAGCTTGTCCGTGTGCACTCGGACTGGCCACACCCACCGCCTTAGTCGCAGGAACCGGGTTACTCGCAAAAAAAGGGATTCTGGTCAAAGACATACAGACACTTGAAGCTCTTCCGGAAGTCGAGGTTGTCGCATTTGACAAAACAGGCACACTGACAAAAGGCGAGCCTATAGTGATCCATACTGAGGCCAAAAATACAGACCTCGAGATATTCATAAATCGCTTAGTCCAGGTAGCCCGCGAGTCAACCCACCCGCTCGCACAGGCTATTATTCGCGATCTAGACCGTCCATCAATCCCGATAACAGCTGGAGACGACGCTGTCACGCTGCCTGGTCAGGGGATCTCTGTCATGATCGGGGAAGCCAACTACAAACTGGGTCAGCCTTCATTCGTCACAGATGATACATCTGCTGTGTCGGTATCAAGTCAATCGACATGCAGTTATTTAAGTAAAGATGGACAGCTTCTCGGTTACGTCAAATTTTCTGACGCTACCCGAGAAGAAGCCCATGCTGTGATCGATGCACTCAAAGAAAACGGCAACACCACAGTGATGCTCTCAGGTGATCAGGAACATGTGGCTAAGATGCTCAGCGCCGAGTTACGCATCGATGCCTTCCATTCCGGACTGTCTCCGAGCCAGAAAATTGAGATCATTGAATCCTATCAATCCAAAGGACAAAAGATCGCCATGGTTGGTGACGGAATTAACGATGGACCTGCGCTAGCAAAAGCTGACGTAGGGATTGCGATGGGCAGTGGGAGCGAGATCGCGCTCCAGTCTGCACATATTGTTCTAATGCGCGCCGATCTCCGCTTAATTCCGACGGCCATTCACTACGCCAGAAAAAGTCGCAAAGTGATCCGACAGAACCTTGGCTGGGCATTTGGCTATAACCTATTGTGCATCCCACTTGCAATGTCTGGGCTCCTGAGTCCCGCTATTGCTGGCGCCGCGATGGCGCTTTCATCTGTAAGTGTAGTTGTCAATGCAATGCGGCTTAAGTATTCAGGTTAATCTGCCTCCCGACAGGTAATAGCAGCCATAGAAATGCCAGCGATCAACAAAATGCCCCCGAACGGCGTGACCGCACCGAGTGCCCCAATATCCAATACAACCAGCAGATATAGCGAACCAGAAAAGACCAAAAGGCCCAAGACGAGTAGTCGGTACACCCACACAGAGACCCGAAAAAAGGAGCCACCCAACACAATCAATAAGATACTTATCCACGCATGATATCGAACAGCCGTATCCCAGGTCTCTAATCGATCAGGGACCACCATCATCTTGAGGCCATGGGCCCCAAACGCACCTAAAATCACTGACAGAGCCAGAAGCCAGAGTCCCGTCCGCATCATCATGCGATCCATTCAATCAGCCCCCAAACCAATCCACCAAATAACAATACCGCAAGGCCCGCCAAAATCAGCACGGTCTGGACCCAGTCTTTGATCATCGCTTCGATTAAATAGCCCGTGGTTTTTTTGCCAAACGCGAACCAACACACCACCAGCGACATAGGAAAAAAAGCAAGAACCAGCACCGATATTGCAGCAAACTCGAAGAAATTCAGTGCCAGAAACGGATTTTGGGGAGGGTCTTGTTCAGTCATCCGGATAGTTTGCCATGTCTTCGCCCCAAGCGTTTGGTGGCAACGCACGCCTTTACATTCAAGAGTCACAGAGTCCATTTCCATATTTCAGATCAAGGCACGATGAATGAACCATACTTGAACGAGGAATCATGGGGATAATACGCATGTCTCACACCCTTCATTACGATTGCTCAGATACAGGCAAATAATCACTGCTAAGCTCGAATATCGATTGTCTTGAATTAAACCAGATTGAGTTTACTAGAATTCGAAATACCGCTAAATCTGCCGCCTTCTAGTGAGTACACGACCAATTATCGACCATCTTGTAATCTTAAAAGCCGGATCCTCTCGGTGAACTAACGTTTGTGAGTAGGAAAACCACGACCATAAATAAATAAAGGCATAAGAAAGTAGCCAGCAACGAAACCACCTAAATGCGCCTGCCATGCGATTTGACCTCCCATGAAGACATGTAATAACAGATGAATGACGATTAGGCTCATAATTATTGAAACCAATGATCGGTCCGAGCGCCCAGTTTCGGCACGCGATGCCTGTAGCCAAAACCCAATCAAACCAAAAACCACACCAGAAGCCCCTACCATGGGCGCAGGTGTTTTCTCTAGGAGACCAAACATAACAGCGCTGACGATTGCGCTAATAAGCATTGTCAAAAGAGTCAAACGCAAACCGAAATAGATAGCCAGGGTTTTCCCAAGCGCAATAAGAACCACAGTATTCATCAACACGTGAATGGTGCCGGCATGCAGAAATGCGTAGGTAATCAACATCGCGTAGGGCTGGCCGAGATATAGCGCATGGTCAACCGTTCCTGGTGGAAACAAAAAGTCCCAAAACGCAGCATGCGATATCATCAGGCTTCGTAGATCAAATACACCAAACCAGCCTTGGTCTGACAGCTGCGCCACACCCTCCAATAAGAGCATGACGCCAGTGAGCCACCATAGGGTTGTGGGTGTCTTCGGACCACCAAAGACAGGAACTATTCGCATCAAGTCACTCTCATCAATCAAGCTTGAGAATACATTCAAGGCAAGATTAGGTCGAGCGATCGCACTCCGGTCCTAAATCTTGATATCCTCGACGGCCTAATCGCTTTTACTGACAGGATTCCAGGCTTCACATGGCACAGTTCGTTTACACCATGAATCGGGTGAGCAAGATTGTTCCCCCCAAACGCGAGATCTTAAAAGACATCTCTCTGTCTTTCTTCCCAGGAGCAAAGATTGGTGTCCTTGGCCTCAATGGCTCAGGCAAATCAACGCTTTTGAAAATTATGGCTGGCGTCGATACTGAGATTGATGGAGAGGCGCGTCCGCAACCCGGCATCAATGTGGGGTACCTTCCACAGGAGCCTCAGCTGAATCCTGAGCAAAATGTTCGTGATGCTGTCGAAGAAGGTGCTGGAGAAATCAAACAACTCCTAACACGTTTTGATGAAATATCTGCCGCGTTCGCAGAACCGATGTCTGACGATGAGATGAATGATCTCTTGATAGAGCAAGGAGAGCTGCAAAACAAAATTGATGCGGTAAACGGCTGGGAGCTGGATCGAATTCTCGAACAGGCCGCCGATGCACTTCGCCTGCCGCCTTGGGATGCGAAGATTGAACACCTGTCTGGTGGCGAGAAACGTCGCGTCGCATTATGCCGCCTGTTACTCCAGAAGCCTGATATGCTGCTTTTAGACGAGCCTACTAACCATCTGGACGCTGAGTCAGTCGCTTGGCTTGAACACTTTCTGGTTGATTTCGACGGGACAGTGGTCGCCGTCACTCACGACCGCTACTTCCTCGACAATGCTGCCGGTTGGATTTTAGAGCTTGACCGGGGCCGAGGTATCCCATTTGAAGGGAACTACTCGATCTGGCTCGAAGCCAAGGAAAAGCGACTAGAGCAAGAGCAGAAATCAGAGGAGGCGCGTCAAAAGACGATCAAGAGTGAACTTGAGTGGGTGCGCCAAAATTCTAAGGGCCGCCAGGCTAAGTCAAAAGCGCGTCTGAAGGCATTTGAAGAGCTACAAAGCCAGGACACTCAAAAACGGAACGAGACCCAGGAGATCTATATCCCCCCAGGGCCGCGGCTCGGGGATAAGGTCATCGAATTTAGTCACGTAAATAAAGCATTCGATGACAAGATGCTGATCGAAGATCTTAGTTTCTCGGTCCCAGCGGGCGCCATTGTGGGCGTGATCGGTGGTAACGGCGCCGGTAAGTCGACCCTCTTTAAAATTGTTACTGGCCAAGAGGCTCCGGATTCAGGAAGCGTTGAATTGGGAGATACAGTTGAACTCGCCTATGTCGACCAGTCGCGTGACGCGCTGGATGGATCTAAAACAGTGTGGGCTGAGGTCTCGGGTGAGCAAGACATCATCACTGTCGGCAACTACTCGATCCCGAGTCGTGCCTATTTGGGCCGGTTTAATTTTAAAGGCGGTGATCAGCAGAAGTTCGTAAAAGATTTGTCAGGCGGTGAGCGTAACCGGTTGCACCTTGCCAAAACGTTAAAGCAGGGTGGGAACGTTTTGCTGCTTGACGAACCGACAAATGATCTCGATGTCGAAACACTACGCGCGTTGGAAGAGGCGCTCCTCACCTTCCCAGGAACTGTGCTTGTAATCTCCCACGACCGTTGGTTTTTGGACCGCATCGCGACACACATCTTGGCCTATGAAGGTGACTCACAAGCGACCTTTTTCGAGGGCAACTACACTGAATACGAGGAAGATAGAAAGAAACGCTTGGGCGGTGAAATCATCCCAACGCGCGTAAAATATCGGCGACTTGCAGACTGATGGGCCGCACCTGGCCCTATCTGGTGCTTTTGCTCCCGCCTCTATTCTGGGCAGGCAATTTCATCGTCGGTCGGGCTTTTGCATCGGATCTCGGAGCGATCACGATGTCATTTTATCGATGGTTATTCGCACTATGCCTACTCATACCTTTTACCTTTCATACGGTTCGAACGGAACTCAAAATAATAATTAAGAATCTTCCGATCCTGTCAATCTTAGCTCTCTTATCGGTTGCTAGTTTTAATGTGCTACTTTATTTAGGCTTGAGAGACACAGAAGCGACTAACGCGCTCTTAATAAACTCATCGATTCCGGTCTGGATCGTACTGTTCGGCGTACTATTCTTTGGAGATACCCTGAGCACAAGACGTGGTATCGGGATTCTGTTGTCACTAGCTGGAGTGGCTTATCTGATTTTAAGAGGACAATCCGACGAGTTAACCGTAAACCCAGGTGATATATGGGTAATTTCATCATCCATCGGTTGGGCACTTTATTCGCTGACACTCCGCAAAAAACCAAGCGAACTTTCGGGCTCAGGGTTTCTTGCGTACATCGTATTTTTTGGAGTCTGTTTTAACGGACTTCTATTGAGCGTCAATCCGTTAAACGAACCACCCATTCCACTCACCATCGACACACTCTATGCGGTCGGATATGTCGCTATCTTTGCCTCGCTCGGTGCCTATGTTTGCTGGAACTACGGTGTTGGACAACTCGGTGCACAGGTAGCGGGCCAATATATCCACCTAATGCCGCTTTACGGTGTCATACTAGCGTATATCTTCTTAAATGAATCTCTGACCCTGAGTCACGGGATTGCAGGAACACTGATCGCGGCAGGTCTTCTTCTTGCACTAAGGCAACCCAATAATGCAATGGCATCCAAGTCCGAGTGAACGTCGCGCACACGCGAGCCTAAAATGGTCAACATTCCCAGACAATGAGCTAGCGCTATGGGTCGCAGATATGGATTGCAGACCCCCTCCCTGCGTTAGAGAGACCATTTACCAAGCAATAGAGCACGGAATCTTCGGCTATGGCACTGAGCCTCCAGGGTTCAGGGATGCTTGGGTCGAGCATCTCCAAATACGACATCAATGGAGTGTCGAGCGTGACTGGATTGTGCCCGTCGCTGGCGTAGTCCCGGGTATGCGGTTTGCGCTCATGGCGCACCCTAACATCCAGCATATACTCACACCCACGCCGGCCTATCCGTATTTTAAGACGGTGCCGTTAGTGGAGAAGCGAATTCAACACCCGATTTCACTTAACCGTAAGGGCGAGACGCTTGAACCGTCCCTCGCTCACATCAAAGAGATCCTAAACACACAGGGGGAACCCTCAGCTATTCTCTGGTGTAATCCGCATAATCCGGGCGGCACAGTCTTTTCCCGAAATTTTATCCACGAGCTCGCAACTATCGCATCCAAGAACAACACGCTGATCATTAGTGACGAAATTTGGGCCGATCTTATCTTAGATGATAAACCACACAATCCACTGGGCCTTGTTGCGCCGAATGATCAACCTACCATTACACTAATGGCAGCAACCAAGACATTCAATGTGGCAGGTTTTGGTTGTGCTATAGCGATCATTCCAGAGCCTAATACACGACAGCGATTCCTTGAAACACAGGTTGCAATGCCACACGTCGCAACACTTGCGTACGCGGTCACTGAATCCTGCCTACGCCATGGTTGGCCTTGGCATCGCGAACTCATCAACGCGTTGAAACAGAACCGAAACACAGTCACCGAGTGGGCAAAAGGCTACCCTGAACTTGAGGTCACCACCGGACATGCAACGTTCCTTGCCTGGATCGAGTCATACAATCAAACAGATTTGTCGGAACGCTTTGTACGTCAAGGGGTGCGGCTCTCCCCAGGGACAGCTTTTGGTTCGGACACGGCTACCCGCTTGAATTTTGGAACCAATCCCGTCACCTTAGGAGATGCTCTGCGCCGAATGGATACGGCGCTACTCTAAAAACTACAAGGAACCTGCATGATAGAAAAACGTCCACTAGGTAAAACCGGAATTGACGTCACGTCCATTTGTCTCGGTACCATGACCTGGGGCGAACAAAACAATGAAGCCGAAGCACACGAGCAATTGAGTTATGCCTGCGATGAGCGTGGGATTAATTTTATTGATACCGCTGAGCTATACCCCGTCCCACCAAAAGCGGACACACAAGGGACGACCGAACAATACATTGGCTCTTGGTTGAATGAACGCGGTCGGCGGGATGATCTCGTGATTGCTACCAAGGCCTGCGGCCCCGGTGAGTGGATCAAATACTTCCGGGGTGGTCCACGGCACACCAAAGCGCACCTACATGAGGCGATTAACGCATCACTTGATCGGTTACAAACCGACTACGTGGATCTATATCAGCTGCATTGGCCCGACAGATCGACTAATTTCTTTGGTCGACTTGGCTACAATCACGTCGACGGGACAGATGAAACCCCAATAGATGAAATCCTCAAGGCGCTAGAGAGTCTCGTCGCGAACGGGAAAGTACGTGCCATCGGCCTCTCAAACGAGACACCTTGGGGCGTAATGACGTTCCTTGAAATCGCACGTCTTGAGGGTCTTCCTGTCGTCGCATCGATCCAAAACCCCTACTCGCTCCTGAACCGAACCTTCGAGATCGGTCTCGCTGAGGTTTCTCACCGCGAGTCTGTGGGCCTACTTGCGTACTCACCACTCGCGTTTGGGGTTCTGTCTGGTAAATATCTAGGTGGCAACCGCCCTGAAGGCGCGCGCTTGACCATCTTCGATCGCTTCAGCCGCTACTCTAATCTCGAAGCAACACACGCGACAGAGGCTTATGCTGCACTTGCAGCCAAGCACGGCCTGTCATTGACAGAAATGGCGCTCGCTTTCGTGACATCACGTCCATTTGTGACATCAAATATCATTGGGGCAACCTCAATAAATCAGTTAAAAGAAAACATCGATACACACGACCTAAGGCTCTCCGACGAAGTACTCGATGGAATCGAAGTAATCCATGTCAGCCAACCTAACCCATCACCGTAAGGCTTGATGATGAATCCGCGTCGTAGCGCACTCTTCATGCCCGCCCACAACGAGCGCGCTATTTCAAAAGCGCGAACACTTGACTGTGATGTGGTCATCCTAGACCTTGAAGACTCGGTTGCCCCCGACTCAAAAAAAACTGCCCGGGAAACAGCAAAGGCATCCGTCACTGAGGGCGGATTCGATCTGCGTGAAATCGCCGTTCGCGTCAATGGTATCGGGCGCGACTGGCACACAGATGATATTCAAGAATTTGTCGATGCGCCCCTAGATGCGATCGTGGTCCCTAAGGCCGAGTTACCGGCCGACGTCGGCAGGCTAGGCGAACAAATGGATACGCTTGGATACGATCCTGACATTGAATTATGGCTAATGGCAGAGACACCGGGTGGTGTTTTCAATGCAAGGGAACTCTGCCAGGCACACCCGCGTGTCGGCGCACTCCTGCTAGGGACATCAGATTTAGCAAAATGCTTGCGTGTCCCAGCGACCATCGGTCGCGATGGGCTCTTATACGCACTCTCACATTGCGTTCTCGCCGCACGAGAAGCGAACATCGATGTTTTGGATGGCGTGTGCTTGGATCTGGCCAATCCAGAGGTTTATCAAGTGCAATGTGAGCACGGACGAGAACTGGGCTTTGATGGAAAAACCCTGATTCACCCATCCCAGATTGCAATCGCTAACAAAGTTTTTACACCATCTGATGATGACATCGGACGCGCCAAGAAGATCAGAGCTGCCTGGGACGACGCGCGCAGACGCGGCGATGGGCTCTGTTTACTCAATGGACAATTAATTGAGAAGCTACACGCAGAAGAAGCCAGCAGAATCCTCTCTCTTCACGAGGCCATCCAGGAGCGCCTAGTCTAGAGACGTCACATCCACGAATACCTCAAGCGCGTGCTGGCTAACCCCGGTCATCAAACCCTTCAGCGGAACCACATCGCCATAATCCCGCCCCCAAGCGAGCGTCACGTGGCGCTCAGATGGGAGTAACCCATTGGTCGGATCAAAATCAACCCAGCCAGTTCCCGGAACAAATACGCTCACCCAAGCATGCGAGGCATCGGCGTCCATGAGTTTAGGTTGCCCGGGCGGTGGATCAGTTTCTAGATATCCAGAGACATAACGACAAGCGATTCCAAGGGATCTCAGTGTTGCCAACATCAAATGCGCAAAATCCTGACAGACACCTCGCTTTTCAGATAAAACAAGCCCGACGGGCGTCTCAACATCGCTAAAATTCTGGTCATAGACGAACTCATGAAAAATCAGCGTATTCAATGCATTGATAGATTCTAGAAGACCACGACCAGCTTTAAAAAATCCGCATGCAAATCGCCTGATATCTGCGTTGCCGGTTGGCACATATAAACTCGGTCTGCAATACAGTCTTGTCTTCAGTGGAATCTCCAAACCATCATCCCAGACCGTATCATTTTCCAGATCAACCCGTGTTGGACGGACTTCCACTTCAGACTCAGCCGAGACGTTCAATTCAGCGTGTAGTTCATCAATTGAGAATTGCGAAACCCGATTACCAAACAAATCCTGGCGCTCATGGACCTCCTCAATCACAGGTAGGATCGTTAATCGTGCACTCAAAACCTGTTGATTTAGTGTATCACGAGGTAGCAATCTAGCATGGCTGTGACATAGACTCACAGGCTGACCGTACTGGTATCGATTTCGATGCCTGACACGATACCGCATCAGTTGACCTTCATCAGTTGTTGAGGCACATCCGCGTGACTGAAATACGCAAGCGTAATCGCCTCACTCAAACTCGAGAGTGTCTCGATCTGTAGATCCAACATTTCAAACAGCGGTTTCTTCGCCGTCCCCTGAATAGTCATCAAGTCCTCAGTTTGTGCCATCTGAAGACCAGCATGCATCCGGAACGCTAATTGCTGTAACTGTGTCTTACGACCAACTAATTGCTGTACGGGCAGCCCTTGAACCAAATTTTCAATACGTGCCGCCAGATAACCAATCGCCCGAGGTGTCTCGATATCGAGCAACAAAAGATCCAATAAGGCTGTTGGATTCAGTCGAGTCCTGTAGCGACGCCTGTAAGTCATCACAGTATCAGTCACCTCAAGAACTAACTCCCATTGATTGATGTCTTGGGGCTTCAGCGTCCGGAACGCGTAATTCAGAAGCATCGATGTCTTGCTCGCACGCTCTAAGTGACGACCGATATCCATAAAACGATATGCAAACGTGCGGCTCATGGTGTCATTACTAAGGCCCGAGAAGGTAGCCAACTGCATCAGAATCAAATCCACCTGGTCAAGTAATCGGCCCGCATCTGCATTTTTCATCCAGCCAATCCGTTCGATCATTTGCTCTAAATTAACAAGAGCCCGCCAAGCATCATCACTCAAATAGTCCGGAGTAGCGCGAGCGTTACGTATGATAGCTTTGATCAATTCACTTAATCCGCCCGGCGCTGCCCTGGTAAACATTAGTTGATGGATTTCCGACGCGGCGTCTTCGAAGTTGATTTCATCGACTCTAAACTGCGCGCCCAACAACCACATCGCTGCTTGCTGACGTTCGGTACGCACGTCAATGGCGCCTGCCAATACCTCGCGTACCAGACGCGTCAGCCCATCGGCACGCTCAATGTAACGACCTAGCCAAAACATAGCATCAGCGACGCGGCTTGGTGTCATCGACTGATCAAGTGGACCAAGCGCCGGCGCGTCCATCTCAGCGAACATAGAGAGTTGATTATCAGGCTCCATCCCCATTACCCAGAGATCTTTGTAACGCTCAGGTGTATTCGGACGCAACTGTGCCCAGGACGCATCATGGTTGCACGACGCAAGGCCGCCCGGCATCACATCGACTTTCTGGTCTTGGGATTGTGCGGTGTACATTCGAAGCACCGCAAAAGATTCACCACGGGCTGTTCCTTCAGCGACCGGAACTGTCTCCAAATCGATCGCTTGCCACCCGACCCAGCTTGATGGATCAGCAGTGATCCGCGCTTTCAATGCATCTTTTTCCGGTTCAGCTAGGTCTCTTACAACAAAGGACTCGCCTGCTGGAAATGCCGATGCATGTCGGATCAACACATCGGGCCAGAGTGTTTCGAACTCCTCTCGCTCATCCTCATCGCCAAGCCAGAGCGCCGGAAGCGTATTCAGAATTAATTCCTCGCCAAGTAGCTTCTGGCAGAGCCCTTCGAAACGCCCCATCCACAGCGGCGAATCAATCACACCGACACCAGGTACATTACCCATCCGAACGCCACCACGACGAACAGCATCCATCAATCCTGGTGTACCCTGACGGCTTAATCCATTGAGTTCTAACGGATCAATATCTTGATCGATCACTCGGCGTAATACACCAGAGACCGGATGAAGACCACTTAATGTCTTCAACAGAAGACGGTTGCCACGGACCGTCAGATCGTCCCCTTCAGCAAGAGTGAAGTCCAAATGATTTGCCAAAAAGGCATGCTCAAAGTAACTCTCAACAGACTGGCCCGGGGTCATCAAAATCGACAGATCCTGGTCACGACTGTCCGCTCGCAAGAACTGCCGCAAGGTGCGGAAAAAACCTGATAATCTCTTTACCGATAAACGGCGTAGTAGATAGCCCATGACTCGCGACATAATCAGCCGCCGCTCCAAAACATAGCCAAGACCCGCTGGTGCTCGCGTACTTTGTCCCAATACATACCACTTGCCGCTGCTATCACGGACCAGATCGTGCGCTAGAAAGCTAATCCAAGGAGTCTGTGGGTTCAGCCCATGTGCCTCGATTAAATATTCAGGATTCGAGAACAACAAATCGGCTGGCACCGAACCGTCGGCCAACAAATTGCGCTCACCATAAATATCACTGAGTAGCGCCTCAAAAAAACGCATCCTCTGTGAGAGACCGCGCGCCAATTGCTCGAAGGTAGATTCGTTCATCAAATAGGGAACCACATCGAGCTGGCCCTTACGATTTTGATGATGCTTGGACGTATGCGCCTGGTAGGTCAACCCGTTTTCTTTTAGGCGACGCTCGACCTCTTCTGACCATCGTGCCTGTTGGTTACCGTCGTCATAGTCGAGGGCTGCAAAAAGGCTTTCCCAGGAGGTATCTACAGATTGAGTAGCTGAATCAGACATGCAAACTGGTTTATGGCTAAAGAGGTGAAAGTCTACCTCCTTGTCTACTGAACCGATAGTCAAAGAACTAACGCACAGAACCACTTAACGTGCGCATAAAATTCAGTACTGCCTGAATCCGCGGGATCCGCTCTGTATTGGGATGCGACACCAAGAAAAACTCTCGGCTCAATCCAAGCTCAGGAAGTACAGGCACTAGCCCCTCTCCGTTCCTCAGTAAAAATTGATGAAGCACGCCTATACCAAGGCCTGAGCGGACAGCTTCGACCTGACCTACCGGGGAATAAATAGCAATGCTTGACTGCCAGTCACTAGCAATCTGCTTCGCGATGTTGATTCGGTCAGAAAAGAGTAGGTCCTCGACATAACCAATCAAGCGATGTGTCAGTAACTCATCGATCGTTTTGGGCATCGAGTAGTCCGCTATATAGGACTCACTCGCATACAAGCCCAGGGAATAGGTACCCAAGCTCTCAGAATGCAACTGCCTCTCAGTCGGACGCCCCACCATCACGGCTATATCAGCTTCACGACGGGACAGCGAGAACCCAGGAGTTTGGGGGACAATTTCAACACTAAGATCAGGATGCTCACTAAGCAAAATTCTAAGATTGGGTGTCAGAACTTTTAATGCGAAGCCCTCGGGCGCCGCGATCCGGACTGTTCCCGATACCGATCGACCACGCGCTTCAAAGATCGAACCAGCAGCTTCAATCTCAGCCTCGGCTCGCTCCAAATATTCTATCAATCGACTCCCTTCGTTGGTCAATTGCATGCCCTTACTGTGGCGTGCCAGTAAAACGGTACCAACTCGATGCTGCAGCTGGTTTAAGTGACGAGACAAGGTCATTACCGACACGCCCAAGGTCTCCGCCGCACGCCCCAGCTGACCCACCCGCGCCACAGCGAGCAGGTATCGAGCATCTTCCCAGTTCATTTGCTTGTGGCCCATGAACGAAAGATACAACATATCTGATGTATCAAAAACACTAAATATTCTATTGAATCATCATTATTGATTTTATCTAATGCGTCTAATCAATCCTGAGGAGATATAAGATGGCTGTATTAGGTAACTTCATAGGCGGCAGGCAAGTCGCTTCAGACTCGCGACGTACAGCGACTGTCTATAACCCTGCGACAAGCGAGAAACGCTTCGATGTCGCTCTATCTTCAGCCGATGAAACACGCGCTGCTATCGCTAACGCGCAAGATACCTTTATATCGTGGAGTAAGGTGACTCCTCTTAATCGTGCGCGCGTGATGTTCAAGTTCAAAGAGCTTGTCGAAAGACATGCAGACGAGCTCGCCGAACTCATAACATCAGAACACGGAAAAGTCTTCTCTGACGCCAAGGGCGAAATAACGCGCGGGCTTGAGGTTGTCGAGTTCGCATGCGGCATCCCTCACCTTGTGAAAGGTGATCACAGCCTGAACGTTGGTCGTGATGTCGACAGCTTCAGCCAGATGATGCCAATGGGTGTCTGTGCGGGAATTAGTCCTTTCAACTTCCCAGCCATGGTACCCATGTGGATGTTCCCTGTTGCGATTGCGTGTGGAAATACATTCGTAATGAAGCCCTCTGAAAAAGATCCATCAACGCCACTTCGGTTGGCTGAACTTCTGAAGGAAGCGGGTCTGCCGGACGGTGTTTTCAATGTGGTCAATGGCGACAAAGAATCTGTAGACGTGCTATTAACAGACGAACGCATTCAGGCCGTCAGCTTTGTTGGCTCGACGCCGATCGCTGAATACATCTACTCAACAGCGAGTGCTCATGGTAAGCGTGTCCAGGCACTCGGTGGAGCGAAAAATCACATGGTCATCATGCCAGACGCGGACCCTAGCCAGGTCGTCAATTCCCTCATGGGTGCAGCCTACGGGTCGGCAGGCGAGCGCTGCATGGCGATCTCGGTCGCTGTCTGTGTCGGTGATGAGGTCGCTGACAAGCTGGTTAATGACCTCAGGACTGAAATAGCCGGCATGAAAGTAGGCGCAGGCATGGATGCGGACGAGCCTCATATGGGGCCGCTGGTCACGCGCGAGCACGCTGACAAAGTCCTTGGTTATATTAACCAGGGCGTTTCAGAGGGGGCCACGCTCGTCGTTGATGGTAGAGATTTTGTGGTCTCCGACAATGAGAATGGGTATTTCGTCGGGCCGACGCTGTTCGATCACGTAAAACCAGGCATGCGTATCTACGATGAGGAAATCTTTGGCCCAGTGCTCTCTGTTGTGCGTGTTGATAACTATGAATCGGCGGTTAAGCTAATCAACGATCATGAGTATGGTAACGGTACAGCCATCTTCACTCGTGACGGGGACACGGCACGTCAGTTCACCGAAACAGTCCAGGTGGGTATGATTGGTGTCAATGTTCCGATTCCTGTACCCATGGCGTTCCATAGCTTCGGTGGCTGGAAACGCAGCCTCTTTGGACCACTGCACATGCACGGACCTGACGGAGTGCGGTTCTATACCCGGATGAAAACAATCACCGCTCGCTGGCCAACTGGCTTACGCGCCGGGGCCGAGTTCTCGATGCCCACAATGAAGTGACCAAAAGCGGCAATAGGCCGCTTTTTTAGATGTTTAGCCATGTCAAAATCGAATTTTGGCGGAGAGAGGGGGATTCGAACCCCCGATACGGTTACCCGTATACTCGCTTTCCAGGCGAGCCCTTTCAACCACTCAGGCACCTCTCCG
>PAHG01000009.1 GCA_002705795.1 Gammaproteobacteria bacterium
AACTGGAAGCTATGCCTACAATGTTGAGTACAGTTGTGTGATCGATATCGTAACCAAAGATGGCTTAATCACTGAGATGCGAATGACCGATACTGAAGGGGAGTGGGCATTGTCCCGCTGTGACGAGGTGCTAAATAACTAAGCACTTATAGTTTCTTATCATTTAGCTTAGTCATGGCTTTTCCGGGGGAGAAAGTGTAGTCGTTGTCATCCATTAATTTTCCACTTCCATCGTAAAGTTTCCAGTTAAAAGTTACTTTATCTCTTTGCTTCTTGCCTAACTTTAAAATGGTTACTTCTATTTTTCTTGGCTTACCACCAGAAGAACCATCAAATGACCTGGTCTCGCCTACTTTCCAGACTCCTAGGGGAAATTTGCATCCATTTTCTATTACTTTCCCTCCTCGTCTACTATCCCAAACCCTTCCTATACACTGTCCATCATTAGTGACTGTGAACAACTGTGTTTTTAGTCCACTTTGACCTTTTCGTGTTCTTTTATAAACTTTAAAGGCTTCTCCAGTTTGTGGGTTTTTCCAATCCTCAGGTCCAACAATTTTTTTTCTCTTCTTTTCGCCAAACACTAAATTAGTTTCAGTAAATTTAATCTTTTTGTCTTCTCTTATTTCACCGCCGGTAAATAATTCTAAAGGTATAAATCTTTCGTTTGCTGAGACACCATGCACAGCCAACAAAGCACCAAAGACAATCAAGCACAGTTTGCAAAGGTAAAACTTTTTCATGGATCGCTAACCTACAGTTATTTGTTCAAAAGNTACACGACCCAACTATCANAAGCATCAGCAAAATTTTCAGCCTCAATATCGAGGCTTCTCACNGNGTGGGGTGCGTTCTGTAATAAAACCTNATGGTACGAGGAAATAGTCCATAGCTAATTACANAAAAGCAGTTTTGGCGATGGAAGTCCGTTAGAGCGGGACTTCAGTCATTGCTAGCTCAGTGGTTCAATGACACAAAGCGAGATGCTGATGATAGCGCGCCGTCTTAATGGTATAAGTTTAGCCATAGATGGCAAACCCAAAATAAATATCGGAACTTCTAATGTTGATTAGTCCATTTTTAGAGCTCGCNAAGTCNGAGCCCGNATTACCGTGCCTCTATCGTCNGANTGACGAGAAATGGATNTCGTATTCACGTGATGAGGTAGTTCAGGCAGCGACGCGTCTGTGCGCCCAGTGGCATGCGGATGGTCTNCANNCCGGNGANCGNCTGCTCATATTAATGGAAAATCGACCTGANTGGGCNGTAACCGCGATNGCCAGCTGTATGTATGGTCTGGTCTCTGTTCCCGCATACACCACCCATAAAGATGATGANGTTAAATACCTGATCGAGAAGTCTGGCGCGGTTGCGGCTGCCGTTTCAGATGGACCACTTCACGATCGACTGCGGTCTGTTAGGCCAAGTGCTGAGTTCAAGCTTTACGTTGCATCGGACGTTGAGAAACCATTGTTCCCTGATGCTACTGGTGTTGGGTTCTCTCAGGATGGGTATCGTGATCCGGACACACTTTACGCGCTGATCGCAACCTCGGGGACCAACGGCCTGCCTAAGCTGGTCTCTCTGACACAACGTAACCTGCAAGCTAACGTTACAAGCATTCTCGACGTGCTCGAGGAGGCTAATTTGGCTGAACCGCACCGGTTCCTCTCGTTTCTCCCACTTGCCCATGCTTATGAGCACATGGCTGGCCTCTACCTACCGTTATACCTCGGCGGTGAGATCTTTTATTGCGAGAAGCTCGACAAACTGTCTTCGATGATGGCCGATGTAAGCCCAACACTTATGACGGCAGTGCCGAGGCTGTATGAGCTTTTACACGGCAGGATAACTGGCCAGATAGAGAAAGAAAGTCGAATTAAGCGGTTCCTCTTTGGGGCTACGATCCGTCTGGGTCAAAAGTCCCAATTGTCGGTATTAGAGCGCGTCCTTGACGGGCTGTGTGAGCGCCTTGTTCGTCATAAGGTACGCCAACGATTCGGCGGTAAGCTTCGTTATTTTGTGTCTGGTGGAGCGGCCCTAAATCCAAAAATATCTGAATTTTTTCAGGGGCTTGGTGTTGGTATCTTACAAGGGTATGGACAAACTGAGGCGTCCCCGGTTATCAGCGTGAACCGGCCCGGATCTGAGAGAGCCGATACCGTCGGGCAAAAATTACCTGGGGTCGAGGTCAGGCTCAGTGATGATGGTGAGTTACTTGTCCGAGGCGATAACGTGATGTCTGGTTATTGGAACGATCCCACTGCGACTGCTGATGTGCTGATTGATGGTTGGCTTCACACAGGTGACTTCGCCGAGATCGATCCCGATGGGCACATACGGATTGTCGGCCGACTAAAGGACCTGATTGTGAATTCGGGTGGCGACAACGTTGCCCCGGCGCCGATTGAACAAGAAATCAGCCTATACCCTGAGGTAGAGCAGGTGGTTGTCGTGGGGGACGCGCGTCCTTGGTTGTCTGCAATTATTTGTCTGAACGAGGAGATCGAGTCCGAAAGAGTTGATCAAACGATCCGTGACGTTTTGAGGCGCTACAACCAAGATAAATCCTCACTATTACAGATCCGTAAGGGACTTGTGATGGAGGAGTCATGTTCGATCGATAACGGACTCCTCACCCCGACCCATAAGATTAAGCGCCCTCAAGTCATCGCTCTTTACGCGTCTCAAATCGAACAGCTGTATTCCTCGAAGTCATCAAAATGATATCAAGTTGTGATGTTTCAGGAAGTTTTAGGTAAGAATTTCTCGTGAAATCAGGTCCCTTAGATATTTTCCTGAAATTCTTGTGGCTCGGATGTACATCCTTTGGGGGGCCAATTGCTCACATCGGCATATTTCGCAGGCAGTTTGTCGAAAAAGAGCGACGGATAACTGAAAGTGACTACGCTTCGATGGTCGCTTTATGTCAGGTGATACCAGGGCCAGCATCATCCCAGATTGGCATGGGCCTCGGGTATCGGTTCGCTGGGTGGGCGGGAGCAGTCGCCGCGTGGCTTGGGTTCACACTCCCAAGCGCGGTGCTGATGTTTTTCGCGGGACTGTGGATACTCAGCGGTGATGGGGTCTCGGAGGCGGCTTGGTTTGTCACCGCAATGAAGCTGGTCGCAGTCGGTGTCGTGACACAGGCCGTACTCGGTATGTGGGGGCAGCTGTGTACTGATCGTGAAACAAAAATCGTCGCTTTAATCTCTGCGGTCGCCTTCTATTCTTCGCCGACCACGATGATGCAGGTAAGCCTGATTGGGATGGCTCTGGTCGGAGGTTACCTCTTGAAATCGGGCGCTGATACTGAAGGAAGGAACACCATTAGTCCAACTGCGTCAAAGCTCAGGGCTTCCTTCATAGGAGCTTTTCTTTGGGCTCTCGGTGTCTTGCTAGCGGTCTCGGTGGATAACGGGCAGCCTTGGGCCCACGTTTTTTCTGGTCATTATTTTAGTGGTGCTCTGGTGTTCGGCGGGGGGCATGTAGTGCTCCCTCTTCTAGAGGCTGAGTTTGTTCCGCCCCTAGAATCGAGTACCTTTCTTTCGGGCTATGGTTTTGCGCAAGCGGTGCCCGGCCCTCTCTTTACTGTCGCATCCTACCTTGGGGCGGTCATGCTCCCGGAAACAGCAGTCTTCGGCGCTACGTTGGGAGTTGTGGCGATCTTTCTGCCTGGGGCCATTATTTTATCAACCGCGCTGTGCCTGGGCCAGACGCTCGGGGACTGGAAAGCTCGTTTGATTTACGTCAATGCGGCGGTTGTCGGTCTCCTATTTGCGGTCTTGATCAATCCACTTTTCACCGAGGCCGTGTATTCAGAGACCACAACAGGTTTAGCTATTCTAAGCTTGTTAATTTGTGTGGCCTTTAAACGATCCCCACTGGAATTAGTTGCAGCTCTGACTAGCGCTACATATATATGTCATCTATTAGACTGGGTTTGAGTCGCGATCCAGGGACCACATTCCTCACAATAATCGCGGTAAGCAGAATCATGTGAGTTGTTTGGAATTCAATTGAGCTCTGTCCAAGAGGGCAGAGCTCTGTTGATCAGCCGCGAAGATGCGACTCGAGGAAGGTAAGGGTGCGGGCGAGGGCAAGAGCCGCGTCATCCTCGTCATATCGGCCACCCGTTGGGTTCGCAAAGGCGTGGTTCGCGGTATACCAGTGGGTGGTCAACAGCTCATCCTTCCCGGCCTCACGCAACGATTGCTGAAAGGAGCCAACCATCTTGGGATTAATATTCTTGTCAAGGGTCCCGAAGTGCCCAAGGAGCGGGGTGCTCAAACCATTTAATTCAGCGGCTGAACCGCCAACACGTCCATAGTAGACGACGCTGGCATCAGGGCTCGCCGATAATGCAGTCTTCAAGCTCCAGCCTCCACCGAAGCACCAGCCACAAGTTCCAACCTTACCGTTGCCTTGTTCCCTAGCCCACTCGACCCACGCTTTCATCGTATCAGTCGCCTCGTCTGGGTTCAGTGCCTTGATTTGCTTCATCGCCCCGTCACGATCCTCAGCGACTGATCCTTTAAACAAATCGACCGCTAATGCCCGAAATCCCCTCGCTTTAAATTCCTGTGCAACTGCTTTGATGTGGTCATTGAGACCCCACCACTCGTGGATCAAGAGCAATGTTGGGGCATTCTTATCTTCGGGTTCTGNGAGGTATCCCGTAACGTCGCCGGCGAGGTCAGCCCGTATCTTAATTGTCGAGCCGTCATGCGCCGCCGCCCGCGCGAGTTCAATNTCCGCTAGGATGCAGGCCAGCGNGAGGGAGGCGACACCTTTCAAGAATAAACGGCGACTTTCTGGGTCAACCGTGAGAGCAGGCTTCTTTGGTTGATAACAACTAATTTCATTACACATTATTTTTTTTCCTTGGGTTATTGTGCTGTCCATCCCCCATCAACCGGCAGACTGGCACCAGTGATTTGGGAAGCCGCATCCGTGCAAAGAAAACGGGTCAGGGCTCCTAGCTGATCCGTGGTAACAAACCTTTTTGAAGGCTGCTTTTCAGCAAGCAACGCGCGGCCACCATCCTCGATACTGATGTTCAGGTCAGCCGCCCGTGTTTCGATTTGCGCCTGTATTAATGGCGTTTCTGTCCACCCGGGGCATATCGCGTTACATGTGATGTTCGCTTCCGCGGTCTCCAACGCCGTGGCTTTAGTAAGGCCGATAAGACCATGCTTTGAGGCCACATACGCCGGCTTATTGGTTGATGCGACCAGTCCATGAACACTTGCGATATTTATAATCCGCCCAAAGTCTTGTGCTTTCATCTCGGGAAGGCATAGNCGGGTAGTGTGAAAGGCGGCGCTTAGGTTGAGCGCTATGATTTGATCCCATTTGTCAACAGGAAAATCTTCAACAGGCCCGGTATGCTGCATCCCGGCGTTATTTACTAAAACACTGATAGGGCCAACCGATTCAATAATTTCGGCGAGTGCGACTTCAATCGCGCGCGGTTGTGTCAGATCGGTACCGATATAGATCGGACTCTCCGAGCATAATGTACTGACCTCCGAGAGTGCTTGATCGATTGCACCAGGGTCACCAAGCCCGTTCAGGATGAGTCGATAGCCGGCTTCGGCCAATGACTTTGCGATGCCGAGGCCAATCCCGCTGGTGCTACCGGTAACGAGTGCGAGTCGAGCCATATTAATCCTTGCCATGAACCGCAGGTATTATGCGCTTGTATTGTTAAAAAACGCATTACAAATTAGGCGATACTGCAATTATGTCTCTAGAGCGTTGCCCTCTGCTTCCTGAATGCGTCTCTCGAATTCTCGTAAACGTTTATAAACACTGAGTAGTTCAATGATGGTTGGCCACGCTTTCAGTAAATACTGCATGGAGCCCTCCACCCGACCAAACGCCCTGATTATTTGCTGCATGACTCCGAGAGTAACGACACCCGAAACGATCGCCGGCGCGAGTAGTACGTAAGCGCTGAGAACATTTGCCTGCAAATATGCGATTCGGCCAATGTTGAAATATAAATAACGTAGGTAACTCAGGTAGTGAATGCTTCTGACGTCCTCAAATAGTTCGCCGATTGTCTTTGGTCTGATAGTTTGGTCATCCTCGGCTATTACCAAAATCTTTCTGTATGCGGCCTCCTTTTTTTGCAGGTCATATTCGATACCAACGAGCCGCAGAAACCAACCCAAGCCAATGAGGAACAATGTACCACCGATACTCCAGATCAAGGCACCTGTCAGTAACCCATACTGCCAGTCCCCAAAAAAGAAAATCGGTATGCCTATCGAAAGACCGAACAGTATGGGACCAAATTGTATAAGAACCATCACAGCCTCTATGAGACTAGTCCCAAGTTGCTCCATGATTCGAGAGAATTTAATCGTATCCTCTTGTACCCGCTGAGCCGCGCCCTCGATCGTCCTCGCTTGATCGTAGACCGCGTGATACCACTCGACCATGGAGGCTCTCCAGCGGAACAGGTAGTGGGAAGTGAAGTAACTCACCACTACCGCGATCGCGACATAGATGCCAGCCAGATAAATGAAGCTGAATAAAGATGCCCAATATTCTTCGATAGTGATTGCGTTTGGAGTCGCAAGAGCCTTCTGGATCATGTCGTAGAATTCGCCGAACCAGTTATTAATCTCGACGTCGATTTTTACCTGCACCCAAAGCGAAGTTAAGATGAGTAACGAGCCTAACCAAGCCCACAAAAACCATTTCCGATCAAAGAAAAATCTGAACATTTTTAGGTCCTATCTTTTAGAGACGTATTGGATGAAAACTGAGTGTATTCCAGATCAATTAAAGTGTCCGGTTTCCTGATACTCTTTGTTCTTGTACCAATATTTGCAAGACTATGNGGATACNTCTAAAAGGATGCAAGATTGCAAGCGCTCGAACTTTTTGATGATGCTCCCCACACCGAACACGCGGTGACCCTATTCAATCAGGACTTCCGTCACGCGGGTCAGACCGATGAGCTGACCATCTATCAGGCTGAATATGCTCTAAAGGCACCAGATCTTGAATGCTTACATTGCCTTCTAGCCGATCAACTTGTCGGCGAGGATGATGAAACGCCGTGGCTAAGTGCCCCCGTTATGGCTGCGTATGTGTCCCTTGCCGAGAGAGAAGACGGAGTTCCGGTTCGGCTCGACGACGCCATTTGCATTCTTGAGAATAGGCAAAAATTATATTTAATCAGAATGATTTTGCGTCAAGCGACTCTCGAACCGTGGAGCGACGACGCCGATCTAAGTATCACGATCTACCGAGCTGAGTCGCAGGATGGTGTTCATCAGGCGTTTTATGATCAGGTAGCCAATGAGGCACATGACGCAATGGCGGCTTGTCTGTATTGGCATGGCCAAATGGATATCGAGGATGACGCGATCCGAGAGAATCATCAAATTGCCGTTGAAGCATTACAGACTGTGGTGCGAGATNTTATTGAGGAGTTCAATCAACAAATGCCAGAGGGACTGGTCGCTAATCTTGAACAGGCCGGCATGTTTGATGAGGACTACGAGGACGAATTAGAAGAAGCCGAAGATGACGGCACGTCTGAATCAGGCACCCCGATCATTCACTGAGACAAATTGTGAAAGGCCAACTAAGCACACTATCGCATCAATGGAATCAATCACTTAAAGATCTTTTTGAAGGAGATCCTGAACGAGGCGCACGTTATGTGACGGAGGGGGCCGGCCTTCGTTTCGATTACTCAAAACACTGGATCGATCAGTCGGTACTTGATGCGTTGTTCGATATCCTAGCTGGGTGCGGGTTTGGCGGTATGCGTGGGCAGCTGTTTAATGGTGAGAGGATTAACCTAACCGAAAATCGATCGGTTTTTCATCTCGCTTTGCGGGCNAAATCAATCGACGAATTTGCTATCGATGGTGTTTCGGTCTTAGCTGACGTTCTGCAGGCTCGTGGTGATGCGTATGAATTTGCTGAAGCCATCCGCCATGGCANTACCGTAAGCGCTACTGGCAAGGCTTTTACAGACGTCGTAAACATTGGCATCGGTGGATCTGATCTTGGTCCATTGATGGTGAGCGAGGCTNTGAGGCCATTGATCGATGGACCGACGCCGCATTACGTCTCAAACGTGGATGGCGCACACCTGCATGACGTGCTTGTTGATCTTGATCCCGAGACAACTTTATTCNTAGTTGCCTCAAAAACATTTACGACCCAAGAGACAATGCATAACGCGACCAAAGCCCAACGTTGGGTCACAGATGCATTGGGTCGTGAGGCGATTTCATCTCATTTTGCCGCTCTGTCCACCAATATTGAGGCAGTCAAAGCATTTGGAGTNTCGGAATCACGGGTNTTCGGATTTTGGGACTGGGTCGGTGGACGTTATTCGGTCTGGTCAACTATTGGCTTATCTTTAATGATTTCGTTGGGCTCAGATGTTTTTGATCGACTGCTTAACGGCGCCCGCGAGATGGATCAGCATTTTAGAGACGCACCACCTGAGTCCAATATTCCAGTTCTTATGGCGCTACTCGGTATCTGGTACCGCAATGGCTTCAACTTACAAACACTGGCGGTTCTCCCGTATGAGCAACGATTACACCGATTCCCGGCGTACCTCCAGCAGATGGAAATGGAATCGAACGGGAAGCGGGTTGACCGCAACGGTCAGACGGTATCGTACGAAACCTGCCCCGTGATTTGGGGTGAGCCCGGAACCAATGGTCAACACGCGTTTTTCCAGTTACTCCATCAGGGAACACTCATCTGTCCGGTCGATTTTATTATGACCGCTAGCCCAGTAAATACTGATGTTGAATCGCACGTGTTATTGAATGCGAACTGTCTTGCCCAGTCTGAATCACTGGCATTTGGAAAGGGATTTGATGAGGTCTACCGAGATATGGTGGATCAAGGCTTGGCCATATCGGACGCGAGACGATTGGCACTACATCGGACGTTTCCAGGTAATCGCCCAAGTTCGACGATAATGATGCGACAATTAACGCCCGAGTCACTCGGCGCACTGATTGCCGCGTACGAGCACAAGGTATTCACGCAAGGCGTTATTTGGAACGTCAACTCTTATGATCAATGGGGTGTCGAACTTGGGAAGGAGCAGTGTAATGCCCTTCGTCCAGCCTTTAATTCTGGAGAGGCAAGCGAGTTTTCATCATCAACGCAAGAGACATTACGATGGCTTCTACNAAACAGATATTGACCGCGGATGAAATCAGTCGCGTGATAGAAATGGCCTGGGAAGACCGAACCCCATTTGAAGCTATTGAAGCATCGTTTGGTTTGACGGAATCGGATGTCATCGAGTTGATGCGTCGTGAGATGAGGCGTTCGAGCTTTAAGATGTGGCGTGAACGCGTCACTGGTCGGAAGACGAAGCATGTCGCGAGACGTGGGCATAGCTTTGGTCGCCATGTGTGCCCATCGCAACGGACCAGGTAAAACAAAAAGTTATAAGTATTTAAAAACTGATTCTTTTGAGATCTAACNAATTGCGATTACCATNCATGNATGGTTTTGAGGGAATTTCCGCATGAACGCATGGAAAACTTTGTTAGGAACAGCANCAGTCGCTTTCGCTGTCACATCAAACGCAGCAACACTCGCACCCGTAATCGATAGTTTTACACTGACCGACTTACTCGAAAATAATCAGGCCAAAGTCCTTGAGATTCGTGGTGACGAGAAAGCCTATCTNAANGAACATATCCCTGGATCGGTGTACATTTCTTATGGCGAGTTTCGAGGTCCAAACGAAAATCCNGGAAAATTACCTCAACTGACGAAGCTCGCGAAAGTTCTAGGGTCACGCGGGATCGATGTCAAAGATTCGGTGATTATTGTTCATGATGGCGTTACAACCACAGATTTCGGTGCCGCGGCTCGAGTCTACTGGACACTGAAAAGTGTTGGATTTGACTCGCTCGCTATACTGAACGGNGGGTTTAGGGCCTATAAGAAAGATGGGTTTGAGCTTGCGTCGGGGAACACNAAAGTCNCTCAGGTTCTCCCACAGCTCGAGTTCAACTCAACATGGTACGCCGACACCGCGGAAGTAGAAAAGCATGTGTCAGGGAAGGGCGATGCACGCCTTCTTGATGCGCGTCTCGATGAATTTTATACCGGCAGCGCATGGCACGACGCGGCAGNGCGCCCTGGGATTCTCCCCGGGGCTGATCAGTACTCGTTTGAGGAGTTCTTCGACAAGAATACACCACTCTTGAAGCATGCCGACGAAGTACAAGCGATTGTTTCGGCCAGTGACCTGGACCAACCTGGGACGATTTCTTACTGCAACACAGGCCACTGGGCCGCTACAAACTGGTTCGTGTTGAGTGAAGTAGCAAATGTAGACGACGTGAAGCTGTATGCCGAGTCGATGGTTGAATGGTCCGCGTTAAACAAACCAATGGAGAACGTACCGACATCTGTACAGTTCNCCATTTTGAAGACAAAAAAATGGTTTAACGGGTTGGTGAATTAACCTTTGATACTGAAAACTTTTGGCGTTGCCTCAATCCTCTTAGCGCTCGCTGTTTCAGCGGGCGTTCGTTTTTCTTTACTGCTGGGGCTTGGTCTTTTGATCGGTTTCTGTCTCGAACGATTTGGGTTTGGTTTCGCGGGCCCTTGGCGGCGGCTTATCCGAGACCGAAACGCCCAGGGNTTCATGGCGCAGCTCGTCGCGATCGGGCTGACCGCNGNCGCAATTCAGCCAATCATTGCATACGCACCCGGTACTCTCATAGGTGCAATAGCTCCGGTATCTCTCAGTATGGTATGCGCGGCATTCCTATTTGGCCTGTCCATGCAAGTGATCCTTGGATGCGGATCCGGAACACTTGTGAATGCGGGCTCGGGTAGTCTGATTGCGCTCGTAGCGTTACCGCTATTTTGCGTTGGAAGCTTTCTCGGTACGCTTCTTGTGCCATTTGCTATCGATGCGACCCCACACGTGCCAATCAGTCTGACCGAGACCTTCGGAGTAAGCGGGGGAGTGGCCTTTACTCTGCTGGGATTGATTGGGCTCGGGATGATAGCCGCACGCTACAGCACGGGNGCNTTGTGGAATANAAAATTGTTGGTCGCCGGATCAATCCTCGCAGGGTTGGCTGTGTTACACGTGCTAGTTGCTGGTCAGCCTTGGGGTGTCGTTTTTGGATTGGGTCTTTGGGTGGCGAAGGGTGCTCAGGGGCTTGGCTGGGATCCGGCGACGGCTCAATTTTGGACACATCCAATCAGTGCGGGCGCCCTGAACTCATCAATCCTTACCGATACAACCTCACTGACAAGCTTTGGTCTGATCGCCGGTGCCGGGCTTGCTGCTTGGAAAGATTCGAGCGCCCAACCATTAAGGCAACCAGTCGCAGCTTGGTATTTTGTTATCGCTGCATTGTGTGGTCTATTGCTGGGGATCTCTTCGCGGGTTGCTTTTGGNTGTAATGTCGGAGCGTTGTTTAGTGGTATCGCATCAGGATCGTTGCACGGCTGGTTCTGGTTATTCGCCGGTTTCGCTGGAAGTATTGTCGGAGTCAAACTGCGTGACCAGTTATGGCACCGAGCGAGCGGGGGANTATCGTGAGTCGTCGTGTAGGGATTATGNTGTCGCTNGTCTTTACGCTAACGGTTGTCGGACTTGATTGGTCGCTGGGTAGCGCCCCGGACCCGTATCGAGCACCTGACCCGATGGCGCTTGGTTCAAAGTCTGGGGCATCTGGTGCAATCTGCACATTCGCCCCAGGAGCCGAACAATGACCGAGGCCACCATTGAGTCGAGTTTCGGACTCATCAGGCTTATATTCGAAAACCGCGACCTTGTTCGAGTCGAGCAAGCCGTTTCAAGAGCAGAGAGCGGGCGAATCCCTGACGAGGTAATGACACCAGTGATCGACTGTATCGAGGGCCGACGTGATGGTATAGGTATTCCTGTAAAATTTGAGGGCTCAGAGTTCCAAATAAAAGTTTGGGAGGCGTTACGAGGTGTGCCACCCGGTCAAGTCATTAGCTATTCAGAACTCGCCAAACGTGCGGTGAACATTCGCGCGACGCGCGCGGTCGCATCCGCGTGTGGACAGAACCCATGCGCAATCGTTGTCCCATGCCACCGAATCGTGCGTCGTGATCGTGGTCTGGGTGGATTCTTTTGGGGGCTCGATGTCAAGCGCACGTTATTGGAGCGTGAGGGCATCAAAATTAGCCACCACNACTATATNCTTTAGCCGTTATTCTGATCACATATCACAAGCTATAGCCGACGGATTTCGTTCTTTATAGGTTACCGTGGCACCTATCGGGTATCGTTAAACCGCCAACAATATAAGGCGAAATAGGAACGAAATGGCGCTGCTGTATTGATAAAGTGAACACGCTCGGTGTTAGCATCTGCCGCCAGATTCTCACTGATTCTTTTGAGAACGAGGTCGTTGTCGCTCCATTGATCTGGACTCTGCAAGACAAATAATTCCCACATAGCAACCGACCAAGGACCAAGTCCCCAAATTTCAAGTAAATTCTCACGTCGCTCCAGTTCAGGTTGTTTGGCAATTTCACTCAGCCAAGGATCTCCTAGACGCATCAACTCGCTTAGTGTCCGCTTTTTTGAGGCAGAAAGACCCATATTTTCAGTTTCAGGATNTCTAAGAACCTGGAGCAGGTCCGTTCGTTTGGGATAGTTTTTGCAAATCCGTGCCCAGATTGAACTGGCAGCTTGGTTCGATAGCTGTTGACCGACGACGATACGAGCCAAGCCGAGAAGCTGATCCTCGCCATAACGCACCGGGATTTCGATCGGCCCGGTCCACTCGACAAATTCAGATAGCTTTTTAGATCCTAGCTTGATTATATGATAATAGGCATCTTGTGCTGTTTCGGAAAAAACCATAAAGATTAAAGGATCCTTACCAATGGTTCGTATGATCGCATTAATTCGGGTGAAAAATCGGGCCGATTTCAAAAAATATCGTGAACTAGTTCCAGCGACCTTGGAGCCCTATGGTGGAGAGATTCGTCTGCGCGCAGACAGACTAGTGTCTATAGCTGATGAGAACGATCTCGGTGATTTTTCACAAGTAGCCCTGTTGTAGTTTCCAACAGCTGATGCGATGACAGATTGGTACCAATCGGCTGCGTATAATGATCTGATANAGCTCAGGGCTAGCGCTGGATCATTTACAATGATTGGTGTTGACCCCGGCTAAAACGCGCATAATTATTATTATGTTAAATAGAGTTTCTCGCATAGTTACACATACACAAAAGGAGTCCTTCTCGTGCAAGTGAACAGCTACTTCGATGATCAAGTGCTCTCATTAGGCTTTGATAATTCAAACGGGACAAGCTCTGTCGGCGTGATGGCCCCCGGGTCTTATGAGTTTTCGACATCTCAGGATGAGCGAATGGTTGTGCTTAGCGGGGCCATTGTAGTCCAGCGTCAATCAGACCCAGAGCCAGTCCTGTATTCTGATGGAGAGGAGTTTGATGTACCGAGAGATCAAAGCTTTAGCGTCGAGGCTACAGAGGCAACCGCATACCTCTGCGAATACAGTTGACAAATCTCCTATAGACCCTACAAACCATGGGTTCAGTGAGCATCTTGTTACGCTTCAAGGTGTTCAAGTATTCGTTCGCACGCTCGGTGACCCAGCAAAGAAAGCTGTCATCTGTTGGCATGGTTTCGCCAGAAACGGGTCGGATTTTCTTTCGTTAGCCCGCGTACTTTCGTCACGCTTCTTTGTTATTTGCCCTGACACACCGGGACGTGGGTATAGTGATTGGATAGATGCGAATCGCTATAATTTTTCATTTTATCATAGTCTTGCAGTTGATTTATTAAAAGTATTTAACGTACGGGGTCGAGCGCATTGGATTGGGACAAGCATGGGTGGTGTGTTGGGAATGATGATGGCATCAGATCCAAGGACACGCGGATTGATTGATCGACTTGTGATTAATGATATTGGTCCTGAAGTACCACAGGAGGCAATTGACAGAATCAGGGAGTACGCATCAGAGCCGCAATTTTTTCCGAGTCTGGCGGAGGCTCGGTCCTATTTCGAGAAAATTTATGCATCCTTTGGATACTTATCTAATGAGGAGTGGGATCTACTCGTCATTCATTCCCTCCGTAGGCTTGATGATGGAACGTTTACCCAACACTACGATCCGAACATCTTAAAACAGTTCGGTGGTGCTCAATGCCCAGCACTCGCGTGGGTGATGTTTTCTTCAATTACTTGTGCAATGCTTGTAATACGGGGGACGAATTCCGATGTCCTACCACTTCCATTAGCTGAGAGGATGGTTGACAGCGCCCTAAGAGTTAGGCGGCTAGACGTTCCAGAAGCCGGTCATGCGCCCTTCCTGAACACCCGAGAACAAATTTCTGAGATTAGTGCTTTCCTAGCCGATCGATCTTGCTAACTGTCGCTTGCCTTTATGCGTACGATAAAATCAACATCAGGCGTTACAAGACTGTCGGAGATGGCCCAGTCGCCAACAGCATACCCCCCTGCTTCCATCGCCTGCTGATCGCCTGTCATTAACGGATGCCACTTAGCAAGGGGCCTTTCCTCGTAAATTCTGCGGTAGGCACAAGTCTCAGGTAGCCAACGATAGTATTCAGGCGCGAGATCGCGGACATTCAAACAGTCATCAACGATATCAATACGCTTATCGTAGACCTCACAGTGGCGGTCTGTGCCTAAATAACGGCATTTCACGCAAGTAAATTCGACCTGAAGCGTCTCGATGTCCTCAAGTTTGTGTAAACAGCACAGACCACAGCCATCGCACAATGATTCCCACTCTGCATCAGTCATTTCAGCTAGCGTCTTCTCTTCCCAAAAAGCCATATTAGGCGTGGCCTCGACGTGGTTTCTGACGGTCTTTTATGACACACTTCGNGCTCGATTGTCGATCTCTGGAGAACGTCCCGCGATGATTCCGCGACTTGAGCACCGTGAGCCCGTGGCTGAAACCGCGCAAAGCTACGCGCGTGCCCTGCATTCACTGGGGTTTGAAGGTGAAATACAGTTCGATGATGCCACGCGAGCTGTCTTGTCGACGGACAATAGTATTTATCAAGTTTACCCACAAGTAGCGGTGTTTCCGATGAATCATCAGGACTTGATCCGCATCGCCCGCGCAGCACATGAGTATGATGTGACCCTCTATCCTCGGGGCGGTGGAACAGGAACCAACGCACAAAGCTTGGGTGCTGGCATCGTGGTTGATACCAGTAAGCATATGAATGCGGTTCTTGAAATTAATGTTGAAGAGCGCTGGGCCAGGGTGCAATGCGGTGCCGTGAAAGACCATTTAAATGCGGAGATTCGCAAGCATGGCCTCTTTTTTGCACCCGACCTGTCAACATCAAACCGAGCAACGATNGGTGGGATGGTCAATACAGATGCAAGTGGCCAAGGATCGGTGAGATACGGCAAAACGCGTGACCACGTCATTGCTCTGAAAGCCGTTCTGCTAACCGGTGAAGAATTCAACGCGCGCGTTTTGAGTGATACTGAACTNGACGATCTGCCCAAGAATTCTACAGAGTATCGAATCGGAAACGCTTTGCGAGACATTCACGATTCAAACAGAGACGAGATCTATGACGGTTTTCCGGAGCTCAACCGATGTCTCACCGGCTATGACCTAAAGCATCTAAGAACCGATGACAGAGAAATTGATCTGAATGCGGTCTTGTGTGGTTCGGAGGGTACATTAGCGTTCATCAGCGAAGCGGTCGTCAACTTAGAGCCTTTACCTACAGAGGTTGCCTTGGTCGCGGTTCAGTATGAGTCCTTTATGGATGCGCTATTTGATGCGCGAGAATTGATGAGATACGGCGCGACATCTATTGAGACCGTGGACTCGAAAGTATTAAATCTAGCGATGAATGACTTCATATGGGATAGCGTCGCTGAGTTCTTTCCTCAATCGGACAAATCACTACAAGGTATCAACCTCGTTGAATTCACAGATTTCGACGCCGCCGCTCTCCAAGATAAAGTCGATCAAATCAGCAACCACCTCCAGACCGTTGCCCAGTATGGTGGACCTTCTTTTGCTCACGCTACTGCCCGCGGTAGGAGCCAGGTCTCACAAGTTTGGGCAATGCGTAAACGGGCGGTTGGTCTGCTCGGTGGTGTGGAGGGCACGAAGAAGGCCGTGGCATTCGTCGAAGATACTTGTGTGCCTCCGGAGAACCTTGCCCCGTATATCAGTGAATTTAGAGAACTTTTGGATGAACATGACTTGGATTACGGCATGTTCGGTCACGTCGACGCGGGGGTTCTGCACGTCCGCCCGCTTCTAGACTTGAAGACTCCCGAAAGCATGGAGATGGTCCGCAAGATCACAGACGAGGTAGTGTCTTTAACAAAAAAATATCACGGTCTTTTGTGGGGTGAGCACGGTAAAGGTGTGCGGTCTGAATATGCTCCATTGTTCTTTGGCGACCTCTATCCAGCCATCTGTCAGGTCAAAGCTCTTTTTGATCCACTGAATCGCTTGAACCCCGGGAAAATCGCTGGCCCCTCCCCAGAATCTGCACTTCTCAAAATTGATGAGGTGCCAACACGAGGCGCGAATGATCGACGAATCACCCCATCATTGCAGTCAACAGCAAGTACAGCACTCCTTTGTAACGGAAACGGAGCGTGTCACAATTATGACCCAGACGACCGTATGTGTCCCAGCTGGAAGGCGACGCGGGACAGGCGATATACACCCAAAGGCCGAGCGGGCTTGATGCGTGAATGGGTTACCCGCTTGGCAGACTATGGTTTGGAGGCAATCCCAAGCCTGACAGTTGCGCAACAGATTTTAGGTATGCCCGCTCGGATTTTTCGAACGCTTAATCGATCGCAATCGAATTACGACTTCAATCACGAAGTATTTGAAGCAATGTCGACCTGCTTGGCTTGCAAGTCTTGTACCGGACAGTGTCCAATCAAGGTGAGCGTCCCAACATTCAGAAGCCATTTCCTAAGTGCCTACTACACCCGCTACTCGCGGCCCTTGAAAGACTGGATCGTCGGTACACTAGAGTACGTAATTCCCATCGCAGCCCAGCTTCCGAAAGTGTATAACAGACTGGTGGAATCTAGTTCGGGTAAATGGATTTTCGCCCGGTTAGGGCTTGTCGACTCCCCCTCCTTGTCTGGTATCGATCCACATCGTGCGATAGCTGAAGCTGGATTCCAGGTGGCTGATCTAAACCGACTTAGAAAAATAAAAGCGGATCATCCTGAACGATTCAGTCGACAGGTTGTAATCGTTCAGGATGCGTTTACAAGCTATTTTGAGACGTCAGTGGTAGTTGATCTTTTTGAGTTGCTTAAGTCGTTAGAACTTGAGCCATCACTGATGCCATTCCATCCGAATGGTAAACCTCTTCATGTCCATGGCTTTTTAGATTGGTTTAAGCGTCTTGGTGAATCCAATGCCAAAAAATTGCGACAGATCGAAGAACTTGATGTACCGATGATTGGACTCGATCCCTCGATGACAATGACCTATCGATCAGAGTACAGAGAGGCGGCAATTGACGTACCAAAGGTTGAACTCGTTCAAGAATTTATTTCTAGGCATCTGATTGAAGGTACATTGACCACAAAATTACCCGTTAGACGATTCCGCTTATTTGGCCACTGCACAGAAGCTACTAACGCGAAAGAATCGCTCGCCCTATGGAAACCAATTTTCGCGATGGTTGGACAATCACTGGAGATTGAGTCAGTGGGATGTTGTGGTATGGCTGGAACCTACGGCCATGAGAGAGCGAATNTAGACACATCAAAGACAATCTATAGTCAAAGCTGGAAACCCAAGGTTGAGTCAATAACGCAGCCAGATGAAGAGATCTTAGCGACAGGATACTCGTGCCGCTCTCAGGTTAGGCGCTTGTCAGATCAGCAGGNGCGCCATCCTGTTTCNGCACTNCGCGCAATACTGGCCTCCGCCGCATCCCAACGGCGGGCCTAAGAGTTTTTCTGACTGACGCTAGCCGGCCCAGTGGATTTGGCTTCCCCGAGATATACGCAGATCTCTCCTTCTTTGCACGCAAGCAGTACACGGCGCCAACCGGCCACTCACTCTGAGCCATCCGGTGCTCAATATTTTTAAATAGCTTGCGAACATTATCCCTTGCAAACGGTAGGCTGTAGACGGCGTATCTAGACAGCTCTGGAGCAAGGTTTAACAAACGACACCAATCCTCGATCTGGGACCGGCTCATAAAACGTGCGTGCCATGGCAACAGGCTGTCCAGGGGCGTACTCAGCATACGTCTCAGCCCCCAGCTTGAAGCGGGATTGAATCCAAAGAGCAACAGCCGCCCCCCAGGACGCATTACCCGCTCTGCTTCCCGCAGCGCTTGATGCGGTTGTACGCTGATGTCGAGGGAGTGCTGTAGTACCAGAATATCGACCGAGTCAGTCGGGAGAGGAAGCAAGCTGTCCTCAGCAACAATGACAGGACAATGTGAGGTCTTCGGTAGATCGCCACCAAATACGACATGGAATCGAACGGGCGCCAACGAATCCGCGATTAGAGGAAATCCTGGAGTCCCGCCTACTTGAACAACCACCTGCCCAAATAAGCGACGCAATTCGCGACGCGCCAGTCTGCGCTCCTCCACTTGAATCCTGTGTCCAAGGCGACCGATTATCCAGCGATCCCATGCACGCTGTTTTTCATGTAACCCGAGTCGAAACACGCTCTGAACTGCCATGAGTTCATGGTACCATCNCTTCAGNTAGCATCAAGGCCAGAAAAAGGATACGCAATGGGAATGCTCTCCGGTAAACGCGCACTGATTGTTGGTGTTGCGAGTAAATTATCAATCGCATACGGCATTGCACAGTCGATGCATCGCGAGGGCGCTGAGATGGCATTCACATACCAAAATGACAAACTAAAAGATCGTGTTNTGGGATTTGCGGAGGGCTGGGGCACGTCTCCTGAATTGTGCTTCCCTTGTGACGTCGCCAGCGATGAGGATATCGCAGCTGTTTTCGAAGCCTTGGGCAAGCAGTGGGAGGGAATCGATATCGTTGTACACGCAGTTGGTTTCGCACCCGGAGATCAACTCAGCGGCAGCTTCGTTGACGTAACAACGCGCGAAGGCTTTAGGGTCGCCCACGATATCTCTTCATACAGCTTAGTTGCTTTGGCGAAGGCGGCTCAAGGTATGCTCGAGGGGCGTGACGGGAGTATCATTACCCTGTCCTATCTTGGGGCTGTCCAGACAATGCCAAACTACAACGTGATGGGTCTCGCAAAGGCGTCTCTGGAGGCTGGGGTTCGTTTCCTGGCGACATCGATGGGGCCCAAGGGGCACCGTGTTAATGCAATTTCAGCAGGACCAATCCGAACTCTTGCGGCGAGCGGTATAAAAGACTTTCGTTCGATGTTGAACTACAACGCATCGCGGACTCCATTGCGCCGTAATACAACAACCGAAGAAGTTGGAAACTTGGCTGCGTTCTTGGCATCAGATTTGGCTTCTGGAATCACTGGTCAAATAATCTACTGCGACAATGGCTTCAATATCACAGCCATGGCTGAGTCCGATAATTGCTAATGCTGCAGATTCATCAAGTCCAAGCATTCAGCGATAACTACATATGGATCATCTCAGATGGTACGTCCGCTTGGGTAGTGGATCCTGGCGACTCGGTCCCTGTGATCGCTTGTCTAGACAGGCATCGACTTTCTCTGTCGGGAATTCTGCTCACTCACTGGCATGGTGATCATCAAGGTGGTGTTGAGGATCTCCGATCAAGATATGGCGAATGTAGGGTTATTGGCTCGAATAAAATACTCAAGGGCCCTTCCCAAGCGGTTTCAGAGGGGCAGATAATTGACGTACTAGGGGCGGCCTTCAGGGTAATCGAAGTACCCGGACACACGCTTGATCATGTTGCCTTTTTTTCTGATTCAAAGTTACTAGAGTCGCCGGTAGCCTTTACAGGCGACACTTTATTTGTTGCCGGTTGTGGCCGCTTATTTGAGGGCACTCCTGAAGATATGTACGGTAGTCTCCAGAAGCTTAATACGTTGCCCGAGAATACATCGATTTACTGTGCCCATGAGTACACATTAGCAAATCTAAAATATGCCGTATTTGCGGAGCCTGATAATTCAGATATTCAAAGGCGCTTAGTATCAGTTGAAAAACTGAGATCCCAAGACATTTCCACCGTGCCGACGACATTATTCATGGAACGTTTGACTAATCCATTTTTACGTTCACGGGACTCTTCAGAGCTTGCTGCGCGCCGTTTACAAAAAGATAATTTTTAATGTCCCCTAAATACCTATCAAGCAGAAGCGTAATTGCCCTACTCTTATCACTGGCTGGATGTCAAACAATCCAGAATAACGATGTGGTTGGAAGTGAGACAGATGTCATTGGTAACCGAGCTGAGCGTCCAAAGCCTGACGTGGAAGCGGTTACCGAAGAACGACTAGAGGGTCCGGAGCCCAGTCTGAGTAATGTTAGTGAGAAACAGCCGGAGAACACAGATCCCAATCTGAGTGATGAGTCGATGTACGACCCGTTGGCGATTATTCGTGAACTTGGTGAAGCAGTTGATAGTCCGAACATAGTTGAAGAGGCCGATAAGACTGGTCCCAGTACTCAGCCAGAAACTGATCTCGCCGCTATCGAGGGTACAATCTGGGCTGAAGTCATCGGCAGATTTGCTCTCGAGGATCTCAAGGAGACCAAATATGCAGATTTACATCGCCGTCGCTTAACCCACAGCCCCGGATTCTTCGCAGACTTTCTTGGTAAAGCAGATATTTATCTTCCACACGTATGGACTGAAGTAAAACGTCGCGGCCTACCAGCCGAACTTGCACTCCTACCTTACGTAGAATCNGCATATAGCCCGTGGGCCGTTTCGCGGATGGGTGCGGTTGGTATGTGGCAAATAATGCCAGGGACGGCGAGGGTTCTAAAACTCAAACTTGGTCAAACATGTGATCAGCGGAGAGATGTTATTCACTCGACACGAGCCGCTCTCGATTATCTTGAACAAATGCATGTCAAATTCGGGGACTGGTTACTTGCGATAGCGGCCTATAACGCTGGGCCAGGCCGGATTGAACGTGCGATAAAGCGTAACCAGCGAGCAGGCAAGCCAATAGACTTCTGGTCCCTAAAATTGCCCCGAGAGACGCGAAGATATGTGCCCCGCCTTCTTGTTACCCGAGATTTAATCCTCGATGCGAAGGCNCAAGGTATTGAGCTTCCAAATATCGAGACGGAGGTTCCTTTTAAAAAAGTAAACCTTGAGGCTCCGATGGAGGTATCGCTGGTGCGCGAATTAAGCGGTCTTTCCTTAAAAGAGATACGGCGCTATAACCCGTGTATCCGCTCATGGATTACTCCAGCACAACCGCCCTATCGGATTTTCCTCCCCCACTCGTCAGTGGAGGCGTTTTCCACCCGCCTCCTTAGCGTCTCGGTTCGGGATTATATTAGAACTCGCCCTTACACGGTTCAAACTGGCGATACACTGAGTGAAATAGCGGCCAGAATTGGGGCGACTGTGCCTGAACTCATGGTGCTCAATAGTATGTCGAATTCTCGTATCGTCGCAGGACGCACCATTCGTGTGCCAAGCACCAGTGAAAACATCTCCAAACAACTCGTGAATATAGAGTTAGGGAACTCATACGGTGAAACTATCCGCTATAAGGTAAGGAATGGTGATTCGCTTTGGAAAATAGCCCGACGATTCCGAACAACTGTCACGAATTTGAGAAAACTAAACGCGACCTCAAACCTTATACGCCCAGGTCAGTGGTTATTGGTTCCAGTTAACTGAACGTTCGCTGAGGTAGGCGTCGATCATTCCGCGCGAAATCGAGGCATGGGGTGGTAGTTTCGGTAGGCGCTTGATGTGAAACCATTGCGCATCGACAATTTCTACACCATCAATATCGATCTCCCCCGATTCCCACTCGGCCCAATATCCAAGCATCAATGAATGCTTGAATGGCCAGCTNTGACTCCCTTGATAGACCGGAATCTTAATCCGAACACCAACCTCCTCTCGAATCTCACGATGACAGGCGTGCTCTGCCGACTCTCCAGCTTCCACAAATCCAGCCAACGTTGANTACATACCATCAACGAAACGCGGGGCTCTAGCCAGAAGGATCTCATCTCCACGTGTAATTAAAACGATTACACAGGGCGAGATCCGTGGATAGTACGTGAGTTCGCATGATCCGCAATGTCGACCGCGATCGTATGAAGATGCGACCGTTTTTTCACCGCAGCGCCCACAAAACTGATGCTCATCTACAAAATCGAGTAGCTGCATGGCTGCACTGACCGGAATAAACTGTTCGTCATTTAGTTGAATCAGCACCGGCCTGAGGGGTTCGTAACTCAGGCCAGCAATTTTAGGGCATCTGACGCCATAGTAGCTAACGCCATCCAGCGTTCCCACAAGATGTGGTTGATGCGGTGATATTAGTGGATCATCAACAGTGACGAGCAGAGGCATACCATCACCACCAACAGCTATTAGACGATCGGATGTTGTAAGTAAGACTCTATGATCAGTACCGTTACCAATTCCAGGGAGCCACTCCTGATTACGATCACCAAGCCAGTTCATCAGTCACTTGAGTCCCAAATTATCTTGTCACTNCTATTTCTTAAGGCACTCAGGAACGCGTCATGGTTTTCAGACTCAGCCTTTGTTGGAGCTAAAATACGAGGCACTCGATCTAGCTCCATCAATTTTTGGATAGGTTCAAATTGAGAGTTCTGTGATTGATTTTCTGAGACGCCGAACATGCGGCTTTGTTCCCGAGTCATCTCGAGGTACACGCGTGTCAACAATTCAGCGTCAAGTAGCGCCCCGTGAAGGGTTCGTTCGGAGGCATCGACTTTGTAATCGCGGCACAGCGCGTCTAATGAATTCCGTTTACCTGGCCTTTTTTCTTTTGCCATAGAAAGCGTATCAACCGCCGCTCCGCCATGCATTAATGCAAATATGCTCGGTGCCCCGGGGATACGCTCTAGCTCGGCCTCGAGAAAACTGACATCAAATGGTGCGTTATGTGCGATCAGCTCCGCATCACGGACAAACTCGATAAATTCGTCAGCGATACCGGAGAAGTTTGGTTTATCAGTCAGGAACTCATTAGTAATCCCGTGTACTGCGATTGCTTCCTGATCAATTTCCCTTTCGGGGTTGATGTAGACATGAAATGTTCGATCAGTAAGACGGCGATTAACCATTTCGATACAGCCGATCTCGATCACTCGATGCCCATCATTTGGGTCGAGGCCCGTGGTCTCCGTATCAAGAATTATCTGCCGCATTCAGAAACCACGCCTTGATTGGCGAGCTCATCAGCACGCTCGTTGCCTGGATGACCATTGTGTCCTTTAACCCAATGCCAGCGCACTTCATGTTGGTTAGCGACGTTATCCAATTTTTGCCAAAGATCCTGGTTAGAAACNGGCTTTTTTGCCGCAGTCTTCCAGCCATTCTCTTTCCAATTGGAGAGCCATTTTGTAATACCGTCTTTGACGTAGACAGAGTCCGTATAGAGATTCACGGTGCAATGACTCTTAAGCGCAACTAAGCCTTCAATCGCAGCCATCAACTCCATCCGGTTATTCGTGGTATCAGGTTCACCGCCAAATAACTCTTTTCGATGCTCTCCGTACTCTAACACCGCACCCCAGCCTCCAGGGCCAGGATTACCCTTGCAGGCGCCATCCGTATACAGAGTGACTTCTTTAATGGTCACAGCCGCGTGTGATCCTGATCAGCTCGATTAATGTAGCTATCGATTTGGTCAACTAAAGCTGTGGACACATCTTGACCTAATCTCGCCGCGAGTGATTTTTTCTCCACCCACTTGACCCCGAATAAATGATGATCAANGTTTAAATTCATAAGTATATCGTCAGAAGTCGCAATCTCATCGCACAGACCTTTAGCCAGTGCATCTGTCCCGTAAAAGATTGAACCGTCAGCGACTNCATCAAGGTCGAGCTCAGGACGTCTCGCAGCGATCCATGATTTAAAAAGTGCGTGGGTTTGTTCAAGGTCTTCCTTAAACTTCTTTCGACCCTCGGGCGTATTCTCGCCTATCAATGTCAGAGTCCTTTTGTTCGCACCGGCGGTATGGAGCTCAACATCGACGTCCCGGTTCTTTAAAAAGCGGTGAATATTTGGGATCTGCGCGACCACACCGATTGATCCCAAGACGGCGAAAGGAGCAGAAACAATACGATCTGCGCATACCGCCATCATGTATCCGCCGCTCGCCGCCACTGTATCCACACAAGCACACAATGGAATATTCGCATCACGTAAGCGTGATAGTTGAGAGCTCGCGAGNCCGTATGTATGCACAAGCCCACCGGGCGATGTTAGCTTTAACACAACCTGATCAGGTTTCCGTTCCATCGCCAGGATCGCTGAAACTTCTTCACGAAGATCTGCGACCTGAGAAGCTTTCAGATCACCTCTAAATTCAATAATGACCGCAAGCTTCTCTTTTTTCGATTGTTTTTCCTCTGGCTTTGGTGATGACTTCCCAAAGAATTTCTTCAGTCGCTCAATCAAAGACGTTTGTTTCTCGACCAACGCTGCATCAACAACGCCAGCTACTTGCTTCGTTTGATCTGCCAATTTTTTTGATAGGTCGGTAATTTTGATTGCCCCTTTCGACTCATTACTACCGCCTGAAATTNTCGAACCTAAGGCGATTACAAGGATTAGAGCCAATACAATGGTCAGGGTCTGCAATAAAAATAAGCCGTAATCAGCGAAAAACTCCATCAACGCCTAACTACCTCTGCCGCGGCGGTCACCAAAGACCAAAACTCAGTCCCCTCCTGACTCACGCGAAGCTGGCCCAGTGCNGACGAAAGGTCCGTTTCAATATCAGGCTCCACATCGAAGTTAATCTGATCAACACGGGCAACCACGACTGAATTATTCGCCGGTCCGACAATTGTCGATGGGCGACTTCCACTTGGAGCTGATGCTGCAAACGCCACCGCCAGAGCCTCAGGGTCNATCGAATCATTTCCCTTTCGATTAGTGTTGGTAAACTCTTGGACGCTGAGTCCAGACGCCTCCGGTGGTAGATCTTTTTGTCCTGCCTGCCAATGACTTCGGACGACTTGTGCTATCGAGCTTGCGGCCTCTTTCGCTTTCTGACTCTGTATGATGAGCGCGATCTCATCTCTCACCTCGTCAATAGGTCGGGTGGTCTTTGGCTCATATGAGTTCACTCGAAAAGTCATCCAAACTCCAGGCTCAACCTCAAATGCCTCTGCATTGAGCTCACCGCCACGTAACGTTTCATCGAATGCGCGGCGAAGCAACGCCTCTCGCGCCATTAGGCCTTCAGCTGTCGAGTGGCTAAATGGCTCAGATGACTGAATTTGCACACCATAGTTAGTCTTGAGTTCTTCAAGAGTACCGCTGAAGGCTATATTTGAGAATTCCTCAATTGAAGTCGACAGAAGACGATTTGCTTCACGCTCTTCCAATTCGACACGAAGCCGTGGCGCACGTTCTTCAAAAGTATCTACCGGTCGAGCCCTTATTTCTAGTAGCTCAATGATGTGATATCCATACTGCGTTTCGATCGGTTCAGAGACTATACCCACAGCTAACTCATCAAGCGTGGCCTCGAATTCAGGTGCGAATGTGCCCTTAGGAGCGAACCCTAGGTCACCGCCTGTTTCTCGGCTTGCGATATCATCAGAGTACTGTCTCGCTAGGTCTGCGAAGTCTGAGCCGTTATCTAGCTGTTGCTTTAGATCAACTGCCTTTGTCAACGCCTGATCCGAACTTGATATTAAAATGTGTCTAGCCCGACGTTCCGTATCATTTGCGGCTGTCACAACTTCTGAGTCGTATGCTGCCCGCACATCTTCATGCGTTATTAATACTTGTTCCTGAAAATCATCTGCACTTAATAACACGTAGTCCACTGCAACTGATTCTTCGGTGACAAATGCGTTATTGTTTGACGCGTAGTAGGTAGCTACTTCATCGGTTGACACAGAGACTTGATCAATAAAGCGCTCGGTCTCGATTACCAGCAGCCTGCCCGAACGTGTATGGTTTTGAAGCGCGTGCAGGCGTTCTATTTCAGATGGCGTAACGATAATCGACGTCTCGACAGCGCCTTTTACTTGATACTCAATCAAGTTACGTCTCAACTCCTCCCGGAATCTTAGGCGCGACATGCCCATGCGAATAATTGCCTGATCGAATAAACGTGCATCAAAGCGACCATCCGACTGAAACTGGGGGATATTAACAAGGACTTGATCTACTAACTGATCAGTGACTCCAAATTCCAATTTTTCGGAGTAGTGTGTTACGGAGGCTTCATCAATCAGGCTATTAAGAACGCTCTGTCTCAAAAGATCTTCNTTAATAGAGCTTGGATCGCCCAGAATCCTCAGTAATTGTCTACGCTCTTGATCAAGTTTCTCAGCGAAACGACGTTCAGTGATTTCTATACCACTGACCTCCGCAATGACTGTATCACCATCATTCCCACTAATAAAATTAACTCCGGTAATGACAAATGTCACCGCGATCAGACCGACAATAATTTTTGCTACGATGCCGCTGGAGTTGTCTCGAATATTTTGAAGCATNTTGAGTTGTAACCTATAGATTCAAAAAAGGGGCCGACGGGCCCCTTTTCAATACAGATGGCAATTACCCTAATTAACCGCGTCCTTCAGTGCCTTGCCAGCTTTGAATCCGGGAACCTTAGCGGCTGCTATCTGAATAGTGGCACCAGTCTGCGGATTTCGACCCGCACGTGCAGCGCGATTTTTTACTTGGAACGTGCCGAAGCCTACCAAAGAAACGGAGTCACCTTTTTTCAACGTACCCGTCACCGAAGATAACGTAGCATCCAGCGCCTTACCAGCGTCAGCTTTAGATAAACCTGCATCAGCGGCAATCGCATCGATCAATTCTGATTTATTCACTCGTAGTACCCCTATCGTCTTTTTAATTACAGCGGCGCCTTTTACATTCTTGTTTTAGGCGACCACTAGCCTAACGTTTATCTGTTATACCAAGCGACTTCGGCCGAAACAAGCCGTTAATGCGCTCTTTGTGTGTTTTTTTCCTCTGTCCGTTCTTTGTCCGAACCATTTGCACCATCTTGGATCACAAATGGTTCAGGCATATAAGCTAGCGCAATATCAAACACCTGATCAATCCAAGATACCGGCTTGATCTCGAGATCAGCTTTCACATTGTCAGGAATCTCCTTAAGATCCGGCGTGTTCTCTTCGGGTATGATAACGGTTTTAATTCCACCTCGGTGGGCTGCTAGTAATTTTTCTTTCAGGCCACCTATTTGCAGTACCTGCCCGCGGAGCGTGATCTCGCCAGTCATCGCTACTTCAGCCTTAACCGGTACGTCCGCCAAAACAGAAACGAGCGCAGTACACATGCCGATACCGGCGCTCGGACCATCCTTGGGAGTCGCTCCCTCCGGTACGTGAATATGAAGGTCTGTCTTTTCATGAAAATCCGGATCGATCCCCAGCGTAATTGCCCGACTCCGTGCAACTGTCATTGCGGCTTGAATCGATTCCTGCATCACGTCTCCGAGGGATCCTGTGCGAATTTGCTTACCCTTGCCAGACATCGATACGGCTTCAATCGTAAGAAGTTCCCCACCAACGCTTGTCCACGCAAGCCCAGTAACTTGACCAATGCGGTCTTCTGTTTCCTTTAGGCCGTAGGTGTATTTACGGACCCCCGAGTAGTCCTCGAGCATGCTTGGGTTGATGGTGACTGTCTCGCCGTCGTTACCGCCGACCTTTTTGTGGCCCTCTTCAATGCGCTTCCGCACAACTTTCCTCGCAAGTTTGGAGACCTCGCGATCAAGACCCCTTACACCAGCTTCTTTGGTATAGTAGCGAATCAGGTCAGTCAATGTTTGGTCTGGAACTTTGATTTCCTCTTTCCCAAGACCATTATTTTTGATCTGCTTGGGGACAAGATACTTCTTTGCAATGTTTAGCTTTTCGTCTTCCGTGTAGCCCGGAATTCGGATTATTTCCATCCGGTCTAAGAGAGGAGCAGGCATATTCATTGAATTCGAAGTACAAACGAACATGACCTCTGATAAATCGAAGTCGACTTCGAGATAGTGGTCATTAAAGGTATGATTTTGCTCGGGATCTAACACTTCCAACAAGGCTGAAGCGGGATCACCCCGGTGATCCATGCCCATTTTGTCTATCTCATCGAGCAGAAATAGAGGGTTTTTGACCCCCGCTTTGGACAGCTTTTGGATGATTTTCCCCGGCATCGAGCCAATATACGTGCGGCGATGTCCTCGTATCTCTGATTCGTCACGAACACCGCCTAAAGCCATACGTACAAACTCACGGTTGGTTGCCCGCGCGATTGACTCCCCAAGAGAGGTTTTTCCGACACCTGGCGGCCCCACAAGGCATAGGACTGGACTCTTGGACTTCCTGATCCGCATCTGCACAGCCAAATATTCTAAAATTCGCTCTTTGACTTCCTCGAGCCCATAATGATCGGCCTCGAGAATAGTCTTGGCCTTCAAGAGATCATGCCGAACTCGTGAACGCCTAGACCACGGGCAACCCAATAGCCAATCCAAGTAGGCTCTGACAACAGTGGCCTCGGCTGACATTGGCGACATCATCTTAAGTTTTTGGAGCTCACTTTCCGCCTTATCCTTTCCCTCTTTCGAGAGACCCGACTCATCAATCCGTGCTTGTATCGTATCGATCTCGTTTGGCGTTTCGTCCAACTCATTCATCTCTTTCTGAATAGCTTTCATCTGCTCATTCAGATAATACTCACGCTGGCTTTTTTCCATCTGCTCTTTTACACGGCCACGGATGCGCTTTTCGACCTGCAACAGGTCAAGCTCAGACTCCATCAACGCCACGATATATTCTAAGCGCTCTTTTACATCAGATTGTGCGAGGAGTGCCTGCTTCTCTTTGAGTGGAAGGGTGAGGTGTGCAGCCATCGTGTCACAAAGACGGCCAGGCTCCTCTATACTTTGCAATGAGGCAAGCACCTCTGCCGGAATTTTCTTTGACGCTTTAACGTATTTATCAAATTGATCCATTAAGACACGGAGTAGTGCGTCTTGATGGTGCTCTTTGAGGGGAACTGATTGGACCACTTGCGCCTCCGCGCGGTAATGGTCACCGTCAAGATCAAAATTTGATACGTTTGCGCGCTGTCCGCCTTCAATCAGCACTTTAACGGTGCCGTCTGGTAATTTTAACAGTTGAAGGATGGAGGCGACTGTACCTACAGTATAAAGTTCCTCAGGTCTTGGCTCGTCTTCACTAGCGACCTTTTGTGCGACGAGAAGGATCTCTTTACCACCGTCCATCGCGCTTTGGAGTGCTTTTATTGACTTTTCACGTCCCACGAATAATGGGATAACCATGTGAGGATAAACAACCACATCCCTCAGCGGGAGTAATGGGAGGTCCAGCTGTTGGGTGCTCATTATTTACTTCCTAACTTAATCAGCTGCGTTTGCCGAACGTTTTTTATCAGGTTTTGCAGCGTAGATTTTTAATGGCTCGCTGTCGCCTGTGACAACACCTTCGTCGATAACTATCTTTGTCACATCATTATCTGATGGAATCTCAAACATGGGGTGCAAAAGGATACTTTCAAGAATGGAGCGCAAGCCACGCGCACCAGTTTTTCGTTCCATAGCTTTTTTGGCTAGGGCCTGAAGAGCTTCGGGACGCACATCTAGTTCGACGCCTTCCATTTCGAATAATTCTTTATACTGCTTCAGTAGTGCATTTTTTGGCTCAGCTAAGATCTGGATTAATGCGCTTTCGTCCAACTCGCTTAGAGTCGCTACCACAGGGAGACGCCCAACGAATTCGGGAATGAGTCCATATTTTACCAAGTCTTCAGGCTCGACTTCAGCGAATGCCTCTCCAACTGACTTTGTCTCATTTTTTGACCGAACTTCAGCTGAGAAACCGATACCGCCCTTCTCACTTCGATCGCGGATGACCTTGTCCAGCCCCGCAAAAGCGCCGCCACAAATGAATAGGATGTTAGACGTATCAACCTGCAGGAACTCCTGCTGAGGATGCTTGCGACCACCCTGAGGCGGTACTGAAGCGACAGTGCCTTCGATTAACTTCAACAGTGCTTGCTGAACACCCTCACCGGACACATCTCGGGTAATCGACGGATTGTCTGACTTGCGTGAAATTTTATCAATTTCGTCAATATACACAATGCCTTGCTGAGCCTTTTCAACGTCATAATCACATTTTTGCAAAAGCTTTTGGATGATATTCTCTACGTCTTCCCCAACATAACCAGCTTCGGTAAGAGTAGTCGCGTCGGCCATTGTGAACGGCACGTTGAGCAACCGGGCCAGAGTTTCAGCCAGAAGAGTCTTGCCAGACCCTGTTGGACCTATTAATAGGATGTTCGATTTACCGAGTTCAACATCCCGGGAAACTCGTTCGCCATGACGAAGTCGCTTGTAATGATTATACACAGCTACGGCAAGCACCCGCTTGGCACGGTCCTGCCCGATCACATAATCATCAAGCGTAGTTTTGATTACCTTAGGGACAGGCAAGCCGTCTGATGCATCCGCATCATCAGAATCCTGCACTTCTTCTTGAATAATGTCGTTACAAAGATCAACGCACTCATCACAGATAAACACGCTCGGACCAGCNATCAGTTTGCGCACTTCATGCTGACTTTTTCCGCAAAATGAGCAGTACAGTACCTTACCGTTATTTTCCGATGTCTGATCTGTCATGTCTGTCATTAAATCACCTATTTCGTAGCAACAACAGTGCGCTGTCGCAAGCAGAAAATCAAGATCCGTTACTCGATTCGGCTCGATGTTCTAAAACATCATCAATCAGACCGTACGACTTTGATTCCTCAGCGTCCATAAAGCGATCTCGATCTGTATCTTTGGCAATCTGTTTAATCGTCTGTCCCGTATGAAGTGCCAGTTTCGCGTTGAGCTTCTCTCGAATCTTCAGAATTTCCTTAGCATGAATATCAATATCGGATGCTTGCCCAGAAAATCCACCCAATGGTTGATGAATCATCATCCTAGAACTAGGTAATGCGAAGCGCTTGCCTCGCGCACCACCGGTGAGCAGAAAAGCACCCATGCTGGCNGCCTGACCAATGCATAGGGTTGAAACATCAGGCTTTATAAATTGCATCGTGTCATAGATCGCCATACCGGCTGTAACCGATCCGCCAGGCGAATTGATGTAAAGATGNATGTCTTTATCAGGATTCTCCGACTCTAAAAACAATAGTTGAGCGACAATCAGGTTGGCCATGTGATCTTCGACCTGGCCTACCATAAAAATTACTCGTTCTTTGAGAAGTCGTGAATAGATGTCATACGAACGCTCTCCACGAGAACTCTGTTCGACGACGATCGGGACCAAGCCTACCATACATTTACCTCTAATTTTCTAGCCTTGACGACTTTTCATCACGTCAGCATACGACATATCAATGGCNTTCACTTTCGCAGATTCAAGCAACTTTTCAGCAACTTGTTCTTCCACCGCAAGCGCCTCGATNTGTTTCAGATTTTCATCGTTGGAGTAGTAGTAGTTCACAACCTGGTCTGGATCATCATAGGCTGCAGCCATTTCGTCAACCAAAGCACGCACTCGATCTGCGTCGGCATGCAGTTCCAATTTCTTGACTGTTGCACCAAGCAAAATACCTAGCCGTACACGCCTCTCTGCTTGCTCTGAAAACAAGTCATCTGGGAGCTGATCAGGCTCGAACTGCTGCCCACCACCAAAACGCTCGACTGCCTGATTTTTCAATGTACGAATCTCAGCCCTAACCGCGGATTCAGGGACAGGTGTCTCCAAATTTTTATCTAACAACACATCGAACACTTTGGTTTTGTTCATATTCTTCAGGGTCAACGAAAGCTCACGTCCCATCTGCTCTTTCAATTGAGCCTTGAAGTCTTTCTCTTCTCCAGAATCAACACCGAAGGTCTTGATGAACTCTTCGTCGACTGCTGGGAGCGCTCCACGCTCAAGCTTTGTAACTGAAATCTTAAAAATCGCCGCCTTGCCCTTAAGATTTTCAGCGTGATAGTCCTCTGGAAATGTGACTTCAATGTCTCTTGCGTCACCTTTCTTCATGCCGATGATGCCATCTTCAAAGCCCGGTATCATTGAACCAGAGCCGAGGACTAACGCGTGATCTACACCTTTACCTCCTTCAAAGGCCTCTTCATCGATAAAACCGTCAAAGTTGATAGTGACTCGGTCACCCTTCTTGGAAGCCGCTTTAGCAGACTCCTTCCAAGATTTGCGCTGTTCACGAAGAGTCGCAATCATTTCTTTAATGTCAGCCGCACCGATTTTACAGTTCGTTTGTTCGATTTCATCGCCACCGATTAGGTGTGGATCAAGCTCAGGAAAGACTTCGAAAGTTGCCTTGAAAGAAAAATCGGAGCCTTCCTCAAATTTAACATCGTCTATTTTGGGCTGGCCGATTGGCTTTACGTCGTGCTCACTGAGCGCTTGACCTAGAGATTTTTCCATCAAGTCAGAGACAATTTCTTGACGTATTGCTTGTCCATAGCGTTGGCGTACAACGCTTGCAGGGACTTTGCCAGGACGGAAACCGTCAACACGGACACGTTTTGCTGTTTCTGCTAGTTTGACTTCGAATTCTGTCTCGACATCCCCGCTCGGGATTGTGATTGTAAATTGGCGCTCCAGTGCGCTCGGGGATTCCAGGACGACCTGCATGGACTAACCTCAGTTATTCAAGTTCTTTGAAATTAAACGCGCTAGGATACTGGTTTCNACCGTAGCCGTACAGTGATGGTGCGGATGGAGGGACTTGAACCCCCACGCCTCGCGGCACCAGAACCTAAATCTGGCGTGTCTACCAATTTCACCACATCCGCAGTAGAACGCAGAACGCGTCATAGGGCCGCGGATAGTGAACCATTTGGCTCCAAACATCAAGGCTCTTCGGATAGTATTCGCGGGTATCGCTGTATCTGGGAGGATAGCCGCGCATACCAGTTGTAGTACTTGGTTGGTTTTCACAAACCAATATCGAATGGATCGTGATATTGATCCTAGTCTTTGCATACGCAAATAGATCTGTGAATTATGGATTTATTGCGCCCTGATTATCGCAACGCATTTCGAAAGCCTTAGAAAATCGTTCCGACTCGAGAGTGACATACTCATGCTTCCTTGCGAGCTCAGCGTCTGGCTCTTTACCATCCATTTTCAAATTGATGATTTCTTCGCGGGATTGCCGGACCTGGTCAATCCACAGAGTGACCCATCCTTCGAGAACTGCGCAATCGTCGGGTATTGAATACTCTTCAGCAGCACTTGTTTGCAATGATACAAAGGCTAAGGCTACCAGAAATCGGATCATGATTAGCTTCCAGTTTTTTGAAATCAATATATCCAAGTTAATCGAAATTTGTGAACCGGGGAAATGGGGTGGATGATGGGACTCGAACCCACGACGACCGGAATCACAATCCGGGGCTCTACCAACTGAGCTACACCCACCGTCGATACCAGGCTGGCACGCCTGGCAGGAATCGAACCTGCAACCTACGGCTTAGAAGGCCGTTGCTCTATCCGGTTG
>PAHG01000010.1 GCA_002705795.1 Gammaproteobacteria bacterium
ATCAAGACGACCAGATCTATCACCTGGTTTGGACGCGGTTTCCACATGAAATACGATTAATCTTAGAGAATCAGTATGTTTTTGGGCCGTTTTGGAATCACCAGAATGGCATAGAGGGGTATGATGATTGGGTAGACAAGTTGGATGCATCAGTAAAAAAGGCCAAGACCGCGCTTAGCGAAAAAAATACAGAGCGTGTGTTAAATGAGCTATTTGACCGACTGTATGTCCTCCGGAATCAAATAATTCATGGCGGATCGACCTGGGCTGGAGCCATTAATCGGGCGCAGGTTCGGGACGGTGCGGAGATTTTAGGTTCATTGATCCCAGTATTCGTCGACCTAATGATGGATAACCCAGTGCATCCCTGGAAAGAGCCGATTTTCCCGGTGGTGAGTTAGGCGGTAAACCGATTAGCAACTCTGACCAGATCGTCATCGCTGTTGTTGACGACGATCTCGAGCTTGGATCGCTGATCGGTGAATATCTCCAATCGAATGGTTTGGCTTGTGAGTTATACGAGTCGGGTGAAAGATTCTTGGAATCGGATTATTCTTCCGTGAGTCTCCTCGTTCTTGATGTTGGGCTACCCGGAATGGATGGGTTCGCTGTTTGCAGAGAATTACGAAACCGATCATCTATCCCGATCATCATGCTTACGGCTACCAGTGACGACGTTGATCGCATCCTTGGGCTCGAGTTGGGCGCCGACGACTACATGGGTAAACCGTTTAATCCCCGCGAACTTTTGGCAAGGATCAAGGCAGCGCTAAGACGTGTGCAGGTAGGCGAAAAAAAACGTCACGACTCACGGTGAGTCATTCTGATCGACGCGGTCTCTGGGATGGTCAATTAATAGACCTGACTGGTGCTGAGTTTGAGCTACTCGCTTTATTCTACGCAAACTGTGGTGAGGTCATTTCCCGAGATAGAATATCTATCGCGCTGAAAGGTCATAGCGCTTCCCCGTTCGACAGATCGGTCGACACTTTGGTTAGCCGGCTGAGAAGAAAACTTAAACAAGTCTCGTCCATCGATTTGATCCGTTCGGTACGCGGTAGAGGGTATCTGTTTTCGCTATGACGCCTTTGCAATCGTTATTAGACCGCTGTCTACCCGGCTCTATTGTTGCTCGCATGACACTAATTCTTTTTGTGGGGATATTGGTTGCTACGCGCTTTGGGTTGCGGACCGTTTCGGTGCGAGGACTCAAAATGACTTATATGGCTATCAGATTTATGAAAATGGGGTCGATGTGCGATCATTCGGAAGCGTTTGGTTTCATGAAGGCGTTCAATTAAGTTTTGATGTTTCTACGCGTCGAGCGCGCTTCCAGCAGGTTGTGGTGCAGACACAAAAAAGATGCTGGATCATTCCTAGACCTTTTAATCCGATGCTCCATTCAGTGGTTTGGACCGTGGATCAATTCGGGAATAGACGGGAAAAATCTTTCGAGGCAAATCAATATGAGTTGATGATTCAGCGATTCTGTCGTGACATCGAGCAGGGCTGCGAGACAGATCTTTCATCCTCACTCCGTATTGCGGAATGGTCGGACAAGATCTCAAACCGATTTGAAAAACGGCTAGTTGGATGAATGTGATGACGAGTTATGAGCCTAACGTTAGTTGGTGTGATTCGACTGGGTATAGAAAAGTTGGACTGAGTTATCAAATCCTACTTGCAAAAACATGTCTTAGAGATCATCCGAAAACAAGCGGCTTAATGAGCCCAGTTAGGCTAACTATCACCAAGGCGACACCTAGTACGCGATAAAACATGGGTGTCTCTTGCTCTACGAGATATGTGTGCATTCTATTACCAAGCAGGTGGCCGATGAATGCGCACGGAAGAAGCCAGACGTGATGGATCAACTGTAGATCGACGCCGACAATGACGAATGAAATTAGCTTTATTGATGTCAATATCCACCACAACACAAAGAGCGTGTTTCGTAACTCATGTTTCTTTACTCGTGAAGCGACTACTGGAACTATGAGTGGTGCCCCGGTCAATGATGTTCCTGATACATAGGCCCCCAACCCTAGAAATCCGTACTCTTGCAACTTGGTTTTAATTTCTATCGGTCGGTTAACGATATAACCGATCGCATAGGCAAGTACGATCAGCAGGATAATCGTGCTCATGATGACTGGAGGGAGTGTTAACAGACCAATGATCCCCATCATTTTTGGGATAATCATGATCCAAAGGCTTCGTTTTAGATATTGCCAGTTAATCGTTTTGAGTTGTTCTGACGCTCTGTCACGAGTGCTCTGTACCATGATGAGCGTAGAGAAAAATATTAGATGCATCCCGATCAAGGGCAAGAAAACAAGTGGATCATTAACAATTAACAGCAGGAAAGGAAGCGCTAGGACTGCTCCGCCGAAACCCAGCCCACTACGTACGAACCCAGACCAGACGAAAACCAGCCCGACTAAGGCATATTCATACCATGCTAGTGATTCCACCGATTAGGCTTGGGTGAGCACGTAGCGAAGTAATTGAACGACTTGTTCTGTTGTCTTACACCATGCATACGCGGCTTGATCCACTTCTTTCAGTGGGTGGACGATGTCGTCGTCATGCAATGTGATGTAGGGAATACCCTTGGCGGCGCAGTAACCCGCGTCAAAGGCCGCGTTCCATTGTTTGTACTTGTCCCCGAACCGCACAACCACTAGGTCTGCCCGGTCAATATCATGGCGTGTGCGAATGGCATTTACGCCGCTCGACTGCTGGTGTCGCCAAAACCCCGGCTCAACAGGTCCCAAAAAGTCTCCAGCGGCATCGGATGCCGGATGATCCGTCACGGGTGCCGTGAAACGAATGCTAAGGTCCTGTGTAGCACCGATGATTTCTTGGCGCCAGGAGCTATGAATCTCTCCCGACAGATAGACTGTATACATCACTCTTCTAATACCTTTTTACACAGTTCATGGGGTCCAGTGGCGCCGTTTCTTGTATTCCTTGCGTAAGAATAGGGATTGCCTCGCGCGTCGAGCGCTTTCATGCATTCCCACTTATCAAACTTGACTAGGGCACCTTCGCCAGTATCAATCGTGCGCTTTGGGCTGCCAACCGGCGCCTTGGATTCTATGATCCCATATACCAAAAGGCCAGCCCCAAATACGACAACCGCCGCTATTGATCCCATAATCCAACGAAACTCGAATCCCATAACCTACCTTAGTCCCTTTCTAATTTATATATCGGCCGCGCGCAGCACTTCTTCAAGAATACAGCCGGGGAGTCCATGCAAAAGCTTGCTACGATGATAAAAGAATTGATAAGTATGATTCGGCTGATCGTGTTACACAAAAAATCATAGCTGAGTCCTTCTAAAATTGCGTCTTCTTAAATTTCAGACGGAAACAACGCGATTGGTCGAGGTGTTTAGTCTTTCCTCGTTTTCGGTAGAGTCTTCTAGCGGAGTCCAATAGTCATGGGAGCTTGTAGGTGAATCGGGAAACCTGAGTAAAATGTTCTTAAAGTTCCACTTGGTGAGGTATTTCATGCTACTTCCGGTGCTCTTAATCGCCATGTTGTCGTCTGGTGTGCAGGCGTCCTCGAATATGCAAGCGGTAAATGGATTCTTGATTGATCGCACAGAGGTCTCGATCGCTGAGTTTAGCCAGTTTGCAACAGAAACGGGCTTTATCAGTTCCGCGGAGCGTGCGGGTGGTGGCGAGGTGTATGGTCTTGGCTGGGAGCGAAAGTTGGGGTGGACTTGGAAAATGCCCTTCGGGGAAGAAGCGGACCCTCAGCTGCCTGCGGTGCACTTGACTTATGATGAGGCTGATTCGTACTGCCGATGGCGTGGAGCCAGACTACCTACCGAAGATGAGTGGCGTGAAGCGGCTTATATTGAGCGTCGCGAGGAGCCGGGATCTGGATTTGTGAACGGGAAGCCGTATCCTTATCCGACTGGCGATACCCCTGACGGCGCAAATTGTTTATCTGATTGCATGTATCGTCCACCGACGAGTCACAGTCACGTGCTGGATCGCGGGATTGGTCCTGCTCCTGTCGGTTCAACCAGGCGGGGCGTGAATGGCTTATATGATATGGGCGCGAACGTTTGGGAATGGGTTGATAGCGGGAAGGGCGAGCAGAAAGCTACAGCCGGTGGAAGTTGGTGGTACGGAGCATTCAGGATGCATCGGAATGATCGTGCAACTAAGCCTAGAGGGACGGCTGTCGTCTATATAGGTTTCCGTTGCGCTAAAAATATGGATTAGAGAGAGACACTTGTATTTTGTTTGATGCATTTCATGGCGACCTCCGTTCTAATTGATGCGATACCGGGTATTCGACTTAGTTCGTTGGTGAGAAAGTACTCCAGCTCGGAGGTGTCCTTAAGAAGCAGACGAAGAGCATAATCATAATCTCCAGTCATTCGGAAGCAATCTTGGACTCTCGGGTTTATCTTCACCGCACCCTCCAGATATGACAACGTCTCTTTGGACTGGCTAGAGAGTTTGATGTGCGCAAACACGTGCAGTGAGTAGCCCAGATGGTCTGGGTTGAGTTTTGCAAAGATGCCTTGGATGACCCCGTGTGCTTTAAGGTTTTTTACCCGCCCTAGCGCCGCAGACGCGGATAGACCAATCCTCTTAGCCAACTCCGCGTTTGTAATATCAGCATCACTCTGGAGGATCTTGACTATTTCTTTATCTTTTTCTTGGAGTGCTTTTTCTAGCATTTTATACTTTAATTTCCATATTAATAGAATATTATTATCATAAAATATAATTTTACGAAACATTATTTTATTCTGGTGGTTTTGGAAGATGCTTTGTGAGATGTGTAAAAGACGGGTGCCGTTGACTCGACATCACCTGATCCCGAAACGGACGCACCGGTCTAGAGCGATTCGTTCGAAGTACTCGAAAGCTGAGTTGAGTGATTCGATTGCATACTTGTGTAAGGCGTGTCACCGGCATGTTCACCGAACCTTTGAGGAGCGGAAACTCGCGGTTGAGTTTTACTCGGTTGAATTATTGTTGGCCGACCCAGAAATAAAGGGTTTCGTTGACTGGCTAAAAGATAAGCCGGATGATTTCATACCACGTTTGTCTCGCCGGAAGAGAACATGACCTTACTAGTGGATGACTACATCGCTGCGCGTGCCGACGTGAAGGCATACCTGGATAGTGCGTTGCTAGACGCCATGAATGCCTCAAGCCGGGAATCAGAGTTGTACGATGAAGTGAAGAACAAGCTCTTAGCGTCGGGTGCCCGCCTGATTGCGCATTATTATGTTGATCCAGATATTCAACGATTGGCGGAAGAGACTGGTGGGATTGTTTCTGATTCATTGGAAATGGCTCGTTTTGGTGCAGAGGATCCTGCTTCTAAATTGATAGTGGCTGGTGTCTCTTTTATGGGTGAGACAGCAAAGATTTTGAGCCCAGAAAAACGAGTTTTTATGCCTACACTCGAGGCTACGTGTAGCTTGGATATTGGTTGTCCTGATCAGGCTTTTCAACAATTCTGCGACTCCCATCCGGACCGCACCGTTGTTGTGTATGCCAATACATCTGCAGCTGTTAAAGCGCGGGCTGATTGGGTCGTAACTTCGTCAATTGCTGTGGATATTGTTGACGCGTTAGCTGCGCGTGGGGAGTCTTTGATATGGGCCCCAGACCGTTATTTAGGTCGATACATCCAAAAGCAAACGGGTGCCGATATGTTGTTGTGGGATTCAGCTTGCGTCGTTCACGAAGAATTTCGCTTACACGATCTCGATGCGCTCATGGCAATCCACCCAGATGCGGGACTTTTGGTTCACCCCGAGTCACCCGATGAAATGATTGAGCGTGCCGATGCGGTGGGATCAACCACTCAATTGATTGAGGCTGCGGCTCGATTACCGCACTCATCTTTTATCGTCGCGACTGATAGGGGAATCTTTTACAAGATGCAGCAACAGGTCCCGGACAAACTATTACTGGAGGCTCCAACCCGCGGCGCCGGTGGTACGTGTCAAAGCTGCGCGCATTGTCCTTGGATGGCAATGAACCGTTTGTCTGGTATCAACCGGATACTTGACTTCTGGGATCCTGCCTGCGAGATATTGATCGATGCGGAACTTGGAAGACAGGCGCTGAAACCACTCACTCGAATGCTTGAGTTTAAATTGACTGGGACTGTTTAATCGCCTTTTCGAGTAAGTCAAGTGGTCGACTGTCAAGAGTTTTTGGCCATGACTTAGTTGCCCGCGAGAGCATCGTTTGAGATGCCTCCAGCTTGCCGTTTAGGAGCGCCTCCCAGCCACGCGCCTCGAATAGTAGATGATCTTTTTTAAATGCCAGAGCAAACCTGGCGAGTGCGAGCCATAGATCGAGGCGCTCAGGGCGACGTGCCATGAGATCTCTGAACTCACGCGGTAGCTTGGGGATACCCTGGGCAATCGCGAGATCGACGCGAGCGATGCTCGGTTGAAGCCATGAGGGATAAAACAAAGAGATCGTATCAATCGCTCGCTCCGTCCTGTTAAAGTTCTGGGTTTTGAGCGTCAATGCGATTTCGATGTCGAGCCCGCTGAATGTGTCACGTGTCGCAGGTGGGAGAGCATCGAAGAGCACGAGTGCGTCTTGGAATCTCTCATTTCGGTAGAGTTTGAGAATATCGTGAACCTGTTTGCAATTAAAATCGAGTGCCTCGCCATAAGCTACTTGAAGGCTCTCCGTCTGGATACATCGAAACATTGAAAAATCCACAGCGCCCAAGACCGGCGCTCCGTTATCCACTGGGGGCATCTGGGCGATCCGGGCTTCGAGATCCGATTGCCTTTCGATACCTAGTGGGTGTGTGCTTAGGAAGGCAAGACCTTTAGGAGAATACAGCTGTTTTCTGCTGAGGATATGAAGCACTTTCGACATCGCCTCAGGTGGATAGCCTGCACCCTGCAAAGCGGTAACGCCTATGCGGTCTGCTTCACGCTCGTAGTCCCGCGAATAAGCGAGCGCCGCGGTCGCGTCGGCTGCTTGGCCACCCATAATCAAGGACTGAGCCACTTGCCCTTGACGTGTCGTTATCGCCGCTACCACGCCTGCGAGTGTTGCCAAGGTCCCTTTCGACATCCGTTCGGAATTTCGAAGACCTCGATAATGATGTCGTTGTGCTAGGTGCGCAAGTTCATGAGTGAGTACTGCCATAACTTCCGCTTCACTATCTAAATCGAGATACACGCCGCGATTGATGCCGACGATCCCACCGGGTGCCGCAAAGGCGTTAAACTCTTGGCTGTTGAGGCACAGTGCTGTCATGGGCATGGTGCCAAGGTCAAATTGATTTTTTAGACGAGTAAGCCACGTCTCTAAGAGATCGGTACAGAACGGGTCACTGCGCTCTCCTAAACGACTGCGTACCGACTTAAGCCAGGCCTGACCGAATACCACTTCACCTTCGCGAGTAGCAAGGTCGTCTGCTGATATGGCGAGAGAACGATCCGCAGCAACTGTAAAAATTAAAAAAATTAAAGGGACAAGCGTTCGCATCAATGGACCAGTTTTGACTATACTCATCATTATATAGGAGAGACTATGCGAACACTCGACTGTACTGACTTGAAATGCCCGCTACCCCTCTTGAAACTCAAGGTCGCTATCAACGATGATTGTTCTGACCGGGTGATTCGATTGCTGACAACAGATCCGACTTCGCTACGGGATATACCTGCGTTCTGTAGCCGTATGGGCCATAATTTAGCGTCTATCAACGAGGGTGCGTTGCTCGAGTTCATTGTTGAGCTTAGGGACGATTAAGATAGACCCCTCAATGTTTCTAATACCTCGTCGGCGTGGCCGGGTACTTTGACCTTCCGCCACTCAGCGACCAACACACCACTTTGATCGATCAAAAACGTGGAACGCTCGACACCACGGACTTGCTTCCCGTACATGTTTTTCATCTTCATCACGTCGAAAGCGCTGCAAAGAACCTCGTCAGGATCTGAGATGAGCTCGAATGGCATGCTATGTTGGGCTTTGAAGTTCTCGTGGCTTTTAATAGAATCGCGAGAAATACCGAAGATCTGGCAGTCCAATGCTAAGAACTCATCATGCAATCTCGAAAAATCTTGACTTTCTAGCGTGCAGCCCGAGGTGCTGTCCTTTGGATAAAAATAAAGAACTGAAAACTTGTTCGTCAATGTGTCAGAAGAGACTTCGGTCTCAGAGGTGGCCTTGAGTGCGGCAAATTCAGGGATTGGTGCATTTAATTCGATCGTCATATTGCCTCCAAAATTTCATCAACTGTGTGGGTGGCGATTTTTTTCTGGTTTACAACCTTGCCGTGAGAATCGCTCGGTCTGTACCATAGGCAATCAATCGGAATTAAAGGTTCTATCGACATGATTCGTGGCAGCATCGTTGCACTCGTGACGCCGTTCAACGCATCGGGAGGGGTGGATTACGGCGCGCTCGAAAACTTGATTGAGTTTCATGTGACTGAAGGGACTCACGCAATCGTTGCGGTCGGCACGACCGGCGAGTCTGCTACGCTGTCGCATTCTGAGGACAACGAAGTCATCAAAGCGACAGTTGAGCACGTCGGTGGTCGAATACCGGTTATCGCAGGCGCGGGATCCAACTCGACCGCCGAAGCGTGTCAGTTGACAGAGGCGGCGACCCGAGCAGGGGCAGACGCGATTCTTTCTGTCGCGCCGTACTATAACAAACCGCCACAAAACGGACTGCTTGCGCACTTTAAGGCAGTTGCCGACAATACGGATCTGCCGATTATTCTTTATAACGTGCCTGGCCGCACCGTCACTGATATTGCTGACGAAACGACGCTAGAATTGGCTCAGGTGGCAAATATTGCAGGAATCAAAGACGCGACCGGTGATCTGGAACGAGCTGAGTACGTACTCAAGCATCGCCCTGAAGGGTTCGCGGTTTACTCAGGTGATGATCCGACTGCGATGGAATTATGCTTGCTGGGGGGCGATGGAGATATTTCCGTAACCGCCAATGTAGCACCACGGCTGATGGCTATGATGGTGGAGCAAGCGATGGCCGGTAACCGGGCAGAGGCGGAAGCGCTCAACAATCAGCTGCTGGGTCTGCACTCAAAATTGTTCGTTGAGCCAAATCCGATACCGAGTAAGTGGGCATTATCTGAAATGGGTTTGATGCGTGCCGACTGTCGATTACCCCTCGTGCCATTGACGGATGAAGGAAAAGTGGCGGTCCGTGAAGCGTGTAAACTTGCAGGAATCGGCCTATGAAGCGAGTCCATTGGCTCGTAATGCTTTGCTTGCTAGTCGGGTGTTCTGGGTCAAACCAGCAAGCTGCAATTCGTGATCGTCAGTTGGACTATCAGGCAGCCTATATTGAGCCCAAACTTAAGGTGCCCGAGGGTCTCGCGAATACTCGCGTTAATGAAAAATTGATAATTCCGGGCGTCGATGAGCCGACGGCAGGGCTGTATGGTGGTTCATTCGAGGCGCCTCGCGCTGAGGTGGCAGCGCGCGGGTTGACCCTTCCCGCTATCCGTAAATACAAGTTAGATGGTCAACATTGGTTGTCTGTTCCCGAAGATATGGCGTCAATTTGGCCGGAAATAGAACGTTTTATCTCGGAAAATAAACTGACAGTGTTTTATTCAAGTAAGGATGGCGATAAACGAGTTTTTGAGACAAATACTTTTCGAGGGATAAATGCTCACTCGGGTAGTCGAATTATCAGACATTTCCCGCCAGAATTCGGTTCAATTGTTCTTCGTTTCTCGCTCCAGCCGGGTCTTAGGATGAATACAAGCGAGGTCCGGTTGACTGTAGCGGCGGGGAAAGCGAAGGGGGATCAAATTGGTCGAGTCCTCGACGAGTTTAGATACTACCTAGAAATTAGAAGAGATGCAGGGATGGCGGTATCGCGTGCGCTCTCGTTAATTGAAATTGGTAATCGAATGAGATTGCGTCGTGTTGAGGGTTTGGATGAGTTGGTTATTCAAGCCGATACGCCTCGGGTGTTCGGTGTTGTGGTCGATACATTGCGCGGTCTGGGTGCCTCAATTGACGGGGCTGACCTTGAAAAAGGTATATTGAATATTCGTTATGTCCGGAAAGCCACAGAGCGTCGCCTCGGAACAATGACCACTTTGAACCGAGCTATCGCTACATCCATCGAGGACCCGGTGGGTTCCTATCAGATCCAGATGCTTAAAGCGCAAGAAGGGCTGATTTTGAAAGCGATACCAAGGAGTGCCGCTGCGACTATTGGGGGTGCTAACGAGCTGATAGGTAAACTTAAGGAGCGTTTGTACTAGTGCGATTTGCATCGCTTGGCAGCGGTAGTCGAGGTAATGGCACAATCGTCGCGTCTCAAACCACTAATTTACTTGTAGATTGCGGGTTCAGCTACAAGGAGGCACTGCATCGCTTAAAACGCTTGGAGCTAGAGCCCACCGACCTGTCTGGCATCCTAGTCACGCATGAACATGGTGACCACGTAAGCGGTGTAGAGACATTGGCCAATAGACACTCAATCCCAGTTTATGCTTCGCGAGGCACGTGGATCGAGATTGGGGCAAATAAATTTAAAAATCCGATGTATATCAATGCTTTGTTTGCTATTCGTGATATTGAGATTATACCAGTAACAGTACCACACGATGCCCGAGAACCGTTGCAATTTGTATTTAGTTGCCAAGGAATCCGTCTTGGGATCTTGAGTGATCTAGGGAGCATTTCCCAAGGAGTCATCGATGGTTACCAGGACTTGGATGCGATTTCTGTTGAGTTTAATCATGACAAAGAGATGTTGAATACGGGGCCGTATCCGAACTCTTTGAAATCGCGCATTGGTGGAGATTTTGGGCATCTTAATAACTGGCAGGCGGCAGAATTTTTGCGGCGAATTTGGAGTGATCGACTCCAAACTGTTGTGGCGTGCCACATCAGCGAAACAAATAATGATTCGTCTCGTGTGAGACGGGCATTGGACAGCGTAATAGAACATCAGAATGTGCATAGTCTGATCGCATCGCAATCAGATGGATTCAATTGGATACAGATAGGAACATCATGAACGCATCAGAATTGTTGTACCAAGGAAAGGCAAAATCGGCCTACTTGACGGACGATCCGGATCTACTAGTCCTTAAATTTCGTGATGACACCTCGGCATTTGATGGTGAAATTATCGAACATTTGTCCCAAAAAGGCGCGATAAATAATCAATTCAATGCATTTATAATGACTCTTTTGACCAAAGCTGGGATCCAGACCCATTTTTTAGAACGTTTGAGCTCTACAGACTCACTGGTGAAACGGCTGGATATGATTCCAGTGGAATGTGTCGTCAGAAATAAGGCGGCCGGTTCCTTAGTGCGTCGGCTCGGAATCGAAGAAGGATATGACTTTAAGCCGCCACTATTTGAACTCTTCCTAAAAAACGACACGCTACATGATCCAATGATCTCCGAGCATCACGTGGCAGCTTTTGGCTGGGCCTCGCGCGAAGAAATGTCCCAGATGCGCGACCTTTCACTCCAAAGCAATACTGTTCTCAGAAGGATATTTGACGAGGTTAATCTTGAGTTAGTGGATTTTAAGCTTGAGTTTGGTCGTTTTAACGGTGAAATTGTTCTGGGTGACGAATTCAGTCCCGATGGCTGTCGTCTCTGGGATAAAACAACTGGAAAAAAAATGGATAAGGATCGTTTTAGAGAGAAACTGGGCGGAGTGTTGGAAGCATACTGTGAAGTGGCTGAGCGATTGGGCATCGTGTTTGATCGTTAACGTTTAGGAGCTTTTTTTCAGCAACTGTTTCTTTCGCCGCAGACTTCGTTGACACCCATTGCGGGTAGCAGTGGGGTAATGGACACCAGATGTGTTTAGTTTGCAGGTCTGGTGGTCACCAAACTTGCATCCAAGGCATCGTTACCCCGACAATACCCAATTCTGAATTGATCAGGAATCAATGGTGACTCTTGTCGGTCCCCTCGCAATTAGATATTTGTGAACCCCGTCAGGCCCGGAAGGGAGCAGCGGCAGTGAATATTTGGTGTGCCGGGGTGCGGCTGGCAGGAGTCGCTTCCATTTAAAAGAGGCATGCATGAGTCAGCAGGTCTTAGCCAGAAAATGGCGCCCGACCAAATTTGAACAGTTGATCGGTCAAGAGCACGTGCGTAGAGCACTGGCACATGCTCTAGATACAGGGCGTTTGCACCATGCGTATCTATTTAGTGGCACTCGTGGAGTAGGTAAAACAACCATCGCTCGTATTCTGGCTCGTTGTCTGAATTGTGAGGAAGGTGTCTCGTCCACAGCCTGTGGAGAATGCTCAAATTGTGTAGCAATCTCTGAAAATCGCTTGGTTGATCTGATAGAAGTTGATGCGGCCAGTCGCACGAAAGTCGATGACACGCGCGAGCTTCTGGAAAACGTGAGCTACGCTCCGAGCCAGGGGCGATATAAAGTATATTTGATTGATGAGGTGCACATGCTGACAACGCATTCGTTTAATGCGTTGCTAAAAACTCTTGAAGAGCCACCCGAGCATGTCGTTTTTTTGTTAGCAACAACGGATCCTCAGAAGCTGTTACCGACCGTGTTGTCGCGCTGTTTGCAGTTCCATCTCAGGGACTTAAGCCCGGATTTAATCGAGTCGCATCTCGAGCACGTGTTAGCTGAAGAGCATATCTCTTTTGAAAGCGATGCACTCTGGCATCTGGCAAAAGCAGGTAGAGGGTCTGTTCGAGATGCGATGACACTTCTTGATCAGGCGATTTCGCATGGGCAGGGATCAATAACGACCGGCAATGTTATCGAGATGCTCGGTACCCAGGGAGTCTCAGAGATTCCTATGTTATTAAGTAGTATCGCGAAAGGAAATGCCGTCGATGCACTACAGCGTATTGAGGAACTGTCGAGAGAAACACCAGACTGGATGGCCTTGGTGAGCAGTATGCAGTCGGTATTGCATCAGGTTGCCGTAGACCAGATCAATTGTCGCGGGATCAGTCATCTTTCACCAGACGAGCAAAGAGCGGTGCGAGAGCTTTCATCTCAGATGTCTCCAGAATTTTTACAGCTCGCTTATCAATTTTGCTTAAATGGTTATAGAGATTTACCACTTGCGTCAGATGCGCGCTCTGCGTTTGAAATGCTGGTTTTACGCATGATCTCTTTCCGTCCAGCGCGAGCGGGCGAGTACATCTCGGAAGCCGAGTCTTCTCGTTCGATGCCTGATGCTGAATCTACCTCTGACCCCGAACCTGTTCCACAGATTTCCGCGACAGCAGATACGCAGGATGTCGAAGCATTAATTCCATCCAGCATAACCAACAATTTAGTTGAGTCTGGATCCATTCGAGACCCTGACATTACCGTAGAGTCTATTCCGAAGCAGCACGTGACTGAGGCGGTGGAATCTGTGATTTTTGAAGCACAGGTTGCTGCTGAAGTTAGTACTCCCAATATAAAGCCACTGGTATCGGATCTATCATTTGAATTAAGTCCACAGGTAATGGCCGATTCTGCGAGGTCTGACGAAGGTTATGAAACTGATGACGTGGAAGATAATGTTGTTACGCATCGCCTAGGTCTCACTTTCGCTCCCGAGGCCTGGATCTTTGAGAGTCAATTGCTCGATTTGCATGGGATGACAGCGTCATTGGTTGCTCAAACTATCTTGGTCTCTGCGACTCCGGATGAAGTCATATTGGCTACAAATTCACGCACCGAGGGTTTGTTAAACGATATGCATCGGAGAAGGGTTGCTGAGGCTTTTGAATTACAGTTAGGTCGACTGCCAAGGATTGTCGTTGAAACGCGCGACGAGTTAGCTGAGACTCCTGAAGAGTATCGGCTACGATTGAAGGAAGAGCGGTTGGCGCATGCAAAACACCAGTTTGCTGAAGATCCATTTGTGAGCGCGCTCACAGAACGGTTCGATGCGACGGTTCGCGAAGAGTCAATTGAGCCAAGAGATGGAGGCACACATGTTTGATGGTCCGCTTCAGGAAATGATGAAGCAGGCTCAGAAAATGGCGGAACAAATGAAAGAAGCTCAAGCCATACTTTCTGAGAGAGAGATCGTTGGGGAATCCGGCGCAGGCCTGGTTACTGTAACGTTAAATGGTCAGGGAGACTGTAAATCAGTAGTTATCAATCCAAATGTGCTTACTGACGAGCCTCAAATTGTAGGTGAACTTGTTGCTTCTGCGATAAATGATGCAAACCAAAAGCTTGAGGCACTTAAACAAGAGTCAATGGGTTCATTAACTCAGGGTCTGAATCTACCACCTGGGTTTAAATTTCCTTTCTCATGAGTGTCTCTCCACTTTTAATCAGTCTTGAGCAAGCGCTTCGTTGCTTGCCCGGGGTCGGTCCGCGATCGGCGTCGCGCATGGCCTTGCATTTACTCGAAAGAGATCGCCAGAGAGGTCTGCATCTTGCAGAGATTCTGAGCGAGGCACTTGACCTCATCGAGCATTGTGATATCTGCTGTAATCTCACTGAAATTCAACCTTGCCGAATTTGTCAGGATACGGCTCGTGATCAATCGTTATTGTGTGTGGTTTCATCACCTAGTGATATTCTGGCAATTGAGCAGTCTGGGCTGTTTAAAGGGTATTACCACTGCCTAGCTGGGCTTTTAAGTCCACTCGACGGTCTCGGACCTGAAGAGATTGGCCTGTCAAAACTTGTTCAGCGCGTCAGTAGTGAGAATCCCACTGAATGCTTGTTAGCTCTGGCATCAACCATTGAGGGGGAGGTAACCACCCACCAGATTGTATCGAGCCTCAGCGGGCAGACCCGCATCACTCGGTTGGCGCAGGGGGTTCCGGTTGGTGGCGAGCTTTATCATATCGATGTCTCAACGCTGTCACAGGCGTTAGCGTCGCGTACTGAGATCAAATAGTGAGTATACCCGGCTGGATTGATCATCAAACACATCTTGATGCCTTGACTGATGTCCTTACCGATGCTCCGCTGATAGGGCTCGATACGGAATTCGTTCGTGTGTCGACGTTTCACCCGAAACCGGGCCTTATTCAAATCGCTGTTGATGAGGACGCTTACCTGATTGATCCCCTCGCAAATCTCGACCTAAATGCACTGGGCCAGGTCCTTAAGCGATCTACAACCTCTGTTCTGCATGCCGCGCAAGAAGATTATGAAGTATTGTTTCGATTAACAGGTTCGGTTCCATTTCCGGTATTCGATACGCAGGTCGCTTATGCGTTACTTAACGAGAAAATTTCACTTAGTCTGTCAGCGCTTGTAAGAGAGCTTTTGGGAAAAGAATTGTCAAAGGAAGAGACGCGCTCTGATTGGACGAGACGTCCACTATCTGATTCACAACGCCAGTATGCGAAAGAGGATGTACTCGTATTAGGTTCAATTTACGAGATTCTATACAGTCAACTCGAAAAGGCTGGGAGACTTGATTGGATGAGTGAAGAAATGCGATCGATTCACGATCGGAATACAACGATGCTAGTTAATGGTGATATTGAGACTCAAGTGCATCGGTTTGGGAATGCATGGCGTTTGAGTCCGGAAGGTATGTCTCGCCTTGTGCATTTAGTTCAATGGCGCGAGGGCGCTGCGCGTCGAGTCGATCGACCGCGGAAACAAGTTTTGAGCGATAACTCGTTGTTTTCATTGGCAGCGATCGGGTTTGTGGGGCGTCATCATCAGCTGGTAAGCCAGCACGGCTTGACGGATAGGCAGGCTGATCGTTTTGGTAGTCAGCTGAAACTGGCGCTTGAAGAGGCAACGGAAGCAGGAACAGTCGCGCCTCCGCCTCCTCCTCTGTCAAGGCGGTTGAAAGATGTGCTTAGGGAAAGACAAAGTAAAGTAGAAGTAATTGCGAAAGAGCTTGGAATTGCGCCCGAGATGCTAGTGAAAAAGCGTCAGCTGGTCGCATCTCTAGACGGGAGACAATGGGCTCCATCGGGCTGGCGACAGGAGTTACTGGGAGATGTGTTTGCGCTTAGTTGAGATTTTTAAAGGCGACAAAAAGGACGAGATGTATCTCTACGTCGATCAAAAAGAGGGACTACAAAAAGTCCCGGAGGATTTGCTTGCGTCCTTTGGCCGGATCGAATCAGTGATGGTCCTTCCGATGACTCAAGAAAAAAAGTTAGCGCGTGTGAAAGCATCTGATGTCTTGAGAGCTATCAAGCAAGAAGGGTACTTTTTGCAGATGCCACCCTCGCCAGAAGCTCTAGCTGAGTCTCAAATTTCGGCGATGGTACAGGCAGAGGAACAATTGGCCGATGCTCAAAATCAAGAGCCAAAACAATAGCTGTAATCCGAGTAGGCCAACAACAAACAGCGAGGCAGCCGCTGCCCCTACGATCATGGTTGCGTTTACAATATTATTTACGGCAATACGGTCAGCAACATCCATCTGACTGTCTTGAAGAAGTGTGTACAGTGGGAGCGCGAGGAAACCACCGCCAGCGCTTGTTAAAATCAGTGCTAGTGCAGCCGTTTCGGGATGACCTCCTTGCAAAATTAGCGCACCGAGAACCATGATGCAGGCCCCTGCGAGAATCCTTGATATGATATCGATATCTTTCAGCAGGGTTCCGCTGAACGCCCCAAGTGTAATGCCGAGAACGAAATAACTGAGAAGTGTACCGACCGACTTCGGAGAGAGCCGCCAGACATCGACTGCCATCGCCGGCAGGTGAGTAAGCCATACCGAACCCACCCCCCAAAATCCGCTGATACACCAAATAGCGGACATCGAACGTTCATCCTTTCTTTGCTTGCTGATTAAAGCTTTGATTGACCGTCGCGTGATACTTGATTGAGCATCGAAGTTGGGTAACAGGAAAATTCCGACAACTCCAATACACGCTACTGCGATGATAAGTGCGATGAGTTGGGTTTTTGAATCGGCGATCCAAGCAGACGCTACCAAAGTACCGAATAAAATAGCAACAAATGTAGCCGATTCCATCCACGCGTTTTTATTTAAAAGTTCATGCTGATTGGCTAATCGTGGGATCAGGGCATACTTTAGGGGTCCTATGAAGGCAGACTGAATTCCGAACCCAGTAATGCAGATAAGCAGCAACCAAGCCATCTCTAGATAGATTGCCAGCCCAGAGATGAGTGCTAACCCAAGCTCTACTGTTTTAAGAAAAATCAACCAGCGCTTGGGTGGTTGTATGTTGGCCTGGTGCGCAGAGAACCCTGCGAAAATAATAAACGGTAGAATGAAACAGAGTGCCGCCGAATTCGCGAGGACTACAGCGTTGAGATTAAAAACATCCCATGATAGGGCCGTAATCGCGACGATAAACGCAGTTTTGACAAGATTGTCATTGGTGGCTCCCGCGAACATGATGATCAGGAGCCCAACGAATCCTTTGTCTCTAGTCAGCTGAGTGCCTCGCATTCATCTCCAAGCGCGTCTCTACCGAGCACCTGAGATATTCTCTCTTCAAAAATCAAGACGTCTGGCTTATTCGATAAGTTACAAAAGCCAGGTTTACTCGGTTCTTCCTCATTGTGACGAGCTTTTGTAGAAGGTCAACAGAAGGATATATGTTGCAATGCAAAATTAAGGAGGTATATTGCAGGTATTGTGCACCGCACTATTAATCAAAGGGGAGGCAATTATGTACCAAGTTGATACTTCGTTAGCGATGTATACCATAAAGCAAGCAGAGACCGTAATCGCTCAGTCCGACGCGATATTGAACAAAATGATTGATGATTCTCTAGCACTTAACCGAGCAATGATGGATTTCAGTTTTCTCGAATTAGCGCCAACCAAAACGATTGAACTGATGCTGTCTGCTCACACGACAACCGTAGAGAAAGAACAAACGGCAGAGCCCAAGCGTGCATCAGAGATCAAGGCGATCGCACAGGTCCCGGTTCGGCAGGATGACCTTAAAATGATCTCAGGTGTAGGGCCGGGTCTCGAGAGGAAGTTACTAGATTTTGGTATCACATCTTATGCGCAGATCGCGGCACTGACCGACGACGATATTGCTGACCTTGAAGCTCGTGTTGTGAAGTTCGCAGGTCGGATTAAGCGTGATGACTGGATAGGTCAAGCGCAGCAGCTGCTGGACGCTTAGCACTTGAATCCCACTTAATATAGCAATCAGCCGGGCATACGCCCGGCTTTCGTTATCTCCGAAGCTCTATGTCAACAACGCAGAATTAGCGCTCCGGTAATGCCTTCTTAAGAACGATGAATCCAATCACAGCAGAAAGGAGTGATCCCGTAAGAATTCCGAGTCGATCTAATCCTGCCAGCGGATTACCCATGCCACCAAACGCTAGTGATCCGATGAAGAGTGACATAGTGAAACCGATTCCGCACAAGAGCGATACGCCAAATAATTGCCCCCAATTCACGTGACGAGGCATCTGCGCGACACCAAACTTGAGGATGAGGAAGCAACATATCATTACTCCGATAGGTTTACCGAAGAATAAACCCGCAGCAATACCCATAGGGACCTGGTGTCCAAGGATCGCGAGACCCTGTTCACCTATTGCGACCCCTGCGTTCGCGAATGCAAACAGAGGCAACACGAGATAATTTGTAAATCCATGTAAGTCATGCTCAAGCTGGACAACAGGGGATGATTCCTGTTTTGGGAGTGTGTATGGGATGCAGAAGCCGAGCGCAACGCCCGCGAGAGTCGCATGGACCCCAGACTTGAGCACGGCAACCCACATAATAAACCCCACAAGCAGATAAGCAGACTTGTTACCTACGTTTGAGTAGTTCATCAAAATTAGAATGCCTAAAGCAGCAAACGCGATTCCAAGAGACCCAACACTGAGTTGTTCGGTATAGAACAGTGCGATGATAACAATCGCCCCCAAGTCATCCGCCACAGCAAGCGTCAACAAGAATACTTTCAATGGAACTGGAACTCTTGGCCCGAGAAGGGCAAGAACACCGATGGCGAATGCAATATCCGTCGCTGCAGGAATAGCCCAACCGTTGGCGGCTCCATCAACACCATGTGTGACTATCAGATATATCACGGCGGGAGCCGCCATGCCTCCAACTGCTGCCCCCAGTGGTAGCAGTGCCTGACGGATATCTGAGAGATGACCCACCATGAGCTCACGCTTAATTTCGAGGCCGATTAGGAAGAAAAAGATAGCCATCAAGCCATCGTTGACCCACAGCAAAAACGGCTTGTCAATGACGATTGGCCCAACCCCGAAAACAACTTTCGTGCTAAAGATCGCCTCATAGTAAGACGCCAGCGATGAATTCATGATCGTCATAGCTAAAACTGCCATAATGACGAGCAAGACCCCGGGACCAACTTCTGAGTGGAGCACAGCTTTAATCTGCTTCAGAGGCCCCAAACTTTGATTTGGAGAGTTCATATGCGTCAATGTCCCCTTATGATCGCTAGCTTTTAATTACAGGTGCACAAATTTATGCGCGTCTTAGGTGTTAATAATGCGAAGGCCGAAGCCCAATGGCAAGAGTTGCCTGTTCCAAAAGTTGCGAAAGGTGAGATTCGCATCCATGTAGAGGCTGCTGGTCTTAATAGGGCAGACCTTCTTCAGATTAAAGGTTTGTATCCTGGATCGGTGGAGATACCAACGCTTGGACTCGAGTGTTCCGGAATAATTGATCAGGTTGGTCCGGGCGTTGACGAGGCCTGGTTGGGTCGCAAGGTATGCGCATTACTTCGTGGTGGAGCGATCGCCGAATACGTCGTATGCTCTCCATCAGTGGTCGTATCGGCACCCACAGGTCTAGAACTTTCCTTAGCCGCCGGATTATGCGAAACCTGGTGTACCGCATTACTCAATCTGTGGGATCAGGCTAAGCTACTACCTAAAGAGAGAGTATTAATCCACGCTGGGGCATCAGGTGTTGGTGTGGCTGCAGTCCAGCTCGTGCGGCTGTTGGGTGCGGTTCCTTACATCACTTGTGGGTCACAAACTAAGCTCGATTACTGCCTCGCACGAGGGGCAGAGGCTGGTGTTTTAAGATCACAGGACTGGGCCGCCTATTTCCGTGGTCTCGGGTTGCAATTTGACGTTATTTTGGATCCCGTGGGTGCGGGCTATCTGAATAAAGACTTCACTGTCGCAGCCAACGCGGCACGGATCGCTATCTTTGGGTTACTAGGCGGGACATCAACCGAGTGCAATTTAGCGGACTTCCTGTCCAAAAATGTCACTTTGTTCGGCCGCACACTCCGCACGCAGCCAGACTCCGTAAAGCGACGCTTATTAGCTGAGCTGGAGACAATCGTCTGGCCCGCGGTGCAACGCGGGAAGGTCCATCACTGTGTCGAACAGATAGTGATGCCAGACGAAGTACTCGGAGCATACAGAAATATGCAACAGGGCGATCAGGTCGGGAAAACGATCATCCTGATGAAATGAGGACAACATGAGTCAATACGATTTGGTCGTAATTGGAGCCGGTAGCGGCGGGGTGCGTGCGGCCAGAATGGCGGCAGGCTTTGGGGCAAAGGTCGCAGTGATTGAGGATCGATACCTTGGCGGGACTTGTGTCAATGTTGGTTGCGTCCCAAAGAAGTTATACGTGTACGGTTCGAGTTTTTCTGAGGCGATTAACGACGCACCCGGGTACGGCTGGAGCGCCTCGAACAAGGGATTCGATTGGTCCAGACTACGCGATAATAAAACTAAAGAAATTAATCGATTAAATAATATATATGAAAAACTGCTGGATGATTCTAGCGCAGAACTGTTCGACGGCCGAGGTTTAATCGTCGATCCACATACTATTGAAGTCGATAACCACATTTTATCTACAGAGCGGATTCTGATAGCGACCGGTGGGTGGCCTCGTCAACCAGAGATGCCGGGTATCGAGCTCACGAAGACCAGTAATGAAATTTTTGATTTAGAGACTTTGCCTAAACGAATCCTGATAGTCGGCGGTGGCTACATCGCTGTCGAATTTGCTGGGATCTTCGCGGGTCTTGGAGTTGAGACAACCCTATCTTACAGAGGTCCTAATCTTCTAAAAGAATTCGATCGCGAGATCGTGGGTCAACTAATCGAAGAAATGAAAGCGAAAGGCATCGATGTGCGCCTCAATCACCAGTTGTTTGGTTTTGAGCGGATCAGTGACGGAATCCGGGTAACTCACTCCGATCAAGAGGATGATGAGCTGGTTTATGACGAAGTATTAATGGCAGTGGGACGGGTACCAAACACAGCCGGTCTCGGTCTAGAGAATACCAAAGTCACAACGCGAGACGATGGAACGATTGAGGTATTTGATAATTTTCAGACCAGAGATCCATCCATTTACGCGGTGGGCGATGTGACTGGTAGTGTGGCATTGACACCCGTCGCGCTAGCTGAAGGGATGGCTCTTGCGAAGCATTTATTCGATGGAGTCGAGTCCGCGAAAGTTGACTATGGATTAATTCCTACAACTATTTTCAGCCAACCAAATGTAGGTACTTTGGGAATATCAGAGGAAGAGGTAACCACCAGAGGTTTGCATGCGAAAGTTTTTGTGAGTCGTTTTAGGCCGATGAAACACGCCCTGAGTGGGCGTCAAGAACAGAGTATTTTCAAGCTGATTGTTGATGCGACAAGCGACAAAATACTTGGATTACATCTGCTTGCTCCTGATGCCGGAGAAATTCTTCAAGGCTTTGCTGTGGCGTTAAAAGCTGGTGCTACCAAGGCGGACTTTGACCGAACCATCGGAATCCATCCAACGGCCGCAGAAGAGTTCGTGACCATGCGTGAGCCAACACGGGTGATTGGTGCGTAGCAAACAGTCGTTGAATCGACATAGCTTGGTCCTCGTTGGTGCCGGCCATTCCAATATTGCGCTCATTCAGCGTTTCGCTATGGATCCATTAGACGGGGTGCGGTTAGTCGTAATTAACCCGGGGTCTACCGCCCCGTATTCCGGGATGTTGCCTGGGTTTTTGGCGGGCCAGTATTCTGCTAGCGATATGTTTATTGATATAGCGGCGCTCTGTAGGCAAGCCGGTGCGCGTTTTATTCGGGGGTCGCTTGAACAAGTTGACGCTGCCTCGAGGATCCTCAATATACGCCATCAGGCGCTACCAGTCGGCGAATGATTAAGTGTCCACTATGACTTCGCGGTCCTGAATACGGGCGCCGCATCAGACGAGTGTTTCCCGTCCTCGCATCAAGCCATTCATTACGTTAAACCAATCCAAAACGTACTCGTCGATCTCCCTCGTATTGATGAAACAATGCGAGAAGGGAACAGGTCCGAGGCATATGCCGGGCAGGTCGGTTATGGGGCTCCGAGCCCGATTATTGTTGACCCTCAGACCTGTGGACCTCTCATGATTGCGGCTAGCCCCCGGGTCGCGAAGAACGTCGTCCAGAAGTGGATTAGGCTCGGTCTATCACCACAATGTATGGGAACGCTTACCACCGAAACGTCGTAAAGACATTTGATACAAATTGAGTCACATTGGACCCACGGACCACGGAAACACGTGATAAGGATGTTTCATGAGTTATCAGCGCGAATACGACCAATCCATCCAAGACCCGCAACGCTTTTGGCTAGGCAAAGCAGATTTAATTGACTGGGTTCAAAAGCCGCAGGTTGGTGTAGCCGAGGACATCAACGGTATAGAGCGGTGGTATCCGGACGGCACCCTTAATACCTGTTATAACGCTATCGATCGTCACGTTGAGAACGGTCGTAGTGATCAGGTCGCGGTTTACTATGACTCACCGGTCACTGAGACAAAGAGAGCGATCACTTACGCTGAGTTGAAAAGCGAGGTCGAGCGTTTCGCGGGTGGCCTCGCGTCCTTGGGCGTAACCACAGGAGACCGTGTTGTTATCTATATGCCAATGGTTCCGGAGGCATTGATCGCCATGCTTGCTTGTGCGCGTGTTGGTGCCATTCATTCGGTGGTTTTTGGAGGTTTTGCACCGAATGAATTGGCGGCCCGTCTCTCTGATGCCGCACCCAAAGCGATCGTAACCTCAACGTGTGGCATCGAAGTCAATAAGATCATCGAATACATGCCGATCGTTAATGAGGCGATCGAAATATCAGATAAAAAGCCGACGTCTGTTGTCGTCTTGGAGCGTCCACAAGCGGGCTTTTTAGCGGTTGATGGTCGCGACGTGACGTGGTCAGATTTAATGACGGATGCTCAGCCAATCGACTGCATACCGGTCAGTGCAACCCATCCGCTATACATTTTGTACACGTCAGGAACGACGGGCAAACCAAAGGGAGTCGTGCGGGACAATGGTGGCCACGCCGTCGCAATGACCTACTCGATGAAAGCGGTCTATGACATGAAGCCCGGCGAGGTATTTTGGGCTGCCAGTGATGTTGGCTGGGTCGTCGGTCACTCTTACATCGTCTACGCACCCTTGTTATTTGGATGCTCGACTGTACTGTACGAGGGCAAGCCGGTTCGGACCCCGGATGCTGGAGCATTTTGGCGCGTCGTGGAAGAGTACAAGGTCAAAGTGTTGTTCTCGGCCCCGACCGCGTTCCGGGCGGTCCGTAAAGAGGATCCACACTCAGAGCTCTTCAAAAAATATGACCTGAGCTCGTTAAGGGCTCTCTATCTGGCCGGAGAACGACTAGATCCACCGACATATCATTGGCTTGATGAGATCTCGGGACTACCCGTGGTAGACCATTGGTGGCAAACCGAAACCGGCTGGGCGATTGCTTCTAATCCGCGTGGGCTCGAATCGTTTACGCCAAAGGCGGGTTCTGCGACCAAACCCACCCCAGGGTTTAAGNTCGAGGTCCTTGATCCATCGGGGAAACAGGCCGAGCCCGGAGAGCAGGGCAGTGTCGTGATTAAGCGTCCACTGCCGCCGAGCTGTCTGCCGACAGTTTGGGGTAACCACGCCCGGTTTGAGGAGGGTTATCTCAACCCCTACCCAGGCTACTACCTGACCGGAGACGGTGGGTTTATTGATCACGAGGGCTACGTATTCATCATGGGTCGTACTGACGACGTAATTAACGTCGCGGGTCATAGATTATCCACCGGAGAGATGGAAGAGATAGTCGCCGCGCATCCCGCTGTTGCCGAGTGTGCTGTGATTGGCGCGACCGACGAGCTTAAGGGNCAGTTACCTTTGGGTCTNGTTGTCCTAAAAGATGGCGTGACTCAGTCGCATGGAGAGGTTGAGAAAGAACTTGTCTCCGCCGTTCGCTCATCGATTGGCGCGGTAGCATCTTTCAACAAAGCTCTGGTAGTCGACCGTCTACCGAAAACGCGTTCGGGGAAAATCCTTCGTGCAACGTTACGTAAGATTGCTGACGGTGAGTCGTATACGGTACCGTCAACCATTGAAGATCCGGCAGTACTCTCNGAAATAGAAAGTCGCTTTTGACGCAATACTGAACAGCATACGGGGGCTGAGTTTTCAGCTATCTTTAGGTTNCCTGAGATTCGTGATGGTTGATAGGTAAATTGNTACCTAGCCAGCTAAGTCATCGAACATAGCCATTGATTCCGTGAGTCCAGGTTGCTCAAGCTGGTAACTTACACTCTCTGCAAACCTCTTCTGCGACCGTTCGTAGGCAGGATCGTAGTGGATTTCAAGAAGACTGTGTGCAAGTTCAGTCCATCGCCGGTCTTCTATCAGTNCAACCCAATGAGCGATTTGATTCTTGCTGTGCCGGAACTCTAATCGACGGATGAGGTCGAGNGTTTTTTCTGAGGACACAGTAAGATGCCAGTACTTTTCAACCAGATACTGGGCACGCTTGGTCCTATCGCAAGATAGAGCGATTACCTGTGAGGTGATGAGATTCTGGAAAAGCGCTTTTGGGAGATGTATCTCGCCAATTTTCGATGACTCTGATTCCACAAAAATGGGCCTATCCAGATCGAGATCAGAGAGCGCACCACAGAGGTGCGATTCAAATAGCTTTTGTGATGGCTGCGGTACCCCGGGTTCTTGGCCGAGAAGCGAGCCTCGATGACTCGCCAGGGCCTCAAGATCAATGATTTGATGGCCTCGTTCACTCAACCGTTGAAGTAAGTCTGTTTTCCCACACCCGGTGGGCCCTGCTAGTACGATCAACTGGACGTTTGGGGACATGGAATTGAGGCTCTCTTGTACATGCCTCCTGTAGGATTTGTACCCACCCCGCAAGAGGGTTACTTGCCACCCAATCTCACGCATTATTAGCGCCATCGAACCAGATCGCTGTCCTCCGCGCCAGCAATANAGTAGAGGTCGCCAGTTCTTTGGATGATTACTCAGTCCTTCTAAATGTGAGGCAATATTCCGACTCGTGAGTATTGCTCCGTGCTTTCTCGCGGTGAAAGGATCGATTTGTTTATAGATAGTGCCGACTTCTGAGTGCTCAGCATCGCTGAGGACAGGAAGATTGATTGCGCCAGGGATGTGGTCGTCTAAGAATTCCGATGGTGAGCGCACGTCAATAATGCAATCGTAATTACCCAAGGATGTGAGCAAATCAGAAATGTCCGTGTCTTGAATCTTGCGTTGCATGTTGACTTGATGCGTTCAGCCCTTAATAATCCCGCACGCATGCAGGTGTGGCTCAGCTGGTAGAGCACTCCCTTGGTAAGGGAGAGGTCGCGGGTTCAAGTCCCGCCACTTGCACCAGTTAAATCAATAACTTAAGTGCATCTCGCTTGGGTTATCAGAAAACCTCACCCCATTCTTCACCCGTTTTTTCCAGGAAGGTAGTGCAGTTGATACCTCCTAAATATCATAGCAAAAGACCCCGCCGAAGCGGGGTCTTTATTAAACCCGGGGCTGCCTAGCTCGCTTCTTCTTATGTCTTAATTAGCCTCTGATGCACTAACACTCTGCACAGCCAACAA
>PAHG01000011.1 GCA_002705795.1 Gammaproteobacteria bacterium
GAATCGATACACGATCCATCTCGGGGGTTTGTTGGGGGCTACGAACTAGAGACTCTTGCACTCGGAATTCCATTTATGGCTGCGTTCCTAGACCCGGGTGGTTGGGGTCGTTCGTTCACGGGCGCCTTGGATATGTATGAAAACATGGCCGGACTGTGGATTGTCGGTGAGGATATGCCGCAGGAAACTAACGCGGTAACTCTGAACAAAGATGTAAAGGATCAATATGGGTTACCTGCACCGAACGTACATTTCACAAATCACCCGAACGATAACGCAATGAGGAATCACGCTTGGGGGCAAGCTAAGAAACTGTATGACTCTGTTGGAGCAACTCGAACGTATCCAACTCCCCCGTATCCTTCAACGCATAACCTGGGGACTAACCGGATGTCGGCTAAGNCGCNNGATGGTGTNGTNAACANGTGGGGCCAAANNCACGANATTAANAANTTATTCGTGTCTGANGGTTCNCAATTCACNACNGGTGCNGCNGAGAATCCAACACTGACCATTGTTGCGTTAGCAATGCGTCAAGCGGACTACATCGCTAAGGAAATGGCTGCGAGAACTATCTAAGTATGTCTCGTTGATACGAAGCCCGGCGCGCGTTCTGTGCACCGGGCTTTTTTATGAAGGAACTCAGGATGAACAGCGATGTTGTTGCCACGGATTTAGGCTCACTTCCCGGCGGCGGCTTTGAAGAGGAGACGCCAATCTTTCGCTCAAGCCAGATTCTGTTGGATTCCGACCCCCGCAGTGGCGAAGGTTATCTCGATCTGAGCTTTGGTGACAAGCTTGCGTTTCAGGTTGATGNTGTGATCTCCGCAGAGGAAAGTGAGCGGCTGATAGCGTTCACTGAGGGACTTGGTTTTCGGGCCGCCGCACCCGGTATCCAGACGCCGCCGGGTATGCGCCAGAATACGACTGTCCATTGGATGGTGCATCCTAAAGATGCAGAGACTTTATATGGTCGGATCGCTTCTTTTATCCCACCCGTCCTTGAGGGTCGGGCGAGTATGCAGGCGCTGAGCCATCGTTTTAATACTTACCGATATTTGGCCGGTCAACAGTTTAGACCGCATCTTGACGGTGACTGGCCGGGCTATTGTGTTAACCCTAAAACTCGTCACTTAGAGTGCTGGAAGACGGGACGTTCGATGTTGTCGATGTTGCTCTATCTTAATGGTCAAAAAGAGGGCGTCGAGGGTGGTGATACCTTGCTGCTGGAGGCAGGGAGGGTGGTAGAGAGGGTCATGCCACGGCGTGGACGGGCATTATTCTTCAGGCATGGTATCCATCCACTGTCAGTTCTTCACGCCGGTGATGTCCTAGGCGAGGGTACCCCCAAATATGTGATCCGGATTAATGTAATGTACCAATCGGAGACGATTGGTTAATTATTGGACAACTCCTAGGTGATGCGCAAATAGTGCACTACGGGAAGAATTCCACAACGTTATCCACAGAGTTATTGGACTTCTCGATGTCAATATCCTGTGTCGTATAATGCCGTGACTCTTTGACTAGATGGCAGACATATTCACGAGCAGATGATCCCTTACTTATTGTTTATCTTGCTGTTTTCTTGTGTTCGTTTAATTAAAATTACAGGTCAATTTTTCCCCTAAAAATTAGTCTAATGAATAAATTAACAGTGAGCGTTATGTTTCCTCTAAGTTTTTGTTCATATAATCCCCGTACCGATAGGTTTGTGGGGGCGGTGTATCTTTCTAAGTAGTATCTGCGTACTACCGTTAAGACTTAGAGGCCTCTCATAATCAATTTTTTACAGAAGTCTAGGATGCTTACAGGATGGATACAGCAGGATTTAAACTCAATCATTCGATGCTCAGGGTGAAGGATCCGAAGAAATCACTCGATTTTTATCAGAATACTTTGGGTGCGAGTCTGATAGAGANGTTTGTCTTCGATCACATGGGTTTCACTCTTTATTTTCTCGGTTTTGAGGCCGGTCTAGTTGACCAGATGCCCAAAGATCGCGCGGAGCGGATTCAGTGGCTCGCTAATCAGTCAGGGTTGTTGGAGTTAACTCACAACCATGGGACGGAATCCGACGAGTCTTTTGAGGGTTACCACAACGGCAACACTGAACCAAAAGGCTTCGGCCATATTTGTATCTCAGTGCCTGATGTCAACGCTGCCTGTGATCGGTTTGAGTCGATGGGAGTTGAGTTTGTGAAACGCCCCAACGACGGTTCGATGAAAGGTATCGCGTTTATTAAAGATCCAGATGGCTACTGGGTCGAGGTTTTTGCTCCGATCGATCTGACCAACGTTATTTTGGAGCACACTTAAAATAGTCGAGAGTCATGCGGTTCGGCCAAGATCGGGTTCTGGATCGCATGCTACGTTCTTATCTTATCTTATGTTATCTTGAATNACGGATGAGTCTCCCATACACACTGGCTAAGACAGGGGAGATTTGTTTGCGTCGTATTTTAATTCTTGCTGACTCATTTTTGGCTCTCCTTTTCGCACTCTCGGCGATCGGTATCCTTATCATCCTGTCCGGGTCTGCCATTGATTTGGATGTATTGATTTTTTTCGTAGTGCTGGGTGTTCCTTACGGGCTCCTGCGGTTCGTGATNCTAGGTAACCCGTTACCTTTTACCGCATTACCCAAATCAGAGCGGTCCGATAATTAGAGAGTGCGGAGATTTTTGTCGATGAATGAGGGTTCGGTTCAGGTTCTGGATCGGCCATTCCCGGTGGCTCACTGCACCCATCACAACTTAATTAATTTTCGTGAAGACGGTTGTCATGGCCGGATTATTTAGTTTCGGTCTCCAAAGTGACATCGTTTCCCTTACTGGCTTTCTGTCGAGGCTAAAGTATCGAAAAGTTTCGCCGCAAAATCGTTAGGCAACTCTCTGCCTATTGCTTCGCAACGACTCTCCTCGCAATAGGGCACTGATAGTTCTGTCAAAACACCGCTTGCGAGGTTGAGAACTTTGCCCCCATCATTTGTGCGGAAGATACCCTTGAATCGTNCAACATCAATGCCGTGCAACATCAATCTTAGCTGGGCAACATCAAAAAGAAATCGAGAATCGAATCGAAACCCTGAGCTCACAAATCCATTACCGGCGTTTGATTCGGTTACGTAGCCTGATTCGGGAAATGGAAGCGCATTCAATTGCATTTCAGCCTGGTGAAGATGGTCGTATGCTGGAGAGCATTGCTCGATAAACCGTGACGGACTGTCTAGTAGCTTCAAATCAAATACCCCGCGCTCNGAAAATATGACCTCGGTGCTTGGATCACATCTCTGACTTGCAAACGACAACAAACGCTCTTTGTCTAAGGGTTCGTAGAGGTCGTATTTATTACCAATGATGAGGTCAGCGCATTCGATTTGTTGGATGAATGTGTCGTTGGTGAGATACGGTTCTCGGTTGAGCATCCTGGCATCAACCAATGTTATTACAGCATTTAGCCGGATTGTCTTCTGGTTGAATNCTGAGNAAAGGGTAGCGATAACCTCCTCAAGATGTCCGAGTCCGGTAGGCTCAATTAGTAGACGGTGGGGGCGAGCCCGGGACAGAAGCTGATTCAAGGCCATCTGCATCGGGAGCCCGTTCGTGCAACACATGCATCCACCGGGAACTTCTCTTAGAAAAATTTCTTTTTCATTTATCGTACCGGTCTCCAGCAAACTGGCATCAACGCCTACCTCGCCAAACTCGTTGATCAAGACCNCCCAGCGCTCGTTCTTCGGTTTTTGGCTCAATAGATTATGTATCGCAGTTGTTTTCCCCACACCCAAAAATCCAGAAATAATACTGGTGGGGACATTAACGATACTGTGTGTGGATGTGGTCATAGTGGAATTTAGTGAGTTTATAGCATTGATTGTTGTTTTAGGTGCTCATTGGCGCGGATCTTTCTTCCCCTAAATCGCAGACGTTTCTGGCTTAGACAAATGTGCTGTTTCAGACCACGTTATCCGCACAAGAACTGCAGAGTCCGTGGATCTCCATTGTAGATTTTTTGGGTACTAACCCCGCTGTCTTGGCCACTGAACGAATCTGCGATTCAAGGTCGTCATCAATAATTTCAGAGACCTGGTCACATCCGTCACAGATAGCAAATCCTGCAATCTGATGGGCGCAATCGCTGTGCTGGCAGGCGACAAAACTGTTTATGCTCTCTAATTTATGAATCAGGCCAACTGCTAGCAATTTTTCCAGCGCCCTATAGATTTGCGGAGGTGCCTTTAATCCATGTTCTTTTAATCGGTCGAGCAGGGAATACGCTGTGAGGGGCTTTGGAGCCGATGTCAGCGTGTTAAGAACAAGTATCTGATTTTTAGTAAGTGATTTGCTCATGGCGTTGCCTTGGTACTCCTGTTATTCCAATATTTTCCCTTGATGCTTCTGATCTTCGCCGTTGACAACGTGCTACCTATGAATAGTAGCAACAGAGCTGCGACGATACTCGGTCCCGCGGGTGTGTCCCACGTGAGGGAGCTCTGCAGACCCACTATAACTGACAAAATCCCGACTAGAACCGCATATAGAGCCATCTGCTCCGGCGAATTAGAAAAACATCTCGCCGATGCGGCCGGAATAATTAACAGAGCCGTGATGAGTAACACTCCAACAATTTTCATCGAGATCGCAATCACGGAGGCCATGAGGATCATAAATATCACTTCCGCACGCTCGGGCTGGAGACCCTCGGCCCTTGCTATCTCTGGACTTACTGTGGCTGCAAATAATGGTCGCCAGATTATCCTCAGTATGAGTAATACGGCCGCACCACCCAGTCCGATTATCAGTAGATCGAATTGATTGATCGCCAGAACGTCCCCAAAAAGGAAACCAAGTAAGTCAACNCGTACCCACGTCATAAAAGAGAGTGCTATGAGTCCAAGCGCTAGGGTTGAGTGTGCTAGCAAACCTAGTAATGCATCGGACGAGAGGGGTGCTATTTGCCTCAGCATGAGAAGTGCGAGACCCATCAATACCGAGATCACAAATACCGCGAGNGTTATGTTGACCTCCAAAAGAATCGCGAGCGCGACCCCCAAAAGCGCCGAATGCGAGAGTGTGTCTCCGAAATAAGCTAAGCGGCGCCAGACAACGAAGCACCCGAGTGGACCGGTTACGATGGCGACACCGATGCCTCCTAGGAAGGCTCGAAAGAGAAAATCGTCAAGCATTAATGGAGGTCTCTTTTCTGGATGTGGGATTTTTCGCTATTGCTGCCGGTTTTTCTATGGATCCGTCTGTACAGTGGGTGTGATCGTGCATGTGCTCATAGAGCGCCAAGTTGGCAGATATTTTTGAGCCGTACAGATTGCGAAACTCTGACGATGATGAAACGGCTCTTGGGGTCCCGGAGCAACAAATATGACCATTGAGGCAGATAACATGGGTAGTTGCTGACATCACGAAGTGCAGATCATGTGATATTAAAAGGATCCCACAATTGAGATTCTTGGCAATTGTTTCGATCAAACTATACATGGCTTCTTCACCGGTATTGTCGACCCCCTGAACTGGCTCATCGAGCACTAAAAGTTCTGGTCTTTTTGCTATGGCTCGGGACAGGAGAACTCGCTGAAACTCTCCGCCGGAGAGGGTATTCACTTCAGAATTCATTAGGTGGGATGTGCCAGTCACCGCTAGGGCTGCCTCAATTTCAGTTTCTGTGCTGGAACCCGTTAAATTTAAAAATCGTTTAACGCGCAGAGGTAAGGTCCAATCAATCGATACTTTTTGTGGTACGTAGCCGACCCGCAATTCAGGCTTTTGGAGCGCTGTACCCTCGTCTAGATCTAAAAGACCGAGTGCCATTTTTGCCGAGGTCGTCTTCCCCGCGCCGTTCGGACCGATCAGTGTGACGATCTCACCCGCGTTAAGCGAAAAAGATATCCCTCGGACCAGCCATTTTCCAGCCCGCTTAACACCAGCGTTTTTCAATTCGATGAGTATTGATGAATCGGATTTTTTCATTAAATAAATTTAACCATTTTTGCTTTGGAATTTCTTCTATTACTGAAAGTGTTATGTTATAACATACATTGATTTCAAATACTCATTTAAGGATATATATGCGAGTAGTTAAGCTCTTATTACCATCTATTGCCGCAATCGCCAGCATAAACCTAGCCGTTGCACAGCCTAATGTGGCTACCTCGATAAAGCCAATTCATTCGCTAGTATCTTCCGTCATGGAGGGCGTAGCTACACCACTTTTGTTGGTCGAGGCAGGCTCACCACACACCTATTCACTTAAGCCAAGTCAGGCGAGATATCTGCAAGAGGCAGATGCAGTCTTTTGGGTTGCACATGATGTAGAGACATTTCTCGAAAAACCGCTTGAATCAATACCAAAAGATACCGTGGTGGTTGAAATGGGTGAGACGGAGGGTCTTGTTGAGCTGAGTCTTAGGGAAGGTGGACTGTTCGATTCTCATGGCCACGACGATCACGACGATCATAAAGAGCACGATGATCGTAAAGAGCACGACGATCATAAAAAGCACGATGACCACGCCAAGCATGACGACCACGGCCATGATGAGCATGATCCACATTTTTGGTTGGATCCAATGAATGCTAAGTTCATGGTCCGAGAGATACAGAGCCGGCTGTCATCGATTGATCCGGTGAATGCGGCACAGTACGAGGTAAATGCAAAGAAGACCGAAGCCAGACTTGATGAGCTTCTCACGGAAATAGAGGGTGAGCTCGCCGGATTACAAGGTAGTGAATTCATCGCTTTTCATGACGCATATCAGTACTTTGAAAACCGGTTCGGGGTGAAGGCTATTGGCACAGTTACCGTATCTCCCGAGGTAATGCCCGGAGCAAAACGTCTCAAAGAGCTGAGGGAAAAGGTCAAAAGCTCAAAAGCGACGTGTGTTTTTTCTGAGCCACAATTTGAACCTAGGGTGGTAGAAGTTATCACAGACGGAACCGATGCTAGGACGGGCGTATTGGACCCATTGGGGGCGGAGCTCAAGTCAGGGACCGATTTATACCCAAATTTGATTCGGCGAATGGCGAAGGCCTTCAAGGATTGTCTGTCGTCATAGGACTAGATAGCCAAAAGTGCTGAGGTTTAAAATAAAAAATAGTTAGCTCGGATAGCTCTCCTTCTTGTTTGGAGGGGAGCAATTTGGAGGAATCCGAGAAGTGTGGCCTCGACCATCGAATTAAAGCTATCGAGTTTAAGGCGTTCCGTATATCGAGAAATCACTGTGATTCTGTCCGTTCCGCCGCTGCAAAATAAAATTTTGGCAATTGATTCTTCTCAAACCTGGCTCCGTACGTCTATGATTCGACGCGCGATGTAGGAGAATTTTGTGAAAGCAAATGTAGGTGGTTTCGATAAGCGGGCACGGATCCTCGGGGGATCATTTCTCTTAGGGTTGGTCATGGTGGGGGCAATCGGACCCTGGGGATTGATTGGAATAATCCCACTAGCTACGGGTCTAACTGGACGCTGTGGGCTCTATTCCATTCTGAGGATCTCTACTTGTAAACTAGGGGACTAGCGCTTGCCAGACGGTCGGGCGGATCAAGAACGAGGCCGGACTCTGAACACACACATCGCTATCCTTTCCCCTACAGCAATCCTTGGGTACGGTTTTCCTGAGACATCTTTTCGGGAAGGCCTGTCGCGGAACCCTGATGCAATTGCGGTAGACGCGGGTTCGACAGATCCGGGTCCATACTACCTCGGCTCCGGAGAATCGTTTACCAATCGTGACGCCGTGAAGCGTGACCTGTTACTCATAATTAATGCAGGCCTCGAAAAAAATATTCCCGTGCTGATCGGGACCGCGGGTGGATCCGGGGCAAGGCCCCACCTTCAGTGGTGTATGGAGATCATTGACGATGTTCTCAGCGACCTAAATCGTTGCGCATTGGTCGCAGAAATCAGCTCAGATCAGGATCCTGATACCGTCGTCGATGCTCTTAGTTCAGGCCGGATTTCTGGGCTCGGTCCAGTGCCAACTTTGGATGTAGAGGCAATACAAAATTCTTCGAATATTGTCGCCCAGATGGGGGTCGAGCCGGTGATTGAAGCCCTTGAGAGGGACGCACAGATTATAGTGACGGGCCGGTGTTATGACCCGGCTGTGTTTGCGGCTGTGCCAATCAAGGCAGGGTTCTCCGAGGCGTTGGCTCTTCACATGGGTAAAATCCTCGAATGTGCAGCGATCGCTGCAGCCCCCGGGAGCGGTTCCGACTGCATGATCGGGGTACTCGATGAGACTGGTTTTACAATCGAGGCTCTGAGTCCTGAGAGAATGTGTACGGTCACTTCGGTCGCCGCACACACATTGTACGAAAAAGCTGACCCGCGATTTTTACCGGGGCCTGGCGGGGTTCTTGATCTGACTGAGTGTAAATTTGAGGAGGTCAATGAACGGAGTGTGCGTGTGAACGGAACCCGTCTACAAAAAAGCGCCCACTACGCAATCAAACTCGAGGGGGCTCGTCCCGTTGGTTACAGGACCATTTCTATCGCTGGAATTCGAGCACCTGACCTGATTCTTCAACTAGACGATGTTCTTGCGGCCGTCCGTGATCGCGTATTTTCTAATTTTCAGTCGATTAACCCAAGCGATGTTCAGCTACTGTTCCGTTGCTATGGTCAAAACGGCGTCATGGGCGAATTAGAACCAGTTACTGATCAAATCCCGTATGAGGTTGGTCTTGTTATTGAAGTCATTGCGAAGACACAAATGATTGCCGATACCGTGTGCTCGTTTGCCCGCTCGACCTTACTCCATTTTGGCTATCCTGGGAGGTTGTCGACGGCTGGCAATCTGGCGTTTCCTTACTCCCCGTCAGATATTTCCCATGGTGTGGTCTATGAGTTCAGCATCTATCATCTGATGACGATTGAAGATCCGATCGGTCCATTTCCGATCAGGCTAAAAGAGATGGGAGTCGCCTCTTGAAGTTATCTGATCTAGCAACCGTGATCCGATCGAAGAATGCAGGCCCATTTGAGTTAACATTCGATGTATTGTTTGCGACCAAGGATGATTTTGAGGTTGTAGTTCGTTCTGAGATTTTGTCTGCAAGGTCTTTCGCTGACCTGTTCCGTATTCCGGAGAGTGACGTGCTTTCTATCGTTGAGTTCGAGCCGGCACTCGCGATCAAGGTAACCATCAAGCGTGTCCGTGCGTCTGGTACATTTGGAGAAACTGATGTTTACGGGGCCCAGCAACATGCACCGCTGCTGAGCCTTGAAGTTCCAGACTATCGGTAGAGGTCTTCCATCGCCTTTCGGGTTGTGACTGCTTGAGTGGTCATATCAATTTCGACATCCTCCCATGAGATGATCTGGTCTTTGTTGACGTTATTTTTTAGTTTCACACGATGCGCAAGGCCGATGGGAAGTCCCGCGGCTGATAGTGATTTTTTCGCTGGCATCAGCTTTCCGTAGACGGTAAACCCACCCTCGCCGTCGAGCATCTCACCGGACTTCAGGTCACGTTTCGCGGTTGCGACTACGTCACTATTGAAACCAAGAGTTGAGCCGGTCGGTTTATTCAGAAGTGCAGCTGAAAGGATCGACATATTTAGCTCGAGGCCGATCAGGTGGAAGGGTTTGTACATCGCTGAATAGCGACCAGTTTCGTCAGTATTCATTCCGTATTGCTTGAAGCATGCAGAGGCATAGTCATTTGGTGCTTCGATTACGACGTAGACGCCCCAGCGGAGGTCTTTGTAGACAGGGCGTCCGTCACGTTCCACTGAGGTGACAACCTCGACTATCCCACTATCTGCGAGCTGTCCACCAACAGAGCGAGGTCGAAGAATGTGTGCGAGATCATCCATTCCCGCGGGTGGAAAATAGAGACCATCCTCGGGTGCCTTGAGTCCTGTACCATTTGAGATTGCAGCCATCTCTAAAGCAGATTTGGTGCCATCAAGGAAGCTGTTGAACATTTGGCTATTCATACCGGCCTGCGCCGCCTGTTCAGGAGTTAGGCCATAGTGATCCCAGACTGTGTCCGGCGTTGAATAGTGATATTCGGGCATATACTTGGTACCTTTTCCCGCCGCAACGACGTTGAAGCCTGTTGCCCGGGCCCAATCAACAAGCTCAATGGTGAGTGCTGGTTGATCTCCGTACGCCATCGAGTAGACGATACCCGCCTCTCGAGCTTCTTTTGCAAGGATTCCGCCTGCAAGTACGTCTGCCTCGACGTTGACCATCACAATGTGTGTCTTGCTGGCAATCGCCATTTTAGAGTGAGCTATACCGGCCAGCGGATTACCTGTGGCTTCAACCAGAACATCAATGCCGCCCGAATCGATCATGTTCTGAGTGCTATCGAAAAACTCAGTTCTTTTTATGAGTTGTTCGCTCCATCCTACGTTTCGACATGCCTGTATTGCCCGATCGGGATCTAGGTCGGCAATTGCTTTGACTTCAAGCCCGGCGGTCGTTGGAACCTGACTTAAAAACATTGAGCCAAATTTTCCGGCTCCAATTAACCCGACTTGGACTGGTCGGTCGGCCCGCTTGACGAGATCATCGTAGATGTACATCTATAGCCTTTTCCTTAGGCCGGTTCTTGCAGAAGCTCTTGGAGACAGTCGTCCTCTAGCGCCTCGATTGGGGCAAAGTCACGGTGCGCGATCCATTCTTCACGATTAAATGCACGGATGTGGTTGCTAGTCTCGCAGAGCGAGAGATACACAATCGTGCGACCGAACGGCGAAATGTTCGGTGGACTCGCGTGTACCAGTAACGATGAGAACAGGAGAACACTGCCAGCGGAACCTGTTGGCGCAACGCACCCACCCTGTTCTGCGAGCTCTGTTACGGTTTCTCGGTCTAGTGTCCAAAGTGGATAGCTCGTTGTCTCCAGGTCATGTCCCGCTTTGACGACGCCATGTTTATGGCTTTCGGGTATAAATAGAAGTGGACCGTTGGCTGCGGTGACATCGTCGAGGAAGACGCTGATATTCATAGCGCGGGGCTCTGGCATCTCGTCGTCCCTCTTCCAGGTGCCATAGTCCTGGTGCCACTGCCAGACCGCGCCATCAAATGGTGCCTTTGCATTGACTTTGTATTGGTGCATGTACACCTTACCATCGAGGAGTTGCTCTACGGGCTCGATAAGACGGGGGTGAGAGCCCAATCGACGAAATCCTTCGTTATACTGGTGCGCTGCGAATGCTGTTCGGGCCACGCCGCTTTTTTCTCGCCAAACTTCTTTGCGGTCCATCTGATAGATCGCCTCTGCCTCGCCTTTGAGGAATGCGGCTTCTTCTGCCGAGAATAGGTTTGGTAAGAAAAGGTAACCCTCGCGATCAAACTGTTCGAGCTGCTGTTGGGCTAGTTTCATGAATCTCCCCCTGTGTTTGATTTTTTATGAGTTAGTCAAACGCTGGTAAGTCATTTGACCCGCCGAGTTTGCATGTTCGGTGGCGCGCTTCCCTGCTAGTTCCGGGTCACCGTCAATGATCGCCTCCGCGATCGCACGGTGGTCATCCCAGATCCCAGATCGTAGCGACTGGTTTTCGAGTACCTGGTGCATCGACCGGACCATGTGACTCCAAGATTGGTCAGCCAGTCGCATGATCTCAGGGTTTCCTGATCGTTCATACAGCGCTCGATGAAACGCGATATCAGCTAGCGCGAGCGACTGAATCGAGCCATTACCGGTAGCTGCGTCGCCTTGATTTACTAGTTTGTTCAATAGGTTTCGAACCTCATTGTCGACCCGCGTTGCACATAAATAGGCCGCCAGCCCATCGATCGCGCCTCGGACCTGGTAAAGATTTCGAAGTTGCTCAGGAACAATTGGGGCCACCATTTTTCCCTTGCGACCGTAGTCCGAGATCAGTCCCTCACGCTCCAAGAGGACGAGGGCGTGACTCACCGGCTGCCTGCTGACACCTAGCTGTTCGGCTAGCTCTTCCTGCCGAAGGGGGGACTTAGGATTTAATGTCCCAGAGAGTATCTGTTTCCTGATCGCCTGGTATACCTGGTCGACCAGATCAGTTTTAGTCACATGCATGTCATCATTTTCGTGTACTGAATTCTGAATTCAGTAAATCAGAGACTTACATGCCAGTCAAGTAAAAACTCCGACGGCTTCTTGGGAAGGAGCTCTCGAAGTTTTGTCTAGTACTATCTGAACCGGTGCCGCGCTCAAAAACTTCTGGGTGATTGCATGAAAAACAGTTAATGTGCCGTCCTCCTTGGGGGGGGGGCTATGCTGGTATCGTTTGTTTTTCCATTAACCTTTGTGGTGCTCTGGGCGTCCGCTTTTGCTACAGGTTCTGTCGCGACGCAAGATGCAACACCCTTCGCTGCGCTCGCGTTCAGATTCGCAATTGTTGCGTTTGGATTTTTTGTTGTGGCGTGGACACTGTCTGAGTTTTCAAAGGTTGAGCGTCGAGATTTCAAGCACTCCATTGTCACTGGAATCTTGTTTCATGGGTTGTATTTGGGCGGCTGTTGGTACTCTTTTAGTGTTGGGATACCAGCGGGGGTGTCAGCGTTAATTGTGTGTACACAACCGGTCCTGACCGCCATCTTCGCCGGGATTTTATTGGAAGAGCGTGTTTCTAATAAAAACTGGATTGGCTTGAGCCTCGGATTTGTTGGTGCCGCCCTCGTTCTAGGCGCTGATTTTGGAACTGAATTTGCCATCGATGGTTTGATAGCCAATGTGATTGCTTTAGCAGCGATCACTGCGGCCACGATCTGGCAACGAAAGTTTTCACAGACCCTACCACTTGCTACCAACAACGCCCTACAGGCTGCGTCTGCAGCGATTTTCCATGGAACGATTATGTGGTTTGTTGAGGAGCCCGCGATTGAATTTACTGTTATGTTTGGGTTCGCGATGGGCTGGCAAATTATAGCGGTAAGTTTCGGGGCATTTACAATCTTAATGTATCTGATCAATCAAAACTCTGCGAGCCAGACGTCTGCCTTATTTTTTCTTGTCCCACCCGTTGCGGCGTTGATTGGATGGGTATTGTTGAGCGAAGGTCTGACGATGATAGATATCATTGGATTTGTCGTTGCCAGCGTCGGTGTTTACTTAGCGACTCGCAAGCAAGAGGGGCGGTTGGGTGAGCATTGAGGATTTGCTATTCGATAAATCTCCTTCGGGGTCTATCGTTACCTAAATTATGCGATATCCCAAGCCGTTGTGTTTTTGCATTCAACCGGCTGCGGCTGACCGGATATGTTCAATTGAGATCGCTTGATTCTCGGAGGCTGCTAACCTAATTTAGGCGCTACCCTGGATTGGGTGCTACAAAAATCCTGGAGATATTTCTTGAAGACACGTATTTCGTTACTGCCACGGATGGGTTTTGACCGGCCCTTTTCTGTAACGAACCCATTGCAAGTCGTTGAGGCTGAATTGGCTGATCCTGGTCCAGAGGAAGTTCTTGTAAAGATTTTAGCGGCTGGCGTTTGTCATTCCGACCTGTCCGTCATTAACGGGGATCGCCCACGGCCGACTCCAGTTGCTCTTGGGCATGAAGCAGTTGGGGAAGTGGTTAAGGTCGGACCCGGGTCGAGTGACTTAAAGGCCGGGCAACGTGTTTCAATGGTGTTCGTGCCGAGTTGTGGATATTGTGATTGCTGCGCTGAGGGCCGGCCTGCCTTGTGCGAACCAGGCCTCAAACACAACACGAATGGCAGTTTGCTGTCAGGCGCGAAGCGGATCTCTGTAAACGGTGAGACTATTAATCATCACCTGGGGATCTCCTGCTTTTCAGATTACGCAGTCAGCCATCGACGGAGTCTTGTCCCAATCGAATCTGATTTAGATCCGACTGTTCAGGCTGTTTTTGGTTGTGCTGTCCTTACAGGATGCGGCGCGGTGCTTAATACCGCGCAAATGCATGCAGGTGAGCGGGTCGCAATCGTCGGCTTGGGCGGCGTTGGTTTATCCGCTTTACTTGGCGCACACGCAGGGGGAGCACGACAAATTATTGCGATTGATGCAAACCCGGAAAAAGAAACTCTGGCTCGTGAGCTGGGCGCTGATCATTTTGTCGACGCCCGGGATCCGGATGCCGCTGCACAGGTCAGGGTATTGTCGTCGGGTGGAGTACATCTGGCTGCTGAATTTGCCGGCGTGATGCCCGCATTGGATCTGGCGATAGAAGTGACCAGACGAGGTGGGCGTACCGTCACAGCGGCATTGCCGAATCCATCAGATCGGTTATCAGTAGCTGCTGCGCGATTGGTGACTGAGGAACGTGCGTTGATGGGGTCGTATGTTGGTTCCTGTGTTCCATCGCGCGATATTCCAAACTTCATTGCACTGCATAAAAAAGGATTACTTCCCGTCGAGCGTATGATCTCTCACACACTTGATTTAAGTGAGATTAATACGGCGATGGAGCGATTGGCTGGTGGCCAGGCGGTCCGTCAAATTGTTTGTTTTGAGTGAGTGAGAGATGTCGTTATATCAACCGTTATCGTTAATTGATGGACAGTGGGTGGGCGCCTCATCAGGTGCCACATTCGATGTGATAAATCCAGCAACAGGTCAGGTTCTCGAGGAGGTAGCAGACCTCTCGGCGGAAGACTGTTCTAAGGCGGTTGATGCTGCTGAGGCAGCTTTCCCTAAATGGGCAGCCCTGACTGCTAAGGAACGAGCCGTGATCCTTCGTCGCTGGTTCAATTTAATTAACGGAAACGCCGAACCGCTGGCGGCGCTTATCACCGAAGAAATGGGTAAACCACTGGCGGAAGCACGCGGTGAGGTTGGCTATGGCGCAAGTTTCGTCGACTGGTTCGCGGAGGAGGGCCGTCGGATTTACGGTGATGTGATCGCTCCACATATGCCAGACAAGCGGATATTAGCGATAAAACAACCGGTAGGTGTCGTGGTAGCGATTACACCTTGGAATTTCCCATTAGCGATGATCACCCGAAAGATCTCTCCAGCACTCGCCGCGGGTTGTACCGTGGTTATCAAACCATCTGAGGATACGCCGCTTACGGCGCTAGCTGTGTGTGAGCTCGCTACTCAAGCCGGGATGCCTGCAGGCGTGATCAACTGTGTGACGGGTTTGGACGCGTCGGCGATCGGTCAGGCCCTGACAGGAGACAGCCGTGTACGAAAGGTGACCTTCACCGGCTCAACCGAGGTCGGAAAAATTTTGTATCACCAGTGCGCCGCTAGCGTGAAGAAGCTCTCGTTAGAGTTGGGTGGTAACGCGCCATTCATCGTCTTTGACGATGCGGATCTTGATGCTGCAGTGGATGGCGCGATGCTCTGTAAGTTTCGAAACGCTGGACAAACTTGTGTCTGTGCAAACCGTATTTTGGTACAGAGCGGTATCCATGACCGGTTCGTTGAAGTGTTCTCGGCGCGAGTCAAGGCGATGAAAGTGGCTGACGGTAAAACTGAGGGTTCCGACATCGGTCCACTAATAAACGCTGATGGCAAAGGTAAAGTGGAGGCTCATGTCGAAGACGCGCTCGCTAGAGGCGCGACCGCGTTGTGTGGAGGAACTTCTCATGATGCGGGCCCGTTGTTCTATAGCCCAACCGTCCTAGTAGGCGTAACCAAGGAGATGCGGATGGCTTCTGAAGAAACGTTCGGTCCCGTCGCTCCGATTTACCGATTTGATACTGAGGAAGAAGCCGTCAACCTAGCGAACGAGACACCTTATGGTCTCGCTGCCTATTTTTATACCGAAGATTTATCCCGCACCTTCCGGGTCTATGAGGCACTTGATTACGGAATCATCGGTGTGAATACCGGAATTATTTCAACAGAGGTCGCCCCATTTGGTGGTGTGAAGGAGTCGGGCCTTGGACGCGAGGGCGGGCCCCATGGCATCGAGGAATTCTTGGAAACGAAATACGGATGTATTGGGATCAAGTTATGAACCTAGACAGTTTCAAAAAGGGGTTAGCAAAGCGGCGAAAAGTCATGGGNGATGCNTTTGTTGATCNNGCNTTATCTCANGCTGATGAACTNACNATGCCAATGCAGGANTTTGTGACCCGTGTNGCNTGGGATGANATTTGGAANCGAGANGNNCTCTCNGATCGNGANCGNTCTNTGATNAANCTNGGNATGATNGCNGCGNTNAANCGTCCNCANGAATTNAANGGNCANGTGNGNGGNGCNCTNAATAANGGNGTNAGNCNNGAAGAAATTNGNGANGTCTGTATGCAGATCGCTGTGTATTGTGGCTTTCCCGCTGGCCTCGATTCTCTTCGCAATGCAATGGAAATAATACGTGACGACAGCTGAAACAGACGCTCCGGACAGTGTTCTTATTTACGTCTATGACCCAATGTGTAGTTGGTGTTACGGATTCCGCGCTACCTGGAAATCTTTGAAGGCCAACCTCCCCGAGGGCCTTCCTGTAGTTTCTCTGCTTGGGGGATTGGCGTCCGATTCGGATACACCGATGCCTGACGAAATGGTCGACCACTTAAAGCGTACCTGGAGTCGAATTGAGCCTACCTGTGGTGTCGAGTTTAACTATGCCTATTGGGACCAGACGCCACCTCCACCACGGACAACATTTATCGGCTGTCGCGCGGTGATCACGGCCGAGAGACTTGCTGGGAGGGGTGAAGCGTTTGGTGAGCGAATTCAAGACGCCTATTACATGGAAGCCCAGAATGTTTGGGACTTCGATGTCCTTTGCGAACTGGCCGAAGAGTTTGGGTTCAATCGGGACAGCTTCGCCGAAGCCCTGGCATCCGATGATGTTCGCGCCGCGCATGACGAGCAACGTCAGCTGGCCGGGCGGTTGCAGGTCGAGGGATATCCATCTGTGTTGTTGATCCACAAGGGTGAGGCATTCCCGATAGCGGTTCGGCATCGAGGCGCCGATGCAATGCTTCAGGACCTCACCGACCTCCTGGCTGAGCCCAACGCGTAAAGCGCGGATATTCTCTTGGACAGCTTTATTAGTCTATCGAGTGAACCAGGACGAACTGCGAAGGCGCTTCATGCCAGCCAGGTGAGACTGAGCGATTTATCCCTCCCACGAGAATGCCGGTGTTAGTGGTGGTAGTGCGACTGTGAGGTCGAGAGTAGCAGAGCACTCGCACCGAGCACTAGGTCGCAAAAATTTGGGACATATCTTTAAAGGATTTAAATTCAAGCGCGTTACCTGACGGCTCGGTAAAAAACATCGTCGCTTGTTCGCCGACTTCACCCTCGAAACGGATATTCGGTTCAATCAAGAATTCAATATCGGCGGCCTTCAACTTGTCTGCCAGTCGTTGCCACTCTTCCCATTCGAGAATTACACCGAAATGAGTGGCCGGTACTTGCTTGCCATCCACGGGGTTTGTTGGAGAAGGTGTTTGCTCGTCTTCCGCAAGGTGGGCGACTACCTGGTGCCCAAAGAAATCGAAATCAATCCAGCGATCCGAAGTTCTTCCTGTTCCANAGCCAAGGACGTTAATGAAAAAATCTCTGGTTGCTTCAAGGTCTGAGACAGGGAATGCTAGATGGAAGGGGGCGCTGGCCATAGATACCTCGTGCTGTTGTTCTGACATCGTTATGGAGACATCGATGCGTAATACGATCTTCGATTTTGACGCCTTTGCCAAGATCACAAATGAATTGATGAGCGGCTCGCCTGATCGACCCCGCGCACTGATGGTCGAAAATAACGCGTACTACATGCTCGTAAATATGCACATACTGCTCTGCAATATGGTTGAGTTTGCAGACGTTCATGACTCCGGTTTGGAGTCCCTAATCGATGATCTCAAGGCTGAAGTTGAGCGCCTCCAAGAGCTGAAGGGCACACGTTGGTTAGACGATTTCGTCCATCTCCAGAACAATCAGTGAAGGCAACTGCCACCGTCGACGACTAAGGTCTGACCGGTTATGAAGTCGCTGTCGGGACCAACAAAAAATGCAATTGGGCCCGCTAGGTCCTCGGGCGTCTGGACTCGTTTAATGCATCTTGAGGTGGCTGCTTTCTCACGAACCGCTATGATCGCGGGTGTTGGGTCCTCCTCCGAGAGGGTGCTCCCGGGTGCGATGCAGTTGACGTAGACGTTGTGCTCCCCGACCTCCATAGCTAACGACTTTGTATAACCAATCACCGCGGCCTTCGAGGTCACATAATGGATGCGGGAGGGGGACCCTTTTAAAGCGGTACCGGAGCTGATGTTAACAATCTTCCCGTATCCCTGTGTCTTCATTACAGGAACAACCGCGCTACACACGTTCCAAACCCCTTTTACGTTGATTTCCATCATCTTGTCCCACTCGGCTTCAGTGATTTCAAGCGACCCCACGCGGGACATAGGGACACGAGAGAACATGGCCGCATTGTTCACCAGGCCGTCGATTCTTCCAAGTCGGCTAGACACCTCCTCAACCATGGCTCCGACAGATTTTTTGTCAGCGACGTCTGTCTGGATTGCGGTTGCTTTGAGTCCCTTGTTTGAGAGTCTTTTTGCCTCGATGTCAGCCCTGTCTCCGTCAAGTTCAGCGAGAACTACGTGCGCGCCTCGTTCAGCCATGAGCTCTGATGCGACGATTCCGATCCCACCGGAACCGCCGGTGATAACGATCACTCTTCCTTCCAGGTTGTTCATTAATCTTGCTCCTCAGGCTGGTGCCTGCGTGTCTTTGACAGTTGTTCGGAAGAGCAGCCTCCGCTCGCCACCGGGAAAATCAGTCCGTGCATGCATGGAACAGCGGTTGTCCCAGATAATCAGATCCCCCACAGTCCACTCGTGCTTGTATACGAATTGGTCTTGCTCGCAGTGATCGAACAGGTAATCAAGTATTTCCTGACTCTCGGAGTCATCTAAACCAACGATTGAGTCGGTCATCAGTCTGTTCACGTATAGGCACTTTCGACCAGTCTCGTGGTTGGTCCTGACTACGGGATGTGTTGCCTCGCCGAAGGCGGGGGTCCCTTTTTCATCACCTTTTTGCGTCGATCCATAATGGTACACATGTCGCGCATGAAGTCCCTCGAGTCGTTGTTTCCATTCCTCTGACAGTGACTCATATGCTGCGTAGCCGCTCGCGAACCATGTATCACCGCCGACTGACGGGATCTCCACCGCGTATAGTAAAGTCGCCTTATCCGGTATCTCGCGGTGGATCATGTCGTGATGGAACATCATCTCTCCATCGGGTAAAGATCCGATTGGTACCCCATCCTCGCGGATGTTTGAGATCATCATGATACCGTCCGGTAGGGAATCGTATGCCTTCGGTTGGAACTCCCTGGGCCTATGCAAGGTGCCAGAATCCCCGAAGATTTGGGCAGCATTGAGCTGGTCTTGATGGGCTAAGTGTTGTCCCGGGAACAAAAGTACCGCGTGCTCTAAGAACGCGTCTTGTATTTGTTTAACGTGCGATGAGTTGAGCGACTGCGTGAGATCGCATCCATCAACTCGTCCCCCAATCGCTGGAGCAAGTGGACTGATTTTCATCGTATTCCCCCTTTTCTTATTATTGTGTACAGAACTTGCTGAGCCACAAATATCGGTCTTGTTTGGGTGTCCAACCAATTCTCTTGAATTGATTATCTCTATTTTGAAGTAGTGTTCACTATGAAAAATTGTGTGGTAAATGCTATGACAAGAGAAACGATTGGATTAATTGGTGCCGGTCGGATGGGTCTCGCTCAAATAAAGCACCTAATCAATGCCGGTTACGCGGTCTCCTGTTGCGAGCAGGCCGATACGCAGCAGACCAAGGCGCTTGCGCTGGGAGCGGTTCTCAGAGAGACCCCGGCAGCTGTCTTTGCCGAGGCCGCTATTGTTTATATTGCTGTCGGGTTTGATCCGGAGGTTATTGAAATTTGTCGAGGCGAGAACGGGCTACTCAGCAGCGGTCGGTCAGACGGTGTCGTTGTGGTTAACAGCACCTGTGACCCCGAACTCATGATCGAGCTTGGTGATGAGTTTGCTAAAAGTGGGATTGAGTTCCTCGATATTCCGATCGCTCGTGGAGGCTGGGCCGCAGACAACGGAACATTGCTGGCGATGGTTGGCGGTCAGCAGAGCACCCTCGATAAAGTGGAACCCTCACTAAGTACGTTCTGCTCTGACATCAAGGTAATGGGCCCTGTCGGCAGAGGCCAGGTGACGAAGGCTATTAACAACCTACTTTTGTGGCTGAATGGCGTTGGTCTTTTGGAGAGCGCTCAGATTGCTGAGTCTTACGGTATGGATCTCGAACACCTCAGGGACGTCCTGTTACTCTCGAGCGGGCGAAGTGCCGCGATGGAAGACTGGTCTAAGATGACATTCACCTGGGCGGCTAAGGATATGGAGATCGTCGAGGATGTGATACAGCGCTATGGATTGGATCTTGAGCTACTCCAAGTGTTAGCCAGACGGGCACAGACTGCGAAAAGCGAGCGAGAGGCTCGTAGTGCCGATGGTAAAGACTGGATTGATGGTTCTAGATAGCTCATTTGGACAGCAATGTGCGCTCGCTTCTGCGCTGAGTTTCGCGTTCGCGAGCATCGCGATCAGCGCGAATAAGCGACGCGGTCTTCCTAACGACGGAGCGTTCCTGTCGGTCATCATGACCGTCGCGGTATCTTTCGTGTTGTTTCTTGCCTTCGAGGATGGCTCGTTACCGAGCATCGAGGATCCAGATCTCTTGGAGGGAGTTCTGTGGTTTTGTTTGGCGGGTTTGTTCGCGATGGTATTTGGCCGGACGCTGGTTTTCCGATCCATTGGCCTATTGGGTGTGACCCGCGGTACTACAGTAAAGAAGTTGAATCCGTTCTTCTCGATCCTCTTGGCAGTGATCATTCTGGGTGAATCAATGATCTTGGAGGAGGCGCTTGGGGTACTCGCGCTCGCTTTAGCGATATTTTTACTGATATCCGACAAAAGCCGTAAGTACGAGCATGAAGAGGAAAATACCGCCAAGGACTGGATGGTAGTTGCTCCTCTCTACATTCCGGGGATCTTGTCTTGCCTAGCGTACGCGGTGTCTTATATTGCTCGGAAAAATGGACTTATTACATTGGGGACCCCTGCCTTTGGTACCTTTGTAAGCGCGTTGGCCGGTATATTTTTTTACTTGGTACTGGCGGTCCCCTTTGAGTCATACAGGAGATTCGTGGTAGAGGGGGTCCGAAACATAGCACCGGTTACGTTAGCTATTGGTGCTTCGATGTCGATCGGGCAGGTGCTATTTTTTACGGCGCTGACCTACGAAGAGCTATCGACGGTTGTGATGATTGGCTCGCTAGAGACGTTTATCGCCATGTTTCTGTCCGTCGTGATTTTTAGGCTTGAGATTCGACCGTCCGTAAAGCAGCTTGCGGCAGCTGGTCTTGCATCGACGGGCGTGTCTCTGGTGACATTTTATTAGAAAGATAATAGGGGAGATCAGGTTATGGGTACTGAGTGGGTAGAACCGACCGACGAGAAACGTGCTGGTCATGGGACTTTTGGTCGTCCGAAGACTGACTACGATTTATTCATGGAGTCTGAGGGTGTTCCTGTCTATCGAGACTTTGGAGTCCAGCGTTGCCAAGATCTCCCGATGAAGCCTTGGGATCGTCTGGGTGGCAACGGGACCTATGTCCAGCTGTATGGTACCGAGGGGACCTGGGGGATGTATGTGGTGGAGATTCCACCGCGTAAAGAGCTCAACATCGAGCGTCATATTTATGAGAAGAACATCATGATTCTCGAGGGTCGTGGTGTGTGTGAGGTCTGGCACGATGAGAAACACAAGCAGGTGTTTGAGTGGCAGGCGGGTTCATTATTCTCGATCCCGGTGAATGCGTACCATCGGATGATTAATATGTCAGGGCAGCGTGTCATTTTTGTTGCAGGAACGACCGCCCCCAATCTGATGAACTTGGTCGGTGACAAGGACTTTATCTTCAACTGTGATTATCGTTTTGGGAGTCGGTTTGATGATTCACTGAGCGACTTCTTTGAGGAAAAGACCCAGATCGAGCCTGATCCGATTCGTGGGTTAGCGATGCGTCGGACCAACATCATGGCGGATATTGTTCACGCTGATCTGCCGTTGGATAACCGTCGGAGCCCTGGTTATCGACGTATTGAACCGCACATGACCGAGAATAAGTTCTATCTTTGGATCGGTCAGCACGAGATCGGTCGTTACTCGAAGGCGCACGCTCATACCTCGGCCGCGATCCTGTTCTGTCTGACCGGCAAGGGTTACACCATGAGCTGGCCAGAGCACCTGGGTGTGAATCCTTGGCGGGACGGTAAGGGTGACGAGGTGGTCCGTGTGGACTATGAGTACGGTGGTTGCGTGAGTGCGGCGCCGGGTGGAGCGCGCTGGTACCACCAGCACTTTAATGTCTCTAACGAGCCGTTCCGTCTGACCGCTTGGTTCGGTCCGAACCATCCCAGTATGCTGCCCGGAGCCGCCCCCGGACAGAAGACCATCGACTACACGGCGATGGATATCCAAGAGGGTGGGACGTCGATCCCGTACTGGATGGAGGACGAGTATATCAGTAACGAGTTCCACCGCCAGCTAGAGATAAATGGGGCGACCTCGCGGATGGAGCCGCACAGGTACGAGAAACCTGTGGAACTCTCTTGATGAGTGAGCCCAGACGATTCACGTCTGCCGATCGTGCATTGGTCGAGTCGGACGTCATTGAGGTACTGACGCTCGGGCTCGACATCGGTTCCGCGACCTCTCACGTCTCGATCTCTCGGCTTACGATGGTGCGTGGCCACAACCGCTATACCGTGTCGAGCACAGAGGTCGTGTACCAGAGCCCTGTCATGAAGACACCCTTCGGTGGCGATGGTCGGGCGTTTATTATCCGGACCGAGTTGGAGTCAATGATTGATGAGTCTCTGCTCAACGCCGACGTGGACCGTGATGATATCGAGTCGGGTGTCGTGATCCTGACGGGAAACGCGTTACGGCGTCACAATGCCAGACAGATCGCCGACCTGCTCGCATCATTCTCTGGGAAGTTTATCTCGATCAGTGCCGGAGACCGGCTCCCGGCGACTATGGCGGGGCGCCCGGCCCCGGGCGGCCCGGGGGGGGGGGGGGGGGGGGGGGCGGGCCG
>PAHG01000012.1 GCA_002705795.1 Gammaproteobacteria bacterium
ACGCAGCGTCTAATCGAATGGTTTTGATAATTGATTGCAAAGTAAAAGATACAGAGGGATTTAAAACTTGGGCTAGAGAGCGTGCAGCGAAGTACGTCTATGAGCTAAAAGAAGAAAATAGCATTAGTTATGAATGGCACATCTCCGAAGACGGAAGTGAAGCCACCCTTATAGAAGCCTTTACCGATAGTGATGCAATGATGATACGTTTAGGAAATCATGCAGCAAGTCCCCTAGCCTCTGAGGTTTTAGAGCTGCTCGATATAACTGAAGTATTATGTTTAGGTAATGTAAAACCTAACGCAGTAGAGACATTGAGTGCTTGGGGTGCTCGCTTTCGCTCTCATCACTCCGGATATAATAGAGAAATCGTAGCGCCCCGATAGAACAAATTCAGGCTAAGTTTTGACTAGGTGGACAGGACACACTGCACCCCTATGTGTCAGTGTCCTGTCCATCTGAAAATATCCTCTTTAGAACTCTCCCTCCTTAGATAGGTTAAGGCCACTTGATTAACACTCTACCCTAACACCCGTCAGTGACTCTGTAATCGCCATACAGGGCATGTCTGTTAAGCACTTTAAGTTACCACACTTGCTACTCTCCAAAATGCCACAACACACAACTAAACTGGTTACGAAAAAGTGATCTAGGGGCCCCGGTGGGTCGCTTAAGGGTGGCCCATTTTTCATTAAAAGTTTAAGCAAAGTCTCTTATTATGGAATTCTGAATTCAGAATTCCATTAAGCCCAAGCCTGATTGAGAGAACATCTTTACTCTCCCCATCCATGACGCTGTCGCAGTTGAGCTAGATCACATGAGTTGGGCTTGTGATGCCATGAAAGAGGCTTGGGAAGCANAGANTGAAGGGATTCATAAGGGTGCCAAGGCAATGGTTAGTACAGAGATTGCTGACTAGCGACGCCTGAGATTATAGTCTCTGGCAAGCTCAGACAACAAAGCACCAAAGACCGTCAAACACAGTTTGCAGAGATATAACTTCTTCATTTTTTTGGCACCGATGTCTGTACCGGGTTATCAGTGCAGAATAACACTCATCTATATTTTCTTTTAGACCGGAGCCGGCCTGCTTTTTTTGGGCTACCAGCGCTCTCAATGAACATTTCACGACGTTTGATCTGAGTGACTAGTTCCTTTTTCATGGTAACGCTCTGGTTCGGACTGTCATCAAATTGAACCACTATAGTTTCACGTGTTTTACCTATGAAACCAGTTACTAGTCCTTCTTTGCCTGATTCAGCGCCACCAACAGTAACCCGGTCGCCGAAGTTGACGAGTGACGCTAAGTCTATACTTACCCATTTCTGATTATCATTAGGCATGTAGCCTCCCGACTATGGGATAAAAAGGAGCTACGCCGAATAACATAGCTCGCTTGGATTACTCAGAAATCAATACTGAGATTCACAGCTGACGTTTTACCGTTCTGCTCTTGAAGATCGTATGAAATCTTCTGTCCGTCATTTAGAGTTTGTAATCCTTTCAGATTCAGGGCTGAGGCATGAACAAACACATCTTTGCCTCCATCGTCCGGGGTTATAAAACCAAAGCCTTTGCTCGTGTTAAAAAACTTAACAACACCTGTNGCCATAATAATTTTCTCGTATAAATAAAAAGTTTGCTCTCTGGGCCAATGTTCAAATTAATGCCTAGAGTTACGGAGTTTTCAAAAAGGAATTCAAAGAAGAGTAGGAAACTACGCTTAGAAGATCTGATGAAAGCCAGGATAGTAGATCATACTAAAGCGCCAATAGATAGTTTTATCTAGCGATACTGGGAATGCATCATAACGAGATTCACTACCATTTGATTCCAATACACCTCTACAAGACCTGCATACGGCTGGACAGGCCTCCTGAAAAGATATCTTCCCAAAATAACTCTTTTGCAAATCTGGGCAGGAACTATAGATAGAAAAATCCTGATCAATCTCTCCCCGGTGGGGTGCTTAGGGGTAGCCTAGGTTTTTTGCTACAGTTTGCTGCAGGAAAAAGATAGGTATAAATTCAGNATATACGCGGTTTTTAGAGAGAAATTCGACAATACCAAGGGACTCACAATCCCTNGGTCGCAGGTTCGAGTCCTGCTAAGCCCACCACACAAGTTTCTTTGAAACAATGAGGACTACATGGTTACTTAAGTATGTCTTACAGGAGTATTTGAGCTACCCTCTAGGCCTATGTATACAACATCTGATCTAGACACTGAAATAGCAAAGGCTGTTGAGGACATTTATGAACCTGACACTGATGACCGTCAGCGATTCCCTAGCGACTTATCGATCGAAGCAGACAGCTTCCAGACGCAGGTAGACGAAGTAAGCAAGGAAATCTCATCGCCGAGACAAGGCAAGTACGCTGAAACCCAGAGAGAACATCTAGCTAATATCCTTCTCAATCTTTCTAGAAGTATTGTTACTCGACGTTGGACGATCTTCTTTGATGATTCAAAAGCCTACTCTAAAGGTGGGTTGATGCACTCCGCAGGATTCACAAGTCGATCCCGTACCACAAAGATCTTAGACGCTCTCGTGGCTTCAGAAACCATTAGCAGGATTGATGGGGCGAAGCATCAAGAGAATCCTCATGGCAGTCTATACTATCCAAACCGCGACCTCAGAGAAAAGCTATACCGCTACGGATTAGCGTCTACCGCTGAGCGCTCCTTCGACAAAGTTTTGGTCAGAATCAATGAACCCTCTAGAGGATGGAGAAACGCTGATCTAACCACCATTGAAGAGTACTACAAAATCGCAGAAGTCAACGAATATGCCAAGGCACAAACATGGGCATGCAAAGAGGCCATCACCCGTATTTTTAGATACGATCCCCTATCCTCTGGCCGCCTCCATACTGAGTTCCAAAACCTTCCTTCTCGATCGCAGAAGATTCGACAGAACACTCTCATAAACGGACAACCAATCAGGGAGGTCGACTTCAATGCAAATCACCTTCGTTTGTTTCTGGCCTTCAATAAACTGGATGTCTTTGGTGACGGGACTGACGCGTATCGGGAAATAGCGAACCTAGCCCGGGTCGATCGTCAAACAGTAAAATCGTTCTTTATAGCGGCTTTAAATTGCGATTCATATGAAAGGGCGCGATCAGGAGCGCGAGTCCCAGATACATTCGGAAGACGTATTATGGATGCTTTTGAAAGGCTTTATCCTAGGGCGCAAATCTTCAATAAAGGGAGACCCTTCGGACTCATAGGACTCCAATTGGAAGGAGAAATACTTCAGATCGCAATGAGGCAATTACGCCTGTTAGATGTGTTCTCGTTACCGATTCATGACGCAATCGCAGTTAATGATAAAAATTACGACTTAGCGAAATCGGCGATGGAAGAAGCTTGGTATGATGTGATGAAGCCATTCCACCCTACAGCCAAAACATTTGTCGGTTGAATCAGTTCACAGCCCCTGAGCAAGCTAAGCTCGATAGTCCCTCTACTACTTCCCTACGGACCGCAAAATGAAAGTAATTTGGCTAAAACGATTTAAAAAAAAGGACTGGGGTTAACCAGTCCTTTTCCGGCTCTAGCTCAATCTGATTTAGTCCCCTTTAGCCTGAACAGACATCTGTCCTTGAAGTAACTTGGGGTCTGCTTTGCCAGACGTGTCACCCCTTAGCTAAAGACTCATGAATCGTCGCGTGACTGAGCCAAAGTCTTTTGTCAACCTTCCGTCTCCGGTTCAGTTGACTTGATTAGTATCGTTAAACGAGACAATAAAATCTATGTGTTTTTAGTCGTATCTCATTGACGCATAACAATATTTATATTCTACTAAATAGCTTCAATCCAAATTTCAATTAGTTAGCTAAATATAAAGAATTAAAAGGATCGACCCACCTCTAACTCGTTGAAATGAAATTCTCCATCGTATAAATCTATTTGATACCACCAGTACGATTAATAACACCAAAGTCACCCAACGTCTCTCAATCAACCACGCTAGGTGTGGAAAATAAGAAAACTGACCCTAACTACTAGGCTGAGAATAGGAGTAGTCAATGAGATCTAACTCGATCTTTTTATTACTAATAACGTTAGCCGGCCATATTACGCTCTCCGGGTGCGACGCCACTGTCGAAGGCATTCCGTACCTTGATGGCCAGAGAGTTTCAGCGGGGCAGCTCGTATACAACAACAATTGTGCATCGTGCCATGGAGCCGCGTTAGAAGGCCAACCAAACTGGCAGACGCGAACGTCAACAGGCTATCTGCCTGCCCCGCCACACGATGAGACAGGACACACTTGGCATCATCCGAATCAAATGCTGTTTGATATCACCAAATACGGCCCACAGAGGTTCGCGGGAGCCGAGTACAAATCTACAATGCCAGCATACGAAGGGAAGCTGACCGATGAAGAGATCTGGAATGTACTAGCCTTCATCAAATCGCAATGGCCCGAAGAAATTCAGAAAAAACACTCAAAGGCGTTTCCTCAAAACTAACCTGCTACCGACTGTCTTATTAATATTTGTTTCCATTAAACATTAGCGAGCGGTGGTGGAAGCCAAAACGCTATTCAGCAGAGCCTCTCGAGCAGATAAAGGGCTATCCTGGGCCAGTTAGCGCAAGCTTTTTTTACCTAAAATCCTGCACGATTAAAGGGCGTTTGTCTTCAATGACAGAGCATATGGCGTTCACGTCATCACGTTCGACATTGAAATGTAACAGCACGCTCAGGAGGATATTGGCAACTTCGTCGAAATCGTCCGAAGTAACACCCAGATTTTTGTGTCCATTCCTCAGGGATTCGTCTGGATAAAGCGCCTTGGGCTTGCCCAATGCGTAGGCAACAAATTCGATCTGATGCTCGATCAGGCGAGGCGTGTCGACTCCTTCGAAATATTTTTCCAGATGAGGACGATTCAAGACTTCATATTAGAAGGCCTTGACGATCAGACGAATCGTGGGAACGCCACCATATTTATCAAAAAGTGTCACTGACTTAATCTCAAGTTATTGGGTTATAAACGCATAGGTTTTTGCCCCTTTTTAACACTGCGCCGTTGATAGCCCGTCTCAATGTTCCCTAAAGGTGCCTCATAGGTCTAAAACGTCAAGCTTACGGCCTCCAAAGTACTCCCGGCAAAAAGAGTCTTGTAGTAATGATCTAGAGTCCAAAAACCTGAACTCCAATCACATAGACCCCTGTTCCAGTCAAAATACTCAGTAACGGATTTCTGAGGAAATAATGCAAAATAATCACGATAGTCAGGCATAGCACCGATAGACCGACTCGAGTAACAGACTCTATCTCGAGGCTCGTCAAGCCAAAACACACCAGAACCACCATGATCATGGGGGACAAAAGTTTTCCAATACGTCCCAACAGGGGATGATCATGGGCTTTTGTGAGGGCGACAAATGGGAGCACTCGGGTAATAAATGTAGCCACCCCCATCACAGCAAAAATACCTAATAGGTAATGATTATCCATTCACCCCTCCACTACGCAACCGAACGATAAGAACAGCCAAACACAAACTAATCGCTACTAGTAAGAACTGACCGGGTATCAGGGCGTACGTCAAGGTAGACGCAACTAGCGCCACAGCGAGCAGCCAACGCTCACGCATAGTGTGTATCTGCTCAATCAATAGCACTAAGAAAAGGGCGACTAAGGCAAACTCAAAACCGCGAGAATCAAACGCAAAAAATGACTGCAGACTGGCGCCTAATGCACACCCTGAGACCCAATATGACTGATTAAGTCCCGTAAGATACAAAAGGTAGGGCGTGCGATCTAGGGAACCAAGTGGTTTGGCTGTGATCAATGAATAGGTCTCGTCAGTGAGACCGAAAATGAGGTACCAACGTGACAAACCTCTGGCTGGATAGTGACCCAAGACAGAGAGCCCGTAGAATATATGGCGAGAGTTTAGGACAAGGGTGGCGACAAATGCCTCTGCATAAGACACGCCTGCGCCCAAAAGACCTACGGCCATGAATTGCGCCGAGCCAGCATAAATCACGAGACCTGCCAGTGGCGCAAACAGCCAGTGATATCCAAGAGTCTGGAACAGTACCCCGAAGGCCATACCAAGGGGGATATAGCCAAACATTACAGGTACTGAATCCTTTAAAGCATCTGAGAAATCAGAGCCAACACTGTGACTCAATCAAGCCATCCCTTAAGCTCACGGCGTGCAAAATACTCGAGTACCTCCATACCGTCACCCGAGGCATTCAAACAGTCGAGCGCAATCAACTGATCACCGCCAGCTTCTTGGAAAGTTTCATTCAAGCCAATCGCGATCTCTTCTAGGGTTTCAACACAATCTGAGAAAAATGCTGGGCTCACAACGGCAACCCGCTTCACACCCTGATGACCTAGCTCTTCGACTAACTGATCGGCGTAGGGCTTTAACCATTCTTTCGGTCCAAACCGTGATTGAAAAGCTACCCTGAACTGCGCTTCTGGCCAACCCAAGGCCTCTCTCAACAAACGGCCAGTCTTTTGGCATTGGCAGTGATACGGATCCCCCTTCAGCAGATACTCTTTAGGCACCCCGTGGAAGCTTGCCACCAATATCTCCGGCCTTTCATCGAGCGCATCAACTTGTTTCTGAACTGATCTCGCTAGGATTTGAATATATTTGGGATCATCGTAAAAAGGTGGTGCGAAGCGGATGGTTGGCTGCCAACGCATCGCCCTCAAGGTGTCGCCAATCTTATCAACCACAGAACCGCTGGTACTGGACGCGTATTGCGGGTACAGCGGAACACAAAGAATCTTCCAACACCCATCATCAAACATTGTGTTAATCAATGAGGGAATAGACGGATTTCCGTAACGCATCGCAAATTCAACACGTGCCGTGTCGCCAAACCGCTCTTGTAGCTTGTCGGCCTGCTCGCGGGTAATGGTTCGAAGCGGTGACTCGTCTAGCTCGTTATTCCAAATCTGGCGGTAGGCTGCAGCTGATTTTTTGGGACGAAACGTCAAGATTGGTCCCTGTAGAATCAATTGCCACAGGATTTGCGGCAATTCGACGACCCTTTTGTCGCTCAGAAACTCACCCAAGTATCGACGCATCGACCAATAGTCGAGAGCGTCTGGCGTTCCGAGATTAATCAAGAGCACTCCAAGCTTCGGGCTTGGGACCTTAGGGTGATCGGGTAGCATCGATGGCATTACATCGGGTCTCGCTGTGTTAATTGTGTAAGAAGCTCTAGCATCAGTTCAGGGTCCTTAGTTCCACAGGTTTCCCGTGCCGAGTGCATCGCAAATTGAGCACATCCTACGTCAATTGTATCGATACCCAGGCGTCCGGCTGTCAACGGTCCGATCGTGCTTCCGCAACCAAGATCAGCCCTGCTTGAGAAATATTGTAACGGAATGTCGGCCCGCTCAGCCGCCTGCTCGATGATGCCTTGCGTAATCGCGGTAGTCGCGTAGCGGTGGTTGGCATTGACCTTCACAACGGGGCCTTCGTTAAGGAGTGGTCGATGACCCTCGTCATGCTTTGATGCATAGTTCGGGTGAGTACCGTGGGCGTTGTCAATCGAGATCATGAGGCTATTTACACGGACACGTTCGAAATCTGCATCGATCGTTGCTCGACGCAAAATTGACTCCAAAAAGGGGCCATCGGCGCCACTCGTCGAGACGCTACCGATCTCCTCGTGGTCATTCAAAACTATCATCGTACTATCTGTTCCGCTATTCCGGATCAACGCCTCAGCGATGATAAAACAGCTCAGCAGATTATCGAGACGCGCACTTACTAAGAACTCTTCCTCAAGACCGACTAACCGGGCGCCTTCAATAGGATAGGCACAGATATCGAATGCAGAAATTTCCTCAGGAGATCGGTCAAGCTCTCGCGCTAAGATCTCCCTGAAATTCAGTTCTGCATCTTTTTCCGCACGGGACAAGATCATAGGTAGCTCGTCGTGCGGGTTGATCTTGCGCCCATTATTCGCATCCCGGTCCAGATGAATCGCAAGGCTCGGGATCACCCCTACCGCGCGCTTAAAATCAACTAACTCAGATAGCACCGATCCCTCATTCGCGATTGCAACACGACCGGCAAGCGATAGATCTCTATCGAACCAGGTTGATAGCAGAACCCCACCATAAACCTCGAGTCCCAGTTGAAAATAGCCCTGCTTTTTTATTACGGGCTCAGGACGCACGCGGAGGTTTGGACTGTCGGTGTGCGCACCAAGAATTGTCCAGCCCACGACGTCGGTCGGCTGTCGCCACGCTACGAGCGCTCCGTCGGATCGCACGGCAAAGTACCCTGCCCCTGACTCAAGTGTCCAAACAGAGCGCTCATCGAGTCTCACAAAACCTTCGTGCTCCAGGAGCTCGGAAACGTTAGCAACCGCATGCCATGGCGTAGGGGATCGATCAAGGAAATCAGTTAATCGGTCGATAAAAGATGACACCATATGTAAATCCAGGTTGCCTCTACGGGGGTTGCTTTCTAAGGTGTGTGGAAGCATAACAGGTTAACTAGGGTTAAATAGGGTCAGACGCAAGGTGCCGAAAAGAAGTTTATTGCGAAAATTCATGACCGAGGTGTTATTGGTAACCACAGTATTCGTGTGGACGGGAAGTACCAACGCACTGTCGATCGAACCAACAAAAGAAGATAGCACTCTCGCCCAAGTAATTACCCGGGAACTTGAACGCAGACATCTTGATTCAGACACGCTGTTTAGTAAGCGTAAGCCCATGGTAGGTCAACTAATTCTCAAGGCGATTGATCCATCACGTTCCCTGCTCACGCGAGAAGATATTCGCCAAGCAGAAATTGACCAATTGCCGGACCAAATCGAGCGAGGACATCTCGATATGGTGTATCAGCTTTACGGGCTCTCACTGACCCGATCTGAAGAGCGTCTCGACTACTGGCTCAATATCCTAGGACAGGGCACTGGCTCANTTGATTTAACTGATCAAGAAGAGCTCAGCGTGCGTAATGAAGAAACTCCTTGGGCCCTCAATCTCTTGTCTTTGAAGGATATATGGCGCAAGCAATTAGAAAACCAGGCTATCGGCTTATTACTCGCCAACAGGACAGAAGATCAAACCTACAAAGCCCTAATTCGGCGCTATAACAGTCAAAAGAACCGGATCGAACAGACGCGTCCCGATGACATTTTTGCAGGCGTAATTAATGCATACGCCGGTGCTTACGACCCGCATACGTCCTATCTGCCTCCGGCGGACAGCGAGACATTTAATATAAATATGTCCCTTTCATTACAAGGGATCGGTGCGGTGCTTCAGTCTGAAGACGAATACACAAAAATTGTCAGCCTGATTCCGGGCGGGCCCGCTGAAATGGATGGTCGACTCAAACCTGCCGATAGAATTCTGAGNATCGCACAAGGCTATGAGCCGTTCGAGGACGTCATTGGATGGCGCCTCGACGAGGTTGTCCAGAAGATTCGAGGACCGAAGGGATCTCAAGTGCGGCTCGAGGTGCAAGCTAGTGATGATGCCCCACATCGAGAAATTGTGCTCATTCGTGATCGAGTCCAACTAGAAGAACAGTCAGCAAAGAGTCACATCATTGAAGCCGGTACTGATGGAAAAAAAGTCGGGATCATAACGATCCCTACTTTTTATTCGGATTTCACGGCAAAGCAAGCAGGTGATCCTAACTACCGAAGTACAACCCGTGACGTTAAAAAGCTGCTCGATGAATTTCACAGGCAACAAGTTCAAGGCATCATTGTGGACTTGAGAAATAATGGCGGCGGATCATTGCAAGAGGCGTATGAGCTCTTTGGCCTGTTCATTCCTCGTGGCCCGGTCGTTCAAATCCAAAGTGCTGGTGGCCGCACAGACGTTCGCGGCGATCGCGACCCGGATATATCTTGGAAAGGCCCGATGGCTGTACTAGTNAACCGCCTGAGCGCATCAGCAAGCGAAATTTTCGCAGGCGCAGTCCAGGACTACGGAAGGGGGCTTGTAATTGGTTCACAAACTTTCGGCAAAGGAACTGTCCAAGCGCTTCTCCCTGTCAACGAAGGCCAACTCAAACTGACGATCGCGAAATTTTATCGAATCTCTGGTCAGTCAACCCAGCATCAGGGGGTAATCCCGGATATACAGTTCCCGTCTGCCTTCGACCCAAAAGAAATAGGTGAGAGCGCACTCGACACTGCTTTACCGTGGGACCAAATCCGCTCCCTGAGGTACCGCCCGCTCGACACACCGCGAACACGCGTGGCCCAACTGATCGATCGACATCAGGCTCGTATCGCGTCTGATCCCAATTTTAAAGCACTACTGAAGCGGACCGAGCGTACACTTGATTTACGAAGTAAAACAGGGACTTCATTGCATCTTCAGACGCGTATCCAAGAGCGGGAAGACAATAACCAGGCCGTGCTCGATATCGAAAATATGAGACGCACCGAGCTCGGATTACCAGAAATCCAAAGCATCGGTGAGTTAGAAAGAGATACAAATGATGCGGACCCTCAAGATGATGCAGGCTTAATGGAGTCTGCCCGAATTCTCTTGGACGATATTCAGATTAATCCGCGTCTCGCGGGACTCTAGGTGGTGGTACCATTGAAAGCGGAGTGACATTGTCTGCCTTATTATCACGAATGCGAGCAGGTCCAGAATCTTCTACCTCATCAATTCGAATCACCGCATGCATAGGAATATAGCTTCGTTTTACACCTTGAAATTCGGCCTTGAGCTTCTCCTCCGATGGGTCAACCAGAAGCCCACTGCGCTCGCCAAATACGAACTCTTCAACTTCGATGAATCCATACAGGTCACTGGAGTAAATTTGCTTCGCAAATACCTCAAACACTTTGTCCTGACTGACAAATTGAACACGGAAAATTGGGTGAAGGGTTTTAGGCATCACGATCCTCAGTTTCGGGTCGCGTAGTCTGTCGATATTTATCTGTGCCGTCAAGAACACTCGTGCAATTCCAAGTACTTCGGACTATACTCGCGCGCCCACAGTAGAGGAGATCAGATGACAGCAAAACTCTTCATCAAGACCCATGGTTGTCAGATGAACGAATATGATTCGGACCGCATGGCTGACTTGCTGAAAGATAGTCACGCGCTGACCNCAACTGACGTGCCGGATGATGCAGAAGTCATTCTTATCAACACCTGCTCAATCCGAGAGAAAGCACAAGAAAAAGTATTCTCAGAATTGGGTCGTTACAAAGCCCTCAAAGAATCAAACCCAAATTTGATCATTGGGGTCGGTGGCTGCGTAGCGTCGCAAGAAGGTGACGCCATCCGCCAGCGCGCTCCATTTGTCGACCTAGTCTTCGGCCCACAAACGTTACACCGGCTTCCTGATATGCTTGAAGCACGTCGGAGCGGTGGAGAGGCACAGGTCGATATCAGCTTCCCTGAAATTGAAAAGTTCGACCGTCTTCCTGAGCCACGACTCGACGGCCCAAGTGCGTATGTCAGCATCATGGAAGGATGCAGCAAATACTGTACATTTTGTGTCGTTCCCTACACGCGGGGCGAGGAAATAAGCCGACCACTCAATAACGTGCTACAGGAGGTGCTCGCTAACGTAGAGCAGGGTGCGCGAGANATACATCTCCTGGGCCAGAATGTAAACGCATACCGGGGTGAAACTGATATTGAAGACACGGCAGATCTCGCGGATCTGATCCACATCATTGCAGAGATTCCAGAGATTGAGAGGATTCGCTTCACAACCAGTCATCCTGTCGAGTTCTCAGACGCGTTAATTGAATGTTTTCGAGACATACCAAAACTGGTCAGCCACCTGCACCTACCAGTGCAATCTGGATCGGATCGGATCCTCGCCGCGATGAAACGCGGACATACCACACTCGAGTACAAGGCTAAAATCCGAAAGGTTCAAGAGGCCCGCCCTGGCATCAGTTTATCCTCAGATTTCATTATCGGATTCCCTGGCGAGACCGAAAAAGACTTTGAGAAAACTATGGAGTTGATCAAATCGATTGGTTTCGATGTCAGTTTTAGCTTCATTTATTCGTCGCGTCCTGGAACTCCCGCATCCGACCTCAATGATGTAACAGACCACGCAACGAAGAAAGCGCGCTTGGCNGCACTGCAAGACCGAATTTTTCAAAATGCACAGAAGATAAGCCGAAATATGGTCGGTACTTCACAGTCCGTATTGGTCACAGGCCCCTCAAAAAAAGATCCTGACGAGCTATGCGGTCGCACAGAAAATAACCGCATCGTGAACTTCCACTCAGATCGCGGTAACCTCATTGGACGGTTCGTCGAATGTAAAATCACTGATGCGTACCCCAATTCATTGCGAGGCCAGCTAACTTCGAAGGACCCTTGGTAGTGGACGTACGCCAATTCATACTCGAACCCAACGATGTCCGTCGTCTCGCATCATTGTGTGGTCGCCAAGACACCCACCTGAGACTAATCGAATCACGACTCCCGGTCACAATTCGCAACCGTGGCAATCAGTTCGAGATCGAAGGTGAGGGTGACGCTACTGAAGCATGCGCTCGTCTTCTAGATCAATTGTACCGAGAAACCCGTGATGCTGAGCTGTCGGACGACATGGTGCACCTGCACCTACAAGAGGCCTCAACATATCAAGACAATGCGCAGGACACGATTGTCATTGATACCCCAAAAATAAAAATTAAACCGCGTGGAAAAAATCAAATCGGCTACATCGATGCCGTCCGTTCTAATGATATGAACTTTGGTATCGGTCCAGCAGGCACGGGTAAAACATGGCTTGCTGTAGCCTGCGCGGTTGACGCACTCAGACGTGATCAAGTTGAACGCATAGTTTTAGTTCGACCTGCCGTCGAAGCTGGCGAACGACTTGGCTTCTTACCTGGAGATCTTGCGCAAAAAATTGATCCATACTTGCGCCCCTTATACGATGCACTGTACGAAATGCTTGGCTTTGACAAGGTTACCAAATTACTTGAACGACAGGTCATTGAGATTGCGCCGCTTGCTTATATGCGCGGACGAACACTCAACCACAGTTTTATTATCTTGGATGAGAGTCAAAACACTACACGTGAACAGATGAAGATGTTTCTGACACGCCTCGGCTTTGGTTCAACCGCAGTGATTACTGGCGATCCAAGCCAGATTGACCTACCACGAAAATCGGATTCAGGTCTCACACATGCGTGCCGTGTTCTCGCATCTGTGCGAGGCATATCAATGACCCATTTTAACTACAAGGATGTTATTCGACATCCGTTAGTGGGGCGCATCGTCGACGCGTATGACAAGGCACAAGATGAACATTGAGTTCGAAGATGCGACTGGAAATTGTCCATTCGCAGAAGACCGGGTTATTAACTGGGCCAATATAGCGCTGACTTCTGAAACAAACGACGCAGTGGAGCTCGCGATTCGAGTCGTAAATGCGGGAGAAAGTCAGGAACTGAATAAAACATTTCGTGGCAGAAACTATCCGACCAATGTTCTTTCATTTCCAGCCGACATTCAGCTTCCCGAAGGCCCAAAAATATTGGGCGATATTGCAATATGCCTAACCGTGGTACAAAAGGAGGCAGCCGGGCAATCCAAACGTCTTGACCAACATTTCGCACACATGGTGATCCATGGATGTTTGCATCTGATGGGCTACGATCATCAGAATGATTACGATGCTGGCGAAATGGAATCTAAAGAAATCGGCATTCTCTCCAATCTCGGCTATCCTAATCCATATCTGGGTCAGGAATAGAACGACACATGAACGACGGACGAAGTACCGAGAACCAGGATTCGCGATCCTGGTTCAATCGTTTGGCCAGCGTCATCTCTGGTGAGGCTGAAAATAAACCCGAGTTGATTGATGAACTGCGTGACGCAAAAGAACGCGGTCTATTTAATCATGAGACCCTAGCGATCCTTGAAGGCGCCCTAGCCGTCAGCGACATGCAGGTCCGCGAGGTTATGATTCCTCGAACCCAAATGATTGCTATTCGATCAGACGAGCGCCCCGAAGGATTTTTGCCACGGATCATCGAATCTGCACACTCACGTTTCCCGGTCATTGGTGAACAGCCAAATGAAGTTATAGGAATCCTTCTTGCAAAGGATCTTCTCTCATTTCTAATCAGCCAGGATCTTGAGCGATTTGAGATCAAGGAGGTAGCGCGTCCAGTCCGACGGGTTCCCGAAAGTAAACGCCTCGATCAACTGCTAAAAGAGTTTCGTGATAACCGTGCGCATATGGCAGTCGTCATCGATGAATACGGGGACATCTCAGGCCTCGTGACGATCGAAGATGTTCTTGAGCAGATCGTCGGCGAGATCGAAGACGAGCANGATCATGAGGAAGATCTTAACATCCGCCATCAAGCTAATGGCGCTAGCTTGGTTAAGGCCATGACAGAGATCGATGACTTCAACGAAGAATTTGGCACCGACTTCTTAGATGATGAATTCGATACGATTGGTGGCCTTGTCACACACGCATTTGGTCACCTACCCGCACGGGGAGAGACAACCACACTCGGAGATCTCGATTTCGTTATTTTAAATGCAGACAGTCGACGCATCCGCCTACTCGAAGTCCGGCCGCATGGACCCCACGCCTCCAACTAAATATCTTACCGCACTTNGTGCCGGGATCCTCGGGACACTCGCGTTTGCACCCTTCAATNTTTGGTGGNTTGGATTGATAAGCANAGCCATCTGGATGTGGCTCTCTATCCATAAACCTGGCTTCTTTGTTGGGTTTGTCTACGGACTTGGATTCTTTGGCGCTGGAGTCTCATGGATCTCAGTGAGTATGACCGAACATGGGGGTGCATCAATCCCACTCGCATTCACCATGACCTCACTCTTTGCCGCTGGCCTCGCCATCTTTCCGGGACTTGCATCCTGGGGATACGCAAGTTGGCATCAGCGATGGCCATCAGCCCTCGGGAGGGTATGCTTGTTGACCGCTTGCTGGGTCACGATGGAAGCTTTCCGCAGTTGGTTTTTGACCGGATTTCCCTGGTTATTAATGGGCTACAGCGCGCTCGGAACACCATTCGAGGGCTATTTATCTTGGGTGGGGGTATTTGGTGTCTCTGCACTGATCGCACTAACTAGTGGTGGACTGTTGGCGAGCCTTTTAGACCGAAGACTTATTATTCTCATTATTCCCTGCGTTCTACTCGTTACAGGTCCGATATTGAACGAAGAATTTGAACCTGAAGAAAAGCCAGCATATGCAACCCGCGTCGCCCTGTGGCAACCGGTAATCGCACAAACAAAAAAATGGAACCCTGAGTTTCGCGGAAGCATTGTTGAACAACATGTTGTTAATGGCCTCCCCCTGGGTGTAGATGTCACCATCTGGCCTGAGACCGCGCTACCAATGACTGAATCGCGAGTAATTTCGACCCTACCCGATCTCGATCTAAAACTTCTTTCCGGCTCAAAGACATTGATTACAGGTGTGCTCGGTCAAAGCGAGGGGCGATACACAAACCGACTAATTACGCTGGGCTCAGGCCAAGGTACCTACGACAAAACGCGCCTCGTTCCTTTCGGTGAATATGTGCCACTAGACTCGCTTCTAAGAGGCCTAATCGCATTTTTGGACCTTCCAATGTCAACGATCACCCCGGGATCCCAACAGAATTTATTGACGCATGGATATCTAAAATTCGGGCCGTTGATTTGTTACGAAATCGCATACACCGGGCAAGCACGGAAGATTGCAAGAGATGCCAACGTCATCCTCACCGTATCAAACGACACATGGTTCGGTGATTCGATCGGACCTGATCAGCATCTACAAATCGCTCAAATCCGCGCACGCGAGCTCGGAAAACCTGTTGTCAGAGCAACCAATGACGGCTTGACCGCCTTCATCAATGGACGCGGCCAAGTTGAAAAGATACTCCCAAGATTCCGGCCTGCTGTTCTCTCACACAGCCTAATCCCAGCGACAACTGTGACGCCCTATTCTTATGCCGGCGAAGCACCTCTTATTATCCTCTTAGTTATTATTTTAACTCTGACGCGAAGAAACGAGGCTTTCGAACCAAAATAGGGTGTTTTTTCACAAAACGCCTTACAGTCGGGAGGCTGAACCGCTATTCTTTGGTCTTTTAATTCCAAGGACTATCTATAGCTCATGGAGCGCGATTACCAACCTAAGACCATTGAACCGGAAATCCAGCAGTATTGGGAATCAAAACAGGCCTTCCGAACAACAGAAGATTCCACAAAGCCAAAGTTTTACTGCCTCTGCATGTTTCCATACCCGTCGGGTAAACTCCATATGGGTCATGTCCGAAACTACACCATCGGAGACGTGATCAGCCGCTTTATGACCATGAATGGGTATAACGTGTTGCAGCCTATGGGCTGGGATGCTTTCGGCATGCCTGCTGAAAATGCGGCAATAAAAAATAAGCTGCCTCCCGCCGCATGGACTTACGACAACATCGACACAATGCGTGGTCAACTAAAGAGTCTTGGTTTTGGGTATGACTGGGATCGTGAACTCGCCACCTGCGCTTCAGATTACTATCGCTGGGAGCAATGGCTCTTTACCCGGATGGTTAAGAAAGGACTCGCCTACCGAAAAAAAGCCCGCGTTAACTGGGATCCGGTTGATCAGACTGTTCTCGCAAATGAGCAGGTCATCGATGGTCGCGGCTGGCGCTCGGGAGCTCTGGTTGAGCAGCGTGAAATCGATCAGTGGTTTATCCGCATTACGGATTATGCAGATGAATTACTAGATGATTTGGATTCTGTTGATTGGCCCGAACAGGTNAAGACGATGCAGAAAAACTGGATCGGACGAAGTCAGGGTGTAGAGTTCAGTTTTGAACTTAAAGGTTCCCAAGAAAGACTCGAGGTCTATACAACGCGCCCAGATACCATCATGGGAATTACCTATATGGCCGTGGCCGCACAGCATCCGATTGCGAAAAAAGCTGCAGAATTGAAACCAGAAGTCGCTACGTTCATCGAAGAATGCACAAGTATGTCCGTTGCCGAAGCCGATCTTGCTCAAGCACCGAAGCAAGGCATGGCAACCGGTGAATATGTGATTCATCCATTCACCGGCGAAGAGCTTCCGATCTGGATCGCCAACTTTGTATTGATGGATTACGGATCGGGTGCGGTGATGGCGGTCCCTGGCCATGATCAACGTGATTGGGAATTTGCGACACAATATAGTCTGCCCATTCAAGCCGTTATCAAGCCGATAACTGATGACCCTGAATATGATCTCAGCAAGCAAGCGTGGTGTGAAAAGACCGGGGTCACTATTAACTCTGCCCAGTTTGATGGGCTGAATTTTGGAGATGCATTTAAAGCAGTCGCCACCGCGCTCGAAAACATGGGCATTGGTCGCATCACTACCAACTACCGTCTCCGTGATTGGGGTGTTGGGCGTCAGCGGTACTGGGGATGTCCGATTCCTATTATTCATAGCGATGAAGGATTGAAAACTGTTCGTGATGAAGATCTTCCGGTGATTTTGCCAGAGGATGTGGTGGTAGATGGTTCAGGCAGTCCATTAGCGAGCCGTAGTGATTTCTTTGATATCATTGACCCGGATACGGGACGCCCTGCCAAACGTGAGACGGATACCTTTGATACGTTCATGGAATCGAGCTGGTACTACGCTAGATTCGCAAGCGCTTTCTCAAATGATGCGATGCTCGATGAGAATGCCAACTATTGGCTTCCCGTCGATCTCTATATCGGTGGCATCGAGCATGCCATCTTGCATCTTCTGTATGCGCGCTTCTTCCACAAAGTGCTGCGTGATCTCGACTTGATCGAGAGCGATGAGCCTTTTAAAAAGCTCCTCACTCAGGGCATGGTCTTGAAAGATGGCTCTAAGATGTCGAAGTCGAAAGGCAATACCGTTGATCCGCAAGAACTGATCGATCAATACGGCGCTGACACCGTCCGTTTGTTTATGATGTTTGCCGCGCCACCTGAACTTTCTCTTGAGTGGTCTGATGACGGCGTGGCCGGTGCACACCGTTTCTTGAAACGAGTATATACCTTAGTCACTGAGCACATCGCGGTAGCCGACCACTTCATACTCGGCAAGGTCGACCTCGAGGCCTTGTCAGACGATCCACGGGATTTATACCGTAAGCTTCATGAGACCATCGCAAAAGTCTCTGACGATATTGGGCGTCGTTATCATTTCAATACGGCGATCGCATCCATCATGGAATTGACGAACAGCGTGATGAAGTTTGAGGCGCAAACAGAATCTGATTGGCGCATTCGTTCTGAAGCGATCGAAGCGATCGTTATATTACTATCGCCGATCACACCACATATCGCCGAACATCTGTGGTCAAAGCTCGGTCATAGTCACTCACTTATCGATGTGAGCTGGCCGGAAGTTCTCGAGGAAGCGCTGACACGTGACACGCTGACGCTAGTGGTTCAGATTAACGGCAAGCTGAGAGGACGGATCGAAGTAGCTGCAGATGCCGACAAAGAACTAATACTGACCATGGCTCGCGATGAGCCTTCTGTTGCAAAATTCCTTGAGGGAATGATCGAGAAGAAGGCCATCGTTGTCCCGCGGAAACTCGTTAATTTCGTGGTAACACCACCGTGATTCATCGACGTGCATTTTTAACACTTTCAGCCGCTGGGCTTTTGACTGGGTGTGGTTTTAAGCTACGTGGTACTAGTACTCAGTTAGGACAACTTCCTAAATCTCTGCGGATACAGACGCCCGACCCCTACTCAACAATCATCCAAAACATCACGCGTCAACTGAGAGACCAAGGCACCGATGTGGTCGGGTCAGGTCCGGCTCCCAAGTTAAAACTGACCCTTCCAACATTCACTGATCGCGTGCTTGGACCTGTGTCAGACGGAGATCAAACAGAGCTTGCACTTGAAATCACATATAGCCTGATTGGTGAAGATCTTGTTGTTCTGATTCCAGAGACCAAGGTCCGTACGACCCTCATTTATGTCGATAGTGGGGCGAATACGTCTGCTGAAGACCAGAGAGTTGCTCAGCTAAAGCATCATCTTGAGAATGATATACTCAGTCAGATCGTGCCATCAATTCGTGTTCGCTTTGAGCAAGCACTCATGCAAAAAGATCCGCCAAAGGCCAAGTGACTGATGGCCATCAAAGCGTCAGATTTTGATGTTGGTTTATGGAATACAGATCTACCTCCTGTCGCCGCGCTATTGGGCGATGAGGCTTTTTTTATTACCCGCATCGGAGATGCGTTAAGAAAGACCGGCAAAGACCAAGGCTTCAGGGAACGCTTGTTACTCGACCAAGAAGAACCCGGCCTTGCCAACCGACTCCTGAGTGAGCTTGACGCCTTGTCTCTATTTGCTGACCGGACGCTCGTAGAGCTGCGGCTCAGTAAAACCACGCTTGACAAATCTATACGTTCAGCACTCGATAAATGGATTCAAAACCCACCTGATGATAAACGTCTCCTCGTCAGTGGTCCGAGGCTTGGAAAAAGTGAAATATCAACCACTTGGTTTAAGGCACTTGAAAAATCGGGCGCTGTCATCGAGGCAAGCGCTATTCCACCTTATCAATTTGTAAAATGGCTCGATTCCGAACTTAAATCGCATCAAATTGTTATGGACCCTGAAGCAAAAACCGCGGTTCAGATACACACTGAAGGCAATTTGTTAGCGGCGGGACAAGTGATAGAACGACTGAAACTCATTCAGCCTGATCTGGTTGGGGGACCTACATTGTCTCTCGACCAGGTGCTCGATGTATTAACACAAAGTGCCCGCCATACGGTCTACGACCTAGTTGATCTCGCCATGAAATCGGATGTATCCGGCTTGAATCGAATTATCGACCTATTAAAAATGGAGGGTGTCGAGGCAATGAGCGCACTTTGGGCAATTTCTCGGGAACTCGATATTCTGCTTCAAATTCGATACCGGATGGATCAGGGCGAGTCGGCTAATCAGGCCATTGGTTCATTACGAGTCTGGCGTTCACGTGAGGGATTAGTTCGTGGTGCGGTCAACCGACTGAATCTCATGCAGCTAAGAAAACTCTTAACACTCTGTCATGAAACCGATAGGACCATCAAGGGCGCAACACAAGAACCAGCTTGGTCAATGATCAAGGATATTCTGTTGATTCTGGCTGGCCATCCGATGACTCGCTAAATCCAATAACTGTTGCTTAAGCCGTCGACTGAGCTGGTCGAAGACGTGATCAATCGCGACCGTCGATATGTAGTCAGAAAGCTGTGTGACCTCGAGGCCCTCGTAGCCACACGGATTAATTCGTGAAAACGGCTCAAGATCCATCGACACATTCAGTGCGACGCCGTGATACGAGACTCCGTGTCGAATCCTGAGGCCCAAACTCGCAATCTTTCGGTTACCAACATAAACACCAGGCGCATCGGCATGCGCTAGGGATGAGATCCCGTAAGACTCTAATAAGCCGATCACGATATTCTCAAGAAGGCTCACAAGCGCTCTGACATTTAGTGTGAAATGCTTCATTGGAATCAACGTATAGAGAATGACCTGGCCCGGACCATGATAAGTTACCTCTCCACCGCGATCGGATTGGATAACTGGTATATCGCCAGGATTTAGAACATGCTTGGCTTTGCCAGCTTGGCCTTGTGTAAACACCGGCAGATGTTGGACGCACCAAAGTTCGGTACGCTTTCCACCTTTGAGGAGCGCAAGTTGATCCTTCATTGCTTGGTGCGTCTTCTCGTAGAGCTCGAGCCCTCGATCAATAATGATGACCTCTGTCATCACAAAACCATATGAACTCGACCTGTCGCCTTAAGGTCTTCGTGAAGTTTCTTCAATTGTTCTTCGCTTTCAGCGGTGATTAAAAATCGAAAACTTTGATATTTACCATTTTTACTGGCGGTCACTCGCAATGCATCGGCCCCAAAGCCTTTGCAATGTTTACCCACGATTTCTTCCAGAATCTTCACAAACCCATCATGCATATCAGCGACCACAGAGATATGATAGTTCTCACAGGGGAATTCAATCGTTGGTTTTTCAAGTTGTGACTCATTACTCATGATAATGCAACCGCTCATCGTAGGCTGCCTGAAGAGCCACAAAGGCCTCAGTAAGTTGACCGTTGCCAACTAGTCCACCAGGATCAAGCTCCACGATCGGCATCAATCCGCGGGTCGAGCTTGAAACAAACAAACCGTCGGCACCAGGCAAGGAATCAACACGAATCGCCTCTTCAACGACGTCCAATCCAACCGTCGGGGCCATTTCAATCACAAGGTGACGTGTAATTCCGGGTAGGATAAGGTCGCTCAAGGGTGGCGTAGTGAGAGACTGCCCTCGGATTAAGAAAACGTTCGAAGTCGACGCCTCGGTCACTAGGTCATCACGATACAAAATTGCCTCTTGAGCACCACTCTCTCGGGCCTCTTGTAATAAGAGAACGTTACCAAGCAGAGAGACAGACTTGATTGAATTGCAACGCCAACGAATATCCGGACACACGATCGCTTTGACTGGTTTTTTTGTAATAGCCTCGAACTCAGTAATAGTTAGAAAAACAGTCGGTGATATTTGGGATGGAAATCCGTGGTCTCTAACCGGTGATGCCCCCCGCGTCACTTGCACGTAAATTTTGGCGTTCAAGAGTCCCGTCTTTTTAGTCAACCGAACGACGTCCGCAAACACGTCAGCGACTGAGACCGATAACCCAATCGCGTCGAGACTCGACTGAAGGCGCGCTTCGTGAAGTGAATTGGCACGGATGTGACCATCGATCTGTACCATCACCTCATACACGCCATCACCAAACAGAAATCCGCGATCCATTGGAGAGATCGCGGCTTGTTCAATCGGCATAATCTCACCATTGAGGCAACACCAGGTCACGCAAATAATCTCAGCACAAAGTCCACTAATCGCTTAAATACGCCACCCTCGGGAACAGCTTGAGCAACAGCCACTGGTGACTCTGCGAGAACACGTTCACCNAGCATTATTTTTACTGTCCCGACCACCGTACCGGCTGCAAGCGGCGCATCTAGAGTATCTGGTGCATCAAGCGTGGCTTGAATAGATGACTCGCGACCAAGTGGCAATGTGACGTATAGCGACTCGGTTGGCGCAAGTTCAACCGTTTCAGCGTCACCAAACCATACTTTTCTAGAACTCTCGGGCAATGGCTGACCTGCTGCAAATACAGTCTGGCCTCTGAAATAACGGAATCCATATTGCAATAATTTAGTTGTTTCCTGCTCCCGAGCTTTCTCAGTTGCAGCACCCATTACAACGGAAATTAGACGGTACCCATCACGCTCGGCACTTGCGACTAAACAATATCCTGCTTCTTCAGTATGCCCCGTCTTCAATCCATCGACACTTGGATCACGAAACAACAAATTATTGCGATTTGCCTGCTTAATTCCGTTGTAAGTAAAGTTTTTTTCTTTATAGATCGTGTAGGTATCGGGAAAATCCTTGATTGTTCTCGCCGCTAATATGCCCAGATCTCTTGCGGTGGTGTAGTGCCCTTCCTGGGGTAATCCTGTAGAGTTTTTGAACTGGCTATTGACCATACCTATGCCTGCCGCCGTCTGATTCATAACGTCTGCAAAGACATCTTCAGACCCGGCAATGTATTCAGCGACAGCAACGCTCGCATCATTACCTGACTGAATTATAATTCCACGGAGTAAGTCCTCTAAACGAACCTCAGTTCCCTCACGGATAAACATTCTTGAACCGCCTGTCTTCCAGGCTTTGACACTAACGGGGACTTTGTCATCGAAACTCGCGCGCCCCTCAGCAATCTCTCGCTCAGCAATATAAGCGGTCATCATTTTAGTCAAGGACGCGGGGGGTAGTGGCTCCTCTGCATTATACTCGACCAGTACTTCCCCGTTAGTAGCATCGACTAACAGATATCCCGATGCTTGTAACTTTGGAGCTCCAGGGATGGGGGGNCCATTACCGAGCGCCTCCGTCAGTGGCACCATGGCTACAGCGGTCAAACTGAACAGACATGTTAGGGCGATCCAAAATAGACGCACTCTACTCTCCTTCCTTCACTCAATCATCTTGCTATTAGTCGCTGTGGTGACCATCCGAGGGCCACCAACTTGTCATGAATTTCGCGCTCCACACGTAAATCTGTTTTTGGTAGAACCTGCACCCTAAATAAGCCCGCCCCGTTTGGGTCCACTCGAATAGTCGCCATATCCTTGGGAACCTCTTTTTGGATTTGGTCAGCAACTTTCTGGGCCTGAATTGCTGTCGATACTGCGGTCACTTGGAGAATTATCTGAGGTGGCTTCACTAGTGGATTAGCGATTAAATCCGCGTCAGAACTCGGCACAGTGAGGACCTCATAACTCACTTGTGTGGTTCCTTTATCAGAAAATCCCAAACGTTTTGCTGCGGCCCAAGATAAATCCAGAACCCGATCTTTTTTGAATGGCCCTCGATCATTTACACGCACAACCAAAGACCGATCGTTTTCCAAATTTGTGACACGAACCCATGCAGGAATTGGCATGGTCTTATGAGCTGCTGTGAATTGAAACATATCGAAGGGCTCACCCGAAGACGTTAGCCGCCCATGAAACTTGCGACCGTACCAACTAGCGACTCCAATCTCCGAAAAACCAAGTCCCACGGGCGAAATTTTATAGGTGATACCTTCAATCTCATATGATTCAGGATTTCCGTATTGCGATAAAGGTTCGGGCTTTGCTTCAGGCTCGGGCAACGAGTCCACGTCAACCGAGGCGATCAAGGGGGGGCCATCGGGGACTTCATCAACTTCTGATCCGTCGTTAGCCGGCTCAGCTACACCCATCCACTGTTGGACAGATGAACATCCTCCAAGGACGAGCATGATTAAGATGACAACGCTGCGAATCACAGACCAAGTTCCTTCGCAATATCTTCAGACAGCTGCGTTACCGCCATCGCATACAAAGGCGACCTGTTGTACCGTGTGATCACATAAAAATTCTTAGTCACCGCCCAGTACTCCTCTTTTTCGGCGCCGTATAGACCAAGAACATCAAGAGGCAATTCAGACCATGCGCTGGGGATTCCTTCAACGCCCTTGGAGGTTAATTCCCTTCCCGTCTCCTTAACATCGATACGGGACTCCATCCGCTCGACTTGAGCTGCAGCATTCGATACTGGGCTGGCAATCCCATAGCCCAAATCCCAACCATGCTTAGCGAGATAGTTCGCCACAGAGCCAATTGCGTCAACAGGATTATCAATCAAATCACGATGACCGTCTTTATCAAAGTCGACCGCATACGCCAGATAACTCGAAGGAATAAACTGACCGAACCCCATAGCACCTGCGTATGAGCCCTTTAAATCGGTTAGGCGCAGATTTTCTTCTTTACCAAGCAGAAATAAAGATTCGAGCTCGCCCAAGAAAAATTTGGCGCGCTTTGAATAATCGAGACCAAGCGTGGCTAGGGCATCTAAGGCTCTAAAACTTCCTTTATTCTTCCCGTAGTATGTCTCGACTCCAATGATGGCCAAGATAACTTCGACCGGAACGCCCAGCTCAGTTTCGGCGCGCCTTAACGTGTCTTGATGTTTTATGTAAAAACTCGCTGCGGCTTTTACTCTAGCTTTTTTTATAAAAATTGGACGATATTCCTTCCATTCTTTTTTCTCAGCTGGGCGATTCATCGCGTTGATCACAGAATCCAAACGCTTGGCTTCTGACATAATTTTCAAGACTTTATTTCGATCGAGACCTTTGGTAGCTAGGCGATCTGCCATTGCTAAAACTTCTGGTCGTTCAGCATAATTTGCTGAAGCCACTGGAATATGCATTCCTCCGAGACTAACAATTACTGAGATCAATAAAAATATGCGCATCACGACTCCCCTGAAAGAACTCGTTTAGTGCGTTGCATGGACATAATCAAACCAAATCCAATCAGCAACGAAATAATCGACGTCCCACCATAACTAATTAATGGTAAAGGCACACCCACCACAGGCAAAACTCCACTAACCATTCCCACATTCACAAAGATATAAACGAAGATGGTTAGTGTGATCGAGCCAGATAGCAGTCGTCCAAAATTCCCTTCCGCGCGAGTCGTTAGTACCAGACAACGCCCGAGAATCAGGGCATAGAATACTAGCAAGATACTGATGCCAAGAAATCCCATTTCCTCGCCAAGAACTGCGACGATGAAGTCAGTGTGTGATTCAGGAAGAAACTTCAATTGCGCCTGAGTTCCTGCGGCATAACCTTTACCAAACAGCCCACCGGATCCGAGCGCAGTCATTGCTTGGATCGTATTCCATCCAGCTCCCAGCGGGTCACTCTGAGGATCTAACAAGGTCATCACACGAGTTCGCTGGTAGTCATGCATAACCATCCAGAGTGCTGGTAAGGCCGCCACACAGAGTCCACCAAGCGCGGCTAATAAACGCCACGAAATACCTGCCAAAAAAATGGTAAAGAAGCCTGAAACTGCAATTATGATACTGGTCCCCAGATCGGGTTGTTTCGCCACTAAAGCCACGGGTAAAGCAATCATGAACGCCGCAATCACTAATTGAGATAATGTTGGGGGCANCTTGTGTCGCGTCAGCCACCACGCAATCATAGCCGGAAGCGCAAGCTTCATCAGTTCCGATGGCTGAAATCTTGGAAGACCGGGTAAATCAAGCCAACGTTGAGCACCTTTCGCGCCGGTACCGAAAAGCAAAACAGCAGTCAGCAAGAATAAGCTAAATAGGAACAAAAATGGGGTGATCTGGATGATTACATCACGACGTACCTGTGAAAGTAGAACCATGGCTACAAGTCCACCGACCACATGTGCGCCCTGACGGAGCACCATAGACCAACTTTGTCCCGAAGCCGAATACAGAATGATTAGACCATACAATGCCGTTACAAAAACAAAGAGTGTAAGAACAGGGTCAACACCGTAACGCTGCGCGAAACGCTTCGGTCTGAACGACTCAATATGACCTGTTTCAGTTGCTGTCAGCATGCCTTGGCTCAAGAACGCGTTGATTTATTTTAGCCACATAATTAATGTCCGGGGGCCTTGATCCCTCATTGCGGGTAAGTAACCAATAATCAAAAATTTTTCTTGCTATTGGCGCAGCGGTCGTGCCACCTGACCCACCATTCTCAATAATCAGTGCGACAACGATACTTGGAGAATCTGCTGGTGCAAAACCAACAAATAGTGCGTGGTCTCGCAATCGTTCTTCAATCTCGTCTGCATCGTACTCTTCTTCTTGCCCAATACTGACAACCTGCACCGTCCCTGTTTTACCTGCGATGCGGTAATTCAAACCACGGGCAGCAGCACGCGCTGTTCCGTTCTCACTGTGGAAAACNCCCTCCATCGCATCAATCATCCGCTCCCAGTCCATCGATTCGCCAAGTGGGACAGGCGCCCCNGCGTCGACATCTTCAAGTAATGAGAAATGAGGTTCGATAAAATTCCCTCGACGCGCCACTGCAGTCGTTGCAGCCGCCAGCTGCAAAGGCGTTGTCACCCAGAATCCCTGGCCAATGCCCGAGATTACGGTCTCACCCAAATACCAAGGCTCGTTTTTAGCAGTACGTTTCCACTCTCGACTGGGAAGAATACCCGGGAGATCACCTTGGATATCGCGGCCCTGTCGGCGTCCGAATCCGAAGCTCTTCATACCCTCCGACATCTGGTCAATACCGAGCCGGACAGCCATGTCATAAAAGTAGGTATCGCAAGACTCAATAACGGCTTTATTCATATTAACTCGACCGTGACCCCACTCTTTCCAATCCCGATATTTGTGGTCATTTCCTGGCAACTGAAAAAAACCTTTAGAAAAATATTCTGTTTTCCAGCTGACGGCACCATAGTGCAATCCTACAATACCAAGCATCGGTTTGATTGTTGATCCAGGCGGGTATTGTCCACTCAACGCTCGGTTAAAGAGGGGGGTATGTTGATCAAGTTGTAACGCCTTGTATTCAGCCTGACTGATCCCTCCGATGAATGAATTGGCATCATATGTCGGCGTACTCGCGAGTCCTAAAATTCCCCCATTTTTTGGGTCGAGAGCAACAATTGCACCACGCCTATCACCCATCACCTCGTAGAGCTTGGCAGTCAGTCCAATATCTAAGTGTAAAGGAATGTTTTCACCCGGCGTTGGATCCTCACGATCAACCGATCGCATAATCTGTCCTCGGGCACTTGTCTCGACCCGCTCCACGCCAACCTGACCGAGAAGTGAGTCTTCATAAGCTTTTTCTACACCAAGCTTACCGATGGTATCAGTACCCGCGTAGCGGCTTTCTTCAACACTTTGCGACTCACTCAGCGATAATCGTCCAACATACCCGAGACTGTGTGCGGTCAAACCACCATAGGGATAATAGCGTGTTGGACGGGCCTCAAGTTTTAATCCTGGAAACCGAAATAGATCCACGGCAATACGCGCCGCATCGAATTCTGATAATTCGTCTTTCACAACGACTGGATCTCGCGGTCTGCGGCGCGTTTTTAAATTTTTTGAAAAACGCTCCGCATCGTTATCTGTAAACCCAATTCGCTGACGGATATCTATGATCAGTTGGTTCAGATCAGGCACTTCTTCCGGAACTGCTAATAGTTGAAGGTTCGGTTGGTTTTCGGCCAGTACAATCCTGTTACGATCAATTATCAACCCGCGTGCGGGCCCGACGGGAAGAGTCTGTAAACGGTTTTCCTCAGAAGCTGTCTGAAACCGCTCCGTTTCGACTAATTGCAGCCAAATCAATCGCATCAGAAGGAGCGAGAGAAGACACGCTCCACCGAGAGAGGCAACTGCCACCCGTGACTGAACTAGATTCTTTTCACGAACGCTGGTCGAAAGTTCCAACTCTAACTCCTGTGATATGGATGTCCTTGACGGACACTATCCGCACGATACAGTTGTTCGACGACGATAACGCGGGCCAAGGGATGAGGAAAGATAAGTTTTGACAGACTCCATTGGCTGTCTGCAAGTGCCCTCGACTCTTCGCACCATCCATCAGCACCGCCAATAGCAAAGACGAGAGAACGGCCCGAAAGTTCCCATTGTGTTATTTGATCGGCTAACTCAAGCGTGGAATACGATCGTCCGCGTTCATCCAAGAGAACCAAAAAATCATTCTGTTTTAAGCGGCCCAACAATTTTTTTTTATGTTCCGTTTGTGCATCAGCACCCTCTTTTTTTGATACAGGGATCTCTTCAATCTGCACCTTAAACTGGTGACGAAACCTAGGAAGGTAATCTGCACAGGCAGCCTGAACCCAGGATGGCATTTTTTGCCCTACCGCCAAAAGCCTCACATTTGCCATTAACGCTCGCCATTCTCAGCTGTATCCCGGCTACGGCGGTCCCATAGTCTTTCTAAATCATAAAACTCTCGGATGGGAGGCTGCATCACGTGAAGAACAACTGAATCGAAATCAACTAAAACCCATTCAGCTACGTCAGCCCCCTCACTACCAAGAGCAGTAACGCTATACTTGACTTTCATTTCTTGAGAAACATGCTCAGCGAGTGACTTCACGTGCCGGCTGGAGGTGCCACTTGCAATCACTAACCAGTCAGTTACAGAGGTCTGGCCCCTGACATCAACAATTCGGATATCGAGTGCTTTCAACTCTTCTAGCGCATCAACAATAAGTTGCCTCAGTGGGATTTCTTCTGTCATTCAATGCCCTGGTACAAGTGATATCTCTTGATATAGTCCGCAATTTTCGACGGTACAGGAAGAGTAGGTTCATTTTTGGCAATCAGTTCTCGTACCTCAGTAGAAGAGACCGGAATATCGGGGGTAGCTAGATATACAAGTAGGCTACATGCTTTTTGATTCAAATCCGATAGAGTGTCCGTAGAGTGGTACGACGATAATACTCCGGGGATTACGGTAGACTGACTCGCGCGATTTAAAACACAAACGTGACAAAGCTCTGGGAGAAGCTCTGGCTGATACCACTCATCAACTACGCGGACTGCATCCGCGCCCAAACACAGCACCAGCGACTCTTTCCCACCAAACTGCTCTCGGAGAGCTCGCAGCGTATCCACGGTGAAGCTTGGCCCGTCTCGACCAAGCTCGATTGCATTGACTAAAACTCGAGGAATCCCCTCCATTGCCAAACCAAGCATTGCCAAGCGATGCTCAGATGATACATAGCTCTTGCGATGAGGCGGCTGACGATTAGGAATCACGTGGATTATTGCCCTAGGAAATGCTTTCACTAGGCTTTCCGCCATGACAACGTGGCCGTTATGAACAGGATCAAAGGTTCCGCCAAATAGAACTTGCACTACACGCGCACCTGTCCTTCTCCGAACACGACCCACTTTTGATTGGTTAGTCCTTCAAGGCCGACTGGGCCACGCGCATGGATTCGGTCGGTTGAAATACCAATTTCCGCCCCGAGCCCGTATTCAAACCCATCTGCGAATCTTGTCGATGCATTCGCGATAACAGATGACGAATCAACCGCCCGCATGAAATGACGAACTGTTTTGTAATTCGTCGACACAATCGCATCAGTATGATGCGAGCCGTAGGTGTTAATATGCTCAATCGCTGCATCAACTGATGGCACAACTTTAACCGCAACAATCGGGCCGAGATATTCCTCGAACCAATCATCTTCAGTCGCAACTTTTGCCGATGGCATAATAGCACGAACACGTTCACAACCACGGATCTCAATCTCGTAAGGCTCCAGAACAGCATTAAGTGCCGGTAGCAATGCCTCAGCAACAGCCTCATGAATCAAAAATGATTCAGCAGCGTTACAGACACCGTAACGATGTGTCTTCGCATTTTCTAATATTTCTAGCGCTTCCTGCTGATCGCTCTCGGCGTCCACATACACATGGCAATTACCATCCAAATGCTTGATCACAGGTACTCGCGCATCTTTTGAAATACGCTCAATCAAGCCTTTGCCGCCACGCGGAATGATGACATCGCACATCGGATGGTCACCGCCAATCATCGCGCCGACAAATTCACGATCTGCAGTCGGCGCAACTTGAACACAGGCTCCAGGAAGCCCGGCCGATGCAAGGCCTATTGATATGCATTCGGCGATTGCTTGATTGGAATGAAATGCTTCACTTCCGCCACGAAGTACGGAGGCATTACCTGATTTAAGGCACAGTACTGCCGCATCCACGGTAACGTTGGGCCTTGCCTCATAAATGATTCCGATGACGCCTAAGGGCTGTCGCATGAACCCTACTTCAATCCCGGATGGACGACGCGTCATCCGCGATAACTCGCCGACCGGATCAGGCAAGGCGATAACCTGCTCAATACCCTCTATCATGGCGTCGATACGCGCCTCATTCAATTCCAACCGATCAAGCAGTGCGCTATCAAGACCGTTAATTCGACCTGCGTCGAGATCTTTCTCATTCGACTGGAGGATTTTGACGCGAGACGCTACTACCGCGTCGCGTATCGCCAAAAGCGCTGAATTCTTGGTATCCGTCGAGGCGGTACCTATGGTCGTTCGGACCGATTTGGCTGACATAGCCATGGCTTGATAATTCATTCTCACCCCACTGTACTGTGCTAATTATACAGTGGGTCGCTGCAAGAAATCAGGCGTCGCGGCCTCGAATTTGGAGTTTCGTTACCTCGGCCTCTAATTCAGCAAGCCTCACAAGTGGATCACTAATCTCAAAAAACGCTTGTTTAACTTCATTATCGAGTGGCAGAAGTTCCGTAAGTCTTGAACTGACTTCAGTTGCGTCGGTGTAGTCTATCTCGCTGTAAAGACCCCGCACTGCAGGATGCATTTTCAAGCTCTTCAACAATTCAACCAGCCCAGAATAATCGAAAGGGACCTCCAAAGACTCCTCCATCGGAAGATCCGCCCCGTCAGCAAACCACAAACCATCTTCGCGCTGTCGCGGGTTGAATAGTTGCTGTTTACGTTCCCCAATTGCCAAGATACCGAGCAATCCATTACTTAATTGATCAAAGTCGCGGATCGACACCTCACATCCTAAGTCAGCAAAGCCCTCAGCGCGGGACATTGTAACGACGAAGTTATCGCCCTCGCGCATGCATTTACCAACCATATCCAAATACCGCGCCTCAAAAATCTGAAGCGGTAGACGGCCACCTGGAAACAACACCAGAGGGAGCGGGAAAAGTGGTTTGGTCACAACAACCTCAGGGCCGATAGTTTCAAAGATCATGAGATGTACTGTGTGGTTGCTTCAGAATTTTTCAACGACCTCTTATACGCCCAACAACTCGATCCTGGATGCCTGAAAATCCTCCGTTGGACATAAAGATAATCTGTCCCGATTGCAGTCCTGCTAATTCATCTTCAAGTGTTAAAGCGTCTCGCACAACGAGTGATGTCCCATCTGTGCGCTTAAGTACAGAAGAATCAAACGCTGCATCCCCCGGCAGTACCCAGATTACTTGGTCTGCATGAGTGACTGAATTCAGTAGCGTAGCGCCATGAATCCCAGCCTTCATTGTATTCGAACGTAATTCAATCACAGCAATCAATGGAACATGACCCGTTCCGGCTGTCCTCAGTGCGTCGAGTGTTGCTTCTATGGCAGTTGGATGGTGTGCAAAGTCATCCCAAATTTTCAGATTATCTGTTTCGAACAACAAGTTGAGTCGGCGATCGACACCCTCAAAAGAGGCAAGCGCGCCAAACGCCCGGTCCATCGGTACATTGACCGTATGTGCCATCGCTACCGCAAGCTCAGCATTCTCTGTATTGTGGGTTCCACGCATCGTCCACCGAATTCTTTGACCAAGTGCATCGCTGATCAACTCACCCGACTCGGTACGAAAATGAACGGCTGTCCCGCGCCCTATGGGTAACTGGTTAGACCAACATCCTTGAGCCAAAACACGGTCAATTGCGTCTACACCTGACCGGCTGACTACAAAACCTGACCCAGGAACCCGACGAACCGCGTGATGAAATTGAGTTTCGATCTCCGATAAGTCAGCAAAAATATCGGCGTGATCGAACTCTAGATTGTTAATTCCAAAGATATCCGGATGGTAGTGTACAAATTTTGACCGCTTATCAAAGAACGCTGTATCATATTCATCGGCCTCGACGACAAACAACTCCCCACCACCTAGGCGCGCTGACACACCAAAGTTCTGCGGGACACCGCCGACCAGAAAGCCTGGTCCCATTCTCTGAGACTCCAATATCCAAGCGAGCATACTGGTCGTCGTTGTCTTGCCATGGGTCCCAGAAACCGCAAGCACCGTCATATCGGCAGTTAAACGCCCTAAGAGTTCTGGGCCTGAGAGAAATGGAATTTTTCGGTCCAAAACAGCTTCGACTAAAGGATTTCCACGAGACATCACATTACCAATCACAACCAAGTCGAGATCATCGGTTAAGACTGCCGAGTCGAAACCCTCATGCAAAACAATGCCAGCTCGACGGAGTTGATCCGACATCGGTGGATACACGTGCTGATCCGAGCCGGTCACCTCCCAACCTTTTTGACGACATAGCTGCGCTAGCCCGCCCATAAAAGTGCCACAGATACCCAAAAAATGAATTTTCAAATTGTGCTCTCTATCGCTTAGACCATTCATGGTGTCATTGCGCGCCACAAACAGCAATTGGCGACGTTGTTTCATCTCACGATGACGATCGATGCGGGTATCGGTTGAAAAAGAGACTGAAGCACCGGACACTTATTACTTAAAAGTGCACTTGCTTATCTACTAACCAACTGAGGACCTTATGAGCTTCAATGACATTCCTGCGGGAAAGGACATCCCAAACGACATCTATGTCGCAATAGAAATTCCAGCAAACTCAACTCCAGTCAAGTATGAAATAGAGAAAGAATACGACGCCGTATTCGTTGACCGTTTTATGGCAACTCCGATGTTCTACCCAGCGAACTACGGATATGTGCCAAATACTCTCTCAGACGACGGAGATCCGCTCGATGTGTTGGTGGTTACACCATACCCCGTTCAGCCAGGCTCAATTGTTCGTGCACGTCCGATAGGTATTTTAGATATGAGTGATGAAGGGGGCCGGGACTCGAAAGTGCTTGCGGTACCGCACGACAAGCTCACCACGCAGTATAAAAATGTCAAAGAGCCACAGGAGCTGGGCTCATTGCTCCTTGACCAGATCGAGCATTTTTTTGAGAACTACAAAGACCTTGAAGCGGGCAGGTGGGTCAAGGTCGATGGCTGGCGCGGATCCGACGCAGCACGCGATGCTGTGGTTGCATCGGTCGAAGCTGCCAAGAAGTAATCACCCTTGAACCAACAGCGCACGCAGATCAGAAATGGCTGCGTGCGCTCTAGCGATATAACTCGCCATCACCAACGAGTGGTTGGCAAAAACTCCGAATCCAGACCCGTTCAAGATCGTCGGCGACCAGACAGTTTGCTGGGTGGCCTCTAATTCACGAATCACCTGCTTCAGCGATACACGTGCATTCTTGTTCTCAAGGACCGAACCGAAGTCACGTTCGATAGCTCGTAATATATGTAGAAGTGCCCAGGCGGAGCCGCGCGCTTCATAAAAGACGTCATCAATCTCGAACCATGGCGTCTTGATCACCCGCTCTGATACACCTATCGTGGACTGGTTTGCTGCCGGATCCCCCGCCAGATCAATATTAAATCGTGCCTGCCCAACACTTGCAGATAGCCGCTGGCTCAGAGAACCAAGGCGCGTCTCCACGTCGGCCAGATAATTACGCAGATTATCAGCGCGGGCATAGAACTGAGCTCCTTCTTCCGGCGTAGCCAAACGAATCTGGTAAGAGTTTAGTGAGTTTGTTGCTTTGTAATAGCTCGACTCCGCAGACGGAAACCACTTGCTAGAATCATAGTTAAGCGCAGGTTCAGCGACCACCAAGTCAGCATCCTCAGTTGATTGAGACTGACTGCGTGATAAGTCTTTGCGCAGAGCGCGCGCTAAATCGCGGGCCTGTACCAACGCACCAAACTCCCAGTTTGGCATGTTATCTAACCAAAGCCCTGGAGGTGTGACGTCATTGGATAAGTAACCACCGGGTTTTTCGAGCAAAGTCTGTGTTATGAAAATCAAGGTGCTAACAGTTGGATTACCAATCGTCGCCCCGTTATCAACAGGTCCCGTCTTCGCCAGAATGTCATCAACACCGCGTTGCTCCGGCGGCTGACTCCAGTGGATCCCCAACAGAACCGCGCCGAGAAAAAACAATACAAAGGCACCAAACCCGGCGGCAATCCATGTTGATTGGCCTTCAAGGTTGGTAAGCCAGCTTTTCAAAGATCCAAGCATGCTCAATCCGTTTCTCTAATAAATGAACAAGGAGTATCATCGGATAATATGACAAGGGGAGGAAACCAGTGCAACGCGTTATCTCAAGTTTTATTGTAGCGATTTGTGTCTTCGGGGCACCCCCCGTTGAGTCTCAAGGCTCCTTTGGCTCAAGTTTTGGCGCTCCAGACCTTTTGGCACCAGAACAGGCGTTTATCGTCTCGCAACCACGGGCTGACGTCATCGAAATCGCAATCGCAGACGGCACATACCTCTACGATGAAAGGACAATCGTGCAAAACGACACCGGTGATATCTTGGAAACAACGCGATCTGCATCTGAAATGTATGACGACCCACTACTCGGACCGACGGCAATCCATAAAAAACGCTTGCATATGACCGTATCTAGCGCGCCCAATTTGATGGTTTTAACCTACCAAGGGTGCGCGGATATCGGGTTCTGCTATCCCCCCCAACAAACAGAACTGTCATTTTCACGTTAAATCGCGCAAAATAGCGACAATTTTTACGAATTTGCGGTGATTTCATGTCAAAGGTGCTTGTCCTAAACGGCCCAAACCTCAACTTGCTCGGACAGCGAGAACCTGAAGTTTACGGCGCCACTACCTTGCAGGACCTGGAAAACAGACTCACCTCCGGTGCGCCAACTGGAATGAATCTCGAATTTTACCAAAGCAACCACGAGGGCGAGATGATTGACCGCATCCATCAATTAATGGATCAACCGGTCGACGGGATTGTAATCAACCCTGGTGCATGGACTCATACCAGCGTGGCCATTCGTGACGCCCTGAGCACCGTAACAGCCCCATTCGTCGAGGTACATATCTCAAACGTGCACGCACGTGAGGCGTTTCGTCATCATTCATATGTTTCTGATATCGCACTCGCGGTCATAGTGGGGTGCGGAATACAAGGCTACACATTCGCCCTGGAAACACTGGATCAACACATACAACACTAAGGCCCGACTATGGATATCCGTAAGATTAAGAAGCTGATCGAACTTCTGCACGACACCGATGTTGCTGAGATTGAAATTTCAGAGGGCGAAGAAAGTGTCCGCATCACACGCGGCAGCACAAATCAAGTCGTTGTTCAAACGCCACAAATGTCTGCGCCTCAAACTATCGTGGCGCCACAGGCCGAACCTCAGCAAACTGCTAATGAACCATCTGAAGCCCTAGCTCCTGTCGGCCATCAAGTGAAATCACCAATGGTTGGAACCTTCTATCGATCGCCATCGCCAGACGCGGCCGCCTTCATCGAAGTGGGTAGCGAAATCAAAAGAGGCGACACGATCTGCATCGTTGAGGCAATGAAGATGATGAATCAAATCGAAGCCGATACCTCTGGCAAAATTGTGGCGATTCTTGTTGATGACGGAGATGCCGTTGAGTTCGACCAGCCACTGGTTGTGATTGGATAATTCAATGTTTGAAAAAATAGTCATCGCTAACCGCGGCGAAATTGCACTCCGTATTTTGAGAGCGTGCCGCCAACTCGGCATCCGGACAGTCGCCGTACACTCGGTATGCGATAGAGATTTAAAGCACGTCAAGCTTGCTGATGAGGCGATATGTATTGGTCCAAATCCGTCAAATCAAAGCTACCTCAACGTTCCGGCAATTATCGCAGCAGCCGAAGTGACTGACGCACAAGCTATCCATCCGGGATATGGGTTCTTGGCAGAAAATGCAGATTTTGCTGAGCGAGTTGAGCAGTCGGGTTTCACGTTCATTGGTCCGTCGGCGGCAACTATTCGCTTGATGGGAAACAAAGTAGCCGCGATTGAAGCGATGCAAGCAGCCAGCGTTCCCACAGTGCCGGGCTCAAATGGCCCATTGGGCGTCGATGATGCGAAGAATCTGGAAATCGCTGACAGTATCGGATTTCCGCTCATCGTAAAAGCGGCAGCAGGCGGTGGCGGTCGTGGCATGCGAGTCGTTCTTTCTAAATCCGACCTGTTGAGTTCAATCCAGATCACACAGTCTGAGGCAAGAGCATCCTTTGGTGACGCGACCGTCTATCTCGAAAAGTTTCTTGAAAAACCTCGCCATGTTGAAGTTCAAGTCTTAGCCGATAACCATGGCAACGCGATCCACCTCTACGATCGCGACTGCTCACTACAACGCCGTCATCAAAAGGTTTTAGAAGAAGCGCCGGCCCCTGGAGTTGACCCAAAAGCACGCACGCAGGTGCTTGAAGCGTGCGTTACAGCATGCAAGAACATGGGCTATACGGGTGCTGGTACATTTGAATTCTTGTATGAAGACGGCCGTTTCTACTTCATTGAAATGAATACGCGCGTGCAGGTTGAACACCCGGTGAGTGAAATGGTTACTGGTATTGACATAATCCGCGAACAAATTTCGGTTGCGGCTGGTAACCCGTTGTCGGTCACACAAGACCTAATCAAACTCAACGGTCATGCGATTGAGTGCCGTATCAATGCAGAAAACCCAAATACGTTTTTGCCAAGCCCTGGTTTGATCTCAAGGTATCATCCACCGGGCGGTCCAGGTGTTCGCGTGGACTCGCACATTTATTCAGGGTATGCGGTCCCTCCGCATTACGACTCAATGATTGCTAAATTCATCACTCACGGAGCGACACGGGAGGAGGCCTTAAAGCGCATGGAAATAGCGTTATCTGAATCGTTGATTGACGGCATCCAAACCAACATTCCACTGCAACGCGACATTGTGACTGATGCCACATTTGTAGGTGGCCCAGTAAGTATTCACTACCTTGAGAAAAAACTAGGGCTGTCATGACCGAGTTCCGGCAGCTCACAGTTATAGCCAGAGACGACCAAGCAGAACTTCTTGAAGAGCTGCTATTTTTGGCAGATGCCCAGGCAGTAACGCTAGTCGATGACGGCGACACACCGATTTTCGAGCCCCCAATTGGAAGTCATCCAGTGTGGCCTCAGACTCAAATTCAAGCCCTGTTCTGTGACGAAAGGCCCGACTCTGAAATCCTTGAAGATCTTGCAACATACTTTCAACGCGCAAACATATTGATTGAGCTACCAAAAGAATTCACATCTCTCCCAGACGAAGATTGGATCAGAGCATCGCTCGACCAATTTAAACCAATCAAGATCGGTGGACTCTGGATCAGACCATCATGGAATGATGCCCCAATTCCTGAGGACCTCACTGTGCTGAATTTAGACCCTGGTCTGGCATTTGGGACGGGCATGCATCCCACGACTCAGTTATGTCTTGAATGGCTCAGTGCGCGCAGACTCTCGGGTCAAACAGTCATGGACTTCGGATGCGGATCGGGAATCTTGGGCATCGCAGCGAGTCGCCTGGGCGCAAGTCAGGTGACAGGAATTGATATCGACCCACAAGCTCTCATTTCGACGGAAAACAATGCAAGTCTCAATAATTTAGTGGTCGAGACACTGCTTCCTGATCAGACACCGAGCTGCACCTATGATATTGTCATCGCCAATATCCTAGCTGACCCATTAATTGAGCTCGCGAGCACACTCACAGGGTTCGCGCGACCAGGCGGTAAAATTGTCATGGCTGGCCTACTCGATAAACAAGCCGATCAAGTGGAGGCGGCCTACCCTGCAATCGTCTTTGATGACAAGGTATCTAAGGAAGGCTGGACCCGTCTTTCGGGAATCAAAGCCGAGTAATTGCCTTGCGTATCGGTCCCCATCAACTTGATAACCCTGTGTGGTTAGCGCCCATGGCTGGCGTAACCGATCGCCCTGTTCGCATCTTATGCAGAGCGCTCGGAGCGGGCATGGCGATTTCCGAAATGGTTCACTCCGATACTAGCCTATGGGATACAAAAAAAAGTGATAGACGGCTCGATATTCAAGACGAACCGGGCCCTATCAGTGTCCAGATTGCAGGCTGTGATGCCCAGATGATGGCCAGAGCTGCTCGAGCAAACGAGGAACGAGGAGCAGATATCATCGACATCAACCTAGGCTGTCCCGCCAAGAAAGTGCTCAAAAAAGCAGCCGGGTCGGCCCTTATGCGCGACGAGGCACTCTGTGCCGAGATTTTCCGTCAGGTGGTGAATGCAGTCGAGATTCCGGTCACCGTAAAAATGAGAACCGGTTGGGACCACCAGTCAAAAAATGGTCCCGTGATCGCGAAAATGGCCCAAGATCTTGGTCTTCAAGCAGTCACGATGCACGGAAGAACACGTTGCGACATGTACAAAGGCGGTGCCGAATACGACACTATTCGACGTACACGTGAAGCGGTCCAAATCCCATTGATCGCGAATGGCGACATTACTTCGACAGATAGAGCCCGCGAGGTGCTATGGGCCACTGGAGCAGATGCGGTCATGGTCGGTCGCGGAACTCAAGGCGATCCATGGCTGCCAGGAATCATTGCAGGTGAACTCAAAGGCCGAACGGTATCTCGGCCCACTGTCGATGTCCAGATTGCGACCATGGCTGAACTGATTCGAGAGATCCAGCTGTTTTACGGCGAAAATACTGGCGTCAAAATGGCGCGCAAGCATATGCAATGGTTCTTAAAACGATTTGCAAATGGGGCAGAAGCATGGTCACAATTGCATCCTATTGTCGATCCTGATCTTCAATATCAACAATTCAAGGAATTAATAGACGGAGGAGGACTCCGCGATGGGATTGAAGGAACTGGTTAGAAAACATATCGACCAGTATTTCGAAGAGCTCGATGGCGAGATTCCACAAGATCTATACGGCCTCGTCGTTAGTCAGGTGGAGCATGCGCTGCTTGAAGCCGCTCTTCACCAAAGTAACAGCAACCAATCAAAAGCAGCCGAGACGCTTGGCATCAGCCGAGGGACCTTGCGTACCCGTATGAAACAATTCGGTTTGCTCTCCTAGACAGTACAAGACGCTGGTATACTTCCCGCCTTTTCAGGGGGTTCTAAAAAGGATGCCAGCCACCGATTCGATTCAGGTGCGTAGAGCGCTTCTCAGTGTTTCAGACAAAACAAACTTATTGGAGTTTGCCCGAGGTCTTCACGATCTTGGCGTTCAGTTGGTATCCACGGGCGGAACATTCCGCGCACTCCAGGATGAAGGCATACCAGCTACCGAGGTATCCTTTGTGACAGAGTTCCCTGAAATGATGGATGGCCGCGTAAAAACACTTCATCCAAAAATACATGGTGGAATACTCGGTCGTCGCGACCAGGACCAGGCTGCCATGGTGGAGCATGGAATTGAAGCAATCGATTTGGTGTGTGTGAGCCTCTATCCGTTCCGAGAAACGATCGCAAATCCTGAGAAAACTCACGAAGACGCTATCGAAAATATTGATATCGGGGGCCCTGCCATGGTTCGGTCAGCTGCCAAGAATCATCAATTTGTTGGCATTGTGACCTCACCACTTCAATATCAATCGGTGTTATCTGAACTCCAAGCAGGGGGACTCTCGTTTCAAACTCGGAAGCAACTTGCTAAAGCCGCCTTCCAGCATACTGCGGAGTACGACGGCGCAATTGCTAACTATCTGGGGCGCGACAACGAAGCGGCCCAATATCCCGAAAAACTATTTATGTACTTCGAGCGTGACTCAGTATTGCGTTACGGTGAAAATCCGCACCAGTCCGCCGCTTTTTATCGGGACCCTAATGTCACGGAGTCGTCTGTGGGCACATCGCAACAACTCACGGGAAAAGCACTCTCCTTTAACAACATCGCAGACACAGATGCCGCTCTTGAATGTGTTCGCCAGTTTGAAGCACCTGCTTGCGTTATCGTGAAACACGCAAACCCATGTGGTGTTGCGGTCAAAGGATCGATTCTTGAGGCCTATGAAAAAGCATTTGAGACAGATCCAACCAGTGCATTTGGCGGAATTATCGCGTTCAATCGCCCACTAGACACACAAACTGCGGACCGAATCTTAGAGCGGCAATTCGTTGAGGTGATTATAGCGCCAGGTGTTAACCGAGGAGTAATTGGACTGTTCGAGAAGAAGCCATCAGTTCGCTTACTTACCGTTGATCCACTCGACAGGACGCCAACGCAAGCGGATTATCGTCGGGTTCAAGGCGGACTCCTGATTCAAGACACCGATACAGGAAGTCGAGCAGAATCTGAGCCCACTTGCGTCACGGACACCAAACCAACTGCAGCACAAATGGCAGACCTTTTATTTGCATGGAAAGTCGCGAAATTCGTGAAATCAAATGCGATTATCTACGCGAGAAACAACCAAACAATTGGCGTAGGCGCAGGTCAGATGAGTCGTGTGTACTCGGCACGGATCGCTTCGATCAAAGCACACGACGCCAATCTTACAGTAGCGGGTAGCGTGATGGCCTCTGACGCGTTTTTTCCTTTTAGAGATAGTATTGACGCGGCTGGAGATGCCGGAATCATAGCAGTTATCCAGCCCGGCGGATCCATTCGCGATGACGAGGTCATCCAAGCTGCAAATGAATATGGTATCGCAATGGTTGTCACCGGAATGCGTCATTTCCGACACTAAGGATTGATAATGAAAGTTCTTGTAATTGGCGGCGGCGGCCGTGAACATGCCCTCGCTTGGAAACTCGCACAATCCCCTCGAGTGACCGAGGTGTTTGTGGCACCGGGAAATGCCGGTACGGCTCTTGAAAACAATGTTACCAACATTGATTTATCTGTCTCTGATCTGGATGGTCTGGTCAGATTCGCAGAAAGAAACGCGATCGACTATACCGTGGTCGGCCCAGAAGCCCCCCTCGTGGATGGAGTTGTCGATCGTTTTGAAGCAAAGGGGTTACGCTGCTTCGGCCCGAACGCTGATTGCGCGCAACTCGAGGGATCTAAAGCGTTTACGAAAGAATTTTTAAATCGCCACAATATTCCAACAGCGGCATATGGCACCTTTACCGATGTAGACCAAGCTCTGGCCTATCTCGATTACGTCGGCGCACCAATTGTGATTAAAGCCGACGGCTTAGCTGCAGGTAAAGGTGTGATCCTCGCAAAAACGTTGGATGAGGCGAAGTCTGCTGTCAAAGATATGCTGCAAGGCAATCAGTTCGGCGACGCGGGCAGGCGAGTCGTTATTGAGGAGTTCTTAACCGGTGAAGAAGCAAGCTTCATAGTGATGGTTGATGGGACAGATGTTCTTCCACTCGCATCATCACAAGATCACAAAGCAGCCAATGAGGGCGACACCGGCCCAAATACTGGTGGCATGGGAGCATACTCACCAGCCCCTGTTGTCGACCAAAATTGCCATAACCGCATCATATCGCAAGTTATCAAACCGACAATCCATGGCCTTGTGGCAGATGGATTGAAATACCGAGGATTCCTGTATGCCGGTATTATGGTCACCGCCGACGGTACGCCCAAAGTGCTCGAGTATAACTGCCGTTTTGGCGACCCAGAAACACAACCCATTCTGTTCCGTTTAAAAAGTGACCTTCTCGATCTGATCGAGGCCGCTTGCCATGGAAGCTTGGCAGATCAGATCGCGCTATGGGACTCGCGCGCTGCATTGGGAGTCGTTATGGCGGCGTCCGGCTACCCCGGTGATTATCCAAAGGGAGCCACAATCAGCCTAGGTCAGGATATTGAAGATACCAAGGTGTTCCATGCCGGAACAGGAATGAACCGAAACCGACCAGTCACATCAGGCGGCCGAGTGCTTTGCGTTACCGCTCTCGGATCAGGGGTGACAGAGGCTCAAACCAAAGCATATGAACGCCTAAAAACCGTGCAATTTGAAGGCGCTAAATATCGTACTGATATCGGATACCGGGCGGTTGCACGCGAAAACGCCTAATCAAGCTCCAAAGGAAGCGCTCCGTTAAACCGAATATGATGCGGAGTGATTTCTGCTCCCACCGCATGAAAGGCAACCCCCGCATCGTGCGCCTTGATACACGCTTTGAAAAACTTCGGATCAAGTAATCGATGCGGTGCGACCGACTGAATGCCCGTATGCATTGCGACAAAAACCAAATGGGTTTCGAGTCCATTCGCGGCCATTTCTGAAAGCAGACTGACATGCTGCGTAGCGCGCTCAGATGGCGCGTCCGGAAATAATCCAACACCCTGGTCCTCACAGAGCGTGACCGATTTAATCTCGACATACACGGGCTGGCCTTCACGCGATAACTCAAGATCGAATCGATGCGATCCTACTTTCGGTTCACGGCGAAAATACGAGACCCCGGGAATCAAAAATGACAAGTCGATCGACGACAGCAATTCGTTGGCACGCGTGGTGTTAATACATGCCATGTCCGAAGCTACTTCAACTAACTCCCAAGCAAACCCCAGTTTTCGCCCCGAGGGTTGCTTACGAAACCAGACCCGCGAACCTTCCTCAATCAACCCTGTCATGCGTCCTGTATTTGCACAGTGAGCGGTTATAACCCCGTCGCCTGTATCGATATCAGCAAAAAATCTCTTGTAACGACTAATTAACCGTCCTTCTGTAAGCGTTGCCTGATAATCAATCATGAATAAAGCGGGCCATCCTATCCAGTGCCTCAAGCAATCGATCTTCAGGTTGCGTATAGGCAATACGAATCCACGTCGGCGGAAGGCTTTTTGAGAAATCGATTCCGGGAGTAATCGCCACCCCTGTTCTACGAATCAAATCAGCACAAAATTGCTTACTGTCGTCTGTAACTCCCGACGCATCAGCGAACACATAAAAGGCACCATCAGGCTCTGCAGCGATCTTAAAACCCATAGCTTCAAGGCGAGGTATTAACAGATCGCGTCGCTCTTTCAATTCTCGCCGATGCATCTCTGCCTCTTCCAACGCGTCAGACTCGAAACAAGAGAGCGCGGCTTCTTGCGCGAATGATGTCGGACAAATAAATAAATGTTGCGCTAATCGCTGCGTCGCTTCAAGCGCGTACTCAGGAATCACAAGCCAACCAAGCCGCCAACCTGTCATGTTAAAGTACTTCGAAAAGCTCCCGACAACGAAATGTTGGTCAGAGATCGCAAGACTACTATCCAAGGCATCGTTAAATGATAGGCTCTGGTAAATCTCATCGACAATTAAGTGGCGATTGGTTTCCAAGCACCATTGAATCATCCGCTCAAGCTCTGCACTTGGAACGGCCTGCCCCGTCGGATTTGCCGGATGCGCAAGCATTAATGTTCGGTCACTTGCTTTCGCCTCAAGCTCAAGCGCCTCGCAGGTAGGTTGAAACCGTGATGAAATGTCTGTTTCGATCCAGTGAACCTGGCCACCGACTACCTCGACAAATCTTGGATTACACGGATACGTCGGGTCTGCCATCAACACTCCCTCGCCTGGGTTCGTCGTAGCAGCAGAGGCTAGTAAAAGCCCAGCCGATGCCCCCACAGTAATTTGAATCCGGCGCGCTGACACATCCAGGCCCTGCGCTTTATACCAAGTTGAAAGCGCGTCCCGGAGCGCCTGAATCCCACGCGCATCAGTGTATCGTGTCTTGCCGGCCTGCAAGGCAATGCATGCTCGCTCAATTACTGATGATGATGTTGAAAAATCGGGCTCCCCCACCTCAAGATGGATAACATCAACACCCTTTGATTCAAGCTCCTCTGCTATCCGCACCACCTCCATCACATAAAAGGGAGGAATTGATTGGAGTTTGTTAGCCAGTGGGCGCGGGTCAATTGGTCTCAATTTGTTCTCCCCTGGAAAGAAGGTGGTACAGTTAGCGATGTTCTGATACTTTCTCGCGTCTAATTTTATAGTGTGGAGTTTCGCCAACAATGGCAACGAATAAACAAGAATCACTCTTAGGCTACGTTGATCCGTACCAGGCATCGAAAGGTGAAGAGTACATGAGTGAGGCGATGCGTGAACACTTCGTGAAGATTCTCGAGCAGTGGAAGCGGAATCTGATGGAGGAAGTTGACCGCACCGTTTCCCACATGAAAGAAGAAGCCGCAAACTTTGCCGACCCAGCTGATCGTGCCACGCAAGAAGAAGAGTTTAGTCTCGAGCTTCGCACCAGAGATCGTGAACGCAAGTTGATAAAAAAAATCGACAAGACCCTCGAAGCAATTGAGAACGACGATTACGGTTTTTGTGAAACCTGTGGAATCGAAATTGGGCTGCGTCGTTTAGAGGCACGCCCGACTGCAACGCAATGCGTTGACTGCAAAACACTCGACGAGCTTCGCGAAAAACAGATAGGCGCCTAAAGCCGTGATCCAGTATCGCGGTCGGTTTGCACCCTCAGCAACCGGCCCGTTACATCTAGGGTCTATCTTCGCTGCGCTGATTAGCTACGTTCATGCGAAGCACCATCAAGGTGAATGGCTGATCCGTATTGATGATCTTGATGAGAAGCGTTGTAAGCAGACCTACGTCGACTCTATATTAGAATGTCTCAACGAATTTGAATTGAAATCCTCCGAGCCAGTTCGCTTCCAAACCGACAGAATCACTCGCTACGCGCAAGCCTTTAACACACTAGAAACGAACGGTCTTCTGTATTCGTGTGACTGCTCCCGAAACTCGTTACCTTGCGGCCCCTACCCAGGTTTCTGTCGACACCAAATCGGCAAGCCCCTCATCAGCGATTACGCAGTTCGCATCGATACTAACGAGATCGATTTAACGATCGACGATCAGATTACGGAGCTTCAAGGCAGCGACGCGCCCGGTGACTTCATTATAAAGAGGCGAGATGGTCTATTTGCTTATCAGCTCGCGTGCGCCGTAGATGAGCATATCGACCAAATTACCCACGTGATTCGCGGTATTGATCTCCAAGAATCAACAATCATGCAACGATTTATAGCAGAACGACTTGGGTATCGGAGTCCAATGTATGGACACTTCCCCATTCTATTGGGCTCAGATGGAACGAAGCTTTCAAAACAAACATTTGCGAGACCTGTCGACTTGAGCCATCCCGGCCAAAGTTTTGCAGCTATTTCCCGGCTCTTGTTACTAAACGATACGCCCAGCCACAAAGACAGACCAAATGTTTGGATCGATTATTTTCTATCGCTAGATAATTTAATCTCCATCATAACGGGCGTTTCAGAAGCGAATACCCTTTCAGGGTAGAAACTCGTAAACTGTCAGGGACAAAGGAGCATCATGGCTACGCTACTTCTCGTTACAGACGAAGCTATTGTTCGCAAATCAATTCAAATGGGCCTCGAACAGCAAGGGCACCAAATTCTGTCTGCCAAATCACTTAAAGAAGTTATGGCGGGTAGTTTTGATGTCGATTGCGTCATTAGCGAGCATTGGCTACCCGATGGGTCAGGCATTGATTTGATTTCGCATTTCAAACCAATTCCTCTAATTCTTTTAGTCGGGCAAGTATCGCTACAGGCCGGTATTATCGCGATGCGTAAAGGGGCATTCGACTGTTTCACAAAACCCGTCGACCACCAAGATCTGTTCCGCGCTATAGAAAAAGCTTCAGCAGACTGTCCTACCAGCAAAGACAACGCCATGATTGGAGAATGCGATGTAATGCTTAAGCTTAAAAAGCAAATAGTACGGGTCGCTCCTCTGGATACTACAATTCTTATTGGAGGTGAGTCAGGTACGGGCAAAGAGCTTGTTGCGCAATCCATTCATCAAATGTCCTCACGCACCGAGAAAGAAATGATTTCAGTGAACTGTGCGGCAATCCCGGAGTCTCTCATTGAAGCCGAACTGTTTGGCCACGTAAAAGGCGCATTTACAGGCGCGACTCATGACCGGGCTGGTTTAATCGAAACCGCCGACGGTTCTACATTATTTCTAGATGAAATTGGCGAACTTCCATTGGAGGCTCAGTCAAGATTACTTAGAGTGCTTCAGGAGGGAGAGATCCGCCGAGTAGGGAGTACGGATCGAACATATGTCGACGTTCGACTCGTCGCTGCCACACATCGTAACCTCCTGGAAATGGTCTCCAAAGGACTTTTTCGTGAAGATTTATACTACCGGCTTAATGTAATCGAGCTCAGATGTCCGCCACTCAAAGAGCGCGGCAAAGATATTGAAATGCTGGCAGATGCTTTCCTTGACCGCTTGAAGCAACAAATGAATCGACCAGAGCTTAAGTTTAGTAGCAACGCAAGGGCGGCTATTGATGGTCATAGCTGGCCCGGTAACGTTCGAGAGCTGGGAAATGTGATTGAACGGGCTGTCGTTCTCTGTGAGGGCCCTCTCATTGATCACTTAGACCTTGGGCTCCCGAACACGATAAACCAAGGGCACGAGTTCTCCGCTGGTGAGCAACGATCCCAGGGTCGTGCACAGCCTACGATGTCACTTGAAGACTACTTTCAGCACTTCGTTCTATCCCATGAAGAACATATGAGCGAAACGGAGCTAGCCAAGCGATTGGGCATCAGTCGAAAGAGTCTGTGGGAACGTAGGAACCGACTTAAAATTCCGCGGCGCAAAGACGATCAATCGAATTTGTAACAAGCTAATGTTACAAAAAGTAACTAATAGTAACTTTTTTGCTCCGAAATATCTAAACACTACGTCTAACTGAATTGCCCCAGCGCCCTAGAAAATCATTTTAAATCAGGTATTTATTCCAATTAAGCCAATTTGGCACAGCATGTGCAACCTAAATTGGTGTTCGGGATAAGACCAATAAAAAAGAACGCTGCCAGCGAAAAAAATAACAAGATAGCTGGACAAGATTACGGTTCACTGTGAGAACTTAGGTTCATGGGAGCAGGATTGCTTCCCCAGGCCGATAAAAATAACAATGCGAAAGCTGAGGCCTTGGTTGCACGAATGCAACTTGAAGTTGAGATTGCACACTGAAAGGTAATTTTTAGATGCTCGGACAATAAATATAAATGACGAGCAATTATATAGAGGGGCGAAAGCCCCTTTTTTATTTCTCGGCTCTGGTATCATTTGCGGGTTATGCGAGTGGAGCCCTCTTTTGTTTTCGGTGTTTAAAAAGAAACCTTCCATCACTGGTATCGAGGTATTCAAAGACGTAATCTCTCAGGAATATCACGGCATTAATCACCGGGACCTCTCGCATGGGAGTCTCCGCGTTATCGAAATCCTCCAGCGGTCCGGTCATGAAGCCTATTTAGTGGGAGGGGGAATAAGAGACTTACTGCTGGGAAAAAATCCTAAAGACTTCGACGTCGCAACCAACGCTAAACCTGCTGAAATCCAAAAGCTATTTAGAAAGTCCCGCATCATCGGCCGCCGATTTCAAATTGTTCATGTCCGCATGGGGCCCGAAATCATCGAAGTAACGACGTTCAGAGGCGCCGCTGAAAACAGTCACAAGCGACAAGCAAATGCTTCGGGGATGCTCGTTCGCGACAATGTCTTTGGATCAGTGGAAGATGACGCGGTTCGCCGTGACTTCACAATGAATGCACTCTATTACAACCCCTCAAATAATGAGGTAATAGATTTCGTCGGAGGATACGATGATCTCGAAGATGGTGTAATTCGGATCATCGGTGATCCGGAAACGCGCTATCGAGAAGACCCAGTGCGCATGCTCAGAGCTGTGCGGTTTATTGGCAAGTTGGGGCTAAAGCTAGAGACTGAAACAGCCGAACCAATTCAGCGACTCGCCCCTCTACTAAGAGACGTCTCTCCTTCCCGATTGTTTGATGAAATCCTGAAGTTACTTCAAGCGGGACATGGTCATTCAACATTTCCGCAGCTTTTAAAATATGACCTGTTGCGGCCTCTTTTTCCGCAATCTGAAGCTCTAATAACTGAAGCTGACAGTCTGCGCCATCGACGACTTATCGATCTAGCACTTTTAAATACAGATACGCGACTAAACGAAGGTAAATCAGTCACCCCCGCTTTCTTATATGCGTCACTGCATTGGCCACAAGTTCAATATCGCTGGGTTGAACTGGAGAAGGAAGGGCACGGCCGGACACAAGCTCTAACGATAGCGTGCTCTGAAACGCTCGATTTTAATCAACAATTCATCGCCATACCCAAAAGATTCAGCATCACCATACGAGAGATATGGGAGATGCAGGTGAGGTTGGAAAAGCGACATGGCCGTCGCCCCGAATCGATCCTTGAACATCCAAGATTCCGCGCGGGTTATGACTTCTTGCTTTTACGAGAACGATCCGGAGAAATGCCGGGTGGTCTCGGCGAATGGTGGACTCAATACCAAATAGCCGATGAGGCCCAGCGTCGCGGTCTTATTGCAGCAGTCAATGACGGCGAACTAGAGCAGCCAAAACGCTACCCACGGAAAAAATCGAGGCAGCGTGACTAGCCAGATTTTCCTGTCACTGGGCTCAAACCTCAATGATCCTGTCTCCCAGATACAACGAGCTATTAAGACATTAGCTAGCTTGGTCAGCACGATCGAATGCGCACCACTCTATCATTCCAAACCACTCGGCCCGCAAGATCAGCCAGATTTCGTCAATACGGTAGTTTCCGGATATACAGATCTATCTCCAGAGGAGTTACTAATAACCATCAAAGGAATCGAACGGCAACAGTACCGGGTGAAGACCAAACACTGGGGACCAAGGACAATCGACATAGATATCCTTTTTTATGGAAACATCCAAATAAAAACCCCCGACCTCACCATTCCCCATAAAGAGCTTTTTAATCGCCCATTTGTGACAATCCCCCTCCTCGACTTAATCCCCGACGGAATCACGCCAACAGGTGACCAACTCAAACGAAACCGCTACGATTCGACAGGTTTGGTTCGAATCGATACATAGGAAATATACTGTGGTGCAAATTACCCTCAACACGTTGAAAAGACATCGGGCTGAAAACACTAAGTTCAGTGTGGTCACCGCATATGATGCCTGTTTTACACGCATCGCATCGGAGGCCGGCGTCGACGCAATCTTAGTCGGTGATTCGCTCGGCATGGTTCTCCAGGGGCACAAAAGCACACTTCCCGTAACGGTCGCAGATATTGCATACCACACCCAAAGCGTCGCAGCGGCCTCTACGCATTGCCTTATTGTCGCCGACATCCCTTTTATGGCATCAGCAACCACACAAGATGCAGTCGATTCCGCTCGCGAATTGATGCAAGCTGGAGCACATATCGTCAAAGTCGAAGGCGGAAGTAATCTCGCAGACTTAATTAAACTGTATCTAGATCAGGGTGTCGCTACATGCTGTCATCTCGGATTAACGCCACAATTCGTTAATCAATTTGGTGGATATCGCGTCCAAGGCAGAACAGATGAAGCCGCAAAACGACTCATTGATGCAGCAGCCACTCTCGATCAAGCTGGCACAGATGTAATTTTACTTGAATGTGTTCCTAATCATGTCACAGATGCCATCATGAAAGTCACAACAGTGCCAGTAATTGGAATCGGAGCTGGTCCATCAACCACTGGACAGGTACTCGTAATGCATGACCTATTGGGTATCACACCAGGTAAATCGGCTCGGTTCGTCAAGAATTTCATGGAAACTGCTGATTCGATTCAGGACGCATTTAAATTATATGATCAGGCTGTCAAGAATGGCTCTTTCCCCGCTGCGGAGCATTGCTTTGAAAATTGATCAAACACCGATGATTTTTAAAACTGTCGGTAACCTTGTTGAATTCCTCAGTAAGATACGTAGCCAAGGGAAAGCCGTTAGCTTCGTCCCTACAATGGGGAACCTGCATCAAGGACACCTCGATCTAGTTGATAAAGCCGCGGAGCTATCAAATATTGTTATCGTCAGTATTTTTGTGAATCCAATGCAGTTCGGGCCGCATGAAGATTTTGACGCTTACCCAAGAACATTAGAATCAGACTGCAAATCGCTCGCAAATCGCCCTTGTGTTGCAGTGTTCGCGCCGACAGTTCGTGAGATATATCCAGAGGGAGTCAATACTGAAATCGATGTACCAAGCCTAACAACAATTTTATGTGGACATCATCGGCCCGGACATTTCAAAGGTGTTGCCACAGTCGTTGCAAAGCTTTTGAATATCATAAAACCCGATGTCGCAGTCTTTGGAAATAAGGACTACCAACAACTCCAAGTGATAAGAACCATGGTCGCTGATCTACTGATACCTGTGACCATTGTCGGCGCAGATACCACCCGAGAACCAAGTGGTTTAGCGATGAGTAGCCGAAATATGTATCTCTCTGCCGAGGAAAAAGAAACTGCCTCAATGCTTTATTCAACCCTGACAACTATCAGTGACGAACTACAAAATGGGACGCAAATTAGCGCTACGCTGAAATACGAAAAAGAGCGACTAGCGTCTGCTGGCTTCCTACTGGACTATTTAGAGATCAGGGACGCCGAAGACTTATCAAAATCTTATGTCGAAGCTGACTTTGCTGTCATCTTGGTAGCCGCAAAACTTGGCAGAGCGCGACTGATCGATAACCTTGTCGTCAATTTAAACCGATGAAGCAAAAGGCCTCACAATCTGCAAGGCCTTGTATAAAGTCTAGGAGGATGAGAACACCGTTCTCGAGTTAGATATCTTTCATGGTGAGTTTTATTCGACCGCGTGCGTCAACATCTAGCACCTTGACTTTAACAACGTCACCGACCTTCATATAGTCTTCAACGTTCTCAACACGTTCCTCAGAAATCTGGCTAATATGGACCAAGCCGTCCTTTCCGGGAAGGATATTAACGAACGCACCAAAATCGACGATTCGCTCTACCTTACCCTTATACAAACCACCAATTTCCGCCTCGGCTGTGATTGCTTCGATCATCGAGATTGCTTTTTGGGCTTTTTCTTTAGTCTCTGCATATACACGCACTAAGCCATCATCATCGAGGTCGACTGTCGCGCCAGAGGTTTCACAAATGTTACGGATCGTCGCACCACCTTTACCAATGACTTCACGAATTTTATCTGGATCAATACGGAAACTATAAGTGCGTGGTGCTGTGTCAGCGACCTCGTCACGTGCGCTATCGATCACTTTGTTCATCTCGCCAAGAATGTGTAAACGCGCTTCTTGCGCTTGAGCTAATGCGACTTGCATGATCTCTTCAGTGATACCCTGAATCTTGATGTCCATTTGAAGCGCCGTCACACCATCGGATGAACCAGCAACCTTGAAATCCATGTCTCCAAGATGGTCTTCATCACCTAAAATATCTGTCAAAACGGCATAATCCTCATCTTCTTTTACAAGACCCATCGCGATACCAGCGACAGGTGTACGTAACGGGACGCCCGCATCCATTAGCGCCAACGACGCACCACATACCGATGCCATTGATGAAGAACCATTTGATTCAGTGATCTCACTAACAACACGGATCGTGTATGGGAACGTCTCTTCATCAGGGAGCATCGCGTAGACGCCGCGACGAGCTAAACGGCCATGACCAATTTCACGACGCTTAGGACCAGACATCATGCCGGCCTCGCCCACACAGTAGGGAGGGAAATTATAATGCAGCATAAAGGTGTCTTTTTCGTCACCCATCAGACCGTCAACAAATTGTGCATCGCGTAGTGCCCCGAGAGTCGTCACAACGACTGCCTGCGTTTCACCGCGTGTGAATACAGCTGAGCCGTGTGCGCGCTTTAAAGTACCGACTTCGCAGTTAATGGGACGGACCGTTTTTTGGTCACGACCATCGATACGTGGCAACCCTTGAATTACACGGCTGCGAACGACGCTTTTCTCGACTTTACTAAAGAGCTCACCAACGGCTTCGGCGTTCTCGCCCTCAGCACCACCAAGCGCAGCGATCGCATCCGAGCGAATTTCACCCAATGCGTTATACCGAACCATTTTTTCAGAAATCTGGTACGCATCAACGATACGCGACTGATACTGCTCTTTGAGCTGAGAAAATAGTGCCTCATTAACTGTTGGTGCGTCCCATTCCCACGCGTCTTTACCAAACTTCTTGCCGAAGTCTCCAATCGCGTCAATCGCAACCTGGAACTCCTTGTGCGCGAACATAACAGCGGACAGCATCTGTCCTTCTGTCAGCTCATCTGCCTCAGACTCTACCATCAGTACAGCATCTTTCGTTCCCGCAACCACCATGTCGAGCCGTGATTCAGACAGCTCGTCAAATGATGGATTCAACAAGTACTGGCCATCTTCAGAAAAACCGACACGTGCAACCCCTAGCGGGCCGTTGAATGGGATACCTGAAATTGCTAGCGCAGCTGATGCGCCAAGCATCGCCACGATATCTGAGTCATGTGTTTTAGAAGCCGACATCACCGTCAAAACAACCTGAACTTCGTTCATGAAACCAGCTGGAAACAGTGGACGAATCGGACGGTCGATCAGACGCGAAGTCAGTGTCTCCTTCTCGGTTGGGCGACCTTCTCGCTTGAAGTAGCCTCCAGGAATCTTGCCTGCGGCGTATGTTTTTTCCTGATAGTGAACCGACAGTGGGAAGAAATTCTGGCCAGGCTTTGCATTTTTTGCCCCGACGACTGTCGCGAGAATTTGTGTCTCGCCCATTGATATTAAAACGGCACCTGTTGCCTGACGCGCGACCGATCCTGTCTCCAGCGTGACATCTTGCCCGCCAAACTCAAATTGTACTACTTGCTTTTCCATTATTTCCTACTTCCGATATGCCGGATCTGATCCGGCTAAAATGCGAAAACGGCCCCGAAGGGCCGTTTTCGTTTTGGTCCGATTAACGGCGAAGACCAAGTTCTTTGATCAATGCTGCGTAACGGCCCAGATCCCTCGACTTCAGATAGTCGAGAAGCTTACGACGCTGATTAACCATCCGAATCAAACCGCGACGACTGTGGTGGTCATGAATGTTCTTTTTAAAGTGACTCTGAAGAGCTTCAATATTAGCAGTCAACAGGGCAACCTGAACTTCCGGTGAGCCTGTATCGTTATCGCCACGACCAAACTTCCCAACTATTTCAGCCTTCTTCTCTACTGATAAAGCCATTTTTTACTCCTACGATGGCATGCCCGACCTTATTGGCCAGAATCCGGGCTGCCGCGCATGCCAGCAGCAGCCGGAGATAGCATCCGCTTTGCGCTGATTATCCCGTTAGAATCAACGGACACCAGACCGACAAAAGGACCCCCTGTAAAATAGGCGCGCATAGTATCGCACACATTAACCCCTTTTCCAGAAAGTTTTTGTCCTTTAATAAGAGTTATACATTCATTATCCGTAAACTCGATCCGTGGAAATTGACTCAAGATCGCATCGATAGGTAGCAGCGAAGATTCAAGTGTTGCATAGCCACGCTTTTGCTGTGATTCGATTGTACTCCATGGCTGCGCTTGGTCTAGCGAAAATCCACCCGACAGATCGCGCCGCAACCGACTCAGATGCGCGACGGTTCCAAGCGACTTACCGATCGTTTCAGCGAGGCTCCGTATATATGTGCCTTTGGAGCATCGGACACTGATATCGATCCAACCCTCACCTGCATCAAACCGCACAAGCTTGTTACTCAAGATTTGAATTGCTCGCGGAGGCCGCTCAATTTCCCGGCCCTGACGAGCCCATCTATACAGGGGCTTCCCTCGATATTTGAGCGCCGATACCATTGGAGGTATTTGCATAAGCGAGCCCGTGAGCGAATCCAGCGCAGCCACTATGATATGTTCCGTTAATTCAGGAATTGGCTTGACTAAAATAACATCGCCGTCGGCATCAAGCGTATTGGTCGTAGAACCGAGTTGAACACGCGCGAGATAACCTTTGTTCGCATCGAGGCCGTACTGACTGAACTTAGTAGCCTCTCCAAATACGACAGGCAAAACACCAGTCGCCATAGGGTCAAGCGAACCCGTATGTCCGACCTTTTTTGCATTAGACCATCTCTTCAATCGACTCACCACGCCATTAGAGGTAAGGCCAGAAGGCTTGTCCACAACCAAGATCCCGTTTACATCGCGGCCCTTGTCGCTCTTACCCATTAGCTTTTCTGGTCACTCTTCAATGCTTGATGGATAAGCTCGTTAATTCTTGCCCCGCGCTTTAATGAATCGTCGTAGTGAAATCGTAAATGCGGAACTTTACGGACTCTCAGGCCGCGACCAAGCTCCGTTCGCAAAAATACCGAAGCCTCATTCAGGATTGCGAGACTCTCAACAATCTCCTCATCAACGTCTCCAGGCACTAATACCGTGACATTCACATCGGCATAGGATAAGTCTTTCGATAGTTGAACGAAGTTAACTGTCACCATTCCAATACGAGGATCTTTCAACTCGCGCTGGATAAGCAGAGCAAGATCTCTCTTGATCCGCTCACCTAACCGTTGCGCACGATTAAATTCCGCCGGCATTAGATTTTCCGTGCAACCTCGCGCACATCGAACACCTCAATTTTGTCGCCTGACTTCACATCTGTGTAGTTCTTCACGCCGATACCACACTCAGTACCATTCCGAACTTCGTTAACGTCATCTTTAAATCTGCGAAGAGATTCAAGCTCACCCTCATAAATCACGACGTTATCACGCAGTACACGAATCTTCTTGTTTCGATAAACGATACCTTCAATCACCATACATCCGGCGATTTGACCAAATTTTGGTGAATTGAAGACATCCCTTACTTCGGCTACACCCACAATTTCCTCGCGAAGCTCAGGTGCAAGAAGACCTGACATAGCAGCTTTCACATCATCCACAATGTCATAAATAACGCTGTAGTAGCGGAGCTCAATACCATCACGCTCGATCACCTGACGGGCGCCAGCATCTGCACGCACATTAAAGCCCAGGACAATCGCGCCTGCAGATGACGCAAGCGTCGCATCCGATTCCGTGATTCCACCGACACCTTGAACGACTATGTGCACACGCACTTCATCAGTAGCTAGCTTAAGGAGCGCAGCCGATAATGCTTCTAGTGTGCCTCTTACGTCAGTTTTCAGAACGATGTTGAGGTTCGAAACCTCACCAGCCTCCATATTTGCGAACATTTGATCGAGCTTTTGTGCGTGCTGACGCTTGTGTTCAGCATCACGTGTTCGCTCAGAACGGAATTCTGCTACTTCACGAGCCTTACGTTCATTCTCGAGAACTATGAGTTCATCACCCGCATCCGGGGTTCCGGATAAACCAAGAATCTCAACAGGAATCGACGGGCCAGCCTGCTTGATTTGCTTACCGTTTTCATCAACTAATGCACGCACTTTACCCACCTGCTCACCGGCGAGGATAGCGTCACCAACTTTCAGAAGACCATTTTGTATGAGCATTGTCGCAACAGGACCACGACCTCTGTCTAGACGTGATTCTATAACTATGCCCCGAGCAAAGCCCTCAGGAACAGCCATCAACTCCAACAATTCAGCCTGCAGCAATACTGCTTCAAGAAGCTCATCAATACCTTGGCCAGTATGCGCACTCACTGGAATAAACTGCACATCACCACCCCAATCTTCTGGGATGACTTCTCGGCTCGCCAATTCGGTTTTCACACGATCTGGGTCCGCCTCTTCCTTATCAACTTTATTCACTGCAACAACCATCGGAACACCAGCCGCACGCGCATGCTGAACCGCTTCTTCCGTCTGAGGCATCACGCCATCATCCGCTGCAACCACAAGGATAACGATGTCAGTCACTTGAGCACCACGTGCGCGCATACTTGTAAAGGCCGCGTGACCTGGCGTGTCAATGAAGGTAATCATGCCGTTATCTGTGTTTACGTGATAGGCGCCAATATGCTGAGTGATCCCGCCAGCCTCGCCAGCCGCAACACGTGATTTACGAATCCGATCCAGTAGCGACGTTTTACCATGGTCAACATGGCCCATGACCGTCACGACCGGTGCCCGTGGGACTCGCTCCCCTTTTAGCTCTTGATAGTCGTCAAGTACTGATTGTTCGAGAGCATCATCAGCCACGACCTCAATCTTGTGACCCATCTCTTCGACTACAAGAACTGCAGTATCTTCATCCAACACCTGATTTATCGTAGCCATGACACCCATTTTCATCAAAATCTTAATCAGCTCTCCTGACTTCACGGCCATTTGGCTCGCCAACTCGGCAACGGTGACGGGTCCTGAAATTTTTACTTCACGGATAATTGGCGCCGCAGGCTTCTCAAATTTGTGCGAAGACAATTCTTCGGCTGCCTTACCTGGCTTCCGTTTACCGCGCAATTTAGGTCCACGCTCGTCTTCAACAGAAACGATCTTTCCTCGTTTGTCGTCGCGCTTTCCAGCCGGCTTATTAGAACGACGCGGTTCGTCATCGTCGCTAGGACGGTCGCGACGCATATGTGGTTCTTTCTTGTGGCGACGACCATCATCTTCTTTTGGTGGTGGAGGCGGTTCTAGGATCACTGGATCAACAACCTCTCCAATAATCTCTTTGGCCGCCGGGGTTATTTCAGAAGCACTCGAACTGGCCTCGGTAGCATTTTCTAATTCTCCAACCTGAGGATCTGCATGCTCATTAACTCCCTCAACTTCACGTGATTTAACTTCGTCAATTTCGCGCTGCTTTTCAGCCTCAGCGGTTAAGTCCCTGTGGACATAGGTACGCTTCTTCCGCACTTCCACGTTAACCGCACCTGCACCAGCCTTAATAGTTGAAGTCGACTTACGACGTAACGTCACCTTGGCTGGTTCGGCAGAGACTCTTGCTTGCCCCGAGCGAATATGTGCAAGTAATTTCTGTTTCTCATTGTCAGTAACGACATCATCAGAGGAAGACTTATCGATTCCCGCTCCGGTCATCTGAGAAAGTAATTGTTCAGTTGTAATGCCAACGAGTGTGGCCAGCTGCTTTACTGTTGTATCAGACAAAACTTACTCCTGCTCGCTAATTTCTTCAGCTGATTCATTAGCGTCATCTGCAAACCAAGGTTCACGAGCTTTCATAATGAGGGCCGCTGCAGCGACTTCATCTACACCCTCAATTTCAGTCAATTCATCAACCGACAATTCTGCCAAGTCTTCCATAGTGCAAACACCACGATCTGCAAGCTGATATGCAAGTCCTGGAGCCATACCTTCCATCGTTAAAAGATCATCCTGCGGCTCACTTGATTTGTCACCAACAAGCGCAGCTGTTAACAATACGTCACGCGCTCGCGCTCTGAGAGTCTCCACAAGATCTTCATCAAACCCATCAATCGAAAGCATTTCCTCAACAGGGACGTACGCTACTTCATCAATCGAGGTAAATCCCTCTTCAACCAAAATACCTGCCAATTCAGCATCCACAGCCATTCGAACCATAAACATGTTGACTAGCTTCTCAGACTCAGCTTCCTGGCGCTCAACGGCTTGTTCTTCGCTCATAACATTGAGCTTCCAATTGGTCAGTTCAGACGCCAAGCGCACGTTCTGCCCACCGCGACCGATCGCCTGAGCAAGGTTGTCACCGGTAACTGCAACATCCATTGAGCGGTTATCTTCATCCATCACTATCGAAGATACCTCCGCAGGCGCCATAGCGTTGATTACAAGTTGCGCAGGATTATCATCCCACAATACGATATCCACACGCTCACCATTGAGTTCATTGGAAACGGCCTGTACGCGGGCACCACGCATACCAACACAGGCACCAACCGGATCGATTCGTCCGTCATTGGTTTTAACAGCAATTTTTGCTCTCATTCCAGGATCCCGAGCCGCACCACGGATTTCGATGGTTTCTTCAGCGATTTCTGGAACTTCAATTTTAAACAACTCAATCAGGAACTCTGGTGATGTACGAGACAAGATCAATTGTGGGCCGCGACCCTCGGTACGAATCTCCTGAAGAATCGCTCGTACACGATCATTCACACGGAAGATTTCTCGACCAATCAAATTCTCACGCGGCAGTAGGGCTTCTGCAACTCCGCCAAGATCAATAATCACAGAATCACGAGTAACTTTTTTCACAGTCCCGTTGATCAAACTGCAGAGACGGTTCTCATATTCTACGACGACTTTTTCGCGCTCGGCCTCGCGTACTTTCTGAACAATGACTTGCTTCGCTGTTTGCGCTTCAATACGACCGAAATCAACAGATTCAACTTCAATCTCATACTCATCCCCAACTTGCAGGCCCATATCGATCTCGGCAGCTTCTTCAGTGGTCAACTCTGAACCCAAAATAGCAAGGTGGTCGTCTGGCACAACGACCCAACGACGAAAAGTGTCATATTCGCCAGTCGCGCGATCAATCGAGACACGAATATCGGCCTCTTCATCTCCATAACGCTTGCGCGTTGCCGTCGCCAATGCATGCTCGATTGCTTCAAATATAATTCCTTTCGGGATCCCCTTTTCATTTGAAAAGAGTTCAACTACCTGAAGGATTTCTTTGTTTCCCATCTTTACTTCTGCCTACTTTTGTGACGTCAGCCACCACCAATTGACCTCGTTCAATATGCTCTGCTGGGAATTCATACTCAGTATCCCCTTGCTGCAAAAGAACTGACGCATTCTCGACTCGAACGATAAAGCCCGAGTAATTTTTTCTTCCTTCAAACGGAACCTTCAACTTGAGCTTCGCCTGATAACCAACGAATCGCTCGAAGTGCTCGAGTCGGTAAAGTGCGCGCTCGATCCCTGGCGAAGACACCTCAAGGGTGTATCGTTCAGGGAGTGGATCTTCTATATCTAGAATACGTGAGACTTGCCTACTAACAGCCTCACAATCATCCACTGTTATTGGCCTATCGGGATGATCAATCACCAACCGTAACGTTGATCGGTTAGCTCTGCCAATTATCTCGATTGCCCATAACTCAAGATCAAGAGAAGTTACACTCGACCCGAGAAGTGTAGTTAATTGCTGCTGCTTTGGTGTCATATCCAACCGCCAAAAACAAAAAAACCCCAAATTGGGGTCATGGCCTGCGTATTCTCTCCTCACGGCACTTGGCGAAACGCAAATTCAGCCAAGGCCCCCTCGTAAAAAGTGGCAATAGTATGACCGAGAGGCATTACTAAATCAATGTCTTCTTATGTACCGTCCTGTCGACAGCACAACGCTCGCCAGTAGGACATAACAAATTGCGAAGTCGCTTATCAGATTTTTCAACGAAAACATTCGGTTCATCAGGCTTCGGATAGGAGCGAAAGGCCCACATTTTGGTGTCCCTCAACAAACGAACTACCCCTACTGGGACGCCAAGCCGAAAAACCTCAAAGCTTCGTCGCCCGAGTCGCTTAATTGTAAGCATAGCGGACTCTCCTTTTCCCCATTCCAACCTAGTTCGAGCTTAAGAAACCAAAGTCATTTTTTCAAACCGGCTTAGTCGAAGATCATTGCGCACCCGCAATAGAGCTGTAGAGCTGTAGAGCTGTAGAGCTGTAGAGCTGTAGAGCTGTAGAGCTGTAGAGCTGTAGAGCTGTAGAGCTGT
>PAHG01000013.1 GCA_002705795.1 Gammaproteobacteria bacterium
CCGGTGTGGGGGGCGGCCCTTTACAGGCCCCCTTCCGGTTTTGCCCGGATGGCGGCCGGGACACCCCCCGGGGCGGCGCGCGCGGCAGACCCCGCCGATGATCCGCCTGGCGTGTGCTCAAAAGATAGTGGGTTCTTAGTTCGTGCTGGATTTAAGAATGCAAACTCAGTTGTCTCAGTCTTGCCCAATATGACGGCGCCTGCGGCCTCAAGCGCGTCAACCAAGGCTGCGTTTACCTCAGATACTTCGCCCATCAACGTTGACCCACATCCGTGTGGCATTCCCTCGACTTCGATGATGTCTTTCACACCAACCGGGCATCCATGCAAGCTACCAAAAGCGCTCCCATCGTTGCGCATCCAGTCCAACTCGTCGGCGCATTTTAGTGCACGCTCCTCGTCGACATAAGACCAAGATCCGTTGGTCTCATTGTCACGGATACGTCCCAGACAGTGCTCGACCCATTGCCGAGAGGTCAGATGACCCTCGGCAATTGCTTTTACGGTTTCGGCGATTGATTGACCACGCTCAGCCATTAGGGAACATATTCCCCGAAGAGGTAGTCAGGGAGCCAGAGTGCGATACCAGGGAATTGGTAGAGCAGTAGCATGCACAGAATTACGATTCCGAGGTAAGGCATCAAGCCTCTAAATATATCCAAAAGCTCTATCTGATCCTTCAGGACCCCTTTCAAATAATACGCCGACATGGCCATGGGCGGAGTAAGGAACGATGTCTGCAGATTGAGCGCGACCAGCATCGCGAAGAAGTAGGGATTTACCCCAAAGTTGTCGAGCATCGGCAGGAAGATCGGCACGAAAATGATTAGGATCTCAGACCACTCAAGCGGCCACCCGAGCACAAATATGATTGTTTGCACCATCACAAGAAACTGCCAAGGCGCTAGCTCCATGGAAAGTACCCAGTGCTCGATGACGTCGTGACCACCGAGGTATGAAAAAATCGACGCAAACGTCCAAGAACCTACGAACAGCCAGCACACCATCGCGGTCGCCTTCGCGCACAAGAACACGCTCTCCTGGATCTTTTGCCACGTCATGGCCCTGTAGAGTGCGGCAAGAATCATGGACCCGAGAGCACCCATAGCGGCGGCCTCGGCCGGGGTTGCCAGCCCTCCTAAGATGGATCCTAGCACTGTAACGATAAGCACCGTGAGCGGAACAAACGAAAAAAGGAGATCTTTATATATTTCAATGGCCGGTGGGATCGATTCTTTGGCGGGCTTCGGTGCGATAGAAGGGTTGATCATGACCCGGATGATCGCGAGGACGATATATAAACCTGCCAGCAACAGCCCTGGAAACATTGCTGCCGCATAGAGCCGAAGCGGAGACAGCTCGGCGATTGCCGCGTATACGATCAGCATAATCGATGGTGGGATCAAGATCCCGAGCGTGCCGCCAGCGCAGATAACGCCGGCCGCAAACTTCTTATCATAGTTGGCGTTGGCCATGGCAGGGTATGCTAGGAGCCCCATCAGGGTGACAACTGCGCCCACGATGCCCGATGCCGTCGAGAAAACTGCGCAGGTGACCAGGGCCGCGATCGCCATTGAGCCGGGGAGGTTGTGCGCGGCCATTTGCAGGGACCGGAACAGCCTGCCGACGATGTCAGCACGTTCGACGACGTAACCCATGAACAGGAACAGCGGGATTGCGACCAGTGTGTCGTTTTCCATCACCGAGTAGGTATTTTGGTTCAGCAGGTAAAAGATCTGGTTGTTGAATAGATCCCCAAAACTTTCTGGGGCCTGGTAGTAGGCGTAGTAACCGAAACCAACACCCATTGCGATTAAGGTGAATGCGATAGGGAAGCCAAGTAAGACTAATACTATAAACAGGCATAGCATTAATATCGCCACTTCGGGATTTGTCATGCTTGTTTCTCCTGTTGCTCAGCTTCTTCCATTAACAGTTGCTCAGTCTCTTTGACGTCGCTCAGGCGTTCCATCCACTTATCTTCTTGTATTGCTCGAATGCATCGGCAGATCTCGGCCGCGCCCTGCAACATAAGCAGCACTCCCGCTATCGGTATAAGTGTCTTGAAGAAATAGATCTGGATTCGGGCTGGGCTGTTCCAACTAACTTCTTTATAGCGCCAGCTATCTGCGGCAATTTCCGCTCCGTACCAAAACAGAGCGAGCATCCCGGGGAAGAAGAACAGGATGTATAGGACCAGATCGATTTTCCCTTGTGTTCTTGCTGGTAGCAGTCGATAAAGGAAGTCGCCGCGGACATGTGCGTCTTGGGCAAGGGCATAGGGCCCTGCCATTAAAAACAGGGCTCCGTACATCTGGATCATCATATCCATCGACCACACAGTCGGGGCGTTCAGTACGTAGCGCACGAACACCTCATAGGACACCGAGAGTGTCAAAATTAAAATACACCAACCGAAGGCTCTGCCAACCCAAACGTTGAGGCCCTCGATCGTATACACAAAACGGTCCACGATTTATCTACTCCAAAAAGAAAGCCTTCCGGCCTTAGGTCTTGCCACCGCACCTTGCGGCGTTGGTTAGGGGCTATTTAACCGGTGGCAATTTTAATACTATTGCTCGAAATTATCTAAAAAAATACCCGAGCCGATGGCCCGGGTATCTTTTGTACACCAGTTGGGATTACCCGAAGTGGTGGTTGTAAGCCATCCGATAATCTGGCTGGTTCAAGTTCAAGTAGTTCATGACGCGCTTAGCGTAAGCCTTCTGCGAGTCGATAACTTTCTTGAAGAACGGATCCTCTGCATTCAGGCGATTCACGACGATATCCCAAGCTTTCAACTGCTCTTTCATTACCGAGTCTGGCGTACGATACACATTAACACCCTGGTTCTGGAGGTTGATCAAATCGTCAGCGTAACGGTTAGTATTGTGCCAGTAGAAGTTCGAGTTCTCCGCCTCAGATGCATACTTCAGGATCGCCTGCAGCTCAGCTGGCAGCCCGTCATATTTCTTCTTGTTGAACGAGATCTCAAAGAATTCCTGTGACTGGTGGAAAGAACCCAGGTGGTAATGCTTGGAAACATCTTGCATACCAAAGTCACGGTCTGACGTTGGGTTGTTGAATTCCGCAGCGTCGATCAAGCCTGACTTCATAGCTGGCTGGATTTCACCGCCAGGTAACTGGACAACAGACATACCCATTTCCATGAGTACGTCGGCCGCTAAGCCAACCGTACGGTACTTCAGTCCACTCATCTGAGATGCATCTTTGATCTCTTCTTTAAACCATCCCATTGGCTGCGCTGGCATCGGGCTATTAAAGAATGACACGATGTTAAGACCCAAACTGCCCATGAGCTCGTTGAAGAGTTCCATCCCACCGCCGTAGTGGCACCAGCCCAACACTTCTTGAGACGACCAGCCGAAACATGGACCGGTACCGAACAGTGACGCTGTCTTTGACTTCGAGTACCAATAAGCCGGTACGTAGTGACAGCCGTCGAGTACTCCGCGGTGTACCGCGTCCTGCATCTGGGATGTCTTAACAACTGAATTTACTGGGAGCAGGTCAATCTTAAGATCCTTACCTGCCATCGCGTGAACACGTTCAACGTATGCTTGCGCGTTCTCGAGGAAAATACCACCCCCCCAAGCTGCCTGCACTTTCAGAGTCGTACCACCGTGACCACCGGCGTTGACAAGTGCTGGGAAACCGAGGCTGGAGGCCGCTGCTGTTGCCGTAGCTCCCTTGAGGAATGCACGGCGATCGAGTTTTTTGCTCATCGGACTACCTTATTTTTATCTGTTATTTGTGCGCTTCTCCTTATCCTGCCGCAGGCAAGGCGCTCTTTACCTCCATCCTTGGATCGCTAGATATTGCGGATTTCTATCCCATGTTGCAAGGCTTTTGCGAAAAAACCGATTAGGCTATTGTTTGATTGAAAGTTGTTTTCAAAAACGCCACTGTGACCGCTTACTATTCGCGGAGGGGTCGCATGCCAGAATTGAGTATAACGCGTCGATTGGTAGATCCGGTTCTGATCCGTGCCAGGACGGATTATTCAGTGTGGCTCAATGAAGACGACCACGTTATGTCATCAGACGAGATTATTGAGAGAAGCAACGAGGCTGACGCGATGATGATTTGTCACTCTGAGATTTTGTCGGCCAATGTCGTGGCGCGCCTGTCTGATCGGTTGAAGATCGTCGCCAACTATTCGGTTGGCGTAGATCACTGTGACCTTGTTGCATTAAAGGAGCGGGGGATTATCGTCACTAATACGCCGGATGTCTTGTCTGATGCCACGGCTGAGATCGCGATGCTTTTACTACTGGGCGCGAGTCGTCGTGCCTACGAGGGTGACCAGATGCTTCGCCTTGGCACCTGGAAGCATTGGGCCCCAGTCGGCATGAACGGTATTCAAGTCAGCGCGAAAAAGCTCGGAATTGTAGGCATGGGTCGCGTCGGTCAGACGGTTGCTAGGCGCGCACGCGGGTTCGACATGGAAATACATTACACTAACCGCAGACGGCTGCCGCCTGAATTGGAACAGGACGCGGTCTATCATTCAACGATCAAATCGCTGTTTGAGACAGTAGATATGATTTCACTTAATTGTCCCGCAACGCCCGAGACTGACGATTTGATTAATGCAGAGTCAATAGGGTGGATGAATTCGGGTGTCGTTCTCGTCAATACGGCCCGTGGTCGATTAGTTGATGAGAAAGCATTAATTGAGGCATTGCACTCAGGGCACATTGCGGCCGCTGGTCTTGATGTCTTCCAGACCGAGCCTGGTGGTAACCCGGCACTCGCTGACTGTTCTAACGTTTTTATGTTGCCGCATCTAGGGTCATCGACCAGAGAGACCCGAAAGGCAATGGGCGACAGAGCGCTCGACAACCTCGACGCATTTTTCGCTGGGCAGGAGCCGCGAGATCGTCTTGTATAACGGCTTGCTAAATTTGGTCTGACCAGTTAGGCTACTGGTCAGACCAGTTTGGATTGTCGGGAGCACTTTATGGACAGTTACCTATTGACCCCCCGAGTGACGCGTGCTGCCGACGCTATCATGGATCGAATCGAGCGTTTAATCCTAGAGGGTAAGGTGCGTCCGGGGCAGAAGTTACCGTCCGAACGGAGCCTTGCGGAAGAGTTTGATGTATCTCGGCCGACTGTTCGAGAGGCGATTCAGAAGCTTGAGGCTAGGGGCCTAATCCAACGCCGACATGGGGGCGGGACTTTCGTAGCTGAACACGTGGGTTCTACGTTTATCGACCCGATGATGGCGATGATACAGCGCTCTCCTGATGGGACTTTCGATATCCTTGAACTCCGATTTGCACTTGAGAGCGTTGCCGCATGGCTGGCGGCGGATCGGGCAACGGAGCGCGCACGTGGTAACGTTCAGCGTCGATACCATGAGCTACAAGCCGCCGTCCGCTCGCATGACCTGCATCGCGAAGCAAAGGCAGACGCGGACTTTCACCTCGCGGTGGCAGAGGCATCGCAGAACGGTGTGATTCTGCACATAATGCGTTCGATTTTTGTGTTGTTGGAAGAGTCGATTGTGAGGAATCTGGCAGAACTGAATCTGGATCGAGTTAGAAAACAAGATTTAGCGCTTCAGCATGAGGCGATATATCGCGCGATCGTGATCGATCGTGACCCGACGGCAGCAAGGAGGGCAGTCCGTCAGCACATGTTAATTGTGAGCGAGTCGCTGGACCGTGAACGGCTCGCAGATACGAAACCACGCCGCCTAAGAGAGTTGACACAATCGACTTAATTTGAGTGCCGTGGATCACCAACCAAACCAATGAGGTGAATGATATGGCGAATACGCCAGTAATAGCCGACCAAGATCCGGTCGAGACAAAAGAATGGCTAGAAGCCTATGAGTCAGTTTTACAATATGAGGGTGCCGATCGCGCGGCTTATTTGCTGAACCAGCTCGTTGCACGTGCTAGCCAAGAGGGAGCGAGCCTTCCGGTTGCCATGACCACACCGTATCGGAACACCATCCCCTTGCAAAATGAGGCTCCGATGCCGGGCGATCTTTTCATGGAACGTCGTATCCGGAGTTTGATCCGCTGGAACGCGCTGGCGATGGTCATGCGAGCGAATAAAACGGGTGATGATCTGGGCGGTCACATCGCGACCTATCAGTCGGCAGCGACGCTTTATGAGGTTGGGTTTAATTATTTCTGGAAAGGTCCAGACCATCCTGAGGGTCAGGACCTTCTATACATCCAGGGGCACGCAAGCCCGGGGATCTATGCGCGGTCTTTTTTAGAAGGTCGTCTATCCGAGAATCAACTCGATAACTTCCGACGCGAGGTTGATGGGATTGGTCTATCTTCATATCCGCACCCGTGGCTGATGCCAGATTACTGGCAGTTTCCGACGGTTTCGATGGGACTTGGTCCAATTCAGTCGATCTATCAAGCACACGTGATGAAATACTTGGTTAACCGCGGTCTCTCGGATCAGCCGAATCGAAAAGTCTGGGCATTCCTTGGCGACGGTGAGATGGATGAGCCTGAATCGCTTGGCGCTATTGGACTCGCCGGGCGCGAGCGTCTGGATAACTTGATCTTCGTGATCAACTGTAACCTTCAGCGCTTGGATGGGCCAGTTCGCGGAAACGCGAAAATTGTTCAAGAACTGGAAGGTCAGTTCCGTGGCGCCGGTTGGAACGTAATAAAAGTGCTTTGGGGCGGCCAGTGGGATCCGCTGTTTGCGCGTGACCGGCATGGGTTGATGCAGAAAGTAATGGATGAGGTTGTGGATGGCGAACTCCAAAACTGCAAGGCAAAGGGAGGCGCTTACACCCGTGAGCATTTTTTCGGTAGGTATCCAGAGTTGAAAGAGATGGTCGCGGATATGTCCGACGATGATATTTTCCGGCTCAATCGAGGCGGACATGACCCGAAGAAGGTTTATGCGGCGTACCATGACGCGATCAAACACACGGGGCAGCCGACGGTGATTCTTGCGCAGACTGTGAAAGGTTACGGTATGGGATCGTCGGGCGAGTCCGCAAATCCGTCCCACCAAGTTAAGAAACTCGACCTAGAGAGCTTGAAGCGATTCCGTGACCGGTTTTCGATACCGGTCAGCGATGATGACCTGTCTGATGTCCCCTACTACAACCCCGGTCCTGACAGCCCTGAGAGCAAGTACCTGCAAAAACGCCGACAGACGCTTGGTGGGTTTCTCCCGGCGCGTCGACCCAGGAAAGACCCGCTTGGGTGTCCGGGTTTGGATGCATTCAAGCAGCAAATGAAAGGCACGGGAGATCGTCAAATTTCAACGACCATGGTGTTTGTTCGTATTCTGTCCACCCTCGCTAAGGACAAAACCATCGGGCATCGGATCGTTCCCATTGTTCCTGACGAGGCGAGAACCTTTGGCATGGAGGGCATGTTCAAGCAATTGGGTATCTATACCACTGAGGGTCAGAAATATATTCCCCACGATGTGGATCAGGTTCTGTCCTACCACGAAGACAAGGCAGGTCAGATTCTCGAAGAAGGGATAAACGAATCAGGTGCTTTCTCGGCCTGGATGGCTTGCGCAACCTCATACGCGAATCATGACCAAGCACTGATCCCGTTCTATATCTATTACTCGATGTTCGGACATCAGCGGGTGGGTGACCTTACCTGGGCGGCCGGTGATATCCAGGCGAAAGGATTCTTGTTGGGAGCGACCTCTGGGCGAACAACTCTGAACGGTGAGGGATTACAGCATCAGGACGGTCACAGCCATATTCTGGCGGGAACGGTCCCAAACCAGCGCTCGTATGACCCTACGTACGGCTACGAGGTTGCGGTGATCGTGCAGCATGGCCTGAGGCAGATGTACGATGAGAACCAAAGTGTCTTCTACTACATCACTCTAATGAACGAGAACTATAACCACCCCGATATGCCTGAGGGTGTCGAGTCAGACATCATTAAGGGTATGTATCTATTGAGGCCTGCAGTTTCCGGGGTGAAACATGTGGTCCGTCTTCTGGGCTCGGGAACGATCCTGAGAGAAGTAGAGGCCGCCGCTGAAATGTTGAAAGACTTTGGAGTCGGGGCCGAGGTATATAGCGCGACGAGCTTCAACGAGTTGCGCCGCGATGGCCAATCAGCTGCCCGACATAATCTGCTGCATCCAGAGCAGAAGACGGCTCGTGTCAGCCATGTGGAGATATTGTTGGGTGACTCGGATGCGCCTGTTATAGCTGCAACTGACCACATCCAGTTGTATTCAGAACAGATACGACCGTTTCTCGGTAGGACGACCTATATCACTTTAGGCACCGATGGCTTTGGGCGTTCAGACTCACGTAAGAAACTACGAGAGCATTTTGAGGTAGATCGCAGGTTCGTAACGATCGCTGCGCTCCGTGCGCTGTCGATGGATGGGAAAATCGATTCCAAGATTGTGTCGAAAGCGATAAAGGACTTCGGTATTGACCCAGATCGTCTTGATCCAGTGACACTGTAAGGAGGGAAAACATGACAACGATTCGTGTACCAGATATCGGTGACGCCTCAAACGTCACAGTCATCGAAATTGCAGTCTCCCAAGGTGATACGGTTTCTGAGGGCGATACACTGATTGTTCTTGAATCAGATAAGGCGTCGATGGAAATCCCGGCAGATGTGTCAGGTGTGGTTGGAAAAATTCATATCTCTGAGGGGTCTGAGGTCAACGAAGGCGACCCAATTTGTGAGCTTGATGGTCCGGGGTCGGTAGCTGAGGCCCCCAAAGAATCGGTCCCAGCAGAGCCTGCAGTGGCAGAGGCTAGTGGAGCGCCACAATTAGTGTCTGTTCCGGACACAGGCAGTGTGGACGGCGTGACAGTCATTGAAATCGCCGTCGCTGTCGGCGAAAGCGTCGTTGAGGGAGACACTCTGATTGTCCTAGAGTCTGATAAGGCATCAATGGAAATCCCTGCACCAGCGCCTGGTGTCGTGACGGCTTTGAAGGTGGCTGAGGGACAACAGGTTGTCCAAGGCGATCCGATTTGTGAGATGACTGCAGACAATTTAGAGGATGGCTCAGCGGCCACACCACAAGCGTCATCTGAGCCTATGGCTCAAGCACCAGCAGAAAAACCTGTTTTGCAGGAAAGCGCTGGTGTTGAACAGGTCGTGGTACCGGATACTGGGAACGCCGATGGTGTTACCGTTATTGAGGTCAGTATCGGTGTGGGCGATAGGGTATCCGAGGGCGACACAATAATTGTCCTAGAGTCGGATAAGGCATCCATGGAAATCCCATCACCAGTGAGTGGGAAAGTGTTGGCAATATCTGTCAAAGAAGGTGACTCTGTCGCTCAGGGTGATCTGATTGCTGATGTTGAAGCGACCGGTGGATCCACTCCTCAGGTTACAACAACTGCCAATATAACAACTGCACCAGCAGCGGTGTCCGCGCCCGCTCCGGCTGCTAGGTCCCCCGAGGTAGAGGAAATTAGCGAGGCATCGGTCGGCCTCAGTGTACATGCTGGACCAGCTGTTCGAGCGCTCGCTCGTGAACTGGGGGTTAACTTGTCGAACGTTGCTTCAACAGGGCCGCGGGGTCGTATCACAAAAGATGATTTACATAATTTTGTGAAGTCGAGGCTCAAGGAGGTCGATTCTGGCCAGACTGCGAGTGTTGGATCAGGGATACCCCTCATTCCGCCATCGGATTTTGCAGCCTTCGGTCCGGTGGAACGGATTCCGATGACTAAGATTCATAAACTGACCGCCGACAATATGACCCGTTGTTGGCTCAACGTTCCTGCAGTCACTCAGTTCGATGAAGCAGACATTACGGATCTGGAAGCGTTCCGTAAATCGATGAAGACAGAGGCTGAAAAGAAAGGTGTGAGATTGACTCCATTACCCTTCTTAATAAAGGCTGCCGCTTATGCATTGACAGAGCTCCCGCAGGTGAATGCGTCAATCGATCCGTCTACTGATGAGATTGTTCGTAAGGGCTATGTTCACATTGGGATCGCGGTCGATACTCCTGATGGTCTGATGGTGCCTGTCGTTAGGGATGCGGATCAGAAGGGTATTTGGGAAATTGCTGCCGAGGTCTCTGAGCTTGCAGACAAGGCAAAGAGTAAGAAGCTGAAGCCTGCTGAAATGCAGGGCGCTACATTTACGATCTCATCGCTTGGTTCGATCGGTGGTACCTCGTTCACTCCGATTGTCCCGTCTCCGCAGGCCGCAATCCTCGGTATCTCTAAGGCATCGATGCAGCCCGTGTGGGATGGCACTGCGTTTCAGCCTCGACTGATGTTGCCACTCTGCCTTTCCTATGATCACCGCGTGATTAATGGTGGAGACGGTGCACGCTTTACGACACTTTTAGGCAAAGTGCTGGGCGATATTAGGCACATGGTGTTCTAATGAAATGCCCGGCTTGCCGGGTATTTTTTATTGTGTTCTTTTTGATTTCCAGAACACTTCGTGGCCGCCATCGCGTCGCGCGAGTCGGCGGGCCATGACAAACAAGACATCTGACAGCCTGTTGATGTATCGCTTCAAGTCGTCTCCGATGCTTTCGTCCTTTGAGAGTGTGACAATGACGCGTTCCGCGCGTCGGGCTACCGCGCGTGCCATGTGGCAGAGCCCCGCTGATGTGGAACCGCCCGGTAAGATGAACTCTTTAAGCGGTGGCAGTTCTTCATTCAATTGGTCACACAAAACCTCGAGGTCTGACACCATCTGTGATTGGATCAATTGAAACCCCGGGACGGCAAGCTCCCCACCGAGGTCGAATAGTCGATGTTGAATCTCAGTCAAAGGCTCGATCAAAGGCTCGTCTTCTGGCAGTTCCGCGAGCAGTAAGCCAATCCAAGAGTTGAGCTCGTCAATCGTGCCCACCGCTTCGATACGGGAGCTATCTTTGGTTGTTCTTGAGCCGTCGCCAAGACCAGTCGTGCCGTCATCGCCCGTCTTGGTATAAAGCTTTGTGAGTCGGTTACCCATTTGATTCCTTCTGGCGAGTTGATATTTGCTCAAGAGGTTTTCGTATGATCATCAAAAGAACCAGTCCAGGAATGACCATCACAGCGGTTATTACAAAGAATAGCGTCCAATTGCCCCCTGTCCAGTCGACAAACCATCCGCCACTGGAGGCCAATACAGTTCGTCCAGCATTTCCGATTGATGCCAATAGTGCGTATTGGGTCGCAGAGAAAGCTTTGCCCGTAAGTGCTGTGAGGAAGCTAACGAAAGCAACCGTCGAGAATGCTGTTGTAAAATTATCGGTCAAAATAGCGAGCAACAGAATGGATTTGTGAGGGCCCGCCATCGCGAGCCATGCGAATAATAAATTGCTGCCGGCCATTACAATGCCACCGATAAACAGACCACGAGTTACGCCAAGCCGCACATTAATGACACTGCCAACTAAAGCAAAGACGCAGGTCGCGAGTCCACCGTAGAGTTTTTGGTAAGTGCCAATTTCTTCGTTTGTGAAAAGCTCCTTATAGAACACTATCGACATACGCCCTAGAAACGCTTCACCGATTTTGAAGAGGAAGATGAATACAAGGATTAAGACGGCAAGCTTCACTCCATGATTTTTGAAGAAGTAGGCCAGTGGCTCCCAGGCGGTGACCGTTAACCAAGTGACCATGCGCTGGAATTTTGATTGCCCGCGTTTTGCGTAACCTGCTTCGATTCCCCGTTGAAGAGACTCGCGCTCAGTGATCGGTTCGGTCACAAAGAAGGTCGCAATCATAAAACCAAATAGACACCCAGCCAACATTAGATAGACAGTGTTCCAACCAAATGTGTCTGCGTATGCAAATGCAAAATATCCCGGAAATGAGTAGCCAGCCCACCAGCCTACTGTCGCCATTGCAGAGGCTGCCGGAATGGAGGCTTGATTGCCATAGGAAAAGTGATCGACACGAAAAGCGTCAATGGCGATGTCTTGAGTTGCTGAGAAAAGTGCAACACTAAAAATGAGAAGGCCTACGAGGACCAGTGAGTCAGCCGGCGAGCGGATCGTCGCTAAGTAGAGAGTAAGCGCTGCCATCGCGCCTTGACTCAGTATGATCCAACTCTTTCTCTGACCGATGCGCGTGATGGCGGGGATGTTGACGCGGTCAACCAAGGGGGCCCATAAAAAATTGAACGCGTAGATGCCGTAAGCGATACCTACGAGCCCAATATCGGTTCTTGAAACACCCGCATCTTTGAGCCAGGCCGCGAGCGCTGATGCAATCAAGACCCAAGGAAACCCGCTCGCACAACCCATTAGGAAGACCCATAAAATACGTTTGTCGAGATAGGTTTTAACAGTATCTTCGAGTGTCATAGGTCATCCCAAGTAGACCTCCATTGTCGGCTGCCTAATCTGAAAGGCAAGGTTTTTAGATGCGAAGGCCGCCATCAACCTCGATCACTCGACCATTTACGTAATCATTTTTTAGTATAAATTCTACTGTTTTTGCGATTTCATCTGGCTGGCCTAGACGCTTGACAGGAATGCCTGCCGCGATTTTCTCTAGAGCCTCAGATTTCATCGTCAGCACCATTTCTGTTCCTATGTAACCGGGAGCGATCGCCGCGCAACGGATGCCCTGACGCGCGAGCTCCTTGGACCAAGTCACGGCCATTGCCGCTACGCCGGCTTTGGTCGCTGTGTAGTTAGTTTGGCCCACGTTTCCGTGGCGTGAAATTGAGGAAATATTGATAATGCATCCGCCGTTACCAGCTTTAACCATCTCAGTAGCAGCCGCGCGGCCACATAAAAATGTTCCGGTGAGGTTCACGTCAATGACCTGCTGCCATTGTCCAAGGCTCATCCGCTTCTCTACAACACCGTCTTTGACTTTGAGAAACAACGAGTCACGCGTGATGCCTGCATTGTTTACTACAGCATCGAGTCGGCCGGTTTGTGCGGCAATCTGGTTAAAGGTTTGGTCTACCTCGTCCTCCTGAGTTACATTGCAGATCCATGAAGAGGCGGTTGCACCCGCGTCTTCGATAAGTTGTTTTGCTTCTGCCAGAGTTTCGGTATTTGTATCGATGAGAGCGATATGTGGCTGTTTAGGTGAGAGACGTAACGCTGTTGCGAGGCCGAGTCCCTGAGCCCCGCCAGTGATGACGATAACCTTGCCGTTGAGATCCATATGTATTCCTTAATTAGTATCTATGCGGTCATCAAAAAAAATGTTTGTTGCAATGCAATATCTTGATCTGCAGTTTAGTTGCACTGCAAAAAAAAGCTACCCCTCTCTGGTTTGCGATTTACAAATCTGTATCCTGAATCCGGGGGGACTCGTGATGCCTTTAATCATTTTTATGCTCGTGCCTGTTATTGAAATGTGGATCCTGATTGAAGTTGGTGGGTGGGTTGGTGCATTGCCGACTATCGGACTGGTTGTTTTGACAGCGACCCTGGGATTATCACTTCTAAAACGTCAGGGCCTCTCAACCTTGATGAGCGCAAGACGCAAGATGGATGAGGGGTCGATTCCAGCGTCTGAACTGGTAAGCGGTGTCATGATTGGCGTGGGTGGTGCTTTGTTACTCACTCCTGGCTTCATAACGGACGCCGTTGGCTTTGCTCTGCTTATGCCACAGGCTCGCCATTGGCTCCTGATCAAACTGATCGATCGCTATCGAGACAAAATCGTTATTGAAGGTGAGTTCCACCGGGTCGACGATAGAAATTTTTAGCAAGACCGTTGAAAAAAATAAAATGTGGCTCCATCAACGGGCATGTCTCGGGGACCACTGGTGCCCGACATTTAAAGACCTCCCCGAAAGTGAGCCAAGGAAAGCGTTCCAACTCACTAAATCGGTGAGGGTGAAGAAGGGTTAAAGCCCGGGTTCATTGTCAAAAATCGGAGATGTAAGCAAATGAACATTCGTCCACTCCACGACCGCGTCGTGATTCGTCGCACGGAAGAGGAATCAAAAACAGCTGGGGGCATCGTTCTTCCTGGCTCTGCGGCTGAGAAGCCAAATCAGGGTGAGATTGTTGCCGTCGGAACAGGCAAGCCACTCGATAACGGAGAAGTCCGCGCGATATCGGTGTCTGTAGGTGACACCGTGGTGTTTGGCCAGTACTCAGGCTCGAACACAATCAAGGTAGATGGTGAAGAACTTCTGATTATGAATGAATCAGAAATTCTTGGCGTAATCGAAAAGTAAGACCCCTGAAGAAAGGATTTTTTTAGACATGACAGCTAAAGACGTAAAATTTGGTGACGCTGCCCGTCAGGGCATGCTTGCTGGCGTTAACATTCTGGCAGACGCTGTAAAGACAACACTCGGCCCTAAGGGACGTAATGTTGTTCTAGACAAGTCATTTGGTGCTCCTACTGTTACAAAAGACGGGGTATCAGTGGCGAAAGAGATCGAGCTTGACGACAAGTTCGAAAACATGGGTGCGCAGATGGTGAAGGAGGTTGCTTCACAAACATCTGATGTTGCTGGTGACGGAACAACGACCGCGACAGTTCTCGCTCAGTCTATCGTGAATGAGGGCCTGAAATCAGTGGCCGCGGGGATGAATCCAATGGACCTGAAGCGCGGTATCGACAAAGCGGTAAAGGCCGCGGTCGAGGCGATTGGTGGTATGGCGAAGCCTTGTGAGGATTCAAAGGCGGTCGCCCAGGTCGGCACGATCTCAGCTAACTCCGACTCTGGCGTTGGTTCCATTATCGCCGAAGCGATGGAAAAGGTCGGTAAAGACGGTGTGATCACTGTGGAAGAAGGGTCTGGCTTCGATGATGAACTCGACGTGGTCGAGGGTATGCAATTTGATCGCGGCTACCTCTCACCTTATTTCATTAACAACCAAGATAATATGACGGCGGAGCTTGAGAGTCCGCATGTCCTGTTGGTTGACAAAAAGATCTCTAACATCCGTGATTTGATTCCATTGTTAGAAGGTGTCGCGAAGGCAGGTAAGCCCCTTTTGCTGATCGCTGAAGATGTTGAAGGTGAGGCGCTTGCCACACTGGTTGTGAACAACATGCGCGGTATCGTCAAAGTGGCAGCAGTGAAGGCACCAGGGTTTGGCGATCGCCGCAAAGCGATGTTGCAAGACATTGCGATCCTGACGGGCGGAACAGTGATTTCCGAAGAAGTTGGTTTGTCTCTCGAGACTGCAACCTTGGATGATCTTGGAACAGCCAAGCGTGTTCAGATCTCAAAAGAAAATACGACAATCATTGACGGCGCTGGCAAAGCAGATGATATCAAAGGACGTGTGAAGCAGATCGAAGCGCAAATCGAAGAAACTTCATCAGACTATGACCGAGAGAAACTGCAAGAGCGTAAAGCAAAACTCGCTGGCGGTGTCGCGGTGATCAAGGTTGGCGCTGGCTCTGAAGTGGAGATGAAAGAGAAGAAAGCCCGCGTGGAAGACGCGCTTCACTCAACACGCGCCGCAGTTGAAGAGGGTGTTGTTGCTGGCGGTGGAGTGACCTTGATTCGTGCACTTCAGGCAATAGGTAAAGTCAAGGGCGATAACGAAGAGCAGGACGTCGGTATTCAGATCGCTAAGCGCGCGATGGAGGCACCACTTCGTCAGATTGTTGCTAACGCGGGCGGTGAGGCGTCGGTTGTTGTTGATAAAGTGAAGCAGGGTGAAGGTAATTTCGGCTTCAACGCGGCGACTGGTGAATATGGCGACATGATCAAGATGGGTATCCTAGATCCCGCGAAAGTGACTCGCTCTGCACTGCAAGCGGCGGCATCTGTCGCTGGTTTGATGGTCACAACAGAGTGTATGATCACAGAGGTCAAGGAAGACAAGCCAATGGCTCCGCCAATGGACCCAGGCATGGGCGGTATGATGTAAGCCGACCCCATAGGTCAAACCCCATCCAGTTTCTGGGTGGGGTTTTTTTATATCCGATGAAAACCGTAGGTAATAAAAAACCCGCCTAAGCGGGTTTTACCAGACTCGATTACGCGTTAGCAAATTGCTCCGCTACGTAATCCCAATTTACGAGTTCCCAGAATGCTTTGAGATATGCTGGGCGCGCGTTGCGGTAGTCAATGTAGTATGCATGTTCCCACACATCGCAGGTTAATAGCGGTGTTTTACCCTCAGTCATTGGGTTTCCCGCGCCGATTGTTGATGCGAGCTCCAGCTTGCCTTCATTCGTTTTTACAAGCCATCCCCAGCCCGAACCGAATGTCGTGACTGACGTTTTGGTGAATTCTTCTCTGAAGTTTTCGAATGAGCCAAAAGTTTCATTTATGGCGTCAGCAAGCTCATCGGTGGGCTCTCCGCCGCCATTTGGTGAAAGGCATTGCCAGTAAAAGGTGTGGTTCCAGACCTGGGCCGCGTTGTTAAAGATCCCCCCAGACGAGGCTTTGATAATCTCTTCGAGGGATTTCCCCTCAAACTCAGTCCCTGGAACGAGATTGTTCAAATTGTCCACATACGTCTTGTGGTGTTTGCCGTGGTGAAACTCTAGGGTTTCCTCGGAAATATGCGGTGCTAGTGCGCTCTTAGCATAGGGCAGTGAGGGCAATTCGAATGCCATGATGACCTCCAGTAAATTTGGGTTGATGCAAATGTGGGGTCTTCTGATGACAAATCAATCTTTTCAGAGATGATGGGTTCGTTTTACGGAAGGATTCGGTACACTCTTTTCTGACTTGAGGCGAGTATATGACCCGAAAAGAACCCAAATTCAACGACGACCCGAACACGCCGATTTTGGCTTCGACTCCCAAGGATTTCGTCCGACCGGATGTAGAACCAGAAGCGCAGAATCCCCCCAAGCTAGAGAGACCTAAACGAACAGGCTCAAACTGGCTTTTATGGCTATTTGTCGTGGTCAGTTTATGCGTGTCATTCGGTATGGGATTTTTTGGGCTCGAGGAGGCGGGACGTTATCAGGCGGCATTAACGAGAGCAGAAAATCAAGCCAAGGTACTAGAAGAAACCATCGAGAAATTGAATCGATTACAAACCCAAGGAATAGGGGAGCTCGCTCAATCGGACGCGCAGATGAGGCAAATGATGTCTTCCGTGCAAACAAGTTTGGCGGAGGAAGTGGAGAAGAAGTTTTCAAATGTTTCAAAGCGCTTTGAAGTGATGTCAGCTGAACTATCGAAGAATATGGAGAGCCTTACGGCAGATGTCAGCCTAGTCCAAGACAAGGCATCGTCTCAACGCGCGAGGCTAGATGAAGCCTCGCAGACTTTAGAAAGTCTCGGAGGCCAGATACTACAGATAATTAACGAAACAACTCAACTAAGTGCGAGGTTGGAGTCGGGCGAACGAACCCTAGAAAAAACGACAAAGCTGGCCGAACAAGCACTCGATGATAAAACTGCGCTTATAGCGGTCGAGGTGCTAGCGGAAGAGGTCGCTAGTTATAAGCAACTTGCTGAGGACTTGCGGCGTGATTTACAAAAACAACAAGACTCAAGCTCGGCTCTTATTAGTCAACTTGAAGATTTTCAGATACAGGTTGCTAGAGTCGATGAGTTGGCCCCGCAAGTTTCAAAGCTATCAAAATTGATCGGCGAGCTTGATGTTGGCAGGAAACAAATCACCCAGCGGATCATCGATCTTGACGTTCGCTGGAACGAGTTCTCTCGGCTTGAGAGAGTAGTGCTCGACAGCCAGCAACGGATCCAGAGAATTGATAGTCAATTGAATGATAACGCGAAGCCTTCAGGTCAGTAGCAACAGGTTTGTGACGATTACGGGACCGGACGGTGATAGTTCGATGAGTCGACTTGTATTTAACCTGAAGGAGGGTGCCGGCGGATCCATTATAGCTGGAGAGACTCTACTTACTGCCGCGAAAGCGGGAGACAAGACTAATGCGCTCCTATTTTTTAAGGTTACTGCACCGTCGAGGGCACAGGTGCGGGAATCTCTTAAAAAACCGAAACTGTGTGCGTATGTGAGCCCTAAGCACCGTCTGACTCAAAGGCTTGAAGCTTTTTCTCCAAAACTTGAGTCACCCAACTAATGACTCAAAACACTGCTGATATTGTTGACGCTATAAATGCATTAGAACTGGGCTTGAGGGAGCTTGGGCTATGGTCTGATGCGCGTCCTAAGGCAGAACATTTGGCGAGTACGATGCCGTTTTGTTACGACACCCTTGAGCTCGAGCAATGGTTACAGTTTATTTTTTTGGGCCGTATGCGGGAAGTGCTTGAGCAGGGCGATGCGCTGCCTGAGTCTTGCGCGATCTATCCTTACGTCGAGATGTTATCGGGTGCTGGAAAAGCCGTTCACCCGAAACTAGCGAAGCTAATCAAGCAGGTTGATTGGAGCATTTCAGGTGGAAGTGGTAGCGGGGAGAGGATTTGAACCTCTGACCTTCGGGTTATGAGCCCGACGAGCTACCAGGCTGCTCCACCCCGCAATCGAGGCGCGAATACTAATGAAGTGAGATTGTTTCGTCAAGTAATACACGACTGACGAATGCTCGATTTTTGATAACTCGGTGAATGATTGATGATGGTTCCTAGAATTCGCGCGAAGCGCTACAGTGTAATGACACTAGAGTGGCCTAAAGAGAGTACGCCGATTGCACAATGGCTCNAAGAGCAGCGTGACAAAGCGCCGGTCTTNATGCGAGAGATGGCGATCGTGCTTAGGCCATCGTCTGAGCATGAAGCGTTAGAAATACAGGCAGCGGTTGACGCGCTTGCTCAACTCGACATCAGTTTGATGGGATTGACAGGTGATCATCAACACCGTGCCGTGGCCGATCAAATGGGTCTCGCGTGGTTGTCGCCGACCAATGTCACGGCGGAGCCAGAGTCGGGTCAAGAGGTTATAGGAGAGCCGGGTGTTGAAACGGCACTCGTCATTGAAGGCCCCATCCGTTCTGGGGTCCAAGTCTATGCGAAAGATCGCGATCTGATCGTGATCGGTCAGGTCAGTGAAGGCGCCGAAATTATGGCTGACGGTCATGTGCACGTTTACGGACGATGTCGTGGACGAGTCGCGGCCGGCGTCGGTGGCCAGGAGCACGCCCAGATATTTTGTTTAACTTTTGAGCCCGAATTCGTCTCTCTTGCTGGGACATACTGTGGATCAGATCAGATTCCCGAGGATCTTTGGTCTGCTAGAGTACGGGTTGGATTCGATAAAAGTTCGAAAAGGCTAACCTTTGGGTTAATGAGATAGAGGAGAAGAAAGTTTGGCTACGGTCGTCACTGTGACTTCAGGAAAAGGCGGGGTTGGCAAAACCACAACATCAGCGGCAGTTGCGGCGGGTCTCGCTCAGCTAGGACATCGGACTGTGGTCATTGATTTTGATGTAGGTCTCCGAAACCTCGATCTGATAATGGGCGTTGAGCGTCGCGTTGTATTCGACTTTGTTAACGTGATCTCCGGAGAAGCAACCCTGAATCAAGCGTTAATCCAAGACAAGAGGCTCGAGAATCTCTCAGTCTTGGCCGCCAGTCAGACGAAAGATAAGGACGCACTTACTGAAGAAGGCGTTGGTCAGGTTTTGGGTCAATTGGCCGAAATGGGCTTTGAATACATCGTCTGTGATTCGCCTGCTGGAATTGAGCGTGGTGCAACGATGGCACTGTATTTCGCTGACCACGCCGTGATCGTCACGAATCCTGAAGTGTCCTCTGTACGTGATTCAGACAGAATTCTTGGGATTTTGCAGTCGAAGTCTAAGCGTGCAAAGGAGGGAGGGAAAGTATACGAACATCTCTTGATCACGCGCTATGACCCAGCACGTGTGGAGAATGGGGAAATGTTATCGAAAGACGATGTGTGTGACATCTTGGCTGTAAAGCTTATTGGAGTTATCCCCGAATCTAAGGCGGTACTAAAAGCATCAAATACCGGCGTTCCAGTCATCTTGGATGAGAATTCTGATGCGGGACTCGCTTACGGCGACGCGGTTTGCCGGTTCCTAGGAGAGGATTTACCGATGCGATTTGTTACGCCGAAGAAACAAGGCTTATTCAGCCGAATCTTGGGGGGAGGTGATTAATGGCTTTGTTTGGACTGTTCTCTGGAAAAAGGAAAACGTCTGCCGCGGCTGCCAAAGAGCGATTACAGATCTTGATATCGCACGAACGCCAAAATCGTCGTGGGCCTGATTTTTTGCCAGACCTTCAGCGAGACATCTTGGAGGTCGTCAAGAAGTATGTGTCGGTCCGTGATGATCACGTCTCCATTCGTCTAGATCGGGCAGGTGATGCATCGGTCTTAGAACTGAACGTCATACTTCCCGAGAATTAACTTGCAGATCCTTTGGTANGACTATGAAACCTCGGGGCGAGATGCGGCCGCAGACCGTCCGGTCCAATTAGGGTGGCAGGTGACAGATCCTGGTATGGAACCAGTTGCTGACGCTGACTCTCTGCTAGTCCGCTTACCCGACGATGTTTTGCCGTCGCCGGGAGCGATGCTAGTGCATCAAATTCTACCCGAAGTCCATCAGCGTGATGGGATCTCGGAAGCCGAGCTCGCAAACCACCTCGAGCAATTAATTGGTCCAAGGACCCTGGTCGCTGGTTATAATTCACGAGGGTTTGATGACAAGTTCACCCAACACATTTTGTATCGTTGTTTACGTGATCCCTACGCCTGGCAGTACGCCGATGGTCGTGGACGATTCGACCTATACCCCGTTGTTCTAAGTTTCTTTGTGCTCGCTCCAGAAGCAATTCGTTGGCCTGAAGATCACGATGGTCGCCCAAGATTCAAGTTGGATCGCATCGGACCTNTGAACCAACTCGACCAAGGCTTGAAAAGGGCGCATGACGCATCAGCAGATGTTGTGGTCACCGTGCGGCTGGCTAGGCAGTTAGCGTTACATGACTCCGACCTGTTTGCGTCCTGTTTAAAGCGAATCGACAAGCACTTTGTGACTGACCAAATTCGTGCCGACGGACGGAGTGAGGGTCTCTTCGAAGTCACGCCGTTCGCTGGATGGGAACGAGGATTTGTCCGTGATCTGTGGATTCCATTTCGATTATCTGAGCGTTCCAATGACTATGTAGCATTCGAATTAGACCGTGACCCTCAGGATGTCATGGCGGGTCTGATTCACTTGGCTGAATCAAGCGTCACGGACGCATCTGTACTGAGGAAGCAGGCCGGAGAACTGGGCCTGCATACAATCCGTATCAATGCGCAACCAATGTTGTTTCGGCGCGGAACGATGGAGCCGCTGCTGAAAACGCGGTTAGACGCATTCGGTCGCGATGAGGCGCAGCAGAATCAGCATCTTGATGTATGGCACGATATTCAAGAATCGCCGGCATTTAAGCAGTTATATCAGTTGGCGATCGAGGTGTTGGCTGAACCAGAACGGGCGATACCCGAAGATGTGGATTTTGCTCTTTACACAGGTGACTTTTTATCGATTCACGATAAGGACTTGCTGGACAGTTTGCCTCTAATGGACCCCGAAGGATTGAGTCAGTGGACACAATCATTTGATGATCCACGATATGATGAGCTTTTGTTCCGCTACCGAGCCCGAAATTTTCCGCGGTCACTTACTCAGGGTGAATGGAGGCAGTGGCAGAAAATTCGACGGGATAAACTGACGGGTGTCCACAGCACGAAAACCAGAGCAAGCAGAATTCAGGATGAACTTCTAGAGATCAGTCAGCGGACTGACATAGAGCCCCATCAAATAGACCAACTGCAGCAATTCGTTAACTGGCTGGACAATCAACCGCCCGTGTAATCTCGTTGGGTTAGTAAACTCATTAATCACAACTATTCTTCTAGTCGAAACCGCGGCTGTAATTGCGCTGCTCTTGGGCCTTAATGTTGGCCAGAGATGGGTCTACTGGTCTAAACGGTACGCTTTTAACACCACCGGATCTTGGAGGCGTTGTCTGAGATAGATAACGAACTGATGTTTGGTTATCGCCTGAAGGGTCGTTGCTTGCTCTATTCTGTCGCTAAACGGGCGGNGTAACCCTATAGCGCTCCAAATTGCATTTGAGAGTTCGGTTTGTGTTGACGGTGGGTTCAGTAACTGGTCCAGCATGCTGAGTCGTTGACTTTCAAATTGCTCATCGGGCATCGCCTCAACCATCTCAGCGAATCCCTTAAACTCATTATGGATAGCGTTCGCGAGCTCATCTGGAGTGGCTGTCGGTGATTGGATCGCGCCCGCCAAGATCGGTGTATTGTAGAGCGGGAATGCCGTCACGAACGTGATGTACCCGAGTTGCTTTTCCGTCCTCAAATGTGTGTAGAACGGCGCTTCGATTAGGTTCCCTGCTAACTGATTGAGGATACGAGATCCCGGGTCGGTGTTCGTATCTACGTAGATTACCGTGGCGGCTTGGTCAGGGTGATCATACGTAAATATACGGGTTCTCTCTCCGCGCCATGGGTTGGTCGTTACTTTTACGTCTGGAATAGACTGATCGATCGGTAATTTCTGTATCCAGGATCTGAGAAGTGTTTCCCCCTCGTCTCGGGACACGGGACCGTGCAAAAACATCTCAGTCGTTAATCCAGAAAAAAATGCTTTTTGGTATTGGTGAAATGTTTGTCGATCAATGCTGTCGAACGCTTCCTCCAATTCCTCGTTTGAGTATGCTAGTGGCATGAGTCCGGCTGTCATTTCGTCAAACAAACGGCTCGACGGTTTTGCTGCTTGGACACGCGCAAGGCCTTGTGATTTGAGTTGTCGGAGTCGCGACCATGTCGCTTCGTCAATCAAACTTATGGGGAGGTTTTCGAGTAATTGGTCGACGAGCGGGATTAACGACCGATGGTATCCGGAGAACTGGAGTGTGATTCCTGATTGTGTCGCCTGGGCAGAGAACCCTGCTCCGGCTAATGCAGCCGCGTAACTCAAACTATTCAGTTGCTCGTTAATCGCATCTGAAAGCAGCTCGGTCATAATCGATGCTTCCGGCGAGTTCGATGCGAGGGGCGTTCTTAGCCGAATGTAAAGATCGCTTTTTGGTTGCGAGTATCTGTTCTCAGTAAGCACATAACCGATAGCACCCTCGGAAAAAAATATAGTGCGTGGCTGGGTTTCGACAGTCGCTCTACGCGTTTTGGGCAGGGGCTCGTCGGGTGGCTTGATAAACGGGTTAGGCTCGGGTAACCGAACAGTATAACTGACCTCGGCACGTGCTTCCTGAAACAGTGTTAGACGTTGTTTTTCCAATTCGAAACGATGAATAGGTGTTGGGTAGAATGTGGTCGTTTCTGTCGGCTTGATTTCCGGGGCAGTAACACGTATCAGCATGTGCTGGGGCGTCAGCCAGCTCAAAATATCTTTGATGAGTTGCCCATCAAATTGTCTAAGGAGACGGCCACGGGTAAAGAGTTGTTGGGGCGGCACTGACTGCAGCTTTCCAGATAGGTAAGTCACTACGCTTTGGGGGTCTGACTCTTCTTCGAATTTAAAGTTGGCGACTGTAACGACTTTTAGCTCATCAAATCGCCATGGCTCGATTCCTTGGGTTTCAATCAGGCGAATCGTCTTGAATATTTCTGAAATGATTTCATCACGATGTTTGAAGCCGAGAGGGGTCATACTGACGCTGATCGAAAAAGAGCGACTCTCAGTCATCCCAAGGCTTTCGCCCGCTGATAGGCCATTAGCATACCCGCGGGCCTTGAGGTGACTGAGAAGACTTCCTTCACCTTCATGTCCAAGCAGATGGCCTATGTATTTCAGAGGTGCCCTACCGATGAACGCATCTGTATCGGGAACCGGAAATAGAAGCGTTAACCATCTTGATTCGGTTGCGGGCTTGGAATGCACAACAAAAGGCAGGCGCTTCATATCGAATAGCGGCAAATTGGTCACACTTAATGGAAGCTCTTTGTTCGGTATGTCACTAAATCGTTCAACTACCAATTGCTCAAGCCTGTGAAGTGGCTCCTCCCCGAGAACCACAAGCGCCATCCGATTGGCGGAATACTCCGTTTCATAGAAGCGCTTTAAAGCATCGAAAAGACCGGGCTTCCGCAGGGTACTGAGGTTGCCTGCTCCGAATTGTGAAAAGGGGTGCGAAGGATTCAATCCGTGTTTCATTGCCTCGAAGCTCAGTCGCGCAGGTTCCCGCAGTTTTGATTGGTATTCTGAGTGAACTGCATTTACTTCTCTATCGACATACGCAGTATCAAGCGCTGGTGCAATAAAGAAGCGGCTGAATCGATCGAGAGCCGGTTCCAATGCTTTAGGATTCAATGAGAGAAAATAATTTGTGTGTTCGGGCGCCGTGAACGCATTGTGTGATCCTCCTTGGTTTGAGATGAATTGCTGGTATTCACCGGCTTCAGGATATTTGTCTGTTCCGAGAAATAGCATGTGTTCGAGCAGATGTGCGAGCCCAGGATAATCCCTAGGATCGTTGTTTGTACCTACGAAGACATCCATTGATGCAGCGGCTTTGTCTGTCGTCGGATCTGAAATAAGCAACACCTTGAGCGCGTTCGGTAGTGTGAGGTAGCGATACTTTCGATCGCTGAGACCAGGTGCCTCAATAGATGCTTGCACAGATATTGAGACGAAAATTAAAACGGCCGCAAGCAGTCGCATGTCACCACCAATACTTATTCCAGTTTTCAGGGTTGGCCCAGAACTTCGGGTTATTCCAAACGCGTGAATGGTTATAGGTGGCGAGTGAATAATAAAAACTCAAGAGCGTGTTCTGGGTTTCACAGCATTCGTCGCCACGCTTAAATGCCAGAGCATAGAGTGAATCTGGCGGGATGGCTTCGTTAACAAAACACAGAATATCTGGAATCAATAGATTCCTCAGTTGCCCCACAACTAAAAGATCACTGGTTCTATTCAGTGGTCGGGCGATAAGTGCAGCTTCTGGGACCTGTCTACTCGACGAGATCTGTTGGGCAGTTAGCGTCTTTACAGAGTTCTTACTATGGTTTTGATAATCAATAACGACAGGAGGGGTCCCGTCTCCTATCACCCAAAGCACCTCTGGTTGAATCGACTCGAGCCATGGTGCGATGACTGAGTCCGGAGTGTTTTCGCTCAAATTGATTCCGGGTCACGAATAAAGCACGGAGCATCTGGCTTTGAGTGCGCTTTTGAAAAAGCGTAGCCGTCATAGTCAAAACCTAATAGATCCGCTGCCGTTTGTGCATCAGACTCAACCATATATCGTGCCATCAGGCCCCGTGCTCGTTTCGCGTAGAAGCTGATAATTTTGTACTCACCGTTCTTAAGGTCTTTAAAGACCGGTGAAATGACAGGGCCACTAATTAATTTGAGGTCGACAGCCGCTGAGTATTCATTACTAGCCAGATTAACTAGCGGAGCGCTGTTCAGTATTCTGTTGAGATTTTCTGTCACCCGTGCTCTCCAAAAATCTGGTAGTGACGAAATGGCATGGCCTTTGAGCTTTGTGCCCATTTCCAAACGATACGGCCTTATCAAATCAAAGGGCCTCAATAGTCCGTAAAGGCCGGACAGAATGCGAACCCGGTCAGTAAGACGATCTAATGCATCTGAACCCAATGTTTTGACATCCAGTCCCTGGTAGACATCGCCGTTAAATGCATAAATCGCTGGCAATAAGTCACTCGATTTATGATCTATGGTCCATTCTTCATATCGAGCTGCGTTGAGTGCTGAAAGCTTGTCGGATAGTTTCATCAAGCTAGCTAGATCAGAGGGACTGAAGCCGCGCATGATCTCGACAAGATCGGAGGCCTGTTCGAGGAATTGCGGGGTAGCGCTATTGGAGCGATCCACCTTTAAGTCCGTGTTTAACGATTTGGCTGGAGATAAAATTGCTAACATTGGTTCGTCTTTCCTCTTGCGTGGATCCAGATGAGGCTGGACACTACCCCTAGGCTTAATATTTGGACAAATGGGCTGTGATCCAAGTCACCTCAGAAATTGCTACCGGACAATTCTTCGACGAGCTTGTCGAAGCCGATGGCCAAGCGCGTCCCGGTGCCGATAGTCTACTCAACTTTTTGCAGGACCTCTCGCCACAAGTTCTGTCAGAAAAGCGCGCAGCCCTCGAGGCTGCAATCAAAAGCCAGGGCATTTCATTTTTGGTGTATTCCGACTCCATGAACGTTGACCGGTCGTGGCCACTGGATCTCGTCCCGCGCGTGATGCAAGCCTCGGAATGGCACCGCATAGAAAAAGGACTCAAGCAGCGGCTGAAGGCGCTCAATCTGTTTTTGAATGACGTCTATAACGGTCAGGCCATTATTAAAGATGGGGTTGTTCCTCCAATGCTAGTGACGGATAGCCCGCACTACATCGCGTTAGCCTCCGGGATACGGCCGCTGTTTGATACCTGGGCACATGTCTGTGGGTCGGATCTTGTTCGGGATCATACCGGGCAGTTGTTTGTTCTTGAGGATAATTTACGGGTACCGAGTGGTGTCTCTTACATGTTGGAAAATCGCTCGGTGATGAAGCAAGTGTACCCGGAGCTGTTTCGAAATCATCAGATTCTTCCTGTTNGTCGATACGCNTCAGATCTCCTGGACATGCTAAATGCGCTATCGCCGAGGCCGGTAGATCACCCGGTGATCGTTGTGTTGACCCCAGGTATTTATAACTCGGCATATTTTGAGCACAGTTATCTCGCGCAACAGATTGGGGCCGAGCTTGTTCAGGGCCCTGATTTATTTGTCGATTCGGACGACTGCGTTTACATGAAGGCGGTCGAGGGTGTGAGTCGGGTGGATGTGATCTACCGGCGCATTGATGATACGTTCTTGGACCCCGAAGCACTGAACCCTGAATCTGTGCTTGGTGTTCCCGGTTTGATGCGTGCGTGGAGGGCCGGTAAGGTCTCGATTGCCAACGCGCCAGGTAGCGGCGTTGCTGATGACAAGGTTCTCTACGCATATGTTCCTCAAATCATAAAATATTATCTGAACGAAGAGCCTCTTCTTGATAATGTGCAGACTTATTTGTGCTCAGATCCAGAGCAACAGGCCTTTGTGTTAGATCATTTGGATGAGGTTGTCGTGAAGCCGGCCGATGCCTCCGGGGGCTACGGAATTATGGTTGGGCCGCATGCATCTGACGAGGCGATTGTCGCTCGTCGAGCTGAAATTCTGGAAAACCCGCGAGCGTGGATTGCCCAGCCGACGCTAGCAATTTCGACGACCTTAACGGTAACTGAAGATGGGGATTTGGCGCCGCGTCATGTAGATCTCAGGCCCTTTGTTCTTCAAAGTTCTGATCAATGGTGCTCAACTGGCGGGCTTTGCCGGGTCGCGCTTCGGGAGGGATCGTTGGTCGTTAACTCTTCACAAGGCGGTGGATCAAAAGATTTTTGGGTTGTTTCAGATGAGGGGTAGGCTTCATGCTCGCGCGGGTCGCTGAGCATCTGTATTGGCTATCTCGCTATGTCGAACGAGCAGAGGCGACCGCGCGTCTGGCGATAGCTGCATCTGACACGATCTTGGATTTACCAGATGGGGTTCCTTATGATTGGGAATCCTTGATGCAGGTGTTTGGATCAGGTGACTCAGATCCGGACATGTCTGAGGCCGAGGTAATGGAGCAGTTGGTTCTGGGGCTTGATCACTCGGGATCGATTCGGACCTCGATCGCTGCTGCACGAGAAAACGCCCGCGTCACTCGTGATTTGATTCCCAAAGATGCGTGGGTGGCAATTAATGAATTACATGGTTTGATTGAGCGTCAATCTTTTGCCAGTTTTGATCGCTCATCACGTATACGTCTTCTTAAACAGGTGATTTCGGGCAGTCGACTGTGGCACGGTTGTTTGATGGCGAGTCAGGCGCGTGATTTGAGTTGGTTGTTCATGCGCCTTGGGGACCGCTTGGAGCATGCAGATATGGTGTCTCGCTTAGTCGATCCACGAGTCACACAAATGGCTCCAGGCGCATCCAAACGATGGAGCAGTTACGAAGCTGTCGGGTGGCAAAATTTATTGTCTGCCCTGGGCGGTGTTGAGTTCTATCGTCACAGCGCTCGTAACCGAATGCTCGGGAGTGATGTACTTGATTTTGTTCTACGTGACGAGAATTTCCCCCAATCGATGACATCCGCGTTAGATAAAGTTGGCCGGTTATTACGTAATCTTCCGCATCAGCGCGTTCCAACTGATCTAATCGATGGGATTGTTGATGGTCTAAATAAGCTCGATCTGGAGCGTTTAGCTCCGGATCAGTTGACTCAGGACATGGACTGGATTCAGCAGGGGCTGGTTACCTTGCACGGACATATCAGCTCTGAGTATTTCTTCTTCCAGTCTGCCGCCCGCTAATCCGTGGGTTTGAAACTAAGAATGAGGTATTCTGCATGTTTATTATGTGGTGGGTCTAAGTTTGGCTGAGTCGGTTGCGATCGCAGAACATTTGCCAGCCTCTTTGAGGCAATGCCTTGGCGTTCGTGGTATCAGTAAGTATTTCGGCGACTTTCCTGCCAACCGCGACGTGACTCTCTCAGTGGACAAGGGTGAGATTCATGCTCTCCTCGGTGAGAACGGCGCGGGAAAATCGACCCTTGTCAAAATGATTTATGGAATTTTGAAGCCTGACTCTGGTTCGATGGAATTTCTGGCAAATCCATATTCCCCCGACAGTCCAGGTGATGCGAAACATTCCGGCGTCGGCATGGTATTCCAACATTTTGCCGTGTTCGATGCGTTAACGGTGTTGGAGAATATTGCTCTGGGGCTGGAAGGGCGACTCCCAGATGAGACACTTGCAGGTGAGATCGCAGAGGTTTGTGGTCGGTATCGGTTGCATGTCGAGCTCAACCGTCGCGTTCATGACCTGGGTGCAGGCGAAAGACAGCGAGTAGAAATTATCCGGGTGTTAATGCAAGACCCGAGACTGCTTATTCTCGATGAGCCGACTTCAGTACTGACTCCGCAAGAAACAGAGCAACTGTTTACAACTTTGGATCGGCTGTCTGANGAGGGACGCTCGATTATCTATATTTCTCACAAGCTCGACGAAGTAAGGACACTTTGTGACCGCGCTACTTTGATGCGGGCGGGCGAGGTCGTCGATGTCGTGGATCCGCGCCAAGAGAGTAGCCGCTCGCTTGGTGAAAAGATGATCGGCGAGCGTTTGACCGAGACGAAGCGTTCCAAAGGCGCGTTTACTGGACAAGAGAAACCGCGACTCACTGTCCGGGTCGGCGATGTCTATCCAGAGTCGACCCGAAATATTGTGCTAAATGATGTGTATCTCTCGGTGGCTCCCGGCTCGATTCTTGGTATTTCTGGAGTGTCTGGGAATGGGCAAGACATTTTGTTTGACTTGCTATCGGGTGAACTGACGCTTCCAAACCCTGACAGTATAGTCCTCGACGGAGAGCCTATTGCGCACTTGGGTGTTGAGCATCGTCGTTTGAGGGGACTTCTTGGTGCGCCGGAAAATAGGTTAGACCACGCGGCCATACCTGAGCTTACGTTGTGGGAAAACGTTATTTTGACCGCACGCCACACCCGAGGGATTTTAACGGATGATTATTTTATCAGCAGTACGTCTGCTAAAGCCTTCGCTGACGAGGTGATCAAAACGTTTGATGTACGAACGCAGTCCGTGGACGCGAGGGCGTCAAGCCTCTCGGGAGGAAACCTGCAAAAGTTTTTGATTGGCCGAGAATTACTCGGACAGCCCAAGGTTTTTGTTGTCTCAAACCCCACTTGGGGCGTCGACGCTAAGGCACAGCTTTTTATACACCAAATGCTAATGAAGATGGCGGATCAGGGCGCGTCTATTATNCTGGTTAGTCAAGATATCGACGAGTTGCTGTCAGTTACCGACCGTATTTGTGCAATTTGTCATGGCCGGTTAAGCCGCACTTTTCCGACGGGAGAAATGACGTCGGATCATCTTGGGGCGCTCATGCTTGGCCAGGAGATTGATACATGATCCTGGTCGAACCGCGAGCGGTGACTCGCTGGTACCACGAATGGATTGCGGTCCTTGTCGCGTTGTTGCTGACCGTCGCGANCACATCCGCATTACTCGCGTCGCTCGGATTGGATCCGATATCCAGTCTCCAACGTATTTTTATCCGTCCTTTGAACTCTATGTACGGTGTCAGTGAGTTATTAGCAAAGGCGACTCCTCTGATTACTATCGGTGTCGCTCTCGCGTTGGGATTCCGCGCGGGGATCTGGAACATCGGCGCCGAGGGCCAGTTGGTTATGGGGGGTCTTTGTGGNGGTGCTGTTGCTCTCGCTTTCTGGGGTATCGATGGATTCTGGGTGATGCCGCTTGTTCTGTTAGGCGGTATTGTGGGCGGGCTGGTTTGGGGAGCAATCCCAGCATTTTTAAAGGTCCGGTTCAACGCGAATGAGATTTTGGTCTCACTGATGCTGACCTATGTCGCGATACTGTTGTTGAGCGTGATGGTGCATGGACCCTTGCGTGATCCCGACGGATTTAACTTTCCCGAGAGTCGATTATTCCACGACGCCGCAACGCTACCGAAATTGTTCTCCGCTGGTCGTGGGCATCTCGGATTCATTTTTGCGATCTTGTTCGCGGTATTGGGAACCTGGATGGTCAAGCAATGGCATATCGGGTTTGAGATGCGTGTCACCGGATTATCACAAAGCGCCGCGAGGTTTGCTGGATATAGTCGCGATCGAACGGTCTGGATCGCACTCTTAATTGGTGGGGCCATAAGCGGGTTCGCTGGCGTCGTCGAGGTCACTGGGAACATTGGCCAGTTGGTACCGAACATCTCTCCGTCGTACGGTTTTACAGCAATTATTGTGGCTTTCCTTGCGAGATTGCATCCATTGGCTGTGATTCCTGCTGGATTACTGGTCGCCCTATCCTATTTGGCCGGCGAGGCTGCGCAGTTGTCTTTAGGTATCCCCGCGGCCAGCACCCAAGTGTTTCAGGGACTATTGTTATTTTTCTTGTTGGGAACCTCGATTCTTGTGAATTACCGGGTTCGGTTAGAGCGGGTTAGTTGATATGGATCATGGCTTACTGACATCAATTATACATGCCATTATCGTCGCCTCTACGCCACTAGTGTTTGCGGGTTTGGGTGCCCTGATCCAAGAACGAGCCGGCGTCCTTAATCTGGGTATCGAGGGTCTTATGATTGTGGGTGCCCTCGCGGGATTTGCGTCTGCACTGGCTGGCTACCCTCTCGTCGTCTCTGTAGTTATGTCGGGACTTGCTGGAGCAGCGTTAGCGTCAATTTTTGCGTTGCTGGTTTTAAGGCTCTACGCCAACCCCGTAGCGACTGGTTTGGCATTGACACTATTTGGATTGGGATTGAGTGCTCTGGCTGGTTCACAATATGTTGGGCAGGCCGCTCCGCAGGTATCGGAATGGATAATTCCTGTTTTGAGCGATATACCAGTCATCGGTCGTGCCTTCTTCTCTCATGATCCCCTCGTGTACCTGTCGATCATAGTGGCCGGTGTCATGTGGTGGTTCTTAACAAAGTCTCGTACCGGATTGATTCTTCGGGCCGTGGGCGAGAACCACTCTTCGGCCCACTCCCTGGGTTTCTCGGTTTTAGGTATTCGTTTCTTGGCAATAGTTTCTGGCGGGGCCTTGGCGGGTATTGGCGGAGCATATTTGACGCTTGTACAGACCCCGTTGTTTGTGGAAGGTATGACCGCGGGGAGGGGCTGGATAGCGCTTGCACTGGTCGTGTTTGCGTCATGGCGGCCGTTTAGAGTGATTGCAGGCGCCTACTTGTTTGGGGGCGTGTCTATTGTCCAGTTGCATGGTCAAGCTTTGGGAATATCCATAGCCGCCCAGTGGCTATCGATGCTACCTTATATCGTAACGATCTTAGCCCTAGTTATCATAGCTAGTCGGGGTAGGGGCGGTCATGCGGCTCCTGGATCATTAGGTATTACATTTAAGGAAAGTAAATAACTAACGGTGGAACTACACATGAAGAAATCAAATCTGGTGATAGGTGTCTTGGCGCTGATCGCTGTTATCGCGGCGGTAGTGTTTTTCGAGCCTGTTGAGCCCAAGAAAACGGCCGCAGTATCAGACAAAGTAAAGGTTGGCTTCGTTTATGTGGGCCCGGTCGCTGACGCTGGCTGGACTTACGAACATGACAGAGGGCGGCTCGCGGTCGAGGCCGAGTACGGCGATAGGGTTGAAACAGTTTTTGTCGAAAGTGTCTCGGAAGGTCCCGACGCCGAGCGTGTGATCGCACAGATGGCTTCTGAAGGCGCTAACGTAGTGTTTACAACATCATTCGGGTACATGAACCCGACCATAAAGGTGGCACAGCAGTTTCCGAACGTGAGGTTCGAGCACGCGACCGGCTACAAACGGGCCGACAACGTGGCGACCTACTCGTCGCGTTTCTATGAGGGTCGTCATGTTTTAGGTTTGATCGCTGGCAAAATGACCAAGACCAATACTATCGGCTACATCGCCTCCTTCCCGATACCTGAGGTTGTGAGGGGCATCAACGCTGCCTATTTGGCAGCGAAGAGCGTCAATCCGGCTGTTAAGTTTAAGGTGATCTGGGTGTCAACCTGGTTCGATCCGGGTAAAGAGGCAGACGCCGCCAAGGCGCTCATCGATCAAGGTGCGGATATATTGATGCAGCACACTGATTCGGCTGCTCCCATGAAGATCGCTGAAGAACGAGGTATCTATGCTTTTGGTCAAGCGTCCGATCAAGCCGCTTATGGTCCAAACGCGCAACTGACAGCAATCATCGATGATTGGGCACCTTACTACGTGCGCCGTGTTGGTGACTTAATGAATGGTTCGTGGTCGTCAACCGACACTTGGGGTGGTTTTGATACTGGGATGGTTGCGCTGGCGCCTTATGGCAAAGCGGTGCCAGACGACGTGAGGGCGATGGCCGAGGAGGCTCGGAAAGCCATCACCGAGGGCAGCCTTCATGCTTTCACGGGGCCAGTGAATAAGCAGGACGGGACGCCTTGGTTGAAAGCGGAAGAGACCGCTGACGACGGCACCTTGCTCGGGATGGACTTCTATGTAGAGGGGATTGAAGGCTCGTTGCCATAAATTGTGCGAGGCAAGTTACACGGCGTATGTGTATTTTTTATCGAACCGGTGAGATATCCGGTTCGTTATATGCCAGATCATCAATGCCTCGCCACAGAGAACGACAAGGGCGGCAAACATCAGGTCGGTTTGACCTCGCCCGTTGGCGTGTAGCATCAAGTAACCCAATCCGCTAGATGAACCGACCCATTCCCCGACGACTGCACCTATGGGTGCGACCGAGGCTGCTACGCGCACGCCTGCTAGGGTATGAGGGAGAGCGAGTGGAAGGCGAACATAGAAAAACAACCTCGATTTTCGAGGCCGAAGTGTTTGGAAAGTGGTCTCCCAAGACGGTGGTAGAGCCCGGAATCCAGATAATGTGCTAGCCGTGACCGGGAAAAAGACAATCAAAGTTGTCATCGCAAGTTTAGATGCGAATCCGTAACCAAGCCAAAGCATCAAGATTGGAGCGATAGCGAATACTGGGAGAGCTTGGCTGATGATTAAAGCGGGCATAGTGATTGATTGCAGTCGCTTAGAATCGCCGATCAGACAGGCGACTGTGAAACCGAGAAGAGAACCCAAGAGTAACCCACAAACGATCTCTAAGGCCGTGGTCGTGGCATGAACGCTTATAAAACCAGCCCTGTCGAACAAAACAACTGCAACTCTATCGGGTGTCGGCAGTATAAAGTGCGGGATATCGAAGATAATTACTGCCGACCACCAAATAGTAATTACAAGAATCGCTGGAACCAAAAGGGCTAGGGTTCGACTCATAAATCACCGTCCAGAGCCTGAATTAACGCATCATCATTCTTAAAATTACTAAGGTCGAAGGGTCCTTTTAAGCCCCCCGGAGTAATAACCATCGACTCGTTAAACCAGTCCTGGGCATCTCTTGGATCGTGTGTCACCAGGATCACTGTTTTATCGACAAGCAACTGCCCACATAACTTCGTCATTTGAATTTTGGTTGATCGGTCGAGTGCGGCAAATGGCTCATCCAGTAACACAAGTTCAGCGTCTTCGATTAGCGCCCTCGCGAGCGCTACCCGCGACCGCTGGCCTCCGCTGAGCTGGTGTGCTTTCTGATTTTCGAGATAGGACAGCTCGACATCAATCAACAGTTGGCGTGCGTGCTCTAAGTGTTCATGGACTATTTTTTGTCTTCGTAACTTGAAGCCAAGCAAGATATTGTCGAGAACACTCAGCCAGGGAAGAAGAGCGGGCTGCTGGGATAGGTATGCGACGCGGTGAGTCCGGCACCGAATAGCGGCCGATCCTCGGACAATTGTGTCTAACAATGTTGACTTTCCGGACCCAGATTTTCCTAGGAGCGCAACTTTTTGCCCTCTCTGAATCATCCATGTAATCGTCGCTAGGGGTGGCTGTCCCTCAAACCCAAGACTTAAATTGTCTATGGATAGCAGCGGATCGTTTGGAGGGATTGCCTCAAATACTTTTGTCACGTTATTACTGCAGATGCTCGGGTGATCGAAAACAGTTAACCTAGGGTAGCGAGTTTAGATTAAACGACCTGATCGATGTTTGTCGCGTTAGATTAAAGATGTGATCGGTCGGGTAGGGTTGAGTTTATGGAGATACAGCAGGATCTACGCAGTCATATTAGATTCTATTTCGAGGGCCAGTTGAGAATATTGAGCGATGTGCGCACGACTGACATGTTGATGCGTTGGTTGCGATCGGAGGCGATGCGGACTGGTACGAAAGAGGGTTGTAACGAGGGCGACTGCGGCGCCTGTACCTGCATCGTCGGTCATCTGAATGAGTCCGGAGTTATCCAGTTTAGATTAATCAACACCTGTATTTATCCGCTGTCTTACCTAGATGGAGCGTGGTTAATCTCGGTCGAGACTCTCAGTAGTTGTGGATCCTTGGCCTCTGTACAAAGCGAGATGCTTCCTCTGAACCTTTCCCAGTGCGGATTCTGCACACCTGGTTTTGTGATGGCGGTCTTATATGCTCAGATTAGTCAGAAAGACCAGACCTCAGAAGAGGCTTTGGCTGGTAACCTTTGTCGTTGCACCGGGTACGGTGGTTTGATTGAGGCAGCGCGACGCGCCCAGAGCCTTCCCATCGAGCCAGCCTTCACAGCAGAAATCCAGAAAGCTGAAAAGATTCTCAGAGACTTGCCTGCGGATGGATTCTCGATCGTTGCTGAGGGATCCAGAGTTGATGCACCAAAATCGCTGAAGCATTTGCTAGATCTTAGAAACAGTTTTCCGTCCGCCACAATAGTATCCGGCGCGACTGATTTTGGATTATGGGTAACCAAGAAACTTGATAGGCCAGAGCATATCATTCTAACAAAGTTTTGCATCGAGCTGACGTCTATAAGCTCTGGACCAGACGTAATTGAAACCGGGGCAGCGGTATCCATAGAGGATTTTGGAGACAGTTTGATACCAGAATATCCTGAGCTGCGAGAATGGTTTCACAGGTTCGGTGGACCGCAAGTCCGTTGCAGCGGCACCTTGGGCGGGAATATCGCTAACGGTTCGCCGATCGGCGACTCTAGCCCTGTTTTAATTGCCTTAGGCGCATCACTTAAAATACGTTCGTATCGTGCAGAGAGATTTATTCCTATCGAGGATTTCTTTATCGAGTACGGGAAGCAGGATCTGCGTCCAGATGAAGTCCTGGTCTCAGTTTTGGTTCCTAGACGGAAAAACATAAAGAGATTAGTCGTAGAAAAAATCAGTAAGAGGCATGACCAGGATATAAGTATCGTTCTGGCCGCGATGGCGGAGTTCTCAAGCGGCGCTCCCCGGTACCGGCTTGCTTTCGGAGGTATGGCGGCGACACCGATGCTCGCAAAGAGGACCATGGAGTCGCTAGACCCCAACGATTTGGCCCATGACTTCAGCCCACTGTCTGACCACCGGGCGGATGCCTGGTACCGTCTCTCTGTGTCAAAAAACTTGGTTCATGATTTTCTGAGTGGAAGTGCTTCCGATGGGTAGTCAGAAAAACTTGAGGATAACCTCGCCGGTCGGCTCTTCAGAACTTCACGACAGCAATTTGGAGCACTTAACTGGTCAGGCTATTTATTGTGACGATATCCCAGAACCGAAAGGCTGCCTCCATGCGGCGTTGGTGTTGGGCCCTCTGGTTCCGATTCGAGACCTCAGCATTCAGTCGCCCGACTTGGGCCACTTCGAAAATTTGTCCGCAGTTGACCACGTTTTTTTAACCGCTGCCGATATTCCTGGTGAGAATAACGCCGGTCCCGTGGTTCACGACGAGCCACTTTTACCTGCCAACGAGACGACCTACCCTCACCAGCCCGTGGGTGCGGTTTTGTGCAAAGACCGGGACGATGCGCGTCGAATCGCTCAAGCTTATCGCGTTGATGGCCAGCCCGCGGACTCCGTAGTGTCAACCATAACCGGGGCAGCTGAGGTGGGTCAGGTCCTCCATGAGCCACTCATTTTAGAGAACCACTTCACCGAATCATCGTTCAGCCAGTGCGCCCATATATCCCAATGTGGAATGTCGATCGGGGGCCAAGATCATGTCTATCTGGAGGGCCAGGTAGCGTTGGCAATCCCCTCATCAGACGGTATGCACGTGGTTAGCTCGACCCAGCACCCGACAGAAGTACAGGACCTGATCGCCAACCTGCTCAATATCAACGCGGCGACCGTGACCGTCGAGATCCGCCGGATGGGCGGGGCGTTCGGTGGCAAGGAGAGCCAAGCGGCTCATTTTGCAATGTTAGCCGCCCTTGGGGCCCAGCTGACAGGTATGCCCGTGAAGCTACGCCTCGACCGAGACGACGACATGCGAGTCACAGGTAAACGGCATGATTTCTTGGTTAACTATAAAGTCGGTTACGACTCAGAAGGCCTGATTAAAGCGGCAGATATTGAGCTGAGTTCTCGTTGCGGTTGGAGCTCCGATCTGAGCCGGTCGGTGAATGATCGGGCCCTGTTTCATGCCGAGAACGCGTACTTTATTCCCTCAATCAGAATTACTTCGAATCGGTTCAAAACAAATACCGTCTCAAATACCGCGTTTCGGGGTTTTGGAGGGCCTCAGGGGATGATGGGAGTAGAGCGCTGTATAGACGTGATCGCAAAGGCTACGGGCAAAGACCCTTTGGATGTGCGGCTTCTCAATCTCTATGGGGTTTCTGGTAGAGAGACTCCCTATGGTATGTCGGTCGAGGAAGATGTCTTGCCCGAGTTGATTCGAAAGCTTGCAGATACGTCCAACTATCGGGCCCGAAGAAAAGAAATTGACCTGAAGAATGCGCAGTCGAAACGTTCGAGGAAGGGGATCGCTCTCACGCCGGTCAAGTTCGGTATATCGTTCACTGCGAGCTTCCTGAATCAAGCCGGTGCCCTGCTGCACGTGTACAAAGATGGTACGGTTTCCATCAATCACGGAGGCACGGAGATGGGCCAGGGGCTACATACTAAGATCCGGCAGGTCGTGGCGGGTCATTTGGGTATAGCGCTGGACACGATACAGGTTACCGCAACCAGGACAGATAAGGTCCCCAATACCTCTCCGACCGCGGCTTCTAGTGGCTCAGACCTCAATGGAATGGCGGCGCTGATAGCTGCAGTAAAAATCAGAAAAAGGCTAGAGGCCTTCCTTCGTGAAACCTACCAAACCTCGGCCGAGGTTCATTTTTCTAATGGGGTAGTTGAGATCGAGGATCATAAACTGACATTTGCAGACCTATCGAGAAGAGCCTGGTTCGCGCGCGTCCCGCTAAGTGCGATCGGGCATTATGCGACGCCAGATATTGGTTGGGACCCTAAGACGGGTAAGGGTCGTCCTTTTTACTATTTTGCGAACGGCGCCGCGGTGACCGAGGTGGAGATCGATACCTTGACCGGGGTCTCAAAGGTCTTGAGGGCAGACATCCTTCATGACGTCGGCAAGAGCCTCAATCCGCTCATCGACTTGGGTCAGATCGAGGGCGGGTACATCCAGGGCATGGGTTGGCTGACGTCGGAGGAGTTGGTTTATTCGACTCATGGTGAACTGATGACGCATGGTCTCAGCACATACAAGATCCCAACCGCCACTGATAGGCCTCAGATGAATATTCAGTTATGGGATGGTGCGAATCCTCGAGAGATGCTTTACCAATCCAAGGCGGTCGGAGAACCACCGCTGATGCTGGCAATCAGTGTACATTCTGCGATTTGTCACGCTATTAGCGGTCTGAGTTCCGATAGTCGATTCTGGCCAGAACTTAACGCGCCGGCTACCCCTCAAGAAATTCTCAGGTGCGTCCAGTGCGCGATGGCTGGATCCTAGTCGAAATCATTCGGGTGTTGGGTAGCGCCCCTCGTGCGGAAGGCGCCAGGATGTGGGTTAGTTCTGACTCGCAGGTTGGTTCGATTGGTGGTGGTCAGTTGGAGTTATCGGCAACGGAGCGGGCTCGTCACATGATCACCGAGGGACTGCGTGAATCGCAAGTGAGTCTGCCTCTGGGTCCCGTGTTGGCTCAGTGTTGCGGAGGGATAGTAGATTTAGCTTTCACTGCCGTGGAGGAACCAGAAAAAAATTTAGAAACTGGTTTTCCAATGGTCCTTTACGGGCTGGGACACGTGGGATCATCAATCGCCGGTATTATGGCGACGATTCCCCATCCGTTGTTGACGTTCGACGATCGAGCAGAACTAGGGGCAGCATATTCGGATCTTACTAGTTTGATGGTTTCGATCCCCGAGAAGGCCTATCACCTTGTGATGACCTATAGTCATGAGATGGACTTTGAGATATGTAGGATACTCATTGAGCGTGACGTGAGTGGTTGCATTGGTCTGATCGGCTCTAAGTCCAAGAAAGCCAGATTTAGGAGCCGGCTGAAAAAACTCGGCCTTGATCCGGGTAGAATAAATTGCCCGATTGGTGTGGTCGGGATCCACGGTAAGGAGCCCTCAGTTATAGCGGTATCGGCGGTGGCAGAGTTTCTTTTATGGCAAACCGCGGAGGGCATTAAAAAGTGAAAAGTTCTTCCGGCTCACACCGTGGATATTTTTTGATATGGATCATGGCATGAGGTCCTGTGGTTTTAGATAAAAAAGAACCGTTCGTTGTTCAAGGCAGACTCTTTACCCCTCTCGACCAGAGGGAAGTTGACGAGCACCTCTACTACGACGACGGATTCTTAGTGGTCGGCGTTGATGGTCGGATTTTGTCCGTAGGCCCCAAGCTCCCCGAGGAGTACGCTCAAAATCAAGTCCACCGTACGCGGCATCTGATTGCTCCTGGGTTTGTCGACGCTCACGTACACTATCCACAGTTGCCGGTAATGGCCTCTTACGGGACCTCCCTCCTTGAATGGTTAGACAGGTACACGTTCCCAGAGGAGACCAGATACGGTGATCGATCATATGCAGGCTCGCGTGCTACTAAGTTTCTGAAACTTTCTCTGGAGAGGGGAGTTACGTCTGCCGCAATTTTCTCTACTATCCATGACGTCGCGTTGGAGGCCCTTCAAGCCTCAAATCATGATCTAGGCTTGAATCTCGTTTCGGGTATCACTGGCATGGACAGGGGCGCCCCCGATTCGTTATCGGTCGACATCGTTGCCTTCAAAGACATCAACGAGAAGGCAATCGAGACCAGTCGGGGCTTAGAAAGATTTAGTTATGCGATAACGCCTCGGTTCGCACTCTCATGCTCCGAGGAGATGCTGGATTACTGTGGCCAACTTCTGGAATCAGACCAAAGCTTATTGATGCAAACTCATATTAATGAAACAGAAGATGAGATCCTGGCGACCTCAGCATTATTCCCCAGGGCCAGTGACTACCTAGACGTGTACGCCTCTTTCGGGTTACTGGGGAGTCGGTCACTGTTTGCTCACGGGATCCACAATACTGAGACTGAGTATGACAGATGGGCTGAGTCAGGTGCGTCGGTGATCCACTGCCCTACAAGCAACACGTTTCTGGGTTCAGGGCTCTTCGATGCCGATGGATACGTCTCAAGAGGGATCAATGTTGGGCTAGGGAGCGACGTCGGTGGAGGATTTTCATTGAACCCCTTCGTGACGATGGCCGAGGCATACAAGGTCGCAAAGCTCAGGGGTAAGGTATTAGACCCGCTTCGCTTGATGTATTGGCACACGCTCGGCGGCGCAAAGGCTATCCATCAACACGACTCCATCGGCTCACTTGAGCCAGGTAAGTATGCAGATTTTTGTCTCATTGACATAACGAGCGACGAGGTGGGCTCTGAGTTATGGGAGCGGGCAGCTACTGTGCGAGAGAAATTGTTCAGCTTGATGTTCTTCATGCCTGACTCCAAGAACAGGGTCGTAGCGACATTCACCGACGGGGCTTTGCGCTGGCAAGATGAAATTCAATCAGATCTTTGAAATATGTGTGGTTCTGACACCCTCCTGTTTCTGTTCGATGCGCATAAGAGGCTGTGGGTGTTTGAGGTGGTATCAATGTCGCGTTACCTAGATTGGCTATTATTGGCGATCGTAGTGCTAGTCAGTCTAGCCTCACCTCTGATCGTGCTTGAATTCGTAAGCGGTAGGTACTGAGTCAGATACGGGAATCAAGCGATTGTGTTCGTAAGAGCTGGATTCTTTCTTTAATTAGAACGTTTTCCGGCATCAGTTCGAGTAAGAGTTTTTCGGCTTGAATAGCCTTGTCGTATTGGAGCGTATTCTCAAGAATCATCGAGAGCCCGCCGAGAGCACCGAAATGTCTGGGTTCTAAGGCCAATGTTTGTTGGATGTCTCGCAGTGATGCCTCGAAATCTCCGACCATAAAGTAGGCTGTGGCCCGACGGTTCCAACCCTCAGCGAACTGCGGTGCCGCCTCAATCACGCGAGTGAATTGGTTAATCGCGGTCTGCAACTGGCCGAGGTGCAGTGCTCGCATCCCTTGGTCGAATATTGTCTGAAGAGCTCTAGACCCCTCCGGGAGCTCGTACCAATGAAGCCAGATTTTATTCTGGATCGATGATATTTTTATTAAGTCATTTGATTGCTGAAGAGCCCGGAATAACCCGTCAAGTTCGGGATTTGTTTGATCCGACCTCACAAAAATTGAGAAGGCCGCTAAAACCATGAACACCATGACGCGTTTCATTATGCGCACAGCCACCTCTTCTGGCTTGTCGGATGTCAAGTTTATCAAAAACGATCACAGTTAGGGGTAATTAACTGCCACGATAGGTCGAGTATCCGTAGGGACTTAATAACAAAGGTACGTGGTAGTGTGTATCCTCGGAGATGCCGAATCGCACAGGAACAACGTCAAGGAAAGGGTAATCTGGAAGCGTCAATCCGAGTTTTCTTAGATAATCCCCGGCGTGGAAAGTGATTTCGTAGACCCCGACGAGAGCCTCTTTTTCTCTAAGTAATTCTTCGGATACGCGACCATCGGCGTTGGTAGTAAAAACGCCAAGCTCCTTTGGCTGCGGCTCAAGACGTTTGAGCGTTATTTTTAGGCCCTGGGCCGGTGTCCCGTTGGCTGTATCGAGCACGTGTGTCGAGAGAGTTGTCATTATCGTCTCCGGGTTAATATAGCTACTTTAGAGAGGCGGGTTTCCAGGACCAATCGCTCCTGGACGCCGCTGCGCACTAATACCTCGAGGCATGTTAATGCGTCTCCAACCAGCGGCCCAGGATCGCGCGTTCTCCTGCGGTCATCTGCGTCAAATTACCAGGCGGCATCGCCTCAGATGCAACCGACTGTGCGTACACTTGTTGCTTGTACCGTTGGACATCGGCGAGGGTCTCAAGGACAACACCCTTCGGCGGCGCAGAGAAACCTGACATCGTGGGTTGCGCGGCATGACAGCCCGTGCAGTGTGTTGATACGATGATCTCGACATCTTTGTTTTCGATTATCTGATGGGAATCCAAGGAGATAGCTGTTGGCCTAGCCCAGACTGCTAACGTCACGATAAGCGCAGATGCCACTGGCCACTGCCATTTCACCCGGAACCCATCCGCACCGGCGTGCCCTGCATTGAAATAGTCTCGGATAATTGCGCCGATTAGGACTACGAGAGCGACTAAAATCCACAAGTCCTCTCCCGCAAAGGTCATGGGGTAGTGATTCGAGAGCATCATGAAAAGTACGGGTAGCGTTAGGTAGTTGTTGTGTGTAGAACGCTGCTTGGCTTGCTGACCTAGGGTAGGATCTGGCGCCTCACCCCGCTGAAGCGAGGCGACGACCTTTTTCTGATTAGGGATAATGATGAAGAACACGTTACCGGTCATCCAGGTCGCAACCAAGGCCCCCACGTGTAGGAGCGCGGCGCGCGAGCTGAAGATCTCGCTGTAGGCGTAAGCAGATGCTACGACCACCGCATACACAAGAATGCCCAGCACTCGCAGATCCTTCCCGATCGGTGTCTTGCAGAGTCCGTCGTATATGAACCAGCCGAGGGCCAGTGACCCCAAAGACAGTCCGACCGCCTGTGTCACTGAAAGGTCAGCTACCGAAGGATCGATCAGGAATACCTGCGCCCCCCAGTAGTAAGTAACGGCCAGTAGTGAGAAGCCACTGACCCAGGTGAAATAGCTCTCATACTTGAACCAGTGGAGCTCTTTCGGCATCGTATCCGGTGCCACGAGATATTTTTGAACGTGGTAAAATCCACCGCCGTGGACGCTCCAAGATTCGCCGTACACGCTCTTAGGTGAGCGTTCGGCCTTGCGAAGCGAGAGGTCAAGCCAAACAAAATAGAACGAGCTACCTATCCACGCGATCGCCGTGATTACGTGGAGCCATCGTAGGAGTAGGCTTGCCCATTCCATCCAGTAGTCAGCCATAGTTTATCCTCTAGGCGGTGAAGTGGTTTTCAGGGAGTCCGGAGACCGTTACTCTGGACTAATTCTGTGGTTCATTGCTTATGTTAACAAATAAGTGGAGATAGAAATTGGGACACGGATATCCGCGGGACTTAAAGGGCTATAAGGGACAGCCGCCTCATCCAAATTGGCCGGCTAACGCCCGTGTCGCAGTCCAGTTCGTATTGAACTACGAGGAGGGCGCCGAAAATTCTATCCTTCACGGGGACCCGGCCAGCGAAGTGTTCCTTTCCGAGATCATCGGCGCCCAACCGTTTGAGGGCCGCCGACACTTATCGATGGAGTCGATCTATGAGTACGGATCGCGCGCCGGTGTCTGGCGTATCTTGGAGCTCTTCCGGTCACGCCAGGTTCCCCTGACAGTTTTCGGCACCGCCATGGCAATGGAAAGGCATCCAGAGGTGGTCGAGTCATTCCTGCGAGACGACCACGAGATCGCGAGCCATGGCTACCGGTGGATTAACTATGACGGGTTCTCTGAATCAGATGAGCGAGAACACATAGAGACCGCGATTGAGATCCATACGCGCCTGACGGGCGAGAAGCCGGCCGGCTGGTACACGGGACGGACCAGCGAGCATACCCGTGGCCTGGTCGCTCGGTATGACCATATTGAATATGACGCCGACGATTATTCGGATGACCTACCGTTCTGGAGCAGGGTCGAGACCAGACGCCCACACCTTGTTGTACCCTACACCCTCGACACCAATGACATGCGGTTTGCGACGGCCCAGGGCTTCCACACGGCTGAGCAGTTCTATCAGTATCTCAAGGACGCGTTTGATGTGCTGTATCTTGAGGGTGAGACGGCCCCCAAAATGATGTCCATAGGCTTGCACTGCCGTCTGATCGGCAGGCCAGCCCGTTTCAGGGCAATTCAGCAATTTCTTGACTATGTATTGGCTCACGACCGGGTCTGGGTAGCGCGTCGAGTTGATATTGCCAGGCATTGGGCCAGAGAGCATCCTCACGTGGTAGTTTCGTGACCCGATCTCCTTACCCTGAGCGATTAGATCATCACGATTTTGTCGACGTATTTGGCTCCGTGTATGAGCACTCCAAATGGGTCGCTGAGGCCATCTATCCGTCCACGACACCCGGGATTGATGTGGTGTCGATGGCGGAACAGATGCGGTCCGTGGTTGAGACAGCGTCGCGAGAGTTGAAGCTGGATCTCCTTCGCGCGCACCCGGATTTAGCTGGTCGGCTGAGCTTGGCCGAGCTCACGGACTCGTCGCGCGCCGAACAGACGAGTGCGGGGCTGGACCAGTGCACACCTGACGAGCTGCGCGAGTTTCAGGAACTGAACGCCGCATACACCGACAGGTTCGGGTTCCCGTTTATATTTGCGGTGAAGGGTTTCCATCGAACCGATATTTTGGAAGCATTCCGTGTCAGGGTGACGCATCCGCCGGAAGAAGAATTTAAGACAGCAATCGAACAGGTCCATCGGATTGCGAAATTGCGTTTGGAGACTATAGCTAATGAAAATTGAGACCAACCTGCCTGCTTTTGCGGTGAACTGCGAAAACCTTGCGAGCGCAAAAGCTGGGGCCGAAGCGGTAGACTGTAGCGATGATTTTTTTGCGGATAAATCGAGACTGCTCTCCGACTCTGAGCCGGAATTTTACAAGGGTTGGTTTGACGATCACGGCCAATACATGGATGGTTGGGAATCACGGCGGCGGAGAACTACCGGAAACGACTGGTGCCTGATCAGGCTGGCGAAACCCGGTCGGATCGTCGGTTTCGATATCAACACGGCGCATTTTACAGGTAACTACCCTCCCGGTGCCTCGATAGATGGCTCGTCGAGTGAGGGCGTTCCCTCGGATGATGATTGGCAGGAACTCTTGGAACCCGTCACCCTGACCGGTGACAAACAACACTTCTTTGAGTCTCAGTCCCACGAAAAACCGATCCGGTGGGTCAGGCTCAATATATACCCCGACGGAGGTGTGGCGAGACTCAAAGTCTATGGCGAGGCAGACGACGGTCTGGGTAATGAGGACACAAGTACTCAGCCGAACAATGAGCTGTCTGCCCTCCGGTTTGGTGGCCGTGTGGTGACCTACTCTAACGCGCACTACGGAAACCCAGAGTTCATCTTGACCCCCGGCAGGGGGAAGAATATGGGCGATGGATGGGAGACCGCCCGGCGCCGAGTGCCCGGCAATGAGTGGATTATTATCAGGCTAGGGAGGATCGGGATTATAGAGCGTCTTGAGATCGATACGGCCCACTTCAAAGGGAACTACCCCTCGGGATGTACGCTGCAGGCGGCCCTGTCTCCGCACCTTCAAGAGGAGGCGTTGGTGGCCCAGGCGATGTTTTGGGACGAGGTCCTGGATTACAGCGAACTGACCGCAGACTCTGTTCATTCTTTTGACCTCAAGAAACTGGGGGTAGTGTCCCACGTGAAATTAAATATCTATCCGGACGGCGGGGTGTCACGGGTTCGAATCTTTGGTGAGGCGAACTAATGTTAAATATTCAACCACAGCGGTTAACACGCGAAGCGTTTGCCCCGTTCGGAGACGTCATTGAAATTGAAGGGTCCGAGCAGTTCGAGATTAACTCGGGCTACACGACACGTGTTCACGATCTGATCGACGTCCAGCTAGGTGGTGAGAATGCGAGGGCACAGTTCAGCTTTTTCTTGGGCAGGCCGCGCCCCCTAGAAATAAGGATGCTAGAGAGACATCCTCTGGGAAGTCAGGCCTTTTATCCGACAGATAACAAGCGGTGGTTGGTGGTCGTCGCCACAGAACCAAAACCAGAAGAAGTTCGTGCGTTTTGGGCGACCGGCAAGCAGGGGGTGAACTATCATCAAAACGTCTGGCACCACCCTCTGCTGGTAATCGAGCCTCAGCAGTTTGTCATAATTGACCGCGGCGGGGATGGACATAATTGTGACGAGACAGAGCTTGATACTGCGGTTCTGATTAAGCTGAATGAGTGAAAATGGTGCGGCGCACTATAACAGGGCGCCGCACCATTACTGGTCAATTTTCGCACCATTTTATTCCAAAAAGTTTTCTTATCTTCGAGTTGCAAAAATAAAGTATTTTCTTTGAAATCAGTCGCTAAGTGGCTTCCAAGTCGTGTTGGCACATTCTCTGCTGAGATCCCTTTTGCGAGTGTCATCGCAAGCAATTTCAAATGGAGAATTTCTATGCAAACACGATCTTGGAAGCGCACTTTTAAGAATACCATTTTTGCCTCCGCTGTGGGCCTCTCGGTTTCTTTAGCGCACGCCGCCGACACGATCAAAGTCGGTGTTTTACATTCACTGTCGGGAACAATGGCGATCTCAGAAACAACGCTGAAAGACACTGTCCTGATGATGGTCGAGCAACAAAACGCAAAAGGCGGCCTTTTAGGTAAGAAACTAGAGGCAGTCGTCGTTGATCCGGCAAGTAATTGGCCTCTATTCGCAGAAAAAACACGCGAGCTTCTTGAGAAAGAAAAGGTCGATGTGATTTTTGGTTGCTGGACCTCGGTATCGCGAAAATCGGTATTGCCAGTGATTGAAGAATTGAACGGTTTGATGTTTTACCCGGTGCAGTACGAGGGAGAGGAATCGAGCAAAAACGTATTTTACACTGGAGCAGCACCAAACCAACAGGCTATACCGGCTGTGAATTACTTGATAGATGAATTGGGAGTTGAGCGATTTGTTTTAGCGGGGACTGATTATGTTTATCCGCGTACCACCAACAAAATTCTCGAGAATTACCTCAAAAATTTGGGTATTGGTGAGTCTGATATCATGATCAATTACACGCCATTTGGACACAGTGACTGGCAAACCATCGTGTCGGACATCAAAGCGTTTGGGTCTGCAGGGAAGAAGACTGCGGTCGTCAGCACAATTAATGGTGACGCGAACGTGCCGTTTTATAAAGAGTTAGGCAACCAAGGAATGAGCGCGGAGGATATTCCAGTTATTGCTTTTTCAGTGGGAGAGGAAGAGCTATCAGGATTTGATACAGGCCCACTTGTTGGCCATTTGGCGGCTTGGAATTATTTTATGAGCGCTGAAGCCGAGGTAAATGATGAGTTTATAGAGGCATGGCATTCCTTTACTGGTGATACGGCTCGGGTGACGAATGATCCCATGGAAGCCACATACATTGGCTTTGAAATGTGGGCAAAGGCGGTTGAAAAAGCAGGGACAACTGAGGTCGATAAAGTGCGGCCGGCACTATATGGCACTGCTGTTCCTAATTTGACAGGGGGAACGGCGGTAATGCATACAAACCATCACCTCCAAAAGCCAGTGCTGATAGGAGAGATTTTAGAAGACGGACAGTTTGAGATTGTCTCAGCGACGCCGGGCGAGGTAATTGGCGACGCCTGGACCGACTATCTTCCCGATTCTGCAAAAATCATCGCTGACTGGACCGCGCCTGTTAACTGCGGTAACTACAACATCGAAACACAACAGTGTTCTGGTCAAAACTTCTAACACGGGAGCTTCGTGAGTCGGGCTTCTAGCCCGGCTCTCAGAACACATATCATGGTACGTGTTGGATCTTTTATTTTTTCACTCTTTTTTTTGTTCCAAGTGGCTTCTGCACAGACTTTCGTTCAAGGCAAAGCTCTGGCCGATGCTTCCCTGAAAGAAAAGGCGGTCTGGATGGAGAAATTAGCCTCTGATGATTCCGAGGAAGCGACACGTATTCTTCAATACTGGCTAGATGGCATCTTGGTCTATTGGCCTCAAGAAAATCGGTTAGTCCGCGGGATCAAGGAAGGCCGCAGGTATCAACTACAAGACCTGATGACAGAAGAGGCGTTGGGAGCGGTCTCATCACGCGAGATTGACCGTGTCAAAACTAATAATTCACTGCGATCGGCGCTGAAGCAAGTGCTTGGATCAAGGCAGCTCGGGTCAAGTGATCGCAATGTGCGGCTTTCAGCCATTGCGGAACTCAAGCGAAGACCGGACTACAAGGTATTGCCGCTGTTAAAAAAACGTGAGGCTTCCGAACAGGATGATCAGGTCGCGCGCCAATTGTCAGAGCTGATCGGCTTAGTGCTTTTAGAAAGTGCTGAAGCAAATGAGCAGATGGAGGGTCTTCGGCGCATTTCTGGTGGGCTATCACCAGAGGTCAAAGACTCACTGAGCCGATTTCTCTTGAACCCAAATTTGGACCCCGGGGTGGTCGAAGTTGCCCAACGTGAGTTGGACGCGATCACCCGAAGTCTGATGTATTGGGGAATTGGACAAGATTTGTTTTTCGGATTATCGCTTGGCTCAGTCCTATTGTTGGCAGCCATCGGCCTCGCGATCACATTCGGAGTGATGGGTGTGATCAATATGGCTCATGGAGAATTCATCATGCTTGGTGCCTACACGACCTTTGTCATCCAGCAGTGGATTCCCGCAACAAGCATGTGGTCCTTATTGATTTCTATTCCGACAGCTTTTGTCGTGTCTGGAACTGCTGGGATCATACTTGAACGTTTAGTCATCCGGCATCTCTACGGAAGACCACTTGAAACTCTACTAGCAACTTTTGGCGTCAGCCTGATTTTGCAGCAACTTGTCAGAACAGTCTTCGGTCCGCTCAACCAGTCGGTCGTGACGCCAGATTTATTAAGTGGTGCGTTGGACATCAATGCAGCATTTTCGGTGACCTATAACCGATTATTTGTGATTGCTTTTGCTTTGTGCGTGTTGGTTACGCTCTGGGGGGTTATGCAACGAACTCCGTTTGGTGTGAGAGTCCGAGCGGTCACTATGAATCGTGGAATGGCAAGTTCTATGGGGGTTCAAACGCAACGAGTAGATGCGCTTGCTTTTGGATTGGGTTCGGGGATTGCAGGGATGGGTGGCGTTGCCCTGTCACAGCTCACCAATGTTGGTCCGAATCTTGGTCAAAGCTACATCGTTGACTCCTTCATGGTGGTCGTTTTCGGAGGTGTAGGAAATCTGTTTGGTACCGTCTTCGCTGCGTTGAGTTTGGGGGTGGCCAATAAGATGCTTGAGCCTCTTAGCGGGGCTGTTCTTGCGAAGATCCTCATTCTCGTTTTCATTATTTTATTTATTCAGAAAAGACCTCGTGGCTTATTCGCTTTGAAAGGTCGGGCTGCCGAGGATTGATGCCGTGATTGGATTGCGTTTACGACAACTGGTCTTTGCTTCCATCATTGCTTTGATTGCGTATGTGTTTTTGGCAAACGTAATGTTCCCAGCATCGATGGGGGTGGCATTGGACTCTTACAGTTTGACTATTGTTGGCAAATATCTGTGCTTTGCGATACTAGCTGTTGCCCTCGATCTGGTGTGGGGATACTGCGGTATTTTGTCGTTGGGTCATGCCGCATTCTTCTCGCTAGGCGGCTACGCCATGGGCATGTATTTGATGCGTCAAATTGGCGAGCGAGGAACCTATGGGCATCCCGTTCTTCCCGATTTCATGGTGTTCCTCAATTGGGAACAGCTCCCGTGGTTTTGGTATGGATTTGATGCGTTTTGGTTTGCGGGACTGATGATCTTTTTCGCCCCCGGAATACTGGCATTTGTTTTTGGTTGGTTTGCGTTCCGATCACGCGTATCTGGTGTGTATTTATCGATCATCACTCAAGCGCTGACTTACGCCCTGATGCTCGCTTTCTTCCGCAATGAAATGGGCTTTGGTGGTAATAATGGCCTGACAGATTTCAAGGACTTATTAGGATATCCATTGACCTCAGATGGCGTCAGAGTCTGGCTGATGTTGTCTTCCGGCCTGGCTTTGCTGTTGAGCTTATTTCTATGCCAAAAACTATTAGCCACGAAATTTGGCCGGGTTTTGGTTGCGGTTCGGGATAGCGAGTCCCGAACACGGTTTTTAGGTTATCGAGTTGAGCATTTCAAACTTGTTGCCTTTGTGATGTCAGCTATGATCGCAGGTCTTGCAGGGGCGCTTTACGTCCCTCAAGTCGGCATTATCAACCCGGGTGAGTTTAGTCCCTTGGCTTCGATTGAGGTGGTTGTTTGGGTTGCCTTAGGGGGTCGGGGGTCTCTATACGGTGCTGCGCTCGGAGCGATCGTTGTCAATGCTGCCAAGACGTTTTTCACGGGATTCTACCCAGAAGCTTGGCTGTTTTTCCTCGGCGCCATGTTTGTGATTTCGACACTATATCTTCCGAGAGGAATTTTAGGTGCGTTGGAAGACTTAGCCCAACAGGTTAAGGGTAAAGCGCCTAAGCTGTCGCAGGAGGGATTATCTTGATACCGGTAACTCGATCGGTGCTGTACTTAGACGGTCTTTCCGTGTCGTTTGATGGTTTCAAGGCACTGAATAATTTGTCTATTGATCTGGCACCCGGTGAATTGCGCGCAGTGATTGGTCCAAACGGCGCCGGTAAATCAACCATGATGGATGTGGTTACAGGGAAAACGCGACCCGACGAGGGCACAGCTTTATTTCTTGGAAGTCATGATCTAACAGTTCTCGACGAGACTGAGATTGCTAATCTCGGTATTGGCCGCAAGTTTCAAAAACCAAGTGTTATCGAAACGTTGACCGTCGAGGAAAACTTGGAACTTGCTCTTGCAGGCAATCGCTCCCCGTGGCAGGCAATCATGCAGATTTTACGTCCACAAGATCATCGCTCGATGAACGAAGTGGCATCCCGTGTCGGTTTAACTGACGCGCTTGATCAGTTGGGTGGCGCTCTGTCTCATGGACAGAAGCAGTGGCTAGAGATTGGCATGCTCCTCCTGCAAGAACCTAAGGTGCTTTTGGTGGATGAGCCTGCTGCCGGGATGACAGATTCAGAGACCTTAAAAACAGCGGAACTTCTTAAAAGTTTAGCCGGAGAGCACACGGTCATGGTGGTTGAGCACGATATGGAGTTCGTCGAAGCACTCGGTTGCAAGGTGACGGTATTACATGAGGGCCGCGTGCTGGCTGAGGGTAGTCTGCCTCACGTGTCATCGAACAACGAAGTCATAGATGTGTATCTGGGTCGATAAATGCTACAAGTCAGGGATTTAAATGTCAGCTATGGGGCGAGTCAGGTACTTTATGAGGTCGACTTGCAAGCTGATCTTGGTGAAATTAGTTGTGTCCTTGGTCGTAATGGGGTTGGTAAAACGTCTCTAGTCCGAGCGATTGCTGGCCGCCATATCGCAACCTCAGGAAAAGTCTTCTGGGATGGTGAAGATATTCGCGATAGAGACCCAGCTTCCCGAGCGAAACTCGGTGTTGCCTACGTACCTCAGGGACGAGAAATATTTGCGCGGCTCACTGTCCAAGAAAATCTTGAATTAGGTTTTGCAGCTGCGCCGATGGGTCAGCGATTTATCCCTAAGGAAATTTTTGAGTTGTTTCCAGTTTTGGAACAAATGCTGGGTCGTCGAGGTGGAGATCTATCTGGAGGCCAACAGCAGCAACTGGCAATCGCGAGGGCATTGGTTACTAGGCCCAGATTATTGATCCTAGACGAGCCCACTGAGGGTATTCAGCCATCGATCATAAAGGACATCGGCCGTGTCCTGAGCCTGCTGAGAGAGCGCAACGATATGGCCATTGTGCTTGTTGAACAATATTTAGACTTTGCGCTGGGTTTGGGTGACCGCTTTTGTGTCCTAGATCGAGGCCAGATTAAGCTTTCGGGTACGGTTGATGAGATCAGTTCCGAGACTGTTCGCGATTTAGTGACCGTGTAAGTGTGCTTAGGGTGGCACAATCACGTTTTAGGGACTGCTTTTTTTAGGCTGTACTGCTGGTAAGCCCCGACGCGCCGAATATTCAGTGATCAATTGGCTTGCCATCCTGATCGATGGCTAGTGGTCGTCGGTCCCGTAAATACGATCGCCCGCGTCTCCTAGTCCGGGCAGGATATAGCCCCTCTCGTCAAGCCTCTCATCGATTTTGGCGACGACAATCCTGACGTCCGGATACTCCGAAGTGATGCGTCGTATCCCCTCAGGACAGGCAAGAATATTGACCACAGTTATCTGATTTACGCCGGCGTCCATGAGCTTCCTGAGTGCCACGCTGAGGCTGTTACCGGTCGCCAGCATTGGGTCGACCACGATGCAGTGCCTGTCTCCTACATCGTCCGGTAGATTGGTGTAGTAGTCGTCGATCTCTAGAGTCACCGACTGGCGAGCCAGTCCGATGAATCCAATCGATGCATCGCTTACCAGATCTCGAAGTGTCTCCGCCATAATGTTGCCGGCGCGCATAATTGAGACTATGCAGGGCCCCGGCTGCCCAATGAGTTGGCCAGTCGTTACCTGCAGCGGTGTCTCGACATCGACATCAACCAACGGCAAATGGTTTGTCGCATCAGCGGCCAACAGCATCGTGATCTCTTGCACAAACTGTCTGAATTCTCGGCTGGGTGTGGTTTTATCTCGGAGCCGAGTGATCCTGTCTAACACCAGCGGATTGTCTACTTCAACGACCGACGTCATAGGTTTGGACCTCTCTCATTAATTCACCACCGGACCCGTCGTTCAGCATATCATTTTGGTGCGTCTATCGGAAAAAGAACCACTGCTGTGCACTAAGAGAGTGCAGTCGAAAAAGAGCTCCTCTCGTTCTTTTTGATGGGAAAAATGTAACTATATGTTTATAAGGGCAATTGTAACCTGATTGTAACTTGGCATAGGTTTTGTAAAAGAACAATAAAAATGAGGGACTATGGACGCACTCGAAGTTATAAGCCTGAGCATCCAGTACGACGACGTCATCGCTGTATCAGACGTTTCCTTCAAGCTTTCGACCGAGCAGTATTGTTGCTTGCTGGGTCCGTCGGGTTGCGGGAAGACCTCTACGCTGAGGGCTATCGCTGGTCATGAGGATGTCTCAGCCGGCGACGTGATCGTGGGTGGGCAGAACGTCACCGACCTGGCCCCGGCTAAGCGGCCTACCTCAATGATGTTCCAGGACTACGCGCTCTTCCCGCACCTCACGGTGCTAGATAACGTCGCGTTCGCTCTGAAAATAGCGGGTATGGATAAGACCGAGAGGCATACGGTTGCGCTTGGATATCTAAAGAAGGTCCAGCTCGAGGAATTCGCTAGCCGTTTCCCGTCCGAGCTATCGGGCGGACAGCAACAGCGGGTGGCGCTGGCTCGTGCGCTGGTTACGTCGCCGAAGGCGTTACTTCTCGACGAGCCCTTATCGGCGCTGGATCCCTTCTTACGTATTGACATGAGGGCAGAGCTGAAGGCCATGCAGAAGTCGCTCGGCATACCCTTTGTCCACGTCACCCACAGCCAAGAGGAGGCGATGGCCCTCTCAGACGTGGTGATCGTGATGGACGGTGGGCAGATCCAGCAGGTGGGATCGCCCCGAGAAATATATGAAACCCCTGCAAACAGGTTCGTCGCAGAATTCATTGGGGGCCACAACGTGATCGAGTCTGATCATGGACTGGTCTCCGTGAAGTACAGTGAGCTACAGATAGAAACTAAGGGTCAGGCCAACTCAACGATCGAGAGAATTGAGTACCTCGGCCAGTACCTAAAGGTATCGGTAGCCACTGATTTTGGGACATTGCACGCCTACACAGATGATAAGACTTTCTTAAGTTTGGGCTTAACGACAGGAGACGAGTGCAATACCCACTGGGTTCCGGGAACGGAAACTTTACTCAAAAACTGAGCTACGGAGGCATTATGTCAAAGAAAACTCAAGAAAATACGGCTGGGTTGTCCAGACGATCCTTTATCAAAGGTGCGGGCACACTAGCCGCCGCGTCGATGTTTGGTGGCGTCGCCCCATATGTCATGTCGAACGAGAAAAAGGTACTCCGCTACCTGGGTACCGCAGTGAACCAGGACAAGGCTATCGCTGCGAAGGCCAAGGAAGACCTGGGCATCACCATCGAATATATCCCGGTCACCACTGACGAGGTAACGAAGCGCATATTGACCCAACCGAACAGTTTTGATCTGGTGGACACGGAGTACTTCAGCCTGAAGAAGTTGGTGCCGTCAGGGAACCTGATTGGTATGAACGCTAGTAAGATTAAAGAGTTTGATAATATCGTCACCGCCTTCACAAAAGGCGAGGTCGCTGGTAAGAAAATTGGTGACCAGGGTACGGCCCCGAAGAAGGTATTTTATAAAGAGGGCGAGAAGTCGACGAACTTCTCTAGCACGCCGACTGAGTGGGTAACGCTTATACCGACCGTATACAACGCGGATACATTGGGCATCAGGCCCGACCTGATCGGTCGTCCAATCAACAGCTGGGCGGAGCTGCTGAATCCTGAATTCAAGGGCAAGGCCTCGATCTTGAACATCCCATCGATCGGGATCATGGACGCGGCCATGGTCGTCGAGGCGATGGGCGAGTACAAGTACCCCGACAAAGGAAACATGACCAAGAAAGAGATCGACCTGACCATGAAGGTCCTGACGGAGGCAAAGAAGCAGGGCCAGTTCCGAGCATTTTGGTCTGACTTCAATGAGAGCGTTAACCTGATGGCGTCGGGCGAGGTAGTGATTCAGTCCATGTGGTCGCCAGCGATCACGGCGGTGAGGACCAAAGGCATCCCTTGCGTGTACCAGCCGCTGAAAGAGGGCTACAGGGCCTGGGCTGCCGGTTTTGGTCTGCCTACTACGATCAAAGGATACCAGCAAGATCTGGCTTACGAGTTCATCAACTGGTTCCTATCGGGTTGGGCGGGTGCGTACCTGAACCGCCAGGGCTACTACTCGGCGGTGTTACCGACAGCCAAGGCGAACATGGAAGCCTATGAGTGGGATTACTGGATGCTCGGTAAGCCTGCCGCAAAAGATATTATGTCCCCGGGTGGACAGAAGCTTGCGTCGGCTGGCGAGGTTCGGGATGGTGGCTCGTACGAGACTCGGATGGGCGGTGTCGCGTGCTGGAACGCGGTGATGGACGAAAATCGTTACATGGTTAGAAAGTGGAATGAGTTTATAGCCTCCTAGGCGGACTCAGTCAGGGGGACGGCGCGGCTGTCCCCCTGTTTACGGATAGAAGAATGGCTAGACAAAACAGTAGCAGTATCCTCGCACTACCATTCGCTTCGGTGCTGGCGACGTTTTTCATCTTGCCGCTGATCTTGGTCGTGGTCGTGAGCTTTTGGGACTACACCGAATATTCATTAATTCCTGACCTAATCCTCATGAACTATGAGGAGTTATTTTACGGGTGCTTTGACTGGAGCGAGGGGTTATGCACAACCTTTGCGACCTACCTATCGACCTTTAAGTACGTTTTTTTGACATGGTTCTTCACCCTAGGGATTGGTTTTGGGGTCGCTCTGTATTTGGTTTTCTGTGTCCGCAGTCTAAAGATGCAGATCGTTTTGTTTCTGATTTGTACGATCCCGTTCTGGACTAGTAACGTAATCAGGATGATTTCTTGGATCCCGTTGCTCGGGAGGAACGGGATCGTCAATACAAGCCTCATGAGCATGGGGGTTATCGATCAACCGATAGAGTGGCTACTCTATTCTGGCTTCTCGGTCACGCTGGGCTTCGTGCATCTCTATACCCTGTTCATGGTCGTCCCAATCTTCAACTCGATGGCGAAGATTGACAGGTCTCTGATAGAGGCGGCCAAGGACTCCGGTGCGTCGGCGTGGCAGATCATTACCAACATTATCATACCCTTGAGTCGCTCCGGGATCATGATCGGCTCGATCTTCGTTATCACGATCGTCGTCGGTGATTTCATAACGATAGGCGTGCTCGGGGGGCAACAGATCGCCTCTGTGGGGAAAATTATCTATGTCGAGATGAGTTACCTGCAGTTCCCGGCGGCCGCAGCCAACGCGGTAGTCTTGGTCTCGATTACCCTTCTGATGGTCGCGGCGATGATGAGAATCGTTAATGTGCGTAAGGAGCTCTAGGGATGTTTTCTAAGACCCAGACGGTGTGGCTGACGATTTTCTTTGGATGTTTCGTTGTTTTTCTTTATGGGCCTGTTTTATCCATTATCCTGTTGGCATTTCAGGGACCCGAGGGCGGACTGACATTCCCGATGAGGGGCGTTTCTCTTCACTGGTTCGAAGAGCTTTGGCGCGGCCTGGGGGTGGTCGACATCTCCCGCGCGCTCCGACGTTCCCTGTTACTGGGCGTGCTGGTAATGATTTTCACCGTGGTGCTGAGCCTGTGCGCCGGCCTCGCGTTCCGAAAAAAATTCCGCGGCTCCGGTCTGCTGTTCTACCTCACGATTGCCAGCCTAATTATCCCATCGATCGCGATAAGCTTAGGCATCGCCCTGCAGTTCCGTTTGCTCGATGAGACCATCAAGTGGCTGGGCCAGACCCTGGACATCCAATGGATAGTTAATGATTTCCAGACCTCGATGGGCCTCATCGCTTCGGGTCTGGGGACACACCTCACCTGGACACTGCCCTTCGGTCTGTTGATCATGTTCGCGGTATTTAACCGCTTCAATCCCAGCTACGAGGAGGCCGCGAGGGACCTCGGCGCGACCCCGTGGCAAACCTTCTGGGGTGTTGTTTTCCCGCTAATAGCTCCCGCCCTCGTGGGTGTCGCGTTGTTCGGGTTCACGCTCAGCTACGACGAGCTCGCGCGCTCGTCCCAGGCCCTGGGTGCCGTGAACACACTTCCCTTAGAGCTGAGAGGCCTCACGACAACGGTGACCAACCCATCGATATACGCGCTCGGGGCCGTGACCACCGGGGTCAGTTTCCTAGTCATCGGCCTCTCTCTGGCGCTGTTCTGGGTCCTGCGACGCAAGACGGGCACGGGCCAATGACGAACCTCCCGGTGGTCTGTTTCTTGAACCCCAACAGTACCGAGTCAATGACAAATACCTGTCGGGATACTCTGGGTCGGATCACTGTAGCTGCCGAGACACGATTTGAATTCATCACCAACCGTGGAGCGCCGGAAGCGATCCAAGGCGCGGAAGACGGTGATCTTGCAACCAAGGCCATGCTGTCCCTGGTGTCGGAGTTACCTCACAATTACTCGGCCTTCGTGGTTGGCTGCTTTGACGATACCGGCGTGTGGGATCTCATTGAACAGGTGGGCCGGCCCGTGATCGGGATCGGTCAGGCGGCGTATCATTGGGCATCTCTCCGTTCGCAACGGTTCGTTGTCCTCACAACACTAGCGGTCTCTGTCCCGGTTATCAGAGAGTCAATTCGATGCCAAGGTTTCGAGCCTTACTGTCTCGACGTCGTCGCGAGCGGAATACCGGTACTTGAATTAGAGCGCAGCCCCGACCAGTCTTTGAAAATACTGAACGACTGCATTCGGAATATCGTCCAAACGTACGGTCAAGATGTGGCGGTCATATTAGGTTGTGCGGGTATGACGGACCTATATCCCGATCTGGCGGGCCAGTGGGACAGCCTGACCATCATTGACCCTGTCGCCGCCGGACTCAGACTGTCCGGTATTCTGTGCCACGGGTAAGCGACGTATGGACCAACATCTGTCAAACCAATCCGACTATGTGTGGCCCGCAAGCCTGAGCTGTCAGTTCCATCAGACCAGTGCAGGTAATACCGCACTTGCAGAGATCTCGCATACCGGACCGTTGCGGGTGCAGAAATTGTTTCACGATCGAGACCTGGCACATTGCTACGTGTTGCACCCGCCCGGTGGGATGGTTTCGGGTGACGACCTCGACTGCCGGTTCCGTCTTCACCCTAAGGCCAAGGTTCTGATAACGACACCTGCGTCAGGTAAGCTGTACCGGTCTCGACAAAACGGATCGATGCAGACCACCCGGACAGTGATCGAGATAGATGAAGAGGCAATGTGTGCCTATATGCCACAGGATACGATTGTCTTTGACGGCGCTTATGGTGACCTGGAGACGCAGGTCTTCCTCGACTCGTCCGCTACCTACTTCGGCTGGGAGCATACGGTTTTTGGTCGGTCCGCTGGCTTTCTCCCGTTCACGGTTGGTCATTTGTCCCAGCGTCTTAGCGTCTACTGTGACCATCGGTTACTGTACCGAGATCATTTACGGATTGATCCTGAGACCTTGGCAAGCGCCAGCGGTCTGGACGCCATGACCAGCCTCGCGTCGGGGTTGTTGGTGCTGAGACAGGGATCCCAGGTGACAGATGCGGTGGTCGTCGGTTGCCGACAAATCTTAGAGGACTTTCCTGGAAAATCGGGCGTGACGGCTGTCCGTGACGGGCTGATTAGTATCCGTTTGCTATCTGATCGCTCGGAGGACACGAGGAACGTCCTTTATTCGTTGTGGTCTTTGGTTGGGGACCAAATCATGGCAAGAACAGTTGAAACCCCAAGAATTTGGAGGACATAAATGGAATTAACACCGAGAGAGAAAGATAAGCTACTACTCTACACGGCGGGCCTGGTCGCAGAACGCCGCTTGGCCCGGGGCCTGCGGCTTAACTATCCGGAGGCCGTTGCGTTGATCAGCTTGGAGATTATGGAGGGCGCACGTGACGGGCGTTCCGTCGCAGAACTGATGCAGGTCGGACGCACAGTCCTGACCAGAGACCAAGTCATGGACGGTGTCGCCGAGATGGTGGACGAGGTACAGGTCGAGGCGACATTCCCCGACGGGACGAAGTTGGTCACGGTTCATGAACCCATACAGGAGGCATTGAAAAAATGATTCCAGGAGAAACGAGAATTCAGTCGGGCGACGTGTACCTGAACGAGGACCGTGAAACAAAGACACTGGTGGTCGCAAACACGGGCGACCGACCCGTTCAGGTGGGCTCCCACTATCATTTCTACGAGGTGAATCCTCGTCTCGAGTTTGATCGAGAGCAGGCGGTTGGCTTCCGTCTTAATATCGCAGCCGGCACCGCGGTGCGGTTCGAGCCGGGCCAGGAGAGGACCATCGAGCTGGTGGCGCTGGCGGGTGACCGCACCGTATTCGGGTTCAGGGGGCTGGTAATGGGTCGCTTGGAGGAGTCGGTATGAAGATCTCTAGAAAAACGTACGCGGATCTCTACGGTCCTACTGTTGGCGACTCCGTTCGCCTCGGTGATACGAACCTCTGGGTTACCCCGGAGTCCGACTCGGCCGTCCCCGGAGACGAGGTCACTTTTGGGGGAGGAAAAGTGATCCGAGATGGGATGGGCCAGTCCCAGCGCGGGAGCAAGGACTGCATGGATCTCGTGATTACGAACGCGCTGATTGTAGACTACTGGGGTATCGTCAAGGCCGATGTCGGTGTGAAGTCGGGAAGGATTGCGGCGATTGGTAAGGCGGGGAACCCCGACATCCAGCCGTCGGTCACTGTCGTTATCGGACCCGGAACCGAGATCGTCGCAGGCGAGGGTAAGATCCTCACGGCTGGCGGTATAGACTCCCATATTCACTTCATCTGTCCGCAGCAGATTGATGAGGCGCTCGCGTCCGGCATCACGTCCATGCTAGGGGGAGGCACGGGTCCAGCGACCGGTACGAACGCGACCACCTGCACACCAGGGCCCTTCAATATGGAAATGATGATGCGTGCGGTCGAGGGCCAGCCGATGAATTTCGGTTTTCTCGGAAAGGGTAACTCGAGCAACCGGCAGGCACTGCTCGAGCAGGTCCAGGCCGGGGCCTGTGGCTTGAAGCTCCACGAGGACTGGGGCACGACGCCTCAGGCGATTGACACGTGCCTGACGGTCGCTGACGAGACTGATACCCAGGTCGCGATTCATACCGACACATTAAACGAGTCTGGGTTCGTCGAGGAAACCCTGAAGGCGATTGCAGGACGGACCATCCATACCTACCACACCGAGGGCGCGGGCGGCGGACACGCCCCTGATATTATTAAGGCGGCCGGGTTGCCAAATATTTTGCCATCATCGACCAACCCCACACGGCCCTATACGATCAACACCGTCGACGAGCATCTAGATATGTTGATGGTGTGTCATCACCTGTCACCGAACATCCCCGAGGACGTTGCGTTCGCGGACAGTCGGATCCGCAAGGAGACCATCGCCGCCGAGGACATCCTCCACGATAAGGGCGCGTTCAGTATGATCGCGTCGGACTCACAGGCCATGGGGCGTGTGGGTGAGGTTATTACTCGGACCTGGCAGACCGCTCACAAGATGAAGGACCAATTCGGATCGCTGGGCTCTGACCCAGACTGGAACGATAACTTCAGGGCCCGACGCTACATCGCGAAATACACTATCAACCCAGCTATAGCTCACGGGATCGCCCACGAGGTCGGGTCCGTTGAGGTCGGGAAAATGGCTGACCTGGTCCTCTGGAAGCCTGCATTTTTTGGGACCAAGCCGGCACTGATTCTGAAGAGCGGGTTTATTGTTGCGGCCCCGATGGGTGACCCGAATGCATCTATTCCGACCCCACAGCCCGTGCACTATCGAACGATGTTCGGGGCGATGGGGTCGTGCCCTGACCGCTTGTCGGCGACCTTTGTGTCTGAGTTGTCTTTGCGGCACGACAATGGGTGGATGTCTAGTACTGACCGGCAGTTACTGCCCGTCAAGAATATTCGGTCGGTTAAAAAATCCGATATGGTACTCAATGATTTTCAGCCAACCATCGAGGTTGACCCAGAAACCTACGAGGTCCGGGCCGATGGAGAACTCTTAGTTTGCGAACCCGCACGGTCGTTACCTTTGGCCCAACGATATTATTTATTTTAAGGGATGCACGATTTGTTGGAGCTGACCGAGAAACTCGATGTCGCCGCACGCTACGATGCGATCATTACGCTTGATTATGACTCACGCAAGCGGGGGCGTCTGAAGACCCTGACTGAGGCCGATGAGGAGGCCGGTCTTTTTCTGGACCGGGGCCAGGCTCTGGTGGACGGCGACTATTTGAGGGCGACAGACGGTCGGGTGGTCCTTGTGAAAGCCGCGGCCGAGCGGCTGACCGAGGCCTCGACATCCGACCCGGTGCTGTTCGCAAAAATTTGCTATCACCTAGGGAACCGACACACACCGGTCGAGATTCAACCAGGCTCGGTTCGGTTCCAGCCAGACCACGTTTTGTCTGACCTTTGCCACCAGTGGGGTCTGCGGGTGACGGATCTTGAGGATTCATTCGACCCAGAGTCGGGAGCGTATGGTCAAAACGCGGGGGGCGGTCATCATCATGACTAACTCGGGGCATTTAATACACGCTCTGCATCTGTTCTCTCCGAGCCTTCCGATAGGCGCGTTTGCGTTCAGTCAGGGGCTCGAGGCCGCTATTGAGTCAAGGCATGTTTACGACCCGGAATCCCTCGCCCGGTGGTGCGACAGCGTGATGCGGTTTTCGCTCACGACGCTCGATTGTCACTACGCGATCCATGCATACCGAGCGACTTCAGAGTCAATGTTTCGGGACGTTAACGCCGAGCTTCTCGCGTCTCGTGAGACACGAGAGTTGCTTCAGGAGGACCTACGCCTTGGAGCGGCCTTTAAGAAGTGGGCTACCGATCAGGGAATCGATGTACCCGACGCACGTGAATATTCAGTTATCTGTCTGTATGGGTGGGTCGCGGCGAGGTATGAGGTCCCCGAGGAATGGCTGGTTACCGGTATCCTCTGGTCCTGGCTTGACAACCAAATGCTTGTCGCCGCCAAAGCGATTCCGTTGGGTCAGAACGCGTTACAAGCCGTTTTGGCTGACTTAAAGCCAGTGATCTCCGAGTGCGTCGAGCATTCGATTCAGTCTCTTGGGTCGGAGCCCTCGAGCACGGTCCCTCTTCTTTCAATCTTGAGCGCTCAGCACGAGACTCAATATTCCAGGCTTTTCCGCTCTTAGGAGGCATGCATGCAGGCGTTACGCGTTGGTATCGGTGGCCCAGTCGGTTCAGGTAAGACCGCACTCACCCTCAATTTATGTCTCACGATGCGTGATCACTACGACATGGCCGTGGTCACGAACGATATCTACACACACGAGGATGCTCAATTTTTGACTCGCCACGACGCGTTGGATGAAACGAGGATATTGGGTGTAGAGACCGGTGGATGTCCACACACGGCGATTCGTGAGGATGCGTCTATGAACCTCGCCGCGATTGATGAACTCCAGGAACGACACCAGGGGCTCGAGTTGGTCCTGGTTGAGTCGGGTGGCGATAACCTCAGCGCCACGTTCTCGCCGGAACTGTCGGACCTTACCATCTATGTCATCGACGTTGGCGCGGGGGACAAGATCCCGAGAAAGGGCGGGCCCGGCATAACGAAGAGCGATTTGTTGGTTATCAATAAGATCGATGTGGCCCCGTTGGTGGGTGCCTCGCTTGAGGTAATGGAGCGGGACGCGACAAGAATGCGTGGGGACAGACCTTTCGTTTTCAGTAACATGAAAACCGGCGAGGGAGTCCGCGAGATAATCGAGTTCGTCGTGGACCGGGGCATGTTGAGAACAAGAGATCTCGGAGACTTGGATCGGGCTCTAGCGAGGAGTGTCTGAAAACCGCGGGGTGTCTATCTCGCTGATCGAGTGCTCGGATAAGACCGAGAGACGAGAGTGGGTTGTTAAATAACCGAGGTATTAGTTTGGCTGGTTTCGAGTGTATGGATTGAGTTGGAGTACATCTGTAGAGTCGGATCAGTTAATTTGGGAGGGTAGTCTGTCGACAAGAGTTAGCTTATTTGCGTCGTCCGGATTACCGAAGAGACCGGTTGGTCTAAAGAAGTGGGAGTTAACTATGAATATATTTAGGAAATTACTAGTGGCCTCCTTTGCGTCCATTTTCAGCCTATCGGCGGTGGCGGCGACAAAGGTTCAGTTTGCTCTAGATTGGAAGTTTGAGGGTCCTTCGGCGCCATACTTTTTGGCGATCGATAACGGTCACTTTTCAAAGGCGGGGCTCGAGGTAGAGATATCGCCGGGTAAGGGTTCCCTGGATGCCATTCCCAAGGTCGCGACCGGCGCGTTCCCTGTCGGCTTTGCCGACATCAACTCGCTGATTAAGTTTCTCGATCAGAACCCCGGTGCGCCGGTCACGGCGATCATGATGGTCTACGACAAGCCACCATTCGCGATCGTGGGACGCAAGTCGCTTGGGATCTCTAAACCGAAAGACCTCGAGGGCTCTACCCTTGGCGCGCCGCCACCCGACGGGGCATGGGCGCAGTTCCCGTCTTTCGCGAAGGCCAACAACCTCGACATGAGCAAGATCAAAGTCGAGCCCGTCGGGTTCCCGACCCGTGAGCCGATGCTCGCTGAGGGGAAGGTTGACTCGGTCACAGGCTTCTCGTTTTCTTCGTACCTTAACCTGATCCGGTTGGGCACCCCAGAGAGCGACATCTCCACCATCTTGATGGCCGACCACGGCCTTAAGCTCTACGGCAACGCGATCATCGTCAATACTGAGTACGCGAACGCGAACATTGGCACGGTGAAGGCCTTCTTGAAGGCGGTAGGAGCCGGCTGGAAGGATGCGATAGCAGACCCCGGTGCCGCGGTCGTTGCCCTCGTTAAGAGGAACCCTGCCGCCGACGCCAAGCTCGAGGAGCGTCGTCTTGGTCTGGCCATCGACGCCAATGTCCTGACCGACTATGTCAAACAAAACGGGATGGGTAACATAGACAAGTCCCGGTTCGCGGGGGCTATTGAGCAGCTGCGTGATACTTATGAGTATAAGACCACGCCGAAGGCAGACCTGTATTTCACGGATGCGTTCCTGCCGTCGGGCGGTTTTAGGCTGAAGTAGATACTAAACCCTTTGTGCCCACAGCCACTCGTGAGGCTGGTGGGCGCAACTTTGACTAAGGTTGCTGGAAGTGGCTGACGCTCGAGAGAATCTGATCGCGATAGAGAACGTGACCCACGCTTATCAGACGGATGGTCACCCTCTGCCTGTACTGGAAAAACTAACCCTCGGCGTGCCGGAGCACGGTTTTACGGCGGTGGTGGGTCCCTCAGGCTGCGGGAAGTCTACCCTAACAAGACTCATCGCAGGTCTCATGCGGCCCGACGAGGGCTCGGTTTGGTTGCACGGAGAGCAAGTTGTCTCGCCACGGTCTACGGTGGGGATGGCGTTTCAGAACCCGGTGCTACTAGAGTGGCGCAGTATCCTAAAAAACGTACTCCTCCCCCTCGAGATAGTGCCAACACGTCTTAGTAAGCAGGACGCGGAGGACCGGGCCAGGCACCTGCTACACTTGGTCGGGCTCACGGGGTTCGAGGACAAACGGCCGTCTGAATTATCGGGTGGTATGCGCCAACGTGCGTCTCTGTGCAGGGCCCTGATCCATAACCCCGATGTCTTGATTCTGGACGAGCCGTTCGGTGCGCTTGATGCATTCACCCGAGAAGATCTTTGGCTCACGATGCACAAGCTTAGGGCTAAGGAACCGTTCACCGGCGTCTTGATAACACACGACCTCAGGGAGTCTATCTTTTTGGCCGACGAGGTAGTGGTACTCTCTGACCGGCCGGCGACGGTCCAGCACAGTGTGTCCCTGACACGTGAGGGTTCGCCGTCTCTTGACCAGCTCTACACAGGCGAATCGATAGCGATACTGAACGAGTTGCGTGAACAGATCCGTATCGCGAGAAATGGTGCGGGGGTATAGATGAGACAGTACCTGATCCCCACCTTTGCGATGGTCATTTTCCTGGTTTTCTGGGAGGCGCTGGTCTGGGTCAACGACTGGCCGAACTACAAGATGGCCTCACCGTCGGACCTGTGGCCAGCGTTCTGGCGGTTCAAGGAGTTGTTTTTATCGTACGGCTGGGAGACCCTCTGGAGGACCGTGGTCGGACTACTGATCGCCATCGTGGTCGGCGTGTTCCTAGGGATGATTATGGGGTTCTCGAAGGTCATGCGTGAGGGCCTGTATCCGTTATTAGTCGGTTTCAACGCGATACCTAAAGCGACCGTGGTCCCTATCGTGGCCCTGATGTTTGTGGGCCAGCATGACTTGAACACGGTCCTGATCGCTTTCATGATCTCATTTTTCCCGATCGCGGTCTCTGTATCGATCGGGTTGTCGACCCTGGAGCCGGAGTATCGCGACATCTTGCGGTCTTTGGGGGCGTCGAAGCTGACCATCTTCTGGAAGATAGCACTACCCAAGACGCTCCCTGAGTTTTTTGGCGCGCTAAAGGTCTCGGTCACGCTCGCCTTTATCGGGACCAATCTGATGGAAATCGTATCCCCTCACGGCCGTGGGTTGGGGGCACTATTCGATAGCGGGAAGACAAATTCAGACTATCCGCTGATGTTTGCGGTATTGATCGCGCTCGCGGTGCTGGGTATCGCCCTCTATTACGTCGTGGTGTTTCTGGAAAAAATCTTCGCGGGTTGGGCCGAACGTTCAGCCGATTGACGGTTATTTGGTCGCGGGCGACAGAGAAAAATTGGCGCGCTCGNGAGGATTCGANCCTCNGACCGCCTGGTTCGTAGCCAGGTACTCTATCCAGCTGAGCTACGAGCGCGTCAAGGGCTGTGAATACTAATAAACCTGACGAAAATTGCAACCTAAAATTGGGTGGGCATCCTTTATGCCCTTTGGCCATAATAAACGCACCGCGGCCCGTTATCTGTTATGAGGCGCTGCGCTCGGGATGGTATGACATGTTATTTGCGTTGACTCAGTTATTGGTTTGTCAACTAGTTGGCGAGGTTATCGCACGAGCATTTACTCTGGCCGTCCCGGGCCCGGTGATTGGTATGGGCATTTTGTTGGTGACGCTCTTGTATCTGCAATCGGTCCCAAAGAATTTGGAGTCCACAGCCGAAGCAATTCTCTCCCACTTGTCGCTGTTGTTTGTGCCGGCCGGTGTCGGCGTCGTCGCTCACCTGACCCTGCTTGGGAACGAGTGGCAAGCGATCCTCGGTTCACTGGTCGCGTCGACGGTAGTCACCGTATTGGTTACTGGCTGGGTGCTCCAGCGGTTGCACCGGGAGGGCCGTCATGAGTCCTGATTTTGCAGAGGTCTGGGTCTATCTCTCGGCGAGCCCCCTGACCGCGCTTACGATTACACTGGTCGCCTACCTCGCCGGCGACTGGCTATATCAAAAGTCGGGAAGAATACCAGTCCTGAACCCGGTCCTGATTGCCGTCATCCTGATCACCGTTGGTCTGACAGTGACCGGGATTGACTACTGGACTTATTTCGAGGGCGCCCAGTTCGTGCATTTCTTGCTCGGCCCTGCGACCGTGGCGCTCGCTATCCCGGTGGCGAGGCTCCTCAAGACAATGAGGCGTGGTTTCGGTGCCCTTGCGATCGCGCTCGTTCTGGGCTCGTCTACGGCCGCGGTGTCTGCAGTACTCATAGCCGAGTTGCTTCAGGCGTCGCAGCAGACGGTTTTGTCTCTGGCGCCTAAGAGCGTGACCACGCCCATAGCGATGGGTATCGCTGAGCGTATCGGTGGCCTCCCGTCCCTGACAGCGGTATGCGTCATTATGACCGGTATTATTGGAGCGACACTGGGTCCCTATGTTTTGGATGTGGCTCGGATAAAAAAGTGGGACGCGAGGGGNTTTGCGATGGGCCTGGCGGCGCACGGGATTGGCACGGCGCGGGCGATTCAGATCAATAAGGATGCTGGTGCATTCGCTTCGCTTGCGGTCGGTCTCAATGGTCTCGCGACGGCGACACTGATACCGATCTTGTATGTTTTATGGCAGTGGTGGTCTGGCTCCTAGCGGTCTACCACTCGAATTATTTTTTTCCTATAAACGGAACCCTGTAGGTACTGAGGCGGTGCCTCAGGTCAGCGAGATCAATCTCTGCACCCACCAAGAAGTAGGTCTCTATCCCGCCGGGCGACCGTGACATTTGCAAACCACACTCGTCTTTGTGGGCCCACATAAATTCCCATAAATCATTCTCAGTCGGCTCGAGCGACCGCTCTGTGACAAATCGGTTGGCCCACAGGCATATAGTGTGGGCGACTCTGTTGTTGGTTGGCTTGAATTCCGGTAACTCTTTACTGAGTCGGTTTTCACGTTGTTTCGGCTGCTCGTAGACGGTCCTCGGTTGAGATGACGCACTAATCTTTTGACCCGTGAGGTACTCTAATTCTTCGACTGAAAATTCCCCAAGCAGGAGTGTGCCGGCGAATGGGCTTGTTGCGGTCTGGCGGAGCTCGCCGCACATGACCACGCCAAGCCGGTACACGATTTCATTATTCAGTACTAGTTTTCTCCAGAGACTGAGAGGGGTGCCGCTGTTTGTCTCAAATTCAATGACGAAATTTATCCCTGACCGTGGTTCGGTGCAGATCTTGCTGCCCCTGAAATAGATGTACTTGGGTTCAGTTCTGGGTGGGGGCATCGAGATTTCCCTTACCTCCGCATTATCAATATCCATTGGGGTCGGGGCTCTTGCGTCTTTACAAAAATCGATGTGCCCGAAGATACCCTCGTAGTCGGAGGGTTTCAGCTCTTCGATAGTGTTCGACGCTGTGTCGGGGAGGCCGTCAGTGTCTAGCAGACAGAAGTCCGAACCTAGGTGCTCCATGGGAATGGCGTAACGTAGCTTGTCGGCCAGTATCAAAGCCCGGACGTCCCTCCCAAACGACTCAGAAAAGGCATCAATCTGATTTAGAGATATATGATCTAGAATTTCAGACATAAACCATGTGGACCACACAAAACTGGACCTTCTATTAATCTGTCGTGATTCTCAAGCCGCCTAGTCTTTGGTTTGACGCTAAGTCGCTCTATCTGACTTGTGCTGGTGGTGTGAGAAAAGGGTGCGCGGACCTTAACAAGTCAGCGATCCGTGTTAGAATTCCGCCCTTCCGGAGATGTGGCCGAGTGGCTGAAGGCGCTCCCCTGCTAAGGGAGTATAGGGTTTGTAGCCCTATCGAGGGTTCGAATCCCTCCGTCTCCGCCATTTGCCTTTTAACGAGACCTTAAGGGAGTCAGTCGATGCGGATCGGATCCCCAAAAGAAGTAATGCCGGGAGAGGCGCGCGTCGCTATGACGCCAGACTCTGCGGCGCAGTTACAGAAACTCGGGTATGAGTGCTTTGTCGAGAGCGGTGCGGGTCAACTCGCGCGCTTCTCTGATGCGGACTATCAGGCAGCAGGTGTGACGGTTGTTGATTCCGCAGACGCCCTGTTTGATTCGGTCGACGTGGTAGCCAAGGTGCGCCCCCCGGTCGAGGAAGAAGTGAAGCGTCTCAAAAAGGGCCAGACACTGGTCGGCTTCTTCAACCCCGCCGGCGACGAGGCTCTTCTAGAGCTTGCTAGGTCGCGTGAAGCGAACGTGATAGCGATGGAAATGGTTCCCCGGATCTCGAGGGCGCAGAAGATGGATGCGTTGTCATCTATGGCGAACATCGCTGGTTACCGTGCTGTGATTGAGGCCGGTAACAACTTCGGTCGATTCTTTACGGGGCAGGTGACCGCGGCGGGNAAGGTCCCGCCCGCCAAGGTGCTGGTTATTGGTGCCGGCGTTGCCGGGCTCGCCGCGATCGGTACCGCTCAATCGTTAGGCGCGATTGTTCGGGCGTTTGATGTCCGCCCTGAGGTCGCCGAACAAATCGAGTCGATGGGCGCAGAATTCCTGTTCCTGGATTTTGAAGACAAACAGGACGGTGCCGCGACCGGTGGTTATGCTGCCCCGTCGAGCCCAGAATTTCGTGAGAAACAGTTGGCTTTGTTTTTAGAGCAGGCCCCCGAGATTGATATTGTGATCACTACAGCTCTTATACCAAATCGTGAGGCCCCAGAGCTTTGGACCAAGGAAATGGTTGCTGCTATGAAGCCAGGGTCGGTGATCGTGGACCTGGCGGCAGAAAAGGGCGGTAACTGCAAGCACACGGTCGCCGACGAGAAGGTCGTGACGGACAACGGTGTGACGATTATCGGCTACACAGATTTNCCAAGCCGTATGGCCGCACAGGCATCGACTCTTTACGCGACCAACGTTCGGCACATGATGACGGACCTGACACCGGAAAAAGATGGTCAGCTCGTCCACAACATGGAAGACGACGTCATCCGATCATCAACAGTCACTTTTGAGGGCGAGATAACATACCCGCCACCTCCGCTGAAGGTACAGGCGATCGCTTCGAAGACCGCACCTAAGCAGCCTGAAAAGACCCCAGAAGAGAAGGCGGCCGAAGAGGCCGCAGCGATGGCTAAGGCCGGTCGTCAGCAGACCCAGCTATTGATTGTCGGCGCGGTATTGATGGGTTTGATTGGGCTGTACGCGCCGACCGCATTTATGCAGCACTTTATCGTTTTTGTGCTGGCGGTCTTTGTCGGTTTCCAAGTGATCTGGGGGGTCGCTCATTCGTTACACACGCCCTTGATGGCCGTTACCAATGCGATTTCTGGGATCATCATTGTCGGTGCTCTGCTCCAGGTAGATTCGAGTATCCCGGTGGTATCAATCCTGGCCGGTATCTCTGTGCTGATCGCGACCATTAACATTGTCGGGGGCTTTATGGTGACGCGCCGTATGCTCCAGATGTTCAAGAAGTCGTAAGCGGAGGGATATGAAATGACAATAGGACTTCAAACAGCCGCTTATATTTCGGCTACAGTTCTTTTTATTCTTGCGCTTGGTGGCCTATCCAATCAGGAGAAGGCAAAGCGTGCCGTGTGGTTTGGTATTGTCGGTATGGCGATCGCTGTGGTCGCGACCGTAGCCGAGCCTAGCGTCACTCTGAGCTCCATGTTAATCGGGGCGATTGTTACAGGTGCCGTCATCGGTGTGATAGTCGCCAACCGAGTCGAGATGACAGGGATGCCGCAGCTGGTCGCGGCATTGCACTCGTTTGTCGGTTTGGCGGCAGTGTTTATCGGTCTCAACTCAGATATGTCGGTACACGATTTCGAATCGAACGCGGAGCGTATCATCCATGAAGTAGAAATCTTTCTGGGTGTGTTCATCGGTGCCGTCACGTTTACTGGTTCTATTATTGCGTACGGCAAGCTGGCAGGAAAAATCGGTGGCAAGGCGCTGATCTTGCCGGGCCGTCACCTGCTGAACCTTGCGATGGTCGGCGGATCCTTCGTGTTATTGCTGATGTACATGAATCATGCCGGTTCCTGGACCCTCTATGTTATGACCGTGCTCGCGCTTCTCTTGGGAGTGCACCTTGTGATGGCCATCGGCGGTGCGGACATGCCTGTCGTTGTATCGATGCTGAATTCCTACTCAGGTTGGGCAGCGGCGGCGACCGGGTTCTTGCTCGGTAACGATTTGTTGATTGTGACTGGNGCGCTTGTTGGATCGTCCGGCGCGATTCTGTCGTACATCATGTGTAAGGCGATGAACCGACAGTTCCTTTCAGTGATATTGGGGGGATGGGGTGATGCGACAGGCCCGGCGATGGAAATCGAAGGTGAGCAGATCGCCATCGATGTCGATGGTGTCGCCAGCGCCCTCGATGACGCAGACAGCGTGATTATTGTCCCCGGCTACGGTATGGCAGTGGCCCAGGCGCAGCAGTCAGTCAGCGAAATGACACGTCGATTACGTGCAAAAGGGAAAGATGTCCGTTTTGCGATCCACCCGGTAGCCGGTCGTTTGCCCGGTCATATGAATGTCCTGCTTGCTGAGGCGAAGGTCCCCTACGATATCGTCCTTGAGATGGATGAGATCAATGAGGATTTCGGGTCAACAGACGTCGTGATCGTGATAGGCTCCAACGATATCGTTAACCCTGCGGCACAAGAAGATCCGAACTCTCCGATCGCTGGTATGCCGGTGCTTGAGGTTTGGAATGCGAAACAAGTGATTGTCTCAAAGCGTGGTCAGGGTACCGGCTACTCAGGTATAGAGAACCCACTTTTCTACAAAGAAAACACACGAATGTTCTATGGTGACGCAAAGTCTAGCCTAGACCAGTTATTGACCCAGATCAGTTAGTCACCANAAATCAGAAAAGCCCCGAGGCCTCTCGGGGCTTTTTTTTATCTGAATGGCCCCATCTAAATTGTTATGACGCAAAAGACTCAATGTAATGTCCTAGGGGAGCCACTAAAGCCGTGCTCGATGGATCCGGTCACCGGATATTTTCGTAATGGGTGCTGTCAGACCGATGCCTCTGACCGCGGAAGCCACGTCGCTTGCGCGGTGATGACCTCTGAGTTCCTCGAGTTTTCCTACCAGTCCGGTAATGATTTGATTACGCCACGTCCGGAGTTCCAGTTTCCCGGATTGAGGCCCGGTGATAGATGGTGCGTGTGCGCTCTCAGGTGGGTAGAGGCCGTGCGGGCTGGTGTTATTGCTCCGGTTGTCCTTGAGAGCACGCATGAGAAAATTCTTGACCACGTGAGCTTAGAGACACTTGTGCATCATCAGTACAGCGAGCAGGTGTAGCTCCTNAGACTGTTGCCGCAAANACTGGACCCGTCAGGCTGCCGAATCACGCTACGCACCAGTAGAAAATTCTTTGCATAGAAACGACAAAAACCGGCTCATTTATACTAGAGTGGTAGGTGCAGTTGTCCGATTTTTATTGTTCTCGCTAGGTGGTTGTAGTCGATTCACCGGCTTTGATCAGAGAACGAAAAAGATATAACTAAGTGGAGTAGTAGGTATGGTCGCTCTCAATGCTCGGTTGCAGTTATTAAGGACGGGCCAGAGGCAGCAAGAGGCCTTGGTTGATCTTTTCACTGCTCTTGCGGAGAAGGCGAGTGACATCAGTCGGGTCATTTCGGCCGGCGATGGGTTAGGTAATACTAGCGGCGCTCAAAACGCCGATGGTGATACTCAGAAAGCCCTTGATGTATTGGCTGATGGTGAGTTTCTTGAGGCAGCTAGGGCGTCCGGTGTGGTCGCTGCGTACTACAGTGAGGAGCAAGACCGTGTGGTGGTTATCGATGAATCTGCCCCGTTAATTGTCGCGATTGACCCGCTTGACGGATCCTCCAATATCGATGTGAACGTGTCTGTGGGTACGATAATTTCGGTCCTACCGAACCCTGGCGGTGACCTGCAGCTGTCTGCGATGCAGCCTGGCGATCGGCAAGTGGCCGCTGGGNTCNTTGTGTATGGGCCGCAAACCAAGTTTTATCTGACCACAGGTAACGGCACAGACCTCTACCTCATGGATCCAACCACGGGTACTTTTCTTTTAGTAGATGAGGGTATCAAGATACCCCCAGAGACCGCAGAGTACGCGATAAACGCGTCGAACTCGCGGCACTGGTCTGTACCAGTCCAAAGGTACGTCAATGACCTGTTGCTCGGGGACGAGGGCCCGCGTGGGCGCAACTTCANCACCCGGTGGGTCGGTTCGCTGGTCGCCGAGGCCGGGCGAATCTTTAACCGCGGCGGGATCTTCTTGTATCCGGTGGACCGGCGCCCAACATACGAGAATGGACGGTTGCGTCTTATTTACGAGGCAAACCCCGTAGCTTTTCTTGTCGAGCAGGCTGGCGGGGCCGCGACCGATGGTGTCGCCCGAATTCTTGAGAAGTCACCGACAGAGACCCATCAACGCACGGCGCTGGTGTTTGGATCGAAAACAGAGGTGCGATGGGTCGGTAGCTATGAGGCAGAGACCCGGGAAGGTCTAGATCAGTCACCTCTCTTTAGTCACCGCAACCTGTTCCGGTCGTAGGCGGAGAATACGTTATGTCGCAAAAACATCCGATAATTTCGATCACGGGATCATCTGGTGCGGGCACATCGACCGTACGAGACACCTTCGCACAGATTTTTTTTCGTGAAAAGGTGAAAGCAGCCTTCATCGGGGGGGATGCATTTCATCGTTTTGAACGCGCCGAGATGAAGAGAAGATTGGCAGAGGCCCAAGGAAATCCAGCGAATAATTTTTCGCATTTCGGTGAGGAGGCCAACGAGTTTGNGCTCCTCGAGGATGTTTTTAAAACATACGGAGAAACTGGAAACGGGCGGACGCGCACGTACGTGCATGATGACGAAGAGGCCGAACAGTGGGGCTGCCCTTCCGGTACGTTTACTGATTGGCGGTCTTTCGAGGATGATACCGATCTACTGTTCTACGAGGGTCTTCATGGTGCCGTTGTAAACGATAAGGTGAATATCGCGCAATATGCCGACCTTAAGGTGGGGGTGGTTCCTGTAATTAACCTAGAATGGATTCAGAAGCTACACCGAGATAAGGCGAAGCGCGGGTATTCTACTGAGGCGGTAACGGATACAATTTTGCGGCGGATGCACGATTATGTGCACTATATCTGCCCGCAGTTTGCGATTACGGATATTAATTTTCAGCGTGTTCCGATCGTAGATACATCCAACCCGTTTATCGCGCGCTGGATTCCGACCCCCGACGAGTCGATGGTCGTGATTCGTTTTGCGAACCCGAGGGGTATCGATTTTCCTTATTTATTATCTATGATCCATGACAGCTTCATGTCGCGACCCAATTCTATCGTAATCCCNGGGGGTAAGATGGCCTTGGCACTTCAACTAATCTTGACCCCCATGATTTGGAGGCTGGCCTCCGAATCCCGACGTCTGCGCGGGTAGGTAAAGTTCATGCAACACACTGCGTCAACAGGTGGCTGATACGTGTCGAATCGATCCAAACCCGGTCCATGATGTGGATCAAATATTCGGTTCAGGTAAGCTATAGCTCGCATTGGATAAGGAACACATATGGCCGACGTGAAAATAGCGCCCTCAGTACTCGCCGCAGATTTTGGAAAGCTTGCGGCTGAAATTCAAGCGGTTGATCAGGCGGGATGTGACTGGATTCACCTGGACGTGATGGACGGACACTTCGTTCCTAACCTCACATTTGGACCACCAATTATTCAGGCAGTTCGTGGTGTGAGTGGAAAAATATTTGACGCTCACCTGATGGTGAGTAATCCAGATCGGTTGCTTGAGGTTTATCAAAGTGNGGGTACCGACGTTATCACAGTGCATGCCGAGGTCTGCGAGCATCTGGATCGAACGCTGGCGCGGATCCGCGAGCTAGGTTGCCGGGCCGGCGTATCATTGAATCCGCACACCTCGGAAGACTGTCTGCGCTATATCCTTGACCGGGTGGACCTGGTCCTCGTCATGAGTGTGAACCCCGGGTTTGGTGGGCAATCGTTCTTACCGACAGTAGTCGATAAGATTGCACGGATTCGCGATATGCTGGATGGTCGTGATGTAGATATCGAGGTGGACGGTGGGATAACTCCCGAGACTGCCCCTCTCGTTGTTGCGGCTGGCGCGACGGCCTTAGTCGCTGGGTCTTCCGTATTTAAGGGCGGGTCTGTTGAGTCTTATCGTAAGAATATCCAGGCCATNAGGGACTCGGTGAAGGGTCTTTGATGACGAATAGCCGTGATCTCGCCAGCCGGTTTTCATTGGTTTTTGATTTGGATGGCACGCTGGTCGACTCCGCGGCTGATCTTCACGCTGCCGTAAATAGCGTCTTGCCGCGCTACGGTCTTCGTTGCATCTCGATGGAAGAGACCCAGGCCTTTATCGGGGACGGGATGCCGAACCTCTGTGAACGCGCGCTGGAGGCGACTGGTGGGTCACAAAAGATCCAGCAAGCGTTCTGTGATGCATTTAAGACAGCCTACAATGATGNACCTGCCGTGAATACCAGGCCAATGTGTGATGTTCGAGAAACACTAGGCACTGCACAGGCCGCTGGTTTTGCGATGGGTGTGTGCACGAACAAGTCGGAGCCCGTCGCGGAGATAATTTTGAACGAGCTGAGCTTGATGCCGTTCTTTCTCGACTGTGTCGGTTGGGTGCCGGGCCGTTCTTTGAAGCCCGACCCTGAGCCTCTGCTGCTATGCGCTGAGCGTATTGGGACGGGAGAGCGACAAGCTGTCTTGGTTGGTGACTCGATCGCGGATGTGAACGCCGCCCGAAACGCTGGCATGCCATGCATCTTGGTGAAGGGAGGTTATACAAATATCGAACCCGAGTTTCTCGGCGCTGACCTGGTTATCGATAGCTTTGGGTACCTGTTTGACGCATTAGAGAAACTCGCGGCCTGAGCATGTTGAGGGCAGTGATCTTTGATGTTGATGGTACGCTCGCTGAGACTGAAGAGTTTCATCGCGAGGCGTTCAATACAGTCTTTGAGCAGGCGGGACTAGGTTGGTATTGGTCACCAGAACAATACCGTGAGCTGTTGAAAGTATTTGGTGGTAAGGAGCGAATCCGTCACTACGTTGAGACCGAATCGATTTCTGGAATTAGCGACGACGATATCGCGTCATTACATCGCCTGAAAACGGCACGCTATGCCGAGTCATTATCAGACTCAGTATCTCTTCGCCCGGGGGTTGAGCAATTAATCGACGAGTGTTTATCTCGGTCGGTCCGTCTAGCAATCGCGACGACAACCACAGAGGCGAATGTTGAGGCCCTGGACGCCGCGGTCGGTGGGGCGTTAAAGCTCAGACAGTTCGAAGTAGTAGTGGGTGGCAATGCGGTCCCCGAAAAGAAACCTGATCCTAGGGTATACAAAGTTGCTCTGGAAAGAATGGGGCTTGATCCAAGTGAGGCGATAGCTATAGAGGACGCTTGGGCGGGGGTAGCCTCGGCCCGTGGTGCCGGCCTGCGCTGTCTCGCCAGTCCATGTTTCTATACGACTGGGCACGACTTATCGATGGCCACTGCCATCGTCGATAGTCTAGCGGACCGAGGTGACAGTAATCCAGTGACCGTCGACTATCTCGAGATGCTTGCTGACTAAATACGGTCTCGGATGACACCGCGGACAATTCCTAGTACCTCTATATCGGCGTTGTTTAATACGATCGGCCTCATTGAACTGTTTGCCGGAAGCAATTTTACCCCGTCTTGATCGAGCCTCAGTGTTTTCAATGTGACTTCTTTTTGATTGATCCGGACAACAACCTTTTCGCCATTCTCTGCAGTTTGGGACTGCTCAATCACCACAACGTCACCGTCAAGGATATTCGCGTCTTTCATTGAGTCGCCGCGGACACGCAGTGCATACGTTTTTTTTCGCGCCAGCCTCGTTGGGACTTCAATCCTCTCTTCTTGGGTAAATATATCGATAGGCTGGCCGCAAGATACCCAGCCAATGATTGCAATACTTTCAAATGACTCCAATAAGTCTAACTCGGCATTGTGCGCCTGCAGCGGTGCTGATTTTTTGTTCTGTGGTANTAAGATCGTAACCATAGCAACATCCTTTTCTTATTTTTAACTGGAAAAATATACAGTAATTTGAAACCACTCGCTAATTTTTCTCAAGTCCCGTTCGTTGATGGGCAGTTATATTTCATTCCACTCGGAGGATCTGGCGAGATAGGGATGAACTTCAATGTGTATTGCTGTGACGGTCAATATTTAATCATTGATGTCGGAATCACGTTTGGTGATGATTCGACGCCTCCTGGTATTGATGTAATCTGCCCGGACATATCTGCTCTCCGGTCCGTACGTGATCAAATCATCGGTATCGTTATTACACACGCGCACGAGGATCATGTAGGCGCTCTCCACTACCTGTGGAACAAACTGAAAGCCCCGGTCTACTGCACACCTTTTACGGCCTCGGTTGCGAGGCGAAAAATAGGAGAGGCGGGTCTGCTTGACCAGGTCCCGCTCCACGAGGTGTTACCAGGCTCCCGTCTAGAATTAGGTTGTTTTAAATTAGAATGGGTGACACTGACGCACTCCATCCCAGAGCCAAACGCGCTGGTGATCCAGGCCGCCGGTCGTACGGTGTTCCACACAGGCGACTGGAAGCTCGATCCGCATCCGATTGAGGGCGAGCACTATGACGACCGGCGACTAATGGCGCTCGGCGAGTCTGGGATTGAGTTTGTGGTCGGCGACTCGACCAATGCGACCATTGAGGGGTGGTCTGGTTCGGAAGCAGAGTGTCGTAAGGCCTTGCTTGAGGTCATCTCTGGTCAGCCGAACCGGGTCGCTGTGACCTGCTTTTCTTCTAACACAGCGCGGCTCGCTAGCTTGGGCGAGATCGCGCGTGAGACCGGTCGCCGAATCACGGTACTTGGTCGGAGCTTGTTTAATTATTTGCAGACAGCTAAAGCAAACGGCTACCTGAAAACTTTCCCTGACCTGGTGCCCACGGAGGATTTAGATTATTTACCGAGGTCGGAGCAACTGATTCTAGCGACAGGCTCTCAGGGGGAGCCTCGAGCCGCCATGGCCCGCCTCGCGAAGGGTGAGCATCAAGATCTGTATCTCGAGCCAGACGACACGGTAGTATTCTCGTCGAAAGTTATTCCCGGTAACGAAAAGAAGCTGTACCGACTCTACGATCTCTTGTCTCGGAAAAAAGTGAATGTAGTGACCGAGCAGGACGCGCCGATCCATGTATCTGGCCACCCGTGTCGAGACGAGCTGCGCTGGATGTACAGGGCGCTGCGACCAGCCTGTGTGATCCCCGTTCACGGCGAGGAGCGACACATGGCGGCGCATGCAGACCTGGTAACTGATATGGGGCTAGGATCAGCGCGCGTCGTGAATGGCGACGTGTCGCATCTCTCTGATTCTGGCGCGACTCTTATAGCGACAGTGCAAACCGGCCGGCTCGGGTTATCCGGGTCGAGCCTTGTCCCGCTCAATGATCGTGCGCTCTCCGAACGTAGCGCCCTGGCTGACGGTGGTCTGGTGACCCTGACCGTGGTGCTCGACAAAAAAGCACGCCTGGCCACGGAGCCTCAGGTCCAGTTTGTGGGTGTGCCTTCGGGCGATATCGATCCAGAGACCCTGACCGGCGATTTGAAGTACGCGATCGAGGATATCCTAGCCGAGCAGAATTCGCGGACATTACAGGCCGACGACGCGCTACGAAATGCCCTGCAACGGGAGGTGGGGTCGTTGGTCCGTCAGTGGTTGGGTGTGAAGCCGAAGCAGCTTGTTAATATCATCAGGCTTTGATCGGCTAGAGGACCTCAACGTCTTAAACACGTAATTAAGAACAGATAGGCGATTTAAGTAGTTTTCGCGTATATTCAAGCCGCAGGAGANTGCCTGAGCAAGAGTTTTTAGAAAAACAATAAACAGAGAAAGGGGTTGAGTATGGCAACATATGAATGCGAAGCGTGTGGGATGGCGGTCAATGCCTCGTGCGCGAAGTGTGATGCTTCACTGGTTGATGNTTCGTTAACGCTTGATGACGGCACTATCGTTCAAATCTCTCAGTGCCCGGAGTGCGAGGGGAAGATCAAGAGCCCACAGTGCTGTGGCGCCGACATGGTCGCTGACTAGCTAAGCGAATCCCCGAGGCATCGCCGAGAGTATCTGTGATGCCTCGAAAGTTTGGCGTCGTCGTCAATGCCTCACGAAACCATGACGCTTTCGGTTTGCCACGATAGGAGCATCAGTCCTGCTCTGCTTCAGCTTCATTATCTAATTCGTCGTAGTCGCTCTTCTTTTTGAGATAATCTTTCTCACTCAGCGAGTGCCAGCCGATACAATATCCGGTCGGGGAACGACCACATCCGCATTTCGGTTTTTGTCTTTCTGTCATACTAGGCCTTCTCTAATAAAACGGCTTTAGGTTAGTCGTTTCTCACCCTGATAAGGTGTCCAAACTGGACTAATTGAAAGTTTGGCTTGGATTCATACGAAAGGCGTATTTGTCGGTAATCGCGACCGTATTAATCTTGTATGTGGCGGGAAAGGATACCTTCCGTGGTTATCTGATGGGCCTAGGTTCTCAGGGCAAGGAGTCCCTGTTCTAGGCCCATCCCTGCCACCCTTNCAGGNATGTCTTCCGCTACTTCATGATCCAAAATAAATTTAAAAGTATTTGTAATCTATCGTCTGATCTGTACGTAGAGTTATTCTATTGATCGACGCTTATGAAGGNCCTCTGGCGGTTGAAAGAAATACGCCCCCAATACACAAAGGGACGATCGCGCCTGCGTATCATGGCTGAGCGATCTTCCCTTAAGTATTGAATTTTTACGTAAATCTTGTAAGCCTGTGATGGCGTTTTTAGCCCGGAAAGGTGTGATGGATAAACTTCAACGATTCGCGAGACGGGTAGGTTTAGGATTTAGGCCTGATGAGGAGCTGCCAGTTGATGGTATTCAGTGGATCGAATCTCAGTTGGACCAGCCGCGCGAATTTCGGGGAATTGCGTCCCTATCGGACCCTAATCAGATAGAACAGTGGCCCACGCAATATGCTTTTGATATTCGCCAGAGATATGAGTTAGGTTTCGCCTATCGTAGGCAAANGAAAAAACACAGGAACAACTCGAGTCTCAATGCGGCTGAAATAAGGCAGAAATTGAGGCTATGGGCGCGTGAGAACCTCCCAACCCGTCACGACGAGACGCGCTTTTTTCACCGGGCTATCTATGCAGATGACCAAGTTAGGCAGCGACTTCTTCATTTTTGGGCGAATCATTTTTTTGTCTCTCTGGGTCACACCGACCGAGGTATGCTCGTAGCAGATTACATGGAGAGGGCACTGGAAGCGCAGCTAGACGGCTCGTTCAGGGATTTGTTGTGGAACGCCACCACCTCCCCAGCGATGACTAACTACCTGGACAACATACGGAGTTCTGGAGAAAAGTCCGATAACGTTAAGTGGGCTCGTCAGAANAAAAGACAGGCGGGCTTGAACGATAACCTCGCACGCGAATTGCTTGAGCTTCACACCGTGACCCCCGCTTATGGATACACGGAGGACGAGATTCGATCAGTCGCTAAAATACTGGCTGGATGGGGGATGGACGTCTCTGGTGAGGGCAGGGATGTGAAACGGATGACCCGGCCCGATTTTGCCCACCCACACCTGCAACACATGGCGGAAAGAGGGAAAATTAAAGTCTTTGATATGGCCCTGGGAAGCCAGTTTGGGACCAACGAAAAGGCGTTACCTAAGCTGATAGACTACCTGGCTCGGCATCCGCTGACCATCAAACATCTTTCCACAAAACTCTGTCAGCATTTCATATCCGACACCCCCTCCGCGGTTGATGTCGAAGTAGTTCAGGACGCCTGGGTTGAGACGGATGGTGACTTAACCGCGATCCACAGAGCCGTGTTAACGAGGACATGGGAGCGTATCGATGAGACCGCCAAGTTCCAGTGGCCCCTGACATGGTTTTTACAGGCTGTTCGTTCCACCGGTTCATCAGTCATCCAAGGTTGGGAGGATGTACGCTCCGAATCATCCGAGCGATATGANACCAGAACACGTCGAATAACTCGGGAGATCGGGCAGGGATTCTGGCTCAGTGACCTTCAACCCAACGGCTTTTCTCAGAGTAGCCAGGATTGGATGTCGCCCGCACATATCGAGCGGAGATTGAAGCTTGCTTCGATGATCGCAAATCACGGGAGCCCTAAGATGAGACCACTTCAGTTCGTAAGTTCGCTCGGTATCAGTTCACCTGTAGCGGAGGCGGTTGGGTCCGCCACCCCAAAGGCTGGGTGGGTGATACTGCTCTGTAGCCCAGAGATATTGGAGGTCTAGATGTTAAGACGTGATCTACTTAAGTTACTCGGTATAACAACCTCGGCCGCGGGCTTTGGTTTAGCACCAACATTATCTGTTGCCGGGCCCGAGACTCACCCCAAGAGACTAGGCATCATTATCCTGGAGGGTGGGATGGATGGGCTAGCTTCCGTCCCACCGGTCGGCGACGAAAAGCTATTTGACCAGCGTCCAGATTTAATCGATCAGACCATGTTCGAAATTAACTCCGACTTCGGGTTGTCCAGTAGNTTTGAGAATTTTTACTCAATGATGGCCGCGGGGGAAGCCTCCGTCATTCATGCCTCAGCGTTCCCNTACATCAAAAGGTCACATTTTGAGGGGCANAANGTCATACAGNGNGGATTGAAGACCCCGTTCTCGACAGATACCGGCTGGCTNGGNCGAGCNTTANCTGAAATCGGGATGCCTGGCNGAACCCTATCGCTGAGCCAACCCCTGNTCACNAGGGGNTACAGTGATATCGAAACNATCTATCCCGCCAGGATTCNTGGTGCGAAGCGCATCAATNCGTCTGCCCTCGAAGCACTCTNGGGCTTNTNTTCAGGGCNCCTGAGAGNCTCACTTANNAAGGTCGAGAAATCGATCTCAGACGGGACGATCGATCTGCCGAGAGATCCGGTCTCTTTGGCGTTTACCGCCGGACAGGCTATGGCCCAGCCTGATGGTCCCATTTCCTCGGTTATTTATGTTCGCGGCTTTGATACTCACGCGCAGCAGGGGAGCTCCGGGGGACCGCACCAGGCGAATCTAAGGAAGCTTGACTCAATTTTTAAAGCATACAGAGAGGGACTCGGCGATCGTTGGGACGAAACAGTGATCATGACGATTACCGAGTTCGGTCGTACCGTGAAAATGAACGGATCGCACGGGACCGATCACGGCTATGGTACCGCGACACTGCTCGCGGGTGGGCTCCTCAAGGAAGGAACCGTCTTAACTGAGTGGCCCGGCCTGAAGAACGATAAGCTGTTTGAGCGGCGTGATTTGATGTCCACGGTCGATCTTCGTTCGATCATGTGTGCAGCGATCGAGGCGACACTCGGTATTCCCCACGAGCACTCATCGAAGGAAATCTTCCAAGATTCGACCATCTCGAATATTGGAAAATACTTGTTCAGTTAATGATGAGGTGTCTTGTAGCTCTGCTGGCCATTTGTTTTGTCACAAGTCCCCAGGCACTCCCCTCGTCTGGTGTTGACGAAAGAATAGGCGAGCTGAAGAGCTACCGATTCTCAGACTCCAAAACTGATCTAACACGATCTGCGCCGGTGATGGGTGGAAACACGGATCCGTTATTTCTTCGTGCCTTTGGCTTTGAGGGCGACGTATCTGTCTTGGAGCAGTTTAATGTCTCTGAGACATTACCCTGGTCTAACCATCGACCTCGGATTAAGCCAGGGGAGGTCTGGACGCGTATGCGGTTTAGTCCGTCGTGGCGACCAATACGAGGTTACGGTGGGTATTTATCCAGTCTGAAGATCAAATGGAACGGGAATCTGCTCGGCGAAACTCGACGCTTGGAGTTATACGTCGACACCAACTTCGTCGAAGGAATACACAGCAAGAGCTTTGATGAGTGTGGCCGAAAGCTGATCGACGACCATGGAAACGCAATCTACCTCCGCATCCTCTGGAAACATGATTCGGGTGACGTGGACATGGTAAAAGCCCGAAAGAAGTGTATCTCGGCGGTCCTAGGCCCGGACGCCAGCGATGCACTTGATCTATTTTTACAAGCTTTTCCGTTTTATTTGGAGTCTCAAGAATGCTCCCAGCGAGAACTGATACCCATCGTGGCCGAGTTGTTTGGAAGAAATCAAACGGAATGCGGCTCGAACCGGCGTGATCAAGAAGACGCGTCCGAATTTTTGAGGGTGTCCCGTGCGCGTCTGGTCGAGCTGTTAAATGCCCCGGATCAAGACCTGGGCAGTCCCCCAGCCATGAGCTACGACACAAGTACCGCTGAGGTGTGTCGATGGGCCTTGCCCGAATGGAGATCTATACCCGGGAGTTGGGTGAAGTATGCCGAATCAAGAGGGCTATCGATGAAAGGATGCGAGGCCTTCCTAAAATAGTAAGAGACTGATTCCGAGCTAAGCTATACCAGGCAAAACAAAGGCCTACCGGGTATCAAAGGGAAATGGTGAAAAATGCAATTAATGCGAATACGCGGCAGTGTTTCAAGAGGTCTCGCCGTCTTCATTATGCTCACGCTAGTGGGGTGTATCGACCTAAAGCAGTCCATTGAGATAAGCGATGGTTCCGCTAGCTATCAGATGGAGATGCGTATGAGCGCCGCTCTGGCGCAATTAAACGCAGAGAACCTTGGCAAGTTCTGTGAGTCTAACGATGACTTCCAACTAGAGGTATCAGGAGTGCTTACTAGAACAATCAAGCAGTCCTACGAGGGCGAAGATATAGTTTGCCGGCTGTTGATCGCGGGCCCCATCCGAGAGTTTGGAGAACAGATTGCTAAGATGCCAAAAGGCGATCTTCCACGGATGCTGGATTTTCAAATGCTAGACGAGACGACCCTCAGAATCGAGAGCACCTTCGAGGGTAACAAGGATATGACGGTGTCATCGGCAGAGGAGAGGGCGATGATTGCGGCGATGATGCAGGGAAGAGTTCTGACTTGGTCTGTCAAAGCCCCACGGATCGTCGAAAGCAACGGCGACATCTCCTCCGACTCTACCCAGGTAGATTGGTTGGTACCCATGGCCATGGCCGTACAATCACCTCACACCTTTACCGCGACAGTAAAGGTTGCCTTACCTTGGTATCAACTACTGCTAGACCTTTTCAGCTAGTCACAAGCCTGCCCTGACTGCGATACGGATCTGAGACGTCGTCTCCTACCACCAATGCTACACCCTAGCACTGGCACGCCCAGATAGATCATTGCATTAGGTCTTTCTATTGCTGTCCGGAAAGACGTGCCCTGGTATTTGACTGCTGGTTTGCGCAGGTTAGGCTGTCTAATAAGTCGGTGATATTTGGAGACCGAAATGCAGATACAAGCCAGGTATGTGGGACCCGTAGTAATGACTTTTATGGTGGTCTTCTTTGTCACCGGATTTATTACTTGGTTAAACGTCGGTCTCAGTAATGATTTTATCGTACGATGGTTGAGAGGCTGGCTTCTCGGTTGGCCAATCGCGGCGTTGGCTGTCATTACGTTGGCACCGCTCGGGGAGTTAATTACAAGATTAATCGTCAGGAAACTTTCTTAGGAACTTTGGCTTAAATCGAGCCTGCGTTTGTTTTGCTCTGGTATCTTTCTAGTAGTGATCTAGGGAGGCGAATACGGTGATTAAGTGGATGCTGATATGGCAAATTCTTAATGGTGGGGTAGTCATGTCGGGGATGACATTTGATACACGGCAAGCATGCGTTCAAGCAGGGGGTGGTTTTGGACATATTCCATCATATTCTGTAGACGATGATGGCGGACTTGAGAAACTCCGTGGGACAACTGTTTTCAGATGCTTGCCGGTAAGAGAGTGAAGAATAAGGTAACTTTGTTGTAAGAGGCGCATCATGCAGAACCTTCTCATCGGCACGGGAATAGTTTTGGTAGTTGCAGGCTTGCTCTACCCCCACTTAAAGCGGTTACCTTTTGGGAGGCTGCCAGGTGACATTGCATTCAAATCTGGCGATACCTCATTCTTCTTCCCCATCGTCACCTGCATCGTTATCAGTATTATTTTGTCAATCGTTCTTAACCTGTTTAGTTAATTGGACATGCTGATGCGACGCAGATTCCAATTTCTACTCACTAAATTCCTCTCCGCACCCTATTCCGCTGATTCAATGGACGATTTGGTGAAGAGTGAGCGTCTGTATTACGAGAAGTTCATAGATGGTTCAGGGTCTTTTAATGGTAAGTACTAAACTTTTCAGAGCGATCGAATTGGTGGTACCGTAACCTAATGACGTCGATCGAAATATTCTTTACATCTTTAACTGCAGCAATTATTGCCATTTATATGCTTGGTAGAAAGATACGGGGCCATAGTACTCCATCACCACCAAATAAAGTTAAATGGAATTTAGAGAGTGAAGGCTGAAAATGACCACGTGACTTATGATGTCCTGAACATCTGAGTCGTTCCTTGGTGCGGCACACGTAAGTCATTCATTTGTTCACTTAAACTTAGTCGGCTGTGATAGTGGTAGACAATTCAATCTATGCGGCTGACTTAAGGTGATTTTGGATTTCTTCTGCACCTTCACCCAAACTCTCTTTCACCAAGCTGAGGGCTGTGCGAGCTTTAAAACGCTCGTAGACATCGGCATCGGGGTGTAAATCAAGCCATAGTCCAATTAGATGATAGAGTTTCACCTTTGCATCGAAGGTTGGCTTGGACAAGGCGAACAGAGTTTGCTCTATGAGGTCAGTGTGAAGTTTAGCTTTATTCATGATGTTCCCTTGTCGTGTGCCAGTCAGCGAAAGTATATACATTTTCAATCTAAATGCAAATTATTCGCATTAAATAATGAAAAGTAGCCTAATTTTTCAGAGCAAAGCATCACATAAAATTTCATACAGAGCGTTGATTGAATAACCATTCCTATAGCCTTGCCAACATCCTTGCTGTCCAGATGCAGGTTCAGAGTTTTGTCGTTAGTGGGGATACCTGCAGAATCAGACAGAGACTCATTGAGCAGATGAGAAGCAGGCACATCCGAGTCCTTAAAGAGAAGCCTCAACCAGTAATCTTCTAGTCGGCCAAGATACCTCTGGGTGCTTGTTGCGCCTGCCTGGGTGAGTTGGTTCTAAGACAAAGAACGATGCGTTACTTCGAGTAATAAGACCTTATGATTGGTATGTTGGCATTTTATGTGCTATCTCGCTATATAATGTGGTTGGTGTTTAACATTGCGGAGTGTTCGATGGCGAAAGGTTATGTAGTTGCAAATATCAGAGTCACGGACCAAGACAAGTTTGAACAATTTTCTGGCATGGCAGGGCCAATAATTAAAAAATATGGTGGTAAAGTTCTTGCC
>PAHG01000031.1 GCA_002705795.1 Gammaproteobacteria bacterium
TTCTCGATGAGCCATGTTGCGCAATATGGCGTCACTGACGAGGCCGGATGGACCGATATGGGGCAGCTCGCCGATCTGCTGAATGTCGGGGCGATCACGGGATCAGACGGCAATGGCAGCACGGTGACGCTTTCCGATATCGGCGTCCATGCCGCTGCCAATGACGGCACGCTCGTGATCTCGATGGCGGATGGCAGTCCAGCCTCCGGCAGCCTGTCTGCGGGGTCGACCACCGTATCGGCAGACGTGACGAGCCGTAATGACACGGCCTCGACCATTCATGTGTTCACCCGCGAGGGACGCCATCTTGCCGGCGTGGCGCTGGACGCGGCGAGCCAGGCGTCACTTATGACGAGCAGCAACGGGTTCGTTTCCGAGGCAGAATATGACAGCACCTATCTGAATGGTGCGAGCAGCTATCTCGATACAGCTATTGTGCGGCGGGCGACCGCCAGCGACAACATGATCCAGTCGTCGGTCTCGGGCGCGTCAGGCACCTTTGACTTTGTCAGGCTTACCGATGTCGATGGTGCCGTGAGCGCCGAGAACAGCACCATGACGCATGCTGAGTCGGCTTCCTACAGCCTGACAATCGAAGGCATCACCAAGACAGTCACCGTCGCTGATTTCGGTCCGGACGGATCAAGCGAGGATGTCGCCAAAGCGATGATCACGAAGTTCCGTGATGACGCGCCGCGCGCCACACTGGCCGGCAGCGCCGTCAGCAGCCTTCCTGCCGACGGGACCAGTGTTGCCGTCAGTTTCGAGGGCAACACCTACAATATCAGCATGGTTGATGGCGAGGTGTCTGTCAGCGGCGGCGAGGAGGGGCGTATCTATGCCTTCTTCAGCAGTGACGACAAACTCTACATTTCCTCGACCAGTGGCAGCGTCGGTGCCGAGGCCATAGAGGTGCTCGCAAACAGCGATGTCACGGGAAATAGCGACGCGGCAACAGCCTTTGGTCTGAGCGTGGGAGCTGGCCCGACGCCGACGGCGGTAGGTTTCAGTGCCTATGATTTCAGGCTCAGCATTGATGGTGCCCAGATTACGGCAACGCGCACCAGCACCTCGGCGACACTCACCGCCAGCTCCGCCGGCACAAGCTCGGTTAGCGAACGGCTGATCATGACTGATCTTCCGGATGAAGAGCTGATCATCCTTGTCACTGGCGGTGCGCGGAAGATTTCCGCCGGTTACGACTTGCTGCCGGAAGGCAGCCCGACGCTGGCATCGGATATCACTGTCAATGTGATCGATGCCTCAACTGGGAAGGTCGAGTTCCTCGATACGGCCACCGGCTCGTCCCTCGCCACCAGAACACTGGATAGCAATCAGAAGGTCAAGGCGGTTGGTCTGGAGGTGGAATTAAAAGGGGTACTTCAGACTGATGATAAGTTTCATATCACTTCAAACAAAAATGGAAGCGGTGATGCCAGAAACCTGTTTGAAATTGTATCACTGCAAAACAGCACCGACGGCACGGGTGGGTTCTCCGATATATTCGCAAGTGTTGTGTCTGGATTAGGTTCAACTCTTCAATCAACAAGAGTAACGAACGGCTCCGCAGAAGCTCTTCACAGTGCCTCCCTTGAAATTGAGGCAGGATTCTCAGGGGTCAGTCTCGATGAAGAAGCCGCCAATCTTCTTCAGCAGCAGCAGGCCTACCAAGCTTCNGCGCGGATCCTGTCGACAGCGCGTGAGATATTCAGAACCCTGATCGACTCGATCTGAAACAAGTTAACCACTAATTATTGTTGAGCAAGGCGATGAAAGTCAGCACGAAAATATTCAACAGCCAGTCTGTTCAACAGCTGAACGACCTGACTCAAGAAATCCAGAAAAGCCAGCAACAGATCTTTACTGGCAAGCGCATTTCAAAACCGTCCGATGATCCCGTATCGGCGGCCAGGTCGTCTATTGTGAAAGACCAACTGGCAAGGATTGATCAATACTCACGGAATATCGATTTGAGCGAGGTGAAGCTTAAGCTTGCCGACTCGGCTTTGGACCAGCTGACAAACCTGACCACAAGAGTATATGAGCTTGCCATTGCGGCTCGGAACCAGACAAATCTTGACGCCCGTGGTTCAATCGCGATTGAGGTGGAGGGGATTCGAAAGTCCATGCTGGACCTCGCAAACGCGAAGGACGCCAGCGGAAGGTCATTATTTGCCGGATATCAGGTAGACATTCAGCCGTTTGACGAGGATGCAACGGGAAAGGTTCAATATTTGGGTGATAGAGGCGTTCACAGCGTCAGCATTTCGGAAACGCTCGAGTTGAATACCACTCTTGATGGGGCAGAAATTTTTCAAAGAGTTCCGACAGCTGAAGGAAAAAAATCTGTTTTTGACCTCGTAGACGAACTTGTCACCACTCTGAAATCGAATGTGAATGGCGAACTGCCCATTGATGGTATGAAAGTCGCCGCGTCGCACTTTGCGGACAAAAGAGCGCAAATAGGCGCGGAGCTCAACAAGGCGGGGGCCCAGCGCAGTGTTCTGACCAACCGGCATTCTGCCATGACAGAGGCTGTGGGCCAGATTGAAGACGCTGATATGGCAGAAGTCGTCACAAAATTGCAGACGTTGATGCTTAACAAAGAAGCGGCCCAGCAAAGCTTTGCAATGATCAGCCGATTAAGTCTCTTCGACTACATCAGGTAATATCCTTGCGGGCTTGGTGCATTAGAGGAGTGTGGAAATACTCAAAGTCTGACTGAGTTGGCCACTCTAAACGGATAGAATTGTCGATGGAAACATCGGCTCGGCCTGTCGTTCAGACTCGAACAAATTGCCCAGTCGGTCCTTGTCCTCGTGGCTTCCACTCATGATTTTCGCCGAATATAATGCCGCGGCCGCAACAAGTGACGTGATCCGCTCCGCCAGCCTCTCATTGTCCAGGATACTGGCGATGTCGTTTATTCTTTCCCAATTCTCCAGGAAGATCGCGAAGTTTTCTGAAATGGTGGTTTCTTCTGTTTCGTCGCCCATTCTTTTAAAGAACAACTCCTGACAACGAATCAGATGCTGCCATAAGATGGTTTGATCGGTTCTAAAAAATGGCGCACTGAACTTTACATCATCTCCGCGGGCGATACTCAATTCCTTGAATTCATCGACCAGTTTGAAGCAGTACTTACCTTCAATTTCAGCCTCGCTGTCGTCCGCAGCGAACCAGAGAGGCAGTGCCTTTCCACGAGATACGATCTGGGCATCGAAAAAAACGGCCTTTTCATCGAAATTGGCAAGATAAANATATTTTGAAACCAGCCAAAATCTGTCCAGATCCGNATTGGCCGCCTGGNTTAGCGCCCTTTCAAAGTGTTCGCCGAAAGCTGTCTTGAAAACATAGGAACGAACCAAATTGCAGTCACCCCGACCAAGAATTTGTGAAAAGCCATATTTATTACAAAGGGCGGAGAGTTTCCCTTTATGTTGTTTTTTTGTGCCCATTGATTGTTGGGCCTCTCCGAAATGTATGCTTGTGATCGCTTCGAGTTGCACCGCCGCCAAATCTATACTCTTGATTGCATCCATAAGGGAAAATCGAGAGTAGAGCCGGTCGTTTGCATTAATCATCCAAACCCACTCATGCTCTTCACTTATTTCCTTCGAAATCGCCAGGACATCCCGGGCAATATCATCGACGCCATCGGAGTCCCGAACAATGGGCGTGAAATCAATGGGTGATGTCTTGCCAGGGTCGGGCGGGGATAGTTTGCCCTCGGAATCAACATAATACACCGTTACTGAGCAAGCTTCGGGAATATCCTGTTTCTGGATGCTGTCCAGACATTGGCTCGGTTCACTTGCCAAATTGGTGCCGACGACAGCGAAAGCGATGTTGTTCCTCATCATGGTAAAAGTAACCCAGCTACAGTTGGCGTTGAAGGACCNCATTATTGTTACCCAAAAATTCCAACATGCCAAAAGACTTTATCACTCTCGAAATTCAAGCAGACCTTCAATTGTAGAGCGGTGGTTTATGGCATCAATCTTGCTTGTGAGGTGTAGGACGGTCAGAGGTAAATCGATGAATAACATTCTCCCGAAATCCGAGTTTCCAAAGAATCCAAGCGAAATCATAAAGCTACATCTTGATGGATTGCTTGAGGAAGCGCACGACGCCTATGTCAACTACTTTCAAGAGCACGACATTGATTACAACCTTCTGAATATGTTTGCCGTTTGTTGTGTGAATATCGGCAAGCTTGAGAAGGCAGAAAAACTTTTTGAGGCCATAATTGAACATGCCCCGGAAATAACCGAGGCTTACATCCATCTGGCGGAAGTCCTGACCGCAACAGATCGAGTTGCNGCGGCGGTAGATTTGCTCTCCCTGCAACAGGTTGAGAGTCTGGATGACCATAAAATTGAGCTTATGAGATGCGAGCTGCTCTGTAAGGTCGGAAGACATTCGGATGCGGCAAAGAGCCTGCGCCAACTTTGCTTAGAAATGCCAAAAGATGTCGATCTAAAGCTGAAGCTCGCGGAAATTGAAGTTCTTCTCAAGAACATCAATGAGGCCAAAAAATTGATTGATCAGGTTATTTTCGACAGGCCTAACGATCTTCAGGCAAAGGAGTTGCAAGCTGTTGCCTTGGCGTCGGAAGAAAAATGGGATGCCGCACTTGCAACGATCACACTTGTTGCAGATGCATTGCCGAGAAATATTCCGGCACGGCTGCTGAAGTGCAAGGCGCTTCAAGAAAAAGGTGAAAAGGAACTCCACCTCGAGGAAGCAGAAAATCTGGCTGAAATCGATCCGGAGAATCCTGAAATACTTGCGACCCTGATGCAGGCTCAAAGCGCCCTGAAGCTCCATCCCATCTCGATATACACAGCCAGCAAGTTGCTGGGAATAAAGCCGAAGAACCTTGAAGCTCTTGGCGTTTTGTCGGCTGGCTATTTTGGCACATCTCAATATGAGAAGGCACTTGGCGTGCTTGAAAAGACATTGAAGATGATTCCAAATGACGCCAATTCGCTCAGTAGTAGGGGAGTGTGTCTTGAAAGGTTGTTCAGGGTTGAAGAGGCTCTGAGCGCCTTTGATAAAGCCATGGCGAACGACCCGCATAATCCCGTTTTCAGATTCAACAAATCCCTGTGTTTGTTGGCATTGGGTGAATTTAAAGAAGGCTTCGAGCTTTATGAGAACAGGCTGGAAAGTGAACGATTGACGCTTTCGAATTACATCGGCGACGAGCCGGAGTGGACAGGCGCGCAATCACTCAAAGATCGCCATATTCTGGTTCATCCGGAGCAGGGTTTTGGGGACACAATCATGGCGGCAAGGTTTGTGCAGCAACTCAATGANGATGGTGCTCGGATTACTTTGGCAGTGCCAAAATCACTTGAGTCAGTAATGCGCACATTGAATGCGGATTGCAATATCGTCACTGTTGGTGAAAACATTGGAAATATCGATTTCCACAGCTCTCTGATGAGCCTCGCCTATCATACCCGCGATCGCTGGAACAGGCTGCCGGCTCCGGATCAGTATCTATCTGTTCCAGAGCGCGAAAGGCAACTCTGGTCCAAAAAATTCGAAGGTCGCAAAGCCTTTCGTGTCGGCATTGTGTGTAGTGGCAATCCGAACCATCAAAACGACCTCAATCGCAGTCTAAACATGGTTGAATTGCGCAACGCGCTGCCGGAAGGGCCTGAATATCACGTTCTTCAAAGAGACCTGAGACCAACCGACGAGTTGGCGATCGATTTGAATGATGATGTGANCGATCATAGCAATGACATTGAGACATTCGCAGATACGGCAGCTTTGTGTGACTTGATGGATCTGGTTATTTCTGTCGATACAAGTGTCGCCCATTTGGCAGGGGCTCTTGGCTGCAAGCTGATCGTTTTAGTCCCGCAATGCGGAGACTGGAGATGGGGCACTCATAAAACAAGGTCCGATTGGTATCCGAAGGCGATGGTTCTGCGTCAGCCAAGGCTGGGCGACTGGACACTTCCATTTGAAAGTCTCAACCTACTCATCTCAAATGAGATTTCGCATTTTAAAAATTANAAAAAGGGAGAGCCCGATATACGGGCTCTCCCTGTTGGATCTTTAGCCTTGAAGCAGTGACAGGATTGTCTGCTTGGACGCATTGGCCTGCGCGAGCATTGACGTGGCTGCCTGCTGGAGGATCTGCTGCTTCGCAAGGTTGGTGGTTTCCTGTGCAAAGTCGGTGTCCTGGATACGTCCAAGGCTGGCCTTGACCGCTTCGGAATTTGTAGCAAGGTTCGACATGGTGTGGTCGAGCCGGTTGCTCACCGCGCCATAGTTGGCACGATAGGTGGCAATGGTGGCAATGGCGCTGTTCACCGTGCCAATGTAGGACGTGAAGTTGGCAGCGCTGGTCAGCGAAGACGTGGTGCTGACGGACAGAGCCGAAGTTGAAACCAGGCTGGTTGTCACAGTGATGTTTTCACTCGAGGCATCGCCAGTCTGATACACAAAGTCTGTTGACGCGGAGATAAGCGCCTGGCCAGCCCACTTGGTGTCAGTTTTGATGTCGTCGATCTCGCTGATCAGCGCGTTCAGCTCCGTGCGGATGTTCGTCCGGTCTGCGGTTCCATTTGTGTCCGAAGCACCCTGCACAGCCAATTCACGCATCCGTTGCAGGATGGCATCGATTTCTTTGTGAGAGCTTTCGATCGTGTTGATCATCGCTTGCGCGTCAGCCGCGTTCCTGGAGGCCATATCGAGGCCCCGGGATTCAGCAGTGAGGCGCGATGCAATCGCAAGACCAGCTGAATCGTCTGCTGCCGAGTTGAGACGGCTGCCAGAGGCAAGACGGGACATGGAGGTTTCCATGGATTTGTTTACGTTAGAGGCTGATTTGGCTGCCGCCAGAGCCCCTACATTAGTTGCTACAGAAAGAGCCATTTCATTCTCCTTGGTGTATGCCGACGAAGCGGCGTTGGTTTTACCGGCCAGTTTGGTAGCTCTTTTCGACTGGCCTTGCTAAAACCGTTTACGACCACAGAAGAAAACCTTTAGAAGCTTTCTCAATAAAATTGTTACGCGTTGATAAATATAGATAAAAATATCCAATCAGGGACGTTTGCGGTGTTCAAATCGCCTTAAATGGACCTTTTTGCATATGTAGACATTGTCAACGGGCTGGTATATTCGGTATTAAANTGNTGTTCGGCGGATTTCACTAGGATCTTTGAAAATGGAAAACTGTCCTTCATGGATTTTCGACGCTTCTGTTGCTGCTACGGCTCATGAGTTCCTTAGTGGGGAACTGCCGTTGTCCGCCTATGCCGAAAAATACGCGGAAGGGATTGCGAGCCATTACCTTAAAATTGATGTCACTGAATATGCGAAAGGTGCCGAGCTCCTTCTGGAATTCCTCTCGGAGATTGACGTCGGTGAAGACGCCGCATTGATCCTGGGAGATTATTGCTATTTCAAGATTCATTTCGAGAAGCACAACGTCCCGCGGAAAATGAATCCCATGTTTGGCAGCGTTGAGGATGGCGTGAAAAAGCCTGAGGCTTCCATCGAACAGAACCTGAAGGGGTTCCGGGCATATACATTTATGTGGCGGGCAAAGACAGCGGAAAAGGCGCCGGTGGGCTGGACATTGTCTGGTGATAGCGACGTGCCAAAGCTCAGCGAGATTGCGTCTGTTCAAAAAAGCATGTTGGACTTTCTTTAGGCGCGCACAAGTGACGCTTGAAGATGTTGATTACTTCANGGACGCTTTCCAGGAGTCCATAAAGCCATTTAACAGTTCCTTTGTCTGATCAAGGCTCGCAACCGCAGCATCCATACCGGCAAACTGCGCAACATATTGGGCTCGCAAGTTCTCGATTTGCCTGTCAAAATTATCCAGATCGTCCTGATAGTCACTTATCTGGTCATTATACTGCGTAATTGTTGTGTCGATATCGTTTCCGAAGCTCAGCATTTCATCAAAATAGTCGTTCACCTGCTCCAGAAGGCTTGTGCCTATATGGATCGTCGTGGAGACCGAGGTCGAATCCGTGGTGACGCTAAGACCATAGGCGTTGCCAGAGCCAATGTAATACACCCCGTCCGAGAGCGTCATTGAATCACTGTCGATCGTCGCACCACTGCTATCCAATTCGAAATCGTATGAGCCCGGCGTATATGATGATCCTGATATTGTCGGGGTTATCGCGCTCGATTCTGAAGTAACTCTGCTGTTAAGAATCGCATTGAAGCTATCAGGATCATCTTCGTAGGCTGCTTCGAATGTGTCAGCGTTTACGCTAATGCTTCCGTCACGATTGGTGAGGACACCGAATGTGGCCAAGTTTACAGCATCATCGCCAAATCCGTCGATATCATCTGATATCAACGAACGTATATTGGTTTGAATTGAGCGCACCAAGGGACTGCCGGCCAAGTCGCCCACCGCCACACCATCTTCGCCTCTGTCATAAAGCGTATCTAATTTGGTGATGATTGAATTGAGTTGTGAGACGAAGGCTTGCATGGCCAGAAGCGCGGTGTCCGTATCATAGGACGTCGTCATTAATTCACTGTCATCGCTGACAGAGTTTAATTGCAGGGAATAACCATCAATTGCGTCAGTGATGGTATTCGTTGTCCTTGTTATGGATAGACCATCAATCGACACTGTGGCGTTGGACGCCGCAGTGACCTCTGTCGTTGCGCTATAGCTCTGATAGCTCAAATCACTCAATGATTCGCTGGAGTCGTCTTCAGTGACGCTGATGGAAACGGCATTATCAAGGCCCGTAGATGAGCGGATCACAAGCGCATAATCGTCGGATTTTTTTTCAATCACCGACGCCGTTACGCCAATATCCGCATCATTGATCGCAGCCGCCACGGAGCTGATATCTTCATCACCGTCGGCAATGGTGACGGTCTCTGAAGTGCCGTTGGACGTAAATGTACTGTTCGACCAGGTTCCGAAGTCAAACGTGATAGATCCGCTTCCAAGATCATCTGTCGATGTTGAATATCCATCAAAAACAAGAGTTTGAGATGTTGCTAGCGCTTCCACTTCAATGGCATGCGAGACGGCCTCGGCAACAGCATTGTCTGTTATCGTGGCGGTGTAGGACGATCCATTTTCCGAAAACGCCAGGCCATTGATGCCACTGTAGGTCGCGGCATTCGTATTAAATTCTGTCAATGTATTTTTTAGATTGGATAATGCGGATACCTGAACCTCGCTCGTGGAGATCTTCTTGTTGATCGCGGTTTCCGTTGGTGAACGCCGCGCGTCAACGATCGCTGTCACGAGCTGGGTTGTATTCAGCCCGGTTCCCAGGTTTAGCGCTTGGATATATTCACTGCTCATGGCGTAACGATTTCAGATCATCTTAATTAGAGGTTATTGTCATATGACAATGCAAATTTGATGCCTAAGCTACATTAGGGTAGCTTTATTCAATAATGGGCGAGGAAGACTGTCTGCCAAAGCCACATTGCATTGGAACAACGTCCACATCGGATCGACGGGAACAACGACATACTCGGCACAAGTTTTAATCTGAGATTGATCTATGAGCATCTCTGGGTCAGCGTTTTTGTCGGGGGTGCGGTCGGTTTCGTTATGTGTTTTGCAGCCAATGGCTTTGTTCAGGCTGTGCTTCACATCACGCACCTCAGAGAGAGTTTGGATCTCGTATTCAAAGGAAACGTAAGTGGCGTTTTCAGCCCCGTAGCATTGATTTCTCTCCTTTTTGCGGCACTGATCCTGGCACTGATCAGGCAGAAACTCGGATTGCCTCGCTGGTTTGGTCCGGCCGATACAATTTACACCGCGCACCGCACCGACAATGAGTTGGACATCAAAGCTGGCCTGGGTTCAACGCTGGCAGCCATGATTTCCGCTGGTTCAGGGGCATCGGTGGGGCAATATGGCCCGATAGTCCATTTTGGCGCGACGTTAGGAAGCGCAATTCGGCATTTTTTATCTGTAAAGCTGTCCACTGATGTATTTATCGGTTGTGGAGTCGCCGCAGGGATTGCCTCGGCATTTGGCGCGCCCATCGCCGGGATTATTTTTGCTCATGAGGCTGTTCTAAGGCATTTTTCGCTTCGCGCGATTGTGCCAATTTCGATCGCCAGCGTGAGTTCTGTCTGGTTTTCAGATTACTTTTTCGAGGCGACACATTTTTTTGATTTTGAGGCAATAGAGTTTGATCTGGCCGCTTTGGCGCCAATCGCACTTCTGTGTGGTCCTCTTTTTGGTGCCGTGGCGATTACTCTGATGTCTTTGACGCGCTTTTTGTCCCAGAAGGCTGCCGCGAGTTCTTTATCTTCCACTAAATTATGTCTTCTAGCAGCTTTAATTGTTGGCGTGGCTGGCGGTTTTGTTCCTGAAATCCTTGGCCTTGGGACTGAAGTTGTCAAAGACGTTCTCTCTTTGGAATATGCAGTTCCCTTCCTGATTTTGCTATGTCTGCTAAAGATACTGGCAACAGCCCTATGCCTGAGTTTTGGGCTTTTTGGAGGGATTTTTTCACCAGCCTTATTCATCGGAGCCACGACAGGTGCCATCGTTGGCCAGGTTTTGGCGCCTGTATTCGGCGTCGCGATGGCTGTTGCAGTATCTGTCTCTGGTATGGCGGCTGTGGGGAGCGCGGTAATTGGGGCGCCAATGGCGGGGGTGTTGATCGTCCTTGAATTGACCGGCTCATATCAGCTGGCGCTATGTGTGATGCTCAGCGTGATGTCCTGTATCCTGGTAACGAACTTGATCTTTGGTCACTCCTATTTCGATCGCCAACTTCTNGATCGGGGCGTCGATATCACCAAGGGGCGAGGCCAGATTGAAATGACCGAGACTCCGGTCATATCAGTCATGTCGCAGGCCTATACACAACTGGNTTCATCGGCCACCAACACACAGATCGCAGCCAAGCTGATCGAGGACGGAGTTACAGAAGCCTACGTCATATCCCCGCGCGGTATATTGCTCGGTAAGGTCTCTCTCGTTGAGGTCACAAAAAATCTGGTGGATGGCTCAGAGTTGGTGGTTTTTGACAAAACCCCCCTCCAGATCAAGCATGACGCCTCCTTGCAGCAGGCCATCGAGATCGCCAGTGAGTTTGTTGGCGAAAGCATCCCAATCGTAGATACCAAATCGAAGCAAATGATTGGCGTTGTCAATGAATCAGACCTGTTCCGGCTCTATCTTTCGTTACAAACGAAAGTTGCAGATCTGGAACGGTCCTAAACTACCGGTCTGTGACGGTTGTTCAGGACAGAAGGGCTTGGCATAGGGATTGCATCGGATTTGACATGGTCACAGCTGGAGGTGTCGATCTATGTCAAAAATTCTTCTGTTTATCGGTAGGCCCTACACCGTTTTTTCCGATAATTTGAAATATGCATTTCTGTCGTATGTCGAACACGGCACTGAATTCGAGCCGATTTACCTGACGCCCAACATCCAGGAGTATGATCTTCTTCGAAGTGCTGATTTGCCTGTTATACACTTCGAGCATGAAGAGGATGTCGCCGACCTCAGTCCAAGTCTGGGCGCGGTAGTTTCAGATAGCCATGATTGGCGCGCCAGACCCAAACTCTACGAAAGTCTTGCAGCTGTACCGTTCATCAATCTCTGGCACGGTTTGCCTTTGAAGAAGGTCGGTCTGAATACGCTATTTGGCCATCCAAAAATAGCAGATTTTGAACTCTCCAAGACGATCTCCTTAATGTCTGCCGGCATTGCCGCCTACGTTTCCACCTCAAAAAAGCTAACCGAAGACATTTGGAAAAGATCATTCCACGCTGAAGATTATCCTGTTCTCGGCTACGCAAGGAACGATGTGCTGTTTCGCGATGTTAAGGCCCATGAGGAGTTGAATGTCGATCTGGACGCCTTTTCGTATGTGATGGGCATGAAAGACGCAGGCAACAAGATTGTTCTGTGCTGCCCGACATTCAGGGAGAGCAGTCAGTATTCCTTGAACCAGCTTGGCTATCATCTGGAGCAAATGAACGCGTTTGGTGAGCGCCATGACATATCCTTTCTTCTCAAACTCCACCCAATCTTCCCCGAGGCAGACATTGACTTGAATCTCTCGCGCGTGAAAGTCATTGATCACAAGTCCGACGTCTATCCAATTCTGAAATATACTGACGCGCTTGTTACGGATTTTTCATCAATCTTCTTTGACTATCTGCTGCTGAATAAGCCGATCTTGTTCTTCACAAATGATCTGCAGGAGTATCGCTCGGTAGATCGCGGGTTGTCCTATCGATTTGAAGATGTGGTTTGTGGCCCGCTATGTTCCAACCTTGAACAGTTATTCTCGTATTTATCTGACTTCGGTTCCCTGGATAGTTTGGAATACCAATCCATTCGGTGCGACTTGCGAGATTACGTTCATGAGGTTCAGGACATGGATTCAGCTCTCAGGTTTGCAAGATATATTGACGCTAGATACGGCGCCGACTCTGGCGCTCTGTTAAAAGAATCTTGTGAAGTGCCAATGCATTTTCGTCGAACAATAGCCGCAGAATAGATGCCGCCGACTGGCTAGGCCAGGGTGAGGAAAAGGTCTGTGACGATAGCGAAAAGAAGCAAAAGACAGGACGGAGTGTGAGATGCCTAAAGATGCAAGCAGCCTCTATGACATAGTTTATACATCAGGAACCTTTGATCTTTTCCACAGAAACCATTTGGCGCTGCTTCAGCGGGCAAAGAAGCTGTGCAACACATTGATTGTAGGAGTAAATACCGACGAGTTGGTCAAAACCTACAAGAATGTGCCAACAATTCCATTTGATGAAAGACTGGCTATTGTTGAGGCGCTGGATTTGGTTGATATGGCCATCCCACAAAACACACTGGATCACACAACCACCATGACGAAGCTCAATGCGGATTGCTTTGTGGTTGGAGATGACTGGTACCCAAAGTATGACTACCTGAAGGGCATGGGCTTTGACGTGATATATTTGCCATACGGAGCTGGAGTCTCCTCATCATCGCTGAAGCAGGAAATCGCTGAATCATTCATCGATATGGTGCAGCAAAATGTAGCGTCATCAAATCCGGACCCACGACCTGCACTCGCCAACGTGAATAGTCCTGCCAGCGACGCAGCCCTAAGCAAGCTTGCCTAGAACCATGCCTGATAATGTCTTAATAACTGGTGGTGGTGGAGATGTGGCCCGCTTCGTCAGATCCGCACTTTCCGACGAATGCCAAGTTGTATCACTGTCAAAACACCAATTGGATGTTCGATCGAAGGAAAGTGTGGAGCTGGCATTCAGCCAACATGAGTTCGATACTGTCATCCATACGGCCGGTACAATTAATCCTGGCCATGTGACAAGAATTGATCCTGAAAATTGGACCAGAGATATTGAGGTCAACACGGTTGGCACGTTCAATCTTTGCCATGTCGCATTGAATGCCAATCCTCAATGCAGGCTTATCCTGTTGGCCTCTACAGCCGCTTTCAACGCGTATAGCGACTGGACGTCATACTGTATCAGTAAATATGCGCAGGTGAACATTTCTTGGGCGCTCATTGAGGACGGTTTTGACGTCGTCTGTCTATGTCCAGGCGCAATTGATACCAAATTCAGAAAGTCGCTGAACCAGTCCAACCCGAATGTCATGACTGTTGAAGAAGCGTCAGCCCCGATATTGAGCGCTTGCCTGTCTTCAGAGATTACGCCCGGGGTATATCTTTATCGTAAAGGCACGAACCTGGTGCCAATGCCAAAACAGCAATATTGAGACAAGATATCAGCTGGCAATCATCGGCGCTTGTTACATGCCGCGCGGAAAGTGTCCTGAAACATCAGGCGAGGATATCAATGAGCTTCGAAAATCTTGGTGCCTCGGAAAGAAGGTTCGAGGTTCGCTCAATTCGCGTCGCCAGCACATTATGTCTGAACTCTGGTCCGAGCATGACGCGAGCTTCCAGCGCTCTTTCGGTGGAAACCGTGGATGGTGACAAGCGGGGGCTGAAGACTGGACGAGACAGCTCATTCATATTGTTCTTGGAGTTGAATGTTTGCGGTATTCCCTCAATTCCCAGAAAGGTTTGCCGCAAGCTTGGCATCGAATTTGCAAGCTTAGGGGTAGCCGCCGCCTCTAACAGAGGCTGAGAGGCTACCGCAGGTGGGAAGACTTCATTCGTGCCGTAGATCATGATCGAAGTTTAACCATTTTTTTGAACATAACAATCCTCAAAAGAAGAGAGGGTTGGGGTCATGAACAGGAGCGAATAATGTGGTCTCAACAGGCGATGAAAGCCTATCATCAGGCCGATCGTGAAGCAGCTGCGGAGTCTGAAAACCCACACGAGTTGGTGAGTGTCCTTTTTGATGAACTGATCAGGCGGATGGAAGCCTTCAGGGCGACCATGGTCGATGTCACCGATGAGAAGATTGAAGACCGAAGCCAGCACTATGGTCGTGCTATCTCACTTCTGCATGCGCTGCAGTTGAGCCTTGATTTTGAAAAAGGCGGGGAAATCGCGAACAATCTTTTCAAGCTTTATGAGTACTCGCGCTATCAGCTTCTGAATTGTCTCCAGTCAGGCGAGTTGGAAGGGCTGGATGTATCTCTCTCCAGTTTGCGAGAGATCCGCGAAGCCTGGAAAGCTATGTCAGCGTAAATTGGCTTGGGCGCGGTCTGCAAGGGTCATTTGAGTTATGGAAAAAGAACACTTTTTCACCGGTTTCTCGGCATTGAGTGAAAAGATCGATACAGCTATCGCAATGCATAATTTTGAATTGGTCGAGAAATATGACCGTGACCGGCGAAATCTGATTCTCAAGGCTAAAGAAGAAATTGTGCCAGATGGCAACACTGAGTTCTTGAACGCATTGTTGAAGTGTAGCCATGACAATCTTGATGCAATTTCCCATCTTCAGTCCGAGATAAGAAGCATGTCTCGATCACAGGTAAATGCTCTAAAGGCTATGGAAAAATACAAACGGTCCAGTTGATGACTGGGTGGAGTATGTCGCCGCGGGCTGTTTACACCCGGCCTCCAGATTACTTGCGGGACTTGTGTCGCGGCCACCTTAGATGTCAACAGTGCCTTCATCGTTTGCCCGGCGACCATGATATTCCAAGTGCCTTCCGCGATTTATGCACATCATCCAGAAATGTCCTGCGAGACCTCTATTTGTGACGGTTTCTCGATCATCAGTTTCTTCATCTTTTCGATCAGCGTCGTGCGGCGCAGCTTCAGCGCCTCCGCCGCCTGGCTGACCATACCGTCCGATTTTTCGAGCGCTGCCTCGATCAGCACAACCTCGATGTCACGAAGATGCCGACGCAGATCGATATTGTCGAAATAGCTGAACCAGTCGGCATAATGTGCCGGATGGGGCAGGGGTGGCTCCGAGGAGTCGGCGGCAATGTCGATCCCGCTCAGCCCCTGCGAGGCCTCCCACAGCGCATCCATCTCCTCCGCCCGGTCCGGCGCTTTCATGCGAAGCAGGTTCTCGCGTACCTGTATGGCGGTCACATTCTGCTTCGGGAACATGACCATGGCACGTTCCAGTACATTGCGAAGTTCACGGACGTTGCCTGGCCAGGGATAGCGAGACAGCTCGGTCATGGCGCTGTCGTCGAGTGTTGGCGCTGTGCTCTGACCCTTGTCGGCAAGCTGTTCCATGATCGTGGCGGCGATCTGCGGGATGTCAACCTGCCTCTCGGCAAGGCTCGGCACCTGGATCGGGAAGACATTGATGCGGTAGAACAGGTCGGCGCGAAAGCCGCCCTCATCAACCTGTGACTGAATGTTCTGATGGGTCGCACAGACAAGCCGGAAATCAACCTCGATCTCGTCATTGCCGCCAACCCGCTGAACCGTGCGGTTCTCGAGGACCCGCAGAAGCTTTGATTGCAGCGACAAGGGCATGTCACCAATCTCATCAAGGAACAGTGTGCCGCCGCGGGCCAGCTCGACACGCCCCTCACGCGGCTTGTCGGCGCCGGTGAAGGCACCTTTCTCATGGCCAAAGATCTCGGATTCCAGCAATTCGGACGGAATGGCCGCGCAATTGACCGATACCAGGCGCCCACGTCGTCCGGAGGCGCTGTGAATGGCGCGTGCCACCAACTCCTTGCCGGTACCGGTCTCGCCAAGCACAAGCACGCTTGTCGGTGCCTCGGCAACAACTTCTATGAGTTTTTTCAATTCCTTGGCCGGCGCAGACTGGCCAATAATGATATCGTCTATCGGACTGTTCGACACAGTAACCACCCACAAATACAGCGAAACATGCGATAGGCGTCAATAATTTGGAGAACAATAGCGACATCGGCCTCGCCTTGTCAAAATTTTGATGGCGTAAAGCGCCCAAGCCGGTGTTTTCGGCGTGAGGCCGGTGTCAATGTGTTGGCAGCAGCTGTCACCCGGCCTGTGACGACAGGTATATTCAGATATTTAATACTTTTTTAATCCAATAAAATCAGTATTTTGAATTCAATCAGGTGATTTTTTTCGGGCTGTGTGTCGCGGATTGG
>PAHG01000014.1 GCA_002705795.1 Gammaproteobacteria bacterium
TGGCAATATTACGAACCTCTTGAGCTCGCCTGCGGTGGTCGTCAGTGCTACCGTGAGAGAAATTTAGACGGCAAACGTCCACGCCGGCAAGCAGAAGTTCCTTCAGCATCCCAGGACGGTCCGAAGACGGTCCCAAGGTAGCCACAATTTTAGTTCGACGCATCACGTTGTCCTTGCGCGCGGGGTGCTCTTGTTCTATGTAGTAATTTAACAAGATTTTTCATTTCTGGGAAGGTGTCTCAGTCTGACAATCGAGTCCCATCAATTGCCTTCTTGATGCGTGCGAGGTGGGGTTGGAAATCACTTCCCCGTTTCTGTGCGACGCCGGTAACCAAAACATCCAGAACCAGCAACTGCATCAGCCTCGAGACCATAGGGATATAGAGATCAGTGTTCTCATCAACGTTGACCGGCAAGGTCACTGAGGCGACCCGAGAAAGCGGGGTATCAGAGCGTGTTAAGGCGAGGACACTCGCCCCGGCCTCTCTCGCTAAGGTCGCAGCTTCAACCATTGCCCTGGTGCGGCCGGTGTGGGAGATCACGACAGCCAGGTCGCCTGTCCCCATCGCTGATGCATGCATCCGTTGCATCAGACCATCCTCGTAGGCAACCACGGGCACGTTGAAACGAAAAAATTTATGCTGCGCATCTCGTGCAACTGAACCGCTCGCGCCCATACCAAAGAACGCGACTTGCCTCGCCTGACAAAAAAGATCCACCGCGCGTTCGAGGGTTGGGATATCGATCGACGACTTAAGATCTTGCACAGAGCAGATAGCTTTATCAGTAAGTTTCGAGAAAATTTCTGGCATCGTGTCATTCTCAGAAACCATTGATGTCGTGAGGGCCGGCCCGCTAGCAAGGCTCTGCGCAAGCCTCAGCTTAAAGTCGGGAAAACCGGTCGCCGAAAAGGTTCTACAGAATCGATTGACCGTAGGTTCTGAGACATCAGCCTCCTGAGCGACTCGGGCGATCGACATCGTCAGTACGCGGGATGCATCAGCTAAAACGAATTCCGCCACCTTACGCTCAGAGCGACTTAATTGATCAAGCGATGCTTTAATTTTCGTTAACACCCACAACTCCCTTGCACACCAATCTAATTTTTCGTAAATTTACGTAATATTACGAATATCGTCTAGGCAACGCACCCATAACCAAAGGCATGATGACATGATTAGAGTAGCAATTAACGGATTCGGGCGGATCGGGCGTAATATTCTCCGCGCACTCTATGAAAGAAATCTACAAAACGAGATTCAGATCGTTGCGATCAATGACTTGGGCAGTCCCGAAATCAATGCACACCTTCTGCAGTTTGATACCACTCATGGGCGATTCGCGTTTAGTGTCGAGCACATTGACAACGGTCTGAAAGTAGAGGGCCAATGTATCGAGATACTTGCTATTCGCAACCCCGCGGAGCTCCCCTGGGAGCGACTTGAGGTCGATGTGGTATACGAATGTACCGGACTATTCACATCGAAAGAAGACGGGCTCGCGCACATCCATGCGGGAGCGAAAAAAGTCATCATAAGCGCCCCCGGTAACGAGGTTGATGCGACCATTGTCTACGGAGTTAATGACCAAATTCTCAACGATCAGATGCAAGTCATCAGTAACGCAAGTTGTACAACGAACTGCTTGGCGCCACTTGCCAAGGCGCTCGATGACGCCTTCGGCCTCGAGGACGGTCAAATTACAACCATTCACGCCTTCACCAACGATCAGAAGCTGACCGATGTCTATCACTCTGATTTGTACCGGGCGCGGGCCGCCGGACACTCAATGATTCCAACAAAAACCGGAGCGGCCGCGGCAGTGGGGCTGGTGCTCCCTCATCTGAATGGACGGCTTGATGGTATGGCAGTGCGAGTGCCAACAATTAATGTGTCGTTAGTGGACCTGACTTGCAGACTAAAAACACAGGCCTCGGCAAGCGAGGTGAATCAGGCTCTGTTGACGGCAGCGGCCGAGAGTGCAAACGGAATTCTTACCGTCAACACGTTGCCGCTGGTTAGCCAGGACTTTAACCACAATCCAGCGAGCTCCATCGTCGACTTAACTCACACCAAGGTTTTAGGCGGCCTGACAAAAGTGCTCTCGTGGTACGACAATGAGTGGGGCTTCTCCAACCGAATGCTAGACACGACCCTGTCCTGGATGGTGTGCAGCGACAGCGCCTCAGGGCAATCCGCGGCATAGGTTTTAAAGTTGCGATCGTTCGGCGGGGATTCCCCGCCTTTTTTTGGCACGCATTTCGCTCAAAGAAACTTAAACACATAATCCGCACCAAATTTGCGCGCACTGACCCAAACATGTGCGTGAACTAATTATTTTAATTAAAATTGCACCACAATGGTGCACATGACGGAGAGAATTTATGGAGCCGACACTAACTGGCCTCGCTGAACGCATCGATCTAATCGTATCCGGTACCGATACCTTCTTTTTACTATTGGGCGCAATTCTCGTACTTTTTATGCACGCTGGATTCGCGTTCTTGGAGGTGGGGACCGTCCGCCACAAGAACCAGGTGAATGCGCTGGTCAAAATCCTGACCGATTTTGGGGCCTCTACGCTGGCCTACTTCTTCGTCGGTTACCAGGTCGCTTATGCCACGGGGTTCTTGATGGGCGCAGACCAAATGATGGACGGGAATGGCTTCGCGCTTGTTAAGTTCTTCTTCCTCGTGACCTTTGCGGCGNCNNNCCCCGCCATTATCTCAGGCGGAATCGCCGAACGTGGTAACTTCTGGCCAATGATGCTGGCCAATATCTCCATCGTAGCGCTGGTTTACCCCCTGTTCGAGGGGATGATCTGGAACGGTAATTTTGGGTTCCAGCAGTGGATAGAGGACGTAACCGGATCGGGTTTTCATGACTTCGCGGGATCTGTAGTGGTGCACGGGGTGGGTGGATGGCTCGCCTTGATGGGTATCCTCTTCCTCGGGCCGAGATCTGGCCGCGTCCGAGACGGTAAAATAATCGCATTTGCCCCAAGCTCGATCCCCTTCCTTGCCTTGGGTGCATGGATCCTGACGGTTGGATGGTTCGGCTTCAACGTAATGAGCGCCCAGGCTGTCGAGGGAATTAGTGGGCTAGTTGCAGTGAATTCACTGATGGCGATGGTTGGAGGAACGCTGGCAGCCTTGGTTGTCGGGAAGAATGATCCCGGCTTCATCCACAACGGGCCACTCGCTGGCCTGGTAGCGGTTTGCGCTGGTTCAGACGTATTCCATCCGCTCGGGGCCCTAGTCACAGGATTGGTCGCGGGAGGTCTATTTGTCTGGCTGTTCGTTTGGTGTTCAACCCAAAAGAAACTGGACGATGTGCTCGGTGTATGGGCTCTTCATGGGGTCTGTGGCGCGTGGGGTGGGTTAGCCTGTGGAATCTTCGGCGCAACCGCGTTCGGTGGCCTAGGAGGCGTCTCGTTCGCAGCCCAACTAATCGGGACGGTAACAGGTATCGGGATAGCGATTGTAGGTGGGCTTGTCGTGTATGGAGTCCTCAGTCAGACCCTTGGGATACGCCTATCAGAGGAGCAGGAATTTGATGGCGCCGATCTCTCACTCCATCGTATCAAGGCAAACCCAGAGGTTTAACACGGGCCAGGCACTGCTACGCGGTNCTCTCCTCTGCTACAGGGAGCGAGAGCGCCGTGATCGACGCGGATGCGATTAGAAGACACGAGACCCACAGGCAAGCCTCAAGCCCAGACCACTGGTACAGAGCCCCTGAGGCAATAGTTCCCGTCAGGCGACCACCCGCATTGGCCATATAGTAAAATCCGATATCAAGACTCGCACCGTCGGTTCGGGCGAAGCGTACGATTAAGTAGCTATGTAGTGCTGAATTCATAGCAAACAGCAGCGCGAACAGCAAAAGACCGAACGTCACCACCTGCATAGCCGAAAACTCCTGAGTCAAAGCGATCGCAATCCCTGCCGGTATTAACGCGAGTAGGCCGCCAAACATAGCCAGTTGTGCCCTAACCGCCCGAGGTGTCTTATCTTTCCCGGTTAGCTGGGGCGCAACCGCCTGGATGCAACCATAAATTATTATCCAGGACGCCAAGTAGCCACCGACCTGCCAAAAATNCCACTGAAGTGACTCATAGAGGAACACAGGGAGTGCCACAACAAACCAAACATCACGGGCACCAAACAAGAAGAAGCGAGCGAGAGATAACCAGTTCACCGCGCTGGATTTCGAAAAAATCTGGCTAAATTTGGGCTTATTTTTCATGACGCCAAGTTCTTGACGTAACAGCAAAAGACTCATTAGCCAGACAATTGCGAGCATTAATACCATCGCCGTCACAGCACCTCGGAACTCGAAAAGCGACAATAAGACGGCCCCGATAAAGAACCCAGCGCCCTTCAACGCGTTTTTAGATCCGGTAAGAAAGGCAACAATCCGATACAGTCCATCATCTTGGTCGCGTGCGATGGTCTTCATCGAACTCTTGGCACTCATCTTATTTAAATCTTTAGCGATTCCGGAGAGCGCTTGCGCCACCATCACCCATACCACGGTCAGCATCTCGTCGGGTACAAGCAGCATCGACAACGCAGCGACTTGCAACAATAGACCAATTTGCATGGTTCGATTCAGTCCAATCCGTGCTCCTAGCCATCCACCGACTGCGTTAGTCACGATCCCGAAGAATTCATAAAACAGAAAAAGAGAGGCGATCTCAAAGGGCGTAAAGCCTAAGATGTGGAAGTGCAGTACCACAAGCATACGTAGCGCCCCGTCAGTAAGGGTAAACGCCCAGTAATTCCCAGTAATCAATACATAATCACGGAGTTTAGAGTCCACGCTCAGCTCCGACGTAGGCGGCCAACTCAACCAGACGGTTCGCGTATCCCCACTCATTGTCATACCAGAGATATATCTTTAACTGAGTATCATTAACGACCATCGTTGAAGGTGCATCGACGATGCTTGAACGAGGATCAGTCTTGTAATCGATCGATACCAGGGGACGCTCTTCATAACCCAAGATACCTAAAAGTGTTGACTCAGCCGCCTGCTTCAACGCGTCATTTACCTCCTCGACAGTCACTTTACACTCAAGCTCAAAAACACAATCGGTAATCGATGCGTTAGCTAGGGGCACACGTATGGCGTGGCCATTGAGCCGGCCTCGAAGCTCAGGAAAGATCTCGGCGATAGCCGTCGCGCTTCCAGTAGTTGTCGGAATCAGGGACATCCCACACGCACGCGCCCGACGGAGGTCCTTATGTGGGGCGTCTAAAATTTTCTGTGTATTCGTGATGTCATGAATCGTCGTGATTGATCCATGTCTGATACCGAACGTGTCATGGATCACTTTAATCGCAGGTGCAATGCAGTTCGTCGTGCAACTGGCCGCGGTTACGATTGGATATTTTTCGGTAGAGAACCACGACTGATTCACACCCATCACAACATTTAAAACCTCTGGCACTTTAATCGGTGCAGAGACTACGACTTGTCGAATTCCTCCATCTAGGTAGGGCCGTAACGCGTTAACTGACTTGAACCTGCCCGTGCACTCCAGCACCAAATCACAGCCGTCAAAACGGGCGCCCTCGAGAGTCCTCTCTGAAGTAAATTTGACTGATTTCCCGTTAATCACCAAGCGATCACGCTCGGCTGAGACAGATACGTCCCAGTGCCCGTGTACCGAATCAAACGCTAGCAAATGCGCGTGTGTTTCAGCGTCCCCCACCGCATCATTGACATGTATCAACTCAAGACCAGGATGCCGCTGCAGTGCCCGTATGGCTAAGCGACCAATCCTACCAATTCCGTTGATTCCTATACGCATACAAAATCTCCTAACAATGGCTAGCGTTGACTCGTGAGAGGACCGGAGAACACAAATCTTTGCGCCCCTGACAGCAGTCGGCCAATAAAAATTCCAATAAATCGCGTACCGCAGATGGCTCAATTCGATATCTCATAAACCGCCCCTCGCGCTCGAAGAAACATAAACCTGATGCCTCAAGTTCTTTTAAGTGAAAGCTCACTTGAGACGGCGCAAGGTCCAGACTTTCAGCAATTACGCCCGCAGTCAGGCCCTGGTCGCCGGCCCTTGCGAGTTGCTGAAACATTTGCAGGCGGTGTGCTTGCCCAATCGCCTGGAAGCAACGGACCGCGGTGACCGTATCCATTTCAATCTCCATCCAGTCAATATTTCAATATTTCAATAATTCAATAATTCAATAATTCAATAATTATAAAACTATATGACAGTTCGATGAACAACAAATAAAGAATGTGCTAAGCAATTCCGTCAGCGCTTGGCACGCCCTTGCTCTCCTCTTTCTCCTCTTTCTCCTCTTTCTCCTCTTTCTCCTCTTTCTCCTCTTTCTCCTTTCCATACGGAAGTTCGGCGCCACGTGATTCGTCATCATCGAGCCCAAGAAGATCATCCGGTGAGTGATAGCCAAGCTGCGTGTAGAGGCGATCTATTGTCGATCGAATCGATTGGATAGCTCGCTCATCCTGCGGATTCTTCGCGAGCAGTCCTCCTTGGACCAAAAGAGAACTCACCACATCCTGAGGTAACCAAGAGGGAACAGGCCCCCTGAGGGTCTGGATGATTGTCTTTGAATCAAGCGCACGCTGACCTTCCTTGGCTTTCTCTAGAACCTCAAGAACATGTTTCCGGAGCACGAGTTCAAAGCGCTTCCTAGCATCTTCAGAGAATTCGAGTTCTCGATGGTACTCCCCGGCGAGCGCATAAAAGAGCTCTTCACCCTCAAGCTCATGAAAAATATCGTCACCCTTCTTTGTATTCGTTGCTTTCAACCCATCATCTTTGGCCGACTTCTGACGGACTATCTGGCGCTTTTTTTCTTCAAGCCGCATCACGCGCTGATTCAGCTGATACAGCCCATAACCTATAAAGCCCATGATCAATAACGCGGTGAGTAAAAGTAATCCATGCATGGGTTGCGACAACCTCTATCAATAAACTCTTCAGTCTTATCAATATCGACAAATGGTCGTAAATCTTTGGTCAGACGTACCATAAGCGCGACGATAACCAGCGCCTAAGTGTTCGTCTCAACCACTGGGATTGCTTTGGGTAATGGTGTACCAAACCGCCAAGGTGATTATTCATATCCAGTGCACCAGGAAGCTCGAGCATGTGGCCCGCCCTGGTTAGCCATCGGTTCATCATTTTCGGATACATCTCAGGATGGAACTGTGTGGCAAATACATGCTGACCCACTAGATAGGATTGCTCTCGGAATGAGGCCCCGTCAGACCCAGCTGCCAATCGGATCGCGCCATGTGGAAGCTCAAATCCTTCTCGGTGCCACTGGTAGACATGAGTAAGGGAACCAAAGATTCGCTTACCATGCCCCACCGGCTGCATCGGGTACCAACCGATCTCGACCCGCTCATCTGGGTGTGTATATACCCCTGCCCCAAGAACTCTTGCCATCAGTTGGGCGCCCAGACAAATTCCCCAAATAGGACGGTCCATCTGTATCCAGCGATCAATTAATCGAAGCTCCGCACGAATCCCTAGGAGATGATCATCATTTGCGCTCATGGGTCCGCCAAACACCACCAGTCCNTCAAATTGATCAAGTTGTCTAGGAATCCGCTGCCCAACGAGGGGACGAATAATCTGTACACGGTGACCGAGCTGCCTGAGGGCGACACCAACCTGGCCCGTTGTCGAGTGCGCCTGGTGCAATACACATAAGATCCGCCGACTCATTTACGGGGCCACCGATCGAAATGTGATATTCATCCGTGGTCCCAGCTCCTTTCGCGTCTTAAGCAAAGCATGCTCCCAGTGTGCCTGAGTTAATCCATACATCACCAACAAATCCCCATGACCCAAGTCAAATGTGAGTGGTGATATTCCGTCGCCTGCTTTTTTTCGCAAACGAAATCGACGCGGTTCGCCAAGCGATAATGAAACGATCACTGGGTATCGACCAAGCTCCGGCTCATTATCTCGGTGCCACCCCATCGAGTCGTGATTAGTTCGATAATAATTAAGAAAACAATGATTCAAACCATGGGGCGTGGACACCCCATCGGTCCGGAGCCGCGCCTCGATAGAGTTACGTAACTTACTAAGTAATGGGTGCCACGGTCTCTCCTCTAGAACGCGCCTCGAGTAGGTATACGGGACGTCGCCACACCAGGCCGTCAGCCGAGGCTCATCAATCGAACGCCCGAAAAGGGTGATCTCACCCTGTCCCCAGCTAAGCTCAGCCTGAAGACTATGTAAAAGCTCTCGCTCATCGTTTGAAGTCAGCCACCGTCGGATCACATATAATGTCAAGCCCGGACGGATGTAAATGGTCTTGTTTGAATTCAACAAAGCACTCGCATATCACCGNGGTTTGATGATACGCGTATTTANGGGATCAATTAAAATGTTACGAGTTTGAAGATTCTGCGTCGTCAGAAACTTCAGCACTTCCCATGAGTAGTTCTTCGCGTAACACGGGCACATCGCGAGGCGCATCAACACCAACACAGATCTGTTGCGTCCCTTTAATCTTTACCACAGTTATNCTGATATCATCGCCGATACGGATCGATTCATCCACGCGCCGGGTCAGTACAAGCATATTCCACCTCAATCCGTTGAAAATTCTCATCCCTGAAACGTTATGCCACATCCCTCGTAGTTAACGTTTCGNACTTATTAATNANTAGCATGCCACAGACTCCGGGGGATAACAGAGTAGGCCCGACAAATTCACACCATCTTTGTAGGACAATCTTAATTGATAACATACTCAGGAAAGGAGCCCAGACCCAGCTAAGCATGAGCGTCAGCGCGATAATNCGCTGTCGTTGCAAAAAATTGAGACACTAGATCGAAAATACACTGATGGGTAAATATAGCCCAGCGCAGTAAAAAAAAATTAGTATCACTGAAAGGAGTACAAATATGTCGGCACCACGGCCAGTTTGGGATATTTGGGTCCGCCTGGGTCATTGGTTGATCGTTGCCGGGGTCGTCTTCCAGCAAGTATCAGGTAAGGAGCTCGAATTGATCGACGCGCATGCGACCGTTGGGATACTCCTCTNTGGCTGGGTGCTTTTCCGGGTGACTTGGGGATTCACCGGTCCGCGCTTTGCTCGCTTTTCAAGCTTCCCGCCACCCTCACCCAAAGCGGCCCTGAATAGTATCTCCCTCCTTTTGCGTAGAGAACCCGAGCGGGGCCCAGGACACTCCGCGATCGGAGGAATTGCCATTTACTTAATGATNAGCTTAATTGGCTTGACAGCCCTGACAGGTATGACATCGTCTGATGATATATTCTTTTCTGGACCTCTCGCACCTCTCGTCTCCGCGGGCACAGTGGATCTAGCAAGTCGTGCGCATACGGTACTAAGCGAGCTGGTTTTGATTATCGTCATTGTCCATGTGGCAGCAGTCCTCTGGCATCAAATTGTAATAAAAGAGCGNCTGATCCAAGGAATGATCACAGGATTAAAATCAGGGCCTGACGAACCAACCGGTCATCCGCACCCATTCTCAAAAATGATCGTTATTCGTGGATTTTTTATATTTATAGCTTGGGTCGGAGGAGCCTACGGACTCCTTGGCGTGTATCTCGGGTGGTGATATTTCACCAATAGGTTTTAATCGACCCTAAATACCAACGCTTATGCGAAAAGTGCTGTTAAAATCANGTTGCGCAAAATGACGCGCATTCAAACCGAGGCTCGTTTGTCAGAGTCACTATCGGACATTCGAGCATAGGAGGCCCGAGTGAATACTGGAGAACGTTGGCTTTTTAATTTAGCCGCTTTTGTTGTGGTCCTAGCGGGCATAAAGTCAGCTAGCACGATCATCGTGATGCTATTGGTCGCGTTGTTCGTGGCACTTATTTCAGCTCCGCTATCCATTGGTCTGCAACGAAAAGGTATCCCTAACGTTCTATCAGTACTTACTGTTTTGCTTCTACTTCTCTCTGTGATAGCTGGCTTGAGCGCTGTTATTGGAGGTTCGGTTAACGCATTTAGAGATGCAGCCCCGATCTACGAGGCGCGCTTAAACGAGCAACTTGAATCACTCTGGATATTGGCCGCGAGCTATAATATTCCCATTGATGCTAATCAATTGCGCCAATCCTTCGATACCTCGGGGGTCTTCACGCTTCTTTCAAACCTTCTGACAGCTCTCGGCGCTCTACTCACTAACGGCTTTTTGATTCTATTGATCGTGGTGTTTATCTTGATGGAAGCGGCCTCCATGCCACAGAAGGTTCGGGTCGCATTTGGTCGTGGCGAGCACGAGCCGTTTATCGCTTTCACGCAGTTTATGAGGCACCTAAATCAGTATCTGGCTATAAAGACATTGATAGGTGTCATTACAGGCGTAGCCGTCACGATATTCATGCTCACAGAAGGTATCGACTTCCCCTTCGTTTTAGGTCTACTGGCTTTTTTACTCAATTACATCCCGACACTTGGATCTATTCTGGCGGGCGTACCGGCGGTCATACTGGCATTCCTAGAGTTCGGCCTGGGGTCAGCTGGCCTAACCACAGCCGTATATCTTGGTGTCAATGTCTCATTAGGGCAAATCATTGAGCCACGCCTACAGGGGCAAGGACTTGGACTTTCTCCGATGGTCGTGTTTTTGTCCTTGGTATTCTGGGGCTGGCTTTTGGGGATTGTCGGCATTCTTTTAGCTATCCCACTTACGATGACGGCAAAACTTGCGTTTGAAGAATCACCAAAGTATCGGTGGCTAGCCGTACTCTTGGGGCCAGAGAGGCCAACGCGTGGGCACTCGAACTAGATTAGGCGTAGATTTTTATCTTTAGACCCGCTTCGGGTATCCATATCCCAGTGTAAATCTGACGAAAAGAACCTCATTGTTTAGGCAACATGGATCAGAGTAGCCCACCCAAAGCTTTCTAGGCGGTGATATGGTTGGTTCGGCTGGTGCAATGAACCTTACCGAATCCCATAGCCCAGCTCTCAATCATTTTTATTTGCGGGAGACTAAAGCCTATCGCGGCCTGACGGATCTTCGAATCAGACACAGCGTGACAATCGCTAGAATAGCGGTTGCCCTGAACGACCCAGACAACCAAATACTCTGCGTCCTTGCGCCAAATAGCACCATGAATAAAGAAAATCTGCACCATTTCCGTGCACACTATCCACAATGATGCGTTACTTTCAGGAACACCCATCAGACCTGTCTACTCTGTCCAAAAACTACGGAAAAAATAGTCTTTATCAGATAGAATTTTTTAAATANCTGATTTTTCTCTNTTTTTTTATTTTATCCGAATTGATTAAATTTTGATCAATTAAAACGATAGCCAGCAGATCAAACACTTAGACAATCCAAAAAAAATAAATCCCCATAGTTATCCACAGGCTTTGTGGGTATCCAATTTGTCAATGCCTCTGCAAAATTTCTGGGTTTTTTTTCCCCTTAGGGTATCTTCAAACCATGGCTCTTACTTCACCAACAAATCTCCAAGCCCGTGCATTGCAGGGGATGTACGCGATGTTACCGCTTCTTCCAGGAATCATTCCGTTCGGACTCATTGCTGGCTTCACGCCTGTCTCTTTCGGATACACATGGTTAGATTCTTGGATCGGCTCACTATTAATGTTTGCAGGTGCATCACAACTCGCTACCTACCAGCTCATGAACGAACAGGCCTCGATTTGGGTCATCCTTTTAACCGTTGCCGCGATCAATCTTCGCTACGTTTTGTATAGTGCTTCAATCGCTCCGCATCTTGTCGATGCCCATCGAGCCATCCGTCTGCTGGCAGGATACGGGTTAACCGACCAAATCTATGCAGTATGTCATCGCGACTACCCGGCCCATGATTGGGATTTAAACGAACGCGTCGCTTACTATGCTGGTGGAACACTTCTTATCTGGACCCTGTGGCAGGNCTCCACCATCATTGGCGCCTTCGTCGGGCAGGTGATTCCAATATTTTGGTCGCTGGATTTCATGATTCCATTAACCTTCTTGGCGCTAGCGTTAAGCACCCTTNAAACGCGAGCGCACCAAGTCGCGGCAACAGTTGGCGCTATCGTCTCTTTTGTAGGGCTAGACCTTCCTTATAGTCTTGGAATAATTCTTGGAGGCCTCGTCGGAATTATTGTCGGTACTTTATATAAGAGCTTAAGCCGGTGACAGAGCAATTTATTGTCACTGTTGCTCTTGCAGGTCTTGTTACTCTCGCGCTGAAAAGTGCATTTATCGAAGGCCAACACTACTTCCGGCTACCACAATGGTTTGTCGACGCACTTGAATTTGTTCCACCAGCAATCCTGTGCGCACTAGTCGTCCCAGGGATTTTTAAAGGTAACGTCGGTCTTGTCACAACCTTCGGCTCGGTCCCCATCGACCCAAAACCAATTGCGGCAATGATCGCCGCAATCGCGTTCCTCAAGACGAAACAGACACTCCCCACACTCGGTGCTGGGATGGCGTCCTTATACCTCGTTTTTTGGGTGCAGTTTTAAGGCAAATAAACCAGTGGAACAAAATGGTCCACCAATAAAAAGAGAAACAACCACATGATGTACCGTATCGAATACCAAAATAATGCCATCGCATCGTGCGGATCCTTGGTATCCGAATGTTTCTTCAACAGCATCAAGAACCGTGCATTAATTATTGTCACACCAAGTAAATAAAGAACGCCACTCATACCGCTGAGGTACGGCAACATCGTGACCAGCACCATAAGGATGGTATAGAGGAACATCTGTAACCGCGTGTATTCATCTCCATGGGTCACAGGGAGCATGGGGACATCAGCCGTCGCGTAATCATCCTTTTTAGCGATGCAAAGCGCCCAAAAGTGGGGAGGAGTCCAAGCAAAGATAATTGCGACCAAAAGTAACGCGTAGGGATCAATTGTGTTTGTCACGGCTACCCAACCTAAGAGGGGTGGCGCGGCTCCGGCGAGACCGCCGATCACGATATTCTGAGGTGTTGCTCGTTTAAGGTACAGGGTGTAGATCACCGCGTAACCAATGATCGACGCGAAGGTCAACAGCGCCGTTAGGGGATTCGCCACTATCACCAAGATACCGAGCCCAGTCACACCGAGCGCAAACGCGAACAAGAGCGCGTTTGTTGGCGATACTTTCCCTTCCGAAACAGGCCGGTGCTTAGTCCGACTCATCAGTGCATCGATTCGCCGATCAACCACATGGTTCACCGCAGCAGCGGCCGACGCGGCGAGTCCGATGCCCAGATTTGCCAAAATAAATAACTCGACACTGGGCAGAACCGGTCTTGCGAGCAACATACCAACCATAGACGTCAGCACGAGAACCGCCACAACCCGAGGTTTAGTTAACGTCAGATAATCCCTCCACGTAGGGTTGGATGATCCAGCATTAAGCGTGTCCGACATTGCCATAGACGGCGTTCTCCTGCTCTATAGCCGTGCTATATGCTAACGACCAAGCGGCTAATAATAACAGCACACCCAATGCATGGTGAATGAACGCGAGGCTATCCGGGACCGCATAAACGACATTCGCGTAGCCGAATAATATTTGTACTAGCAACAACCCTCCAAAGTGAGAGGCTTGCCTAANTGTCAATAACTTACGCTGGATATAGGNCCCCAGTAACNCCAGCCAATACGCGAGCACAACAAATGCACCCACACGATGCACCATCTGGATAGCCGCCCTAGCACCGTGTTCCAACTGTCCACCCTCATAATTCGGGCCCACCTCCGGAAAGAAGTGGAATCCGCTATAAAAATCATATTGAACATCAGCGCCCGGAGCACAACTTATGATCCCAGGGCACGCCCAGCCGGCGTAGTTAGTTGACACCCAACCACCCAAGAGAATTTGGGCGAACAGCAAAATAACACCCACAAAAGCCGCCGTTCGCATACGTATAGGCGGAGACTCTCCGTTGACCAAACGTTTTAGTCGGTGCCGCAGGTACATCAGTGTCGACACAATGATGAGGCCCCCCATCAAGTGAAGCGTTACGATGTTTGGGAGAAGCTTCAGCGTCACCGTAAACGCGCCAAACGCTCCCTGCACGATGACTAGTCCAAGTAGGGTAAGAGAAACAAGGTAGGGATAGTTCGGCGTCCTGTCTTTTTCTCTGTACCCGAGAAACGCAATCACCAAGATTAGCAAGCCAAGCAAACCCGCGATATAGCGGTGGATCATTTCGATCCACCCCTTATGAACAGCAACATGAATCTCCGGATAGCGCTCCTGAAGGTAAGCAATCGTCGCTGTATCAGTCGTCATTGTCATTCTTCCGAAGCAGCCGGGCCAATCCGGGCAACCAAGTCCCGAATCAGTGATTCGGGTAAACCCACCCATCAGNACCACCTCGACTGCCAAAAACAGCGCAATAGTCACTAACTTTAATGGAAGATTATTTGCCATTATCCAACCTTCGATAATTTTAAAAGCTTCTTCAAATCCTGAAGGATCAACGTCGGGTTGACCGCAGGTTCAAATCTCAAAACAACGTTACCAAGAGGGTCGACTACCCAGATGAACGGTTCATCAATGGTCAGGTCAGTCGCGTTAATCTCCCGCACGATAACACGATCCCGTTCTCTACCTAGTGCGGTATGGAAGTTGTCTAAGCCCTCGCTAAAAAGACTGCAGGGCGCACATGCTACCGTAGATGCGAGCACCACCTGCCATTTCGCTGGATCCCCCGGATTTGGAAGACCGATATCGACATGTTGGGTGCCGGGTTTAACCAACTCACCGTGATGAGTCCGCCCGTCTGGCAAACCAATCTGCCCAAAATACATCACAAATGCCGCAAACATAGGCACAAGGGCAACAGCCCAGATTAACCAAAATGTGGTCCGATTACCCACCTAATATCCCCCTTCTGTAAAAGAAGAACGTCATCCCGATAAGGACAACAGCTAACAAAAACCACTGGACCGCGTATCCGTAGTGGGTCTCGGGCCCGAGACGGGGGGCTGGGCCAACGGCATTCCGTGGTAGCAATCCGTCCGCCAAGATCATCCCTGAGAAATTGTTACCTACTTTAACATCGGTTAGTGATTGGACTCGTCGAGAGTTACCAATGTTCTCCGGTTGCGACGACACCATTAAGTAGCTTTCTGTCACCGGAACCCACAACCCCTTGAGCTCAAAATTTTCCGGCGCTTCAACGGAAGGTAACTCCTCTCTCAGCGGCGACCCGGGAACCCACCCGAGATTCGTTAGGAGTCTCACAGCACCGTCTCGGGTTGTCACCTCAGTAAAGACCTCGTAGCCCGCGATACCGCCCTGAATCCGGTTATCCAGAAACAACAGGGGCGATGAGATGTCCCTCGTGACGGGCAATCGGACCTGGTGTGTACCTTCTATTTTCATTGCATTTAACATTTGGGAACTGGTGAGCACCACCGACTCACCCATCGCAAGTGCTCGTATTAGATCCTCTTTTTGATGTGCCCGGTCAAGTTGCCAGAAGCCGGCTTTTACGCACAAACCGATGATCGGCAATGCAACGATCAAAAACCACCATTTCTTTGTGAGCCACATTGTGGTTTCCTGCACCCTTCCCAAACACATGAGATGAAACATGTTCAAACTATTAATTGTGATTTTGTTTTTTGCCGTCGTTGGCGTTTTGTTTTCGGGCCTTTACTTCCTGATGAAGGACCCGTCCGACAAGAAACGTGTCGTAAATGCACTCGCCTGGCGAGTGGGACTGGCCGCGGCTCTGATAGCGCTCGTAGGAATCGGGATTGCTACAGGTCTACTCGAGCCGCATGGAATTGGTGGTTAGAGGATATAGACGAAAATAAACAGCCCTACCCACACCACGTCTACGAAGTGCCAATACCACGCAACCGCTTCAAAAGCGAAATGTTTTTCTGGTGAAAACGCTCCATCGAAACAACGGAGCAACATCACGAATAACATCGTCGTGCCAAGCATCACGTGGAACCCATGGAAACCGGTCAGCATAAAAAACGTCGCTCCATAGATACCTGAATGAAGCGTTAGGTCCAGCTGAGTGTAGGCCTCGTGATATTCAACGGCCTGGAAGTACAGAAACACCACCGCGAGGACAATTGTGGCAGCCAGCCACGCCTCTAACGAACCCCGCTTCTGCTCTTTCAGTGCGTGATGCGCGAATGTCACTGTAACGCTCGAGGTGATTAACAGCGCAGTGTTGACCAAGGGAAGGTGCCAAGGGTCAATAACCGCAGATGCGCCAGGGAACTGCTTCATGTCAGGCGTCTGGAGCAACGGCCACGTCGCTGTGAAGCCATCCCACAACATGTTTGTGACACCTTTCGCGCCCTCTCCACCAATCCAGGGCACCGAGAATGTTCGGACATAAAACAGTGCACCGAAGAAAGCAGCAAAAAACATTACCTCAGAAAATATAAACCACAACATTCCCTGGCGGTAAGACCGGTCTAATTGATCGCTGTGTAATCCCTCAGCCTCTTCCCTAATCTGATCCTTAAACCACCCAAAGATCACATAGAAAAGAATCAAAAATCCGCCACCAAGAATCCAAGGACCAACCGAATCGCGGTCGGCGGTCATGGATGTAATCGTCATCGCCGCGCCATAAGCCAATAAACCAAGGGCTACGGAAGCCAGTATCGGCCATTTGCTCTGCTCTGGAACGTAATATGTAGACCCACTCATAAAGATGCCCGTCCTTTGTCATTATTGAGGTTTGTCTGTGTCACTTTCTGACTCTCAGTCAAATCGTACAAAGCGTACGAGAGTGTAATCGTTGATATGTGGCTAGGCAGCTCTGGATCCACAACGAAGACCAGAGGCATTTCTGTATCTGCGCCCGCCTCCAGTGGCTGCCGNTCAAAGCAAAAGCAATTCACCTTGTGGAGATAGGGGGCAGCCTCAGACGGGGTCACAGATGGAACCGCCTGTGCGACCATCCAGTTACTTGTCGGGTTCTTCGCGTAGAACGCTGTCTGCTTATCCTCTCCCGGGAAAACTCGCATCGATCGCTCGTTTGGCTTGAAGTCCCAAGGCATGTCGGCCGGGTTGACGGTAACGAATTGCACTTTAACAGTCCGTGACTTATCCACGGCGGAGATCTCGGCTGGGCCCTGGCTGAAATTTTTCCCATTCAGACCAGTTATGTCACAGAACACGTCGTACAACGGCACCAACGCGAAACCGAAACCAAACATCGCGACCGCGGCTGTCGCCAACCGGACCGCGATGCGTTTCGTTTGCTTATCGGTCGCTTCAGCCACGTATCAGTCTACCTTCGGAGGTGTAGAGAAGGTGTGATACGGAGCGGGTGACGGAATCGTCCACTCTAGACCCTGAGCGCCTTCCCAGACCTGCGCAGACGCCTTCTCACCGACCCGAACGTTTTGGATCACGTTGTAGATGAACACCAGCTGAGAGAACCCAAAAATGAATGCGCCAACCGTCGCCATGCTATTGAAGTCCGCAAACTGTAGCGCGTAGTCAGGTATGCGACGGGGCATACCCGCCAACCCAACAAAGTGCATCGGGAAGAATGTAATGTTCACGCCCACAAAAGAGAGCCAGAAGTGAACCTTACCCATGGTCTCGTTCAACTGATGGCCGGTCCATTTAGGGAGCCAGTAGTATGTTGCTGCCATGATCGAGAAGATCGCGCCCGGCACTAGTACATAGTGGAAGTGCGCAACCACAAAATAGGTGTCATGGTACTGGAAGTCTGCAGGCGCGATCGCAAGCATCAGTCCAGAGAACCCACCGAGCGTGAANAACACCACGAAGGCAAGCGCAAACAACATCGGTGTCTCGAACGTCATCGACCCACGGAACATAGTCGCAACCCAGTTGAACACCTTCACGCCGGTGGGTACAGCAATCAGCATAGTCGTGAACATGAAGAATACCTCACCGACGAGTGGCATGCCGACCGTGAACATGTGATGAGCCCAAACCACGAAGGACAGCAAAGCGATTGATGCGACCGCGTACACCATCGATGAGTAACCGAACAGGCGCTTACGCGCGAATGTTGGGATGATCTCGCTGATGATACCGAACGCAGGTAAAATCATAATGTAGACTTCGGGGTGCCCGAAAAACCAAAATACGTGCTGGAACAAGACAGGGTCACCGCCACCGGCAGCGTTAAAAAATGATGTCCCAAAGTGGATGTCCATCAGCATCATGGTCACCACACCCGCCAANACCGGCATAACCGCGATCAGCAAGAATGCTGTGATCAACCACGTCCAGGCGAACAGTGGCATCTTCATCAATGTCATCCCAGGCGCACGCATATTCAATATAGTCGCAATGATGTTGATCGCACCCATGATCGACGACGCACCCATNATATGGACCCCAAAGATAAAGAACGTCACCGACTCGGGTGCGTAGGTGGTTGATAGCGGCGCGTAGAAAGTCCAGCCAAAGTTCGGAGCCCCGCCCGGCATGAACAACGATGACAGGAGAATGAGGAAAGCAAATGGAAGAATCCAGAAGCTCCAGTTATTCATCCGAGGTAACGCCATGTCTGGGGCACCTATTTGCATCGGGATCATCCAGTTAGCGAGTCCCACAAACGCTGGCATAACCGCCCCGAACACCATGATTAAACCATGCATGGTAGTCATCTGGTTGAAGAAATTTGGCTCAACCAGCTGCAACCCGGGTTGGAATAGTTCGGCGCGAATGATCAGCGCCATGATTCCACCAATCATAAACATACACAGACTAAAGATCAGATACATTGACCCAATGTCTTTATGGTTTGTCGTATATAACCAACGTCCTAGCCCCTTCGCAGGGCCATGGTGGTGTGGATCTTCGTCTTTTACGTGTGGTAGATCAACGTCAATTGTAGCCATAATTCTTACCTCTTATTTCTGGATAGCGCTTGGCTGGACCAGATCGCCCACTGCGTTACCTAGCGCGTTCCGTTGATAGGTCACAACAGCCGCGATATCGGCTGCCGAAAGCTGTTCTTTGAAGGCCTGCATTGCCGTCCCGGTTTTACCATTCACAACAATGTCGATGTGTGCATCAATCGCACCCGTGGCAATCGCACTCCCTGTGATCGCTGGGAATGCCCCGGAGATTCCTTGACCATTCAACTGATGACATCCCGCGCAAGCTGAGCTGTAGACGCCTTCACCCTTCGCAATCAACTCATCCATTGAGAATTCCTTCGACGCCTCTCCTGCCAGCGCAAGCTTCATCGCCTTCTGATCCGCTAACCAGGCCGCATAGTCGGCCTCAGATTTGACTTCGACGACGATCGGCATAAAACCGTGATCCTTACCACAAAGCTCAGTACATTGCCCGCGGTACACCCCCGGCTCCTCGACCTTTACCCAGGACTCGTTAACAAAGCCCGGTATTGCGTCTTTCTTTACCGCGAAGTGTGGGACCCACCAAGAGTGAATCACATCGTTGGCGGTTATTAAGAACCGAACCTTCTTATTAACGGGTATCACGAGAGGATTATCGACCTCCAGAAGATAGTTCGCATTTTTTACCGAAACGTTCTTGATCTCTTCACGCGGTGTCGCGAGATTCGAAAAGAAGTCGATATCTTCATTGAGATATTGGTAACGCCATTTCCACTGGTAACCAGTAACCTGAATCTCTACGTCGGCCTCGGAAGTATCGTACATATCCATCAACGTGGCAGTCGCCGGAACCGCCATCGCGATTAAAATAATTGACGGAATTACGGTCCAAACGACTTCGACTGTCGTGTTTTCATGCCAGTGCTCTGAAACCGCACCCTTGGATTTCCGGAACTTAAAGATCGAATAGAACATCACGCCGAATACGACCACCCCGATGACCACACAGATCCAGAAAATCAGCATATGTAGATCGAAGATTTCGCGCGACAATGCTGTCACGCCTTCATTCATATTGACCTGCCAGTCAGCCGATGCTGGCATAGCCAATAGCGATAGAGCCAAAGTGATTGCTTTGGTCATTCGCATACCTCCCACGTCCATAAATATGGCGGTTGACGAAACATAAATTGGTTTTTTGATAGTGATCCTTCACTTTTCGAGGTCAGAATTCCTCCAGAACCCGAGCCTGTCACTAGGCTCTGCTATTGTACATACATCATGACCAATTGGACAAGCCCATAAACACTCACCAATAAGATCAGAGTCATAAGTAATCCAGACACAACAAAGATTGGGAATCTACCCTGCTCAAAGTCATGTGCCCGGTTCTCATTTGATTGGACGCCAAGAAATGAGGCCATGACACTCAAAATGGCCTTTATCCAGATCCTTTTGCTGCGTCGCCAAAACATCATTTATTATGGCTTTGAATGCTAATAATATTCAATTAGGTTATATCATCGAGGTGGGTGGAGAATCGATATCTGACCTATCCAAGGCCTAGCTGATGCTAATTTCAGATCGGCAACCTCTACACCGCTAGACGTCAGTACCTCGACATCTATCTTACCTCCGAGGTAGTGCAGTCGGAGATCTTGTATCTCACACAGGCCTTTCCAATCTTGCTCGAGGGCTTGTCTTACCTCACCTCTCAGCGGTCGCAAGAAGGGTGGGCCATCCTGATCGACGTCAGCATCATCTTCAGAATCAATGTGGAACGTAATGTCTAAGACATCTGGAGACTCGGCACGAATATTAGATGCCACCCAACAACCAATCTCATGCCCCTCAGACACGGAGACACGAGGATCAACCTGCAGATGGAGGTCTATCAGAGTCTTACCGCCCATCGTGCGGGTGCGTATGTGATGAACATCACGAAGATCCGGAACATTCAAAGCCGCCTTGCGGATCGCTGAAACCTTCTCCTCAGGCAAGGCGGTATCGACCAGCTCCTGCATCGAGTCCCATAAGAGACTCAGCGCGATCTTGGCGATCAACAACGCAACCACTAGAGCGGCAGGGGCAACAAGCCAGATCAAATCCAACGTGACACCGATCAGCCCAATAAGCACAGCCACCGACGACAGCGCATCCGTCCTTGAGTGCCACGCGTTCGCCATCAGCAGCTTCGAATCCAGCTTCTTCGCGTAGTGCCGCGTGTAATGATAGATCGCCTCTTTTGAGACAATCGAGGCTACGGTGACAATAAAAGCAGCTATACCGAGGTCGACAACAATGCTCGGATCGAAGACACGCCGCAGGCTGTCATATAGGATTCCGCCAGCGACCGCTAGCAATGCACTACCCAGAACTAGCGTCGCTAACGTCTCAATCCGGTTATGCCCATATGGGTGCTCGTCGTCAGGCCCCTCACTGCTCCACCTGGCAGCCAAGATCACTAGAACGTCCGTGCCCAAGTCTGATAACGAATGCACACCATCTGCGACCAGCGCGTGGCTATGACTGATCAGACCAATCGTAATCTTGAATAATCCTAATAATCCATCGACTACGGCTCCGATCAATGTAACGCGAGTCATCACCTGGCCGTTTGTCTGCATCTCGATACCCACTACCCGGTCACCCGTTCAATAAACCAATAACATCCGACGACGCCTATCAGTAACGAGACAGGGACAGCTACCCGCGACTGATACCAGGGGTAACGCAAAACCCAGACACCGACTGATATGTATGCGACTAGTATAACCGTCAGCTGGCCCAGCTCCACGCCGGCGTTGAATGACAATAGGCCAACGACAAAATCACGCTCAGGGAGCCCTAGATCGGCCAGTACGCCGGCAAACCCCATCCCATGAAGTAAACCGAACGCAAACACTAACACTGCCCGAGATCGATTTACTTTGTTGTGCCAAATATTTTCGACGGCAACATAGACGATCGAGGCAGCGATCAGGGGCTCAACGATTGATGGAGGAAACTCCAAGACGCCGTACAAGCCAAGCGCCAGCGTGACCGAGTGTGCGACAGTGAACGCTGTCACCTGTATCACCAGATCAAGCAGCCGTCTCGAGATCAGAGAGAGCCCGATGATGAATAGGATGTGGTCGAGGCCTCGAGGAATGATGTGTATAAATCCAAGCTCAATGTAGTCTAAAGCGATAGCGCTAACTGACCGCTCCACAGCTTGATCGAGCGATAGCTCGTCTGACTCTCGCCCGGTCTTGACGAATTGGACTCGAGGTTCTGATTTCTCAAGAAACAAGCGAACCGCAGTATTCGGTATTGTGTCATCCACCCGGTACACGATACTTTCGGCCCCACTAGGTAGGCCACCCAAAAAAGTGAGTTCGGTATCCCGCGGGAGTTCACTATCGTCAACAGGAAGTACCCGCACTGAACTCAGAGTCATCTTGACCGGAGCGACACCTGCGACCACCTTAACGAGCCGCACGATGTCGGGCTCCCGGTCCTGCAAGACCGACTCTAGTGCTGTCGCATCGAGCGACCGAAAACCATCGTAGATCGAGGAATTCGGCGAGTCGTCTGTATCTGGTAGTGATGGTTCAATTCCCGCAAGCCAAGCCTCCATATTCGTCACGAGCTCAAGCTTCAATACGCCCTGAGAATCCACCGAAAGAGAAGCAATCGACGGTCGCATTTCATGTGCACTTGCGGCCAGACTGGAAATCGCTAAAAGTAAACCCAGAAAAACGGCTTTCATTAAATTCGGTCTCAGATGTTTGGGGTAGATATGATATCACTGCGGAACCTGACCTTGTCGGGCATTGTTCTCCTATGGGGCGCCCAGATCAGTGCCCACGAATTTTGGATTGAAGCCTCACAGCATTACACAGAACCCGAAGCAACTGTGGACTTAACCCTCAAGGTCGGGGAAACATTTCGAGGGAGCGCTCAGCCACTCCTACCCGGAGAGGTCGAGCAATTTCTTCAGATAACAGAAACAACCAGCTCAATCGATGGGTTATTGGGAGACTCCAGACCAGCAGCGCGCATAATCACGGTCGACGGCCTTAACCAAGTTATCCATCAGACCACACCCTTTTCCATCCGGTTTGGTGAGGGTGACGAACGCTGGGCCAATTACATTGAGCTCGACGGCCTGAGTCGCCAGCTCAGCCAATATCCCGATATCCCTAAAGCAGTCCCAGTCACAGAGCGTTACGTCAGATGCGCGAAGAGCTTGATAAAGGCGGGCAACACAAACGTCTCAGACTCGCTTTCTCTGAGAATGCCATTTGAGCTTGTCCTGCAAGGCGAGTGGGCCCAAATTGGAACCGGACGGCATGTGTTCACGTTATTTGAAGCGGAGAAGCCGTTAGCGAACGTTCTTGTCAAGGCATTTCGTCACAACGATCGATCGGTGGTCTCAGAGGCTTACACGGATGCGAATGGAAGAGTGGAGCTTGTGTTACCGAGCGCCGACCGGTACCTGATCAGTGGGGTAGTTATTCGGCCTGACGACGACCCCAATTACGATTGGATAAGCCACTGGCCGACGATCACCCTTGAAGTGCTTGACTGATCAGCAGATTGATTGCCCGGGCGGTCGCATGAAACGCAAATACAGCAGTGACATGCGTCGCAGCACCTAGGGATCCAGCGCAATCGAGTCGATTCGCGCCAGCGGCCGGCTTCTGCTGACCGACCGAGCCATCGGCCTGCAAATACCGTGTCTGCTCAACGGAATAGACCGCACTGACAGAAAAGCGTTTACCTTGGGAACGTGAAAATCCATACCGGTTCCTGAGCGTTTGACGTACAGATGCCAACAATGCGTCTCCTTCTGTTTTCGCCAGGTCACGGACGAGAACTTTACTGGGATCAATCAGGCCCCCCGCGGCACCGACCGTAATCACAGGAACTTTGATTCGCTTGCAGTGAGCGATTAGTGACGCTTTCGCCATTTGGTTATCACCACAGTCGATAACCAAATCCAGGTCAGATTCGACCAAAGACTTTACAGTCTTATCATTAACAAACGCGTGATCATTACGGATAACGATATCCGGGTTAATGGATCTGCAACGTTCGGCCATCGCCTGAATTTTGGGCTGGCCAATGGTCAATGACAACGCATGGATTTGGCGATTGGTGTTGGTGACGCAGATGTCATCGAGGTCGGCAAGTCGAATCTCACCAACACCGGAACGCGCCAAGCTCTCAACAACCCACGAACCAACGCCACCAATACCTACCACGTAGACGCGTTTTTTTGAGAGCGTTTGGAAGGCATGATCTCCGTACAGACGATCAATACCGCGAAAGGCGTCAGGCGTATTAACTGGCATCCTCGAGCGCCAAGTCGAACGCCTGGTGTAGGGCACGGACCGCAAGCTCGAGATACTTTTCGTCCACCACGACAGAGATCTTGATCTCAGACGTCGAGATCATTTGGATATTAATGCCCTCAGCCGCAAGTGTCTGAAACATCTGACTCGCGACACCTGCGTGTGAACGCATACCGACACCAACCACCGACACCTTACAAATCTTGGAATCTTTCCGTACCTCACGCGCACCCAATTCGTTCGCGACGTCCTCAAGCACCTCGTGTGCAGCCTCGACATCGTTCCGATGGACGGTGAACGTGAAATCGGTAGTCTGATCCGCTCCTACGTTTTGAACGATCATATCGACTTCAATGTTTTTCACGCCGATTGGGGCCAAAATTTTAGCAGCGACACCAGGAACATCGGGCACGCCCAGTAACGTCAATTTGGCTTCGTCACGGTTAAACGCAATACCTGAGATAACGGGTTGTTCCATGGAATCTAACTCCTCAGTGGTGATCAATGTGCCAGGCCCATCTTCAAATGTGGATAGCACGCGAAGCGGGACACTGTATTTGCCGGCGAATTCTACCGAGCGAATTTGTAATACTTTTGACCCCAGGGACGCCATTTCGAGCATCTCTTCAAAGGTGATTTTTGACAGTCGACGTGCTGATTCAACGACACGTGGGTCGGTCGTATACACCCCATCCACGTCTGTATAAATCTGACACTCATCTGCTTTCAGCGCAGCCGCAAGCGCAACCGCCGTCGTATCAGAACCACCTCGGCCGAGTGTTGTAATGTTGTTGTGTTCATCCACGCCTTGGAAGCCTGCAACAATCACGACCTGGCCTGCTTTGAGGTCACCAAGCACATTCTTATCATCAATTGCTTGAATACGCGCCTTGGTGTGCGCGCTGTCCGTTTGGATAGACACTTGTCCGCCCGTATAGCTTTTCGCGGCGCAGCCCAGTTCCGTTAACGCCATCGCAAGAAGCGCGATCGTAACCTGCTCACCCGTCGATACGAGGACATCCATTTCACGTGGGACCGGACGCTGACCAATCTCGCTCGCCATACCAATCAACCGATTGGTCTCCCCGCTCATCGCTGAAACCACCACGACGAGATCGTGTCCTTGGTCTCTAAACCCCTTCACTTTTTTGGCGACACCCTGGATGCGCTCAACGGTCCCTACACTCGTACCGCCATACTTTTGAACGATTAAACCCATCGAACTTCCTAACCCAGTTGTCCCTCAAGCCACCCAGTAACTGAGTTCAGCGCCCCTGGTAATGATGCGGGCTCAGTCCCTCCCGCTTGGGCCATATCAGCACGCCCGCCACCGCGACCACCGACCTGCGCAGCAACAAATCCAATCAGATCACCCGCCTTGACGCGATCGGTTAAGTTATCTGTGACGCCAGCAACCAGGTTCACTTTGTCATCGCGGACTGTTGCAAGCACAACAACGCCTTGGGACAGGCGGTTCTTAATGCGATCGAGCGTGTCACGGAGCGATTTTGGATCCTGCCCATCGAGGCTGGCCACTAAACATTGGACCCCAGCGACTTCTACGACATCGTCCAACAAATCGCCGCCCGCTGCCGTCGCAAGCCTCATCTTCAAAGCATCCACCTCGCGCTCAGAGACCCTCAATCGCTCAGCGACTTGCTCGATCTTAGAAAGCACTGATTCCGGACCCGTTTTTAAGAGCACCGCCGCTCGTTCCAGTGTGTCTGTCAATGCATGAATGTAATTGAGAGCGCCCTCGCCCGTCACTGCCTCGATTCGACGGACCCCGGAAGCGACCCCGCCTTCGGTGGTAATCTTGAACAAGCCAATATCGCCAGTCCGGGCGACATGGGTACCACCGCATAATTCAACCGAAAATTCGCCCATCGAGAGAACACGAACTTCGTCATCATATTTTTCACCGAACAATGCCATCGCACCCGCGGCCTTCGCCTCGTCAATTGGCATGACCTGCGTGACAACATCTTCGTTGCGACGAATTTCTGAGTTGACCATCGCCTCGATTGCTGTGATCTCAGTGGCCGTTAATGGTTGTGGGTGCGAAAAATCAAAACGTGTGCGCTCATGGGTCACCAAAGACCCCTTCTGCGTAACATGTTCACCGAGGACAGTACGAAGTGCCGCATGCAATAAATGTGTCGCCGAGTGGTTTAGTGCGGTCGCCTGGCGCCTGGCGCCTTCGACCCTCGCGTTGACTGTATCGCCGACCCTTAACTCACCCATACCCAGTTTGCCCTCGTGACCGAAATGTGGGCCATATTTCTTCGTTACCGAGACCTGAAATGAGCCGTCAGTCGATGTCAATGAGCCATTATCTCCTTGTTGGCCACCGCTCTCTGCATAAAAAGGTGTTTGGTTGAGCACGACGATTCCAGCCTCACCGGCACCAAGCGAGTCCACCTGCTCACCATCTTTCGCCAGCGCTACAACAATCGCGCTCGCGTCTAGATGCGTGTAGCCAAGGAACTCTGTCGAGCCATCCAAATCAAATCGAAGTTGTCCCTCGACAGCAAAGCTAGAGCTTTGCCGTGACTTTTCCCGCTGCTCGGCCATAGCCTCATCGAACCCGTCAATATCAAGCTCGAGGTCACGCTCGCGAGCGATATCGTTGGTCAAGTCAACCGGGAATCCATGCGTATCATAGAGCCGAAAAATCAACTCACCCGGGAGTGTGTTCCCCTTGAGTGACGCAACCGCCTCTTCCAAAACTTTCATCCCGGCATCAAGGGTCTTTGCAAATTGCACCTCTTCTTGCCTTAGAGCGGCGACAATCCGATCCTCGCTTTCGCGGAGTTCTGGGTAGGCCTCACCCATTTCAGCCACCAAGGTATGTACAATTTTATGAAAGAAAGGTTGGTCGCAACCGAGCTTGTGTCCGTGGCGAATCGCACGCCGAATGATCCGACGCAAGACATATCCACGCCCTTCGTTCGATGGCAAAACTCCATCACAAATCAAAAACGAACAGCTCCGAATGTGGTCAGCGATCACGCGCAGTGATTTCGCTTCAATGTCGCTCGTGTGGGTAACATCTGCCGCCGCGTTCAATAGTGCTTGGAATAGATCGATCTCGTAGTTTGAGTGCACGCCCTGCATCACAGCGGCAATCCGCTCAAGCCCCATACCTGTATCTACAGATGGCTTGGGTAAGGGTGTCCGCGTCCCATCCGCAGCCTGCTCAAACTGCATGAATACTAGGTTCCAGATCTCAATGTAACGATCGAGGTCATCATCTTCAGAGCCCGGTGGACCACCTGGAACATCGGGCCCATGATCATAAAAGATCTCGCTGCATGGCCCGCATGGGCCCGTGTCACCCATCGACCAGAAATTATCTTTATCACCCAACCGCGAAAGCCGGTCTGGATCAACGCCTATCTTCTGGATCCAGATATCCTCCGCCTCTTGATCTGTATGGTGAACCGTCACCCAGAGGCGTTCCTTAGGCAGTCCTAAACGATCTGTCAAAAAACCCCACGCAAAGCGAATCGCATCTTCCTTAAAATAGTCACCGAAACTGAAATTACCCAGCATTTCAAAAAACGTATGATGACGGGCAGTGTAGCCAACGTTTTCAAGATCATTGTGTTTGCCACCAGCTCGGACACAACGCTGCGACGTGGTCGCACGGTGATACGGACGCGCTTCTTCGCCCGTGAAGACGTCTTTAAACTGCACCATCCCTGCGTTAGTGAATAAAAGCGTTGGGTCGTTTCCTGGAATGAGAGGACTAGACGGCACGATCGTGTGGCCATTTTCTTGGAAATGCTCGAGAAACTGCGAGCGGATTTCAGCGCTTTTCATTTTTTTCAAATTTCTGAAATTCAAGTGAAGTGCAATGCTAGCGGAAAATCGTTTCGACTGCTTCTGTTGCATCCGAAAAATTAAAACCCCTTGATGCCAAAAATCGGAGTGCTTTATCGCGTGTCGGATCTTTTTTACCGCGCAGCCACTTCTCTAGCGCGGCCACACATCGATCCGATTCACTATCCTCGGCTTCATCAAAGAGATGACCCACATCACCTGGTTCGATCCCATGTTGTGTGAGTTCTTGCTCGATTCGATGCCGGCCCTGCCCACGGAATAATCGGGAACGAATTAACATCTCGGCGAACCGCATATCGGACTGCAGATTCAATTCAATCAATCGATCAAGCAGTTCATCGCTCTCTGATTGAGACAACCCGGGGTGGTATATTTTGAGTTTTCGACCAAGCTCGACCCGAGAGTGCTCACGACGGGCCAAGCGATTGGTCAGTGTGTCAAATGGATCACTTGCCACTGGATCGACGTATTGCCTCCAGCCGCGCGAATAGGCTTGAAGTGTCCCAGCGACCACCGCCCATGGACCGGACCTCACTGTAGAGTTGATCAACGGCCGCGGTAATCGGAAGCGCAGACCCATTTTTCCGCGCTTCAGCCAAACAAATTGAGAGATCTTTACGCATCCAATCGACCGCAAACCCGTGCTCGAACTCATCAGCGAGCATAGTTTCATAACGATTTTCCATCTGCCATGACTGCGCGGCGCCCTTGCTAATAACGTCCACCACCTTGTGAGCATCAAGCCCAGCCGCGCGAGCAAAAGAGAGTCCTTCAGATAATGCTTGGACCAATCCGGCGATACAGATCTGGTTCACCATCTTTGTGAGCTGACCGGCGCCCACGTCACCCATCAGCGTGCATGCGCGTGCGAACACATCAATAACTGGCGCAGCGCGATCGAAATCCGTCGGACTTCCGCCAATCATCACGGTCAATGCGCCATTTTCAGCCCCTTGCTGGCCACCAGAAACTGGCGCGTCCATGAACCCAATGTTGAGAGCCTTCGCGGTCCCACTCAATTCCCGCGCGACCTCGGCACTCGCCGTGGTGTGGTCAACGAATAAAGCGCCCTTACTCATACCTGCAAATGCACCGCCTTCATTCAAAGTGATGCTACGCAAGTCATCATCATTGCCAACACAGGCGAAGACTATTTCTTGGCCAACCGCCGCCTCTTTTGGTGTCGCCGCAGCCTCCCCACCATATTCAGCCACCCATTTTTCAGCTTTCGCGACCGTTCGGTTGTATACCGTGACATCGTGGCCTGCTTTCGCTAGGTGTCCGGCCATCGGATAACCCATCACACCCAAACCCAAAAATGAAACTTTCATGCGGAGTCCTTTTTCTTTGTACTAATAATGTGGGAGTCCCTCGGCAGACAACTTGGCTACCAACGGATGTGTCGTGGTCCACTTCATGGGGGCTAGCATCGCCTGAATCCAGTCGGGCGCGACCTCTTCGACCGTTTTAAAACGCCACTGGGGGTTTTTATCCTTGTCGATCAACAGCGCTCGGACACCCTCGCACCACTCGCCATCAGACAAGAGACGCATCCCGAGATCGTGCTCTTGTAATACCGCTTGAGCCAGGTTTTGATATTTCGCGCGCTGATGCTGGTATCCCGCAACAAGCGCAGCCCCGGGGCTCGCTTGTTCTAATCCAACAAATAGTTCAGGAATCTCGTGATACCATTTCTGCATGGTGTGCCAAGTCGCTAACGGTGACTGGTGTCGGATGCTATTACCTAATCGAGCACCGTTCTCTTCCCAAGGCCCTTGCCTTGGTAACTCTGATGTCGCCGTGTGCAGGATTGCTCCAATCTCCGATAAGGCCGCCTCTCGTGAGGTATAAGTAAGACCCAGAACAGCCTCGAATAACTGAGATTTTTCAGCGCGGGGCAGGAGCCAATCAGCTAAATTCAGCCAGCATCCGTCGGCGGCGCCAACAGTGACACCGCTCATCGCAAGACAGATACCCAACCCATTTGGGACACGATTTAAGAACCAACTGCCACCACAATCAGGGACGAACCCGATTCGTACCTCGGGCATGGAGAGGCTTGAATACTCAGTCACGCAACGGACATCTGCACCCTGAAAAACGCCCATGCCGCCGCCCATGATGTAACCATCACCCCACGCAAAGACCGGCTTCGAACAGTAACGAAGCCAGACATCCAAGAGATATTCGTCGGCCAGGTAATCCGCGGAGTTTGAGAGATCATCCAGACCGCCTGCTTGGCCATTGTTGGTAACATCTCGGACATCACCCCCGGCACAGAACGCCTTTTCCGCGGACGACTCAATCCAGAGAGCTTTGATCGCGGCATCCGACTCGACCGTCTCGACAGCCTGCAACAAACCACGAATCATGGTGTGATCAAGCGCATTCAACGCTTTGGGGCGGTCCATCACAGCGACCCCAAGGACACCTTCTGCATTGATCAGAGGAACGGTGTGAAAACGAATTGTTGGTTCTGACATCAAATCTCAATTGAACATAAAGATATCTTTATATTATTATATTCCCTATGTGGACATCCTATGACGATTATATTGACGCACTGAGAGCAATAGCTGAACCCACTCGATTCAGATTGATACGCCTGTGCACTCAAGGAGAGCTGACTGTATCAGAACTCACGCGGATTGTCGGCCAATCCCAACCGCGTGTGTCTCGTCATTTGAAGCTGCTCCAAGACGCTGGGGTCTTAGAAAGCTTTCGGGAACAGCATTGGGTATTTTACCGGGTCACACAAGATGTGCAGTGCCAACAGTTGATTTCGGAACTGCTGGAACAGTTACCCGATGACGGTGATCTAATGGGACTCGATCAAGCGCGACTTAATGAACTGCGTGGCGCACGAGCCAAGCTGTCTGAAAAGTTTGTCGAAACTGAAGTGCCAGATTGGCTGAGGCTCCATGAATATCATGGAGACGAACTGAGATTCAGTGGCGCCGTCAAAGACGCGCTATCAGCTCAACCTGTTGGGCATCTGCTCGATATCGCGACCGGTACAGGCCGCATGTTGAAAATCGCTGGCCCACTTGCAGACAGTGGTGTCGGTATCGACTTATCGAAAAAAATGGTCATGGTCGCGCGGAATGCGCTTGCAGAAGCGGACCTACCACACCTCACGGTACGTCAGGAAGACATGTATCAGATGCGGTTTCCTGCAAGACATTTTGATACGGTCACGATCGACCAAGTACTATATTTCGCAGCCGATCCAGATGCTCTTATCAAGGAAGCAACTCGGGTCCTCAAGCCCCATGGGCGTCTTCTTGTGGTCGCATTTACCGAGGCCGCTCAAGCCAAAAACCCACCACCCGTGGGTATCGCGATTTCTGACATCCACCGTTGGCTTGAGGAGGCGGGGTTAACGGTTACCGCAACCAACGTACTTCCAGGAGATGTGCTGGATATTAGCTTGTTGGTCTCGGGAAAGAATAAGGAGCGAGCATGACCGCACCGCGAGTGTCGTTTGAATTTTTTCCACCGAAGACCCCAGAAGCCGAGGCGGGCCTCTGGAAAACAGTGGAGCGACTCGCGCCGTTAAATCCTGAATTTGTATCTGTCACCTGCGGAGCCGATGGGTCAACCCGCGAGCGAACGCACCAGGTCATTGAGAGTATCTTGACCAAAACGTCCCTCAAACCGGTCCCACATCTAACCTGTGTCGGGGCGCCACGAAGCGAAATCGACTCAATCGCGGACGGGTATTGGGACATGGGGGTACGGCAGATTGTCGCGCTACGTGGTGACCCCGCGGGTGGTGCTGAAGCGGCTTACGTGCCTCACCCAGATGGGTACGCCTTTGCGCCTGATTTGGTCCAGGGGTTACTCGAGAGACATCCGTTTGAGTTGTTCGTTGCAGCTTACCCCGAGACGCATCCTCAGGCAGGTTCAGTAGACGCAGATCTGGAAAACTTACAGCGCAAGGTCGATGCTGGTGGTCACCGAGCGATTACTCAATTTTTCTTCGATAATGAGATTTTTTTGCGGTTTCGGGACCGCGTCGCGGCCATGCAGATTGATGTCGAGCTGATTCCCGGTATATTGCCGGTCACCAACTTCAACACTTTAGTGCGTTTCGCTGGTGCCTGTGGCGCATCGGTTCCAACGGCTTTATCGATGCAGTTTGAGGGCCTTGATGATGACCCGACAACTCGACAGTTAATCGCAGCACATGCCGCGGTGTCCCAGGCTGAGGACCTCGGCCGTGAGGGCGTTGAAGACTTTCATTTCTATACACTCAACCGCGCCGACCTCAGTTTCGCTGTCTGCCACGCTTTGGGGGTACGAGGTTGCGCATGACACGCGAAGAGCGGATCCGGTGGCTTGAGTCCGCATTGAAAGAGTCCATCGTAATCCTTGATGGCGGCATGGGTACAATGATCCAAGGAGCGGGCCTCGGCGAGAGCGATTACCGTGGCGAACGGTTTAAAAATTTTCCGCAGGATTTGAAGGGAAATAATGATCTTCTGACTCTCACGCAGCCCGAGCTCATCGCATCTATCCATAAAGCTTACATCGATGCGGGTGCAAGTATCGTGGAGACCAACACCTTTAACTCAAACCGACCATCGATGGCAGACTACTCGATGGATGAGCTGGTCACCGAATTAAATCGCGAGGCAGCGAAGCTTGCCCGATCAGTTGCAGATTCCTGCGACAGGCCAGTGCTGGTCGCTGGGGTTTTAGGGCCGACCAACAGAACGTGCTCCATAAGCCCGGATGTCAATGATCCTGGCGCGCGCAATATCACGTTCAATCAATTGGTTGAGACTTATACCGATGCGACACGTGCGCTCCTGGACGGTGGAGCCGACCTGATTCTGGTCGAGACCATTTTTGATACCCTAAACGCGAAAGCAGCTTTGTTCGCCATTGATGAGGTCGCACGCGAGACAGGCATCCAGATTCGTATCATGATCTCGGGCACAATCACTGACGCCTCGGGCCGAACCTTATCCGGCCAGACAACCGAAGCCTTTTGGTTCTCGGTCCGCCACGCTAAACCGCTCACCATTGGCTTGAACTGCGCGCTTGGACCCAAGGAGCTCCGGCCGTTCCTGTCAGACCTCTCACGTGTCGCAGACACATTTGTATCGGCACACCCAAATGCGGGACTCCCCAATCAATTCGGCGAGTATGATTTGGACGCAGCCGAGATGTCGGAGATCGTCGCCGAGTACGCGGAAGCCGCCCTTGTGAACATTATCGGCGGCTGTTGCGGCACCACCCCGGAACACGTCCGTCTGATTGCGGAGAAAGTCGCGAGCCACCAACCGCGGGAGATCGCGGCTAAAGAACCCGTGATGCGCCTCTCTGGACTAGAGTCCTTTATAGCCGATGATACGACCCGCTTTGTGAACATCGGTGAACGAACCAACGTGACAGGTTCAGCGATGTTCAAGCGATTGATTGTCAATGGTGAATTTGACGAAGCTCTGGCCGTCGCCCGTCAACAGGTCGAAAACGGGGCCCAGGTCATCGATATCAACATGGACGAGGGGATGCTGGACTCCAAGTCGGCAATGGTGACCTTCCTCAATCTGATCGCATCAGAACCTGATATTTCGAAAGTCCCTGTAATGATTGACTCATCCAAATGGGACATCCTAGAGGCTGGCATGCAGTGCATCCAAGGGAAGGGAATCGTCAACTCCATCTCGTTGAAAGAAGGTGAAGCCAATTTTTTAGAGCAGGCTCGCAAAATTCGTCAATACGGATTCGCGGTTGTTGTCATGGCATTCGATGAGACAGGCCAAGCAGATACGCGCGAGAGGAAGCTCGAAATCTGCCGACGCTCATACGAGCTTTTAACTAAAGTGGTCGGTTTTCCTCCCGAAGACATCGTGTTTGATCCCAACGTTTTTGCTGTTGCGACTGGAATCGAAGAGCACAATAACTATGCGGTCGATTTTATCTATGCATGCAAAGACATCACTGAATACTGTCCGCACAGTTATATCTCTGGCGGCATCTCGAATGTATCGTTCTCCTTCCGCGGCAATAACCCCGTACGCGAGGCGATGCACTCTGTATTCTTATTCCACGCGATTCGCGAAGGCCTCTCAATGGGTATCGTCAATGCGGGCCAACTAGCCATCTATGAAGGTATTGATACCGAACTTCGGGAGCTTGTCGAAGACGTCATCTTAAACCGCCGAGATGACTCGACAGAGCGGCTTGTCGACATCGCACCAAAATTTAATATCGATAAAGATGAGGACGACACCACCGTCGCTGAGTGGCGTAACGGGACCTTCGAAGAACGCTTGGCCTATGCGCTGATCAAAGGTATTGACACCCACGTTGTTGAAGATACGGAAGAAGCACGACTCAATGCACCACGCCCACTGTCTGTGATCGAGGGACCACTCATGGACGGCATGAACACGGTGGGTGACCTTTTTGGCGCGGGCAAAATGTTCCTACCGCAGGTTGTCAAATCAGCCCGCGTCATGAAAAAAGCCGTCGCACATCTCATACCCTTCATCGAAGAAGAAAAAGAGGCCGCGGGAGATATCAGCCAGGAGCATGGCGTGATCATCATGGCGACTGTGAAAGGTGATGTTCACGACATCGGAAAGAACATTGTGGGAGTCGTCCTGCAGTGTAATAACTTCAAAGTGATCGATCTAGGGGTCATGGTCGCAACACAAACAATTCTCGACGCGGCCCGAGAACACAACGCAGACATCATCGGGCTCTCCGGCCTGATCACCCCATCGCTGGACGAGATGGTGACGGTCGCCTCGGAGATGGAGCGCCAGGGATTCACCTGCCCGTTATTGATCGGTGGAGCAACTACCTCTCCTGCACACACGTCAGTAAAAATTGATCCTGCTTATTCAGGACCAGTGCTGTATGTCAAGGACGCATCACGCGCCGTCGGTGTCGCCTCAAAACTTTTGAGTGATGAGCGCGAGTCATACCACCAGGAGATTGCTACCGACCATGAAGTAAAACGCAAAGCACATGCCGGAAAAGCACCTAAAAAACTTCTTCCGATAGAAGAAGCGAATTCGCGCCGTCCGGAGCTGTCTTTTGATGCAACAACCATCGTGACGCCCAACTCGATTGGGTGCCTCACATTCAACGATTACCCGTTAGATGTACTGCTGGACACCATTGACTGGATGCCGTTCTTCAATGCATGGGAATTCAATGGAAAATTCCCCGACATCCTCAACGACCCGCGAAAGGGACCGGAAGCGCGAAAGTTGTATAACGATGCACAAGCGATGCTTGACAACATCATTGATCAAAAATGGTTGCAAGCCGACGCCATCGCTGGATGCTTCCCTGCGTATTCAGAAGGCAACAGTATCGTAATTTTGGATCCAGAGAATCACGAGCGTGAGTTACTGAGGACCCACTGGCTCAGACAACAACGGCCCATGCCTGAAGGGAAGCCTCAGTTGTGCTTGAGTGATTTCATTGCACCAAGAGACTCAGGTCAAATAGATTACATCGGGGCATTTGCAGTGACGACTGGTCATGGAATTGATGCCCATGTCAAAGCGTTCGAACAGGCGCATGATGACTACCAAGCGATAGTCTTGAAAGCACTCGCAGATCGATTCGCTGAGAGTTTCGCGGAGCACTTGCATCGTCGCGTACGCACAGAGGTTTGGGGATATGCAGCGGGTGAGGAATTGACCAACGATGAACTGATCCGTGAGAAATATCGTGGAATTCGGCCAGCTCCCGGATATCCGGCATGTCCCGATCATCGCGAAAAATGCTCTTTGTGGTCGCTACTTGATGTCGAGTCGGCGACAGGGATTTCACTCACTGAAAGCTTGGCGATGTGGCCGACATCATCCGTGAGTGGGTTTTACTTTGCCCACCCGGATGCGCGGTATTTTACGCTCGGACAGATTGGGAAAGATCAACTAGCGAGTTACTCAGCAATGCGAAACGAGACAATTGACGAGAACGCACGCTGGCTGTCACCTATCCTCGGCTAAGCGCGCAGTTAATTTCAATCATATCGACTCATCCCCGTAGATACGTTGACGTAATCAAACCGTTAATCGTCCCACTATTTATTACAGAGGATATGGTTCAGACTCCCTCCGTAACCGGTACGATTTTCGAGCCTCATCAAAAAGATCGGGTTTCTCCATCTCAATCGCGCGAAATACGCGATCGCGTAACGCGCGATCAGTCTCAGCCATCGGGCATGCCTTTAGGATAGACTCCATCAATGAATTACCACCTAGCCGAGCGCCAGCAATAGCCTCCAGAAAAGACTCTTCATCAATACTATTCAACGCAAAGCCAAACCAGGAGGCAGCGTCCTGAAGAATCCGCTTCGTTCCAAGGTATTTGCCTTCCGCCGAATGACCGGCAATGTGAGGGCTTATGCGCCAGGATCTGCTGATCAACGCATCACTAATTACGGGCTCCATTGGAAAAACATCCAGCACCAAATCGAAGTGGGTCTGTGCAAGTAAATCATGCTCATGTAGGACCTGGCCTCTCGACGCATTGACCACCAGTGACTGCTTTTTGATTTGGGATAGCGCTTTTTGATCCAACAGCCTATCTGTCACGTAATTACCCTCGGTGACACGGGGCACATGAAGCGAAATGACGTCCGATTGTCGAATGACATCACCCAACGGCAGGTGATCTGATAGGCCTCCCAAATCAAATCGTGGTTGATCCGACAAGAGCGTTCGAATACCCACCATTTGAGCACGCTTATCGAGTAATGAACCCACAGCACCAACACCGATGATGCCCAGCGTTAAGCTGTCGAGAGCACGCCCTCCCGCTTTAGCCCAACTAAAAAGATGTGACAGCACATAGTCGGTAACCGCAAAGGCATTGCATCCAGGTGCCGATACTACTCTGATGTTTTTATCCGAGAGATGCTGCAGTGGTAAGTGATCGGTTCCTATCGTTGCCGTTCCGATGAAGCGAATGGATTCGGGAAGATTATGTACCCACACGCGTGCTGTTGATCGAACCAGTAAAGCATCCGCACCAACTAACATCGATCTAGGAATATCGCGCCCGGAGTACCAACGAATCTCGCAATGACTCGGGACGAGCTCTGTCAACCCAAGTAGTCCCTCGTCGGCCACGAATACGGTCATTTCTAGTTCCCTGAAGCGAAACAATTGATTGTCGCCTATACTTTCTCCTCAGACAAAGCCACGACATCATATGCTGAAAATTAAACCACCACTTATCGACTTTTTACCTAAAGTAGGTATCGCACCCCAAACACTCTCGAACCTCCCCCAAAGTGCGGTGCCAATCGCAATTGCTGAGTGTGCGGCACGATTAAGCTCACTTGTTCTGGTAGTGGTTGAGACATCACAAGACGCTCAGCACCTAGCAAATGCTCTACATTTCTACCTAGGCCAAGAGCATCATCTGGACGCTGAGGGTGAAGCAGACGGGCAGGCCGACATCCCCATAATCCACCTACCCGACTGGGAAACACTGCCCTATGACAGCTTCTCGCCTCATGAAGATATTACCTCTGAAAGACTTAAGGCATTAAGCCAACTCGGCGACCTGAATCGAGGACTACTGATTTTACCAGTCCAAACGCTCGCACACCGACTACCGCCCCGAGAGCACCTTGATGGCCAACGATTTATTTTAAATACCGGCGATCAGTTTGATTTACACGCGGAACGCAGACGACTCGAGACGTCTGGATACCACGCCGTCGATACTGTTCGTGAACATGGTGAATTTGCGGTCCGTGGAGCAATCCTAGATGTGTTTCCGATGGGCTCTAAGCAGCCATTGCGCGTGGAGCTCTTCGACACAGAAATCGAGAGCTTAAGGGCCTTCGATCCTGACACCCAGCGCACAATCACCAAGGTCGATTCAGTCACCCTCTTACCGGCAAGAGAAATTCCGTTAACCGAGACAGGGATTGCCACATTTAGGCAAAACTGGCACGAAACATTTGATGGTAATCCGAGAGACAGCTCGATATATCAAGATGTTTCCTCGGGCCTCGCACCCCCGGGGGTGGAATACTACGCCCCCCTCTTTTTTAATCAGATGGCCACCCTTTTTGAGTATTTGCCAGCAGACACGCAGACCGTCCGTGTTGGTGCATTGCATCAAGCGCTTGAACATTTCTGGAACGATGTGATGGTGCGTTTTGAAAACTTGAGGCATGACCGTAGGAAACCCCTTCTCTCTCCGGAAAAGCTCTTTGTTCGCACAGAGGAATTATTTGCCACGCTAAACCGCTTTAGTTCGATAGAGATCAAGGAGCCGGATTCAATGCATCCACGCATTAGACCGCTCCCTGACGTCACATTTGATGCAAAGGCCGATCAACCGGCCACGAGACTGAAAGCATTGATTGATGATATTAAAGCGGTTTGCTTTGTTGCTGAATCAGCTGGACGACGCGAAGCACTATCGGAGCTTTTGGCGAAGCATGGTATGCGTCCAGAAACCGTCGAACGGTTCAGCGACTTCCAGCCGGCCACTCACAAAGCGGTTATTACGCTTGGCTTACTGGACCAAGGGATCATAGTTGACCAATTCGCAATCGTTCCTGAAAGCCAATTATTCGGTCGCCGTGTACCCCAGCGAAGACGACGTAGACAGCATGAGATCGCGACCGATCTAATTGTCCGCGACCTATCTGAGATCGAAATCGGTGATCCAATCGTTCACATAGATCACGGTGTCGGGCATTACAAAGGGCTTGAAACCATCGACTTGGGCGAAGACATCAATGAGTTCGTGACCGTCGAGTACCAAGGCGACGCGAAACTCTACATCCCCGTCACAAATCTCGGTGTGTTGAGCCGGTATGCCGGTGGTGATCCAGATTTAGTCCCTGCACATAAACTTGGGACCGATCGTTGGAGAAGGGCCAAGCAAAAAGCGGCCGAAGAAATTCGCGATAAAGCCGCAGAACTTCTCGATATCTACGCCAGACGGGCCGCCAAAGCAGGCTACGCGCATCAAATCGATGAATCTCAAGTCAATCAATTTGCTGACGGCTTCCCATTCGAATTGACACCCGATCAAGAGACGTCAATCGATGCCGTGCTAGCCGACTTAAAGGCTCCCCGGCCCATGGATCGACTGGTCTGTGGTGACGTCGGATTTGGTAAAACAGAGGTCGCGATGCGAGCAGCATTCGCGTCCGTCAGCAGCGGGAAGCAGGTATGCGTCCTGGTTCCAACGACACTGCTCGCCCAACAGCACTTCGAATCATTCCGTGATCGCTTCGCAGACTGGCCCGTGACTATTGAAGTGCTCAGCCGATTTAAAACGGCCAAAGAAACCGGGGCTATCATTGACCGGGCGAATAACGGCCTAGTCGATATCGTCGTCGGCACTCACAAGCTGTTATCGAGCGGGCTAAGACTTCCAAAACTGAGCCTCCTGATCATTGATGAAGAGCACCGATTCGGCGTGGCACAAAAAGAACGCTTGAAAAAATATCGCTCTAACGTGGATGTACTCACACTCACGGCGACCCCAATTCCTCGAACGCTCAATCTATCGATGGCGGGAATTCGTGATTTGTCTGTCATCGCGACACCGCCAGCTCGCCGCTTGTCTGTAAAAACCTTCATAAAGCAGAAAGATGATTCGCTTGTCAAAGAAGCGATCCTGCGTGAACTCTTGAGAGGTGGGCAGGTCTACTACCTCCACAACGAAGTTAAAAGTATCGAACGCACTGCCGATGACGTTCGTCAACTCGTTCCAGAAGCGCGTGTTATCGTCGCACACGGGCAAATGCGTGAACGTGAGCTTGAAGACGTGATGGCGGACTTCTACCACAAGAAGTATAACGTTTTGGTCTGTTCAACAATCATCGAGACTGGGATCGATATCCCATCCGCGAACACGATCTTGATCGAGCGTGCCGACCAGTTTGGACTCGCCCAACTGCACCAAATCAGGGGTCGGGTGGGACGTTCTCATCACCAGGCATATGCGTACCTACTCACACCGGACTCGCGCTCTATGACAGCCGACGCCATAAGACGATTGGAAGCGATTGAAGCCGCCAGCGATCTTGGTGCAGGATTCCAATTAGCGACACACGACCTCGAGATTCGGGGTGCTGGCGAACTGTTGGGAGAAGACCAGTCCGGTAACATGCAGACGATTGGTTTCTCCCTGTACATGGAAATGCTCGACGAGGCAGTCACGGCTGTCCGTGAGGGAAGAACACCGGATTTTGACCAGACCGAGGCAGCACACGCGGAAGTCGATTTGAAAATTCCTGCACTGATTCCGGCGGGGTATCTCAATGATGTCCCGCTAAGACTCGAACTCTATAAGAGGATTAGCTCGGCTACATCAGAGGAACTGCTGTCAGATATTGAAATCGAAATGGTCGATCGTTTTGGCCTATTGCCACCGCAGGTCAAAAATTTATTCAAACAAGCAAAAATCCGGCTCATAGCTGAATCTCTCGGTATCAAACAAATCACAGTCGGTCCCCAATCGGGGCGTATTGAATTCAGGGAAAAGACAAAAGTCGATCCAATGGTGGTCATCAGTCTGGTACAGTCCAAGCCGAATGAATACAAACTAGATGGTGCTACAGCATTGAAAATTATCAGAGAGACGGCAGGAGCGGATGCACGCTTGGGGTTCACTCAGGAGGTACTGAGAGCGTTAAAAAGGACCACAACCACATGATAAGCCGGATCATCAGTTTTCTTATCACTGCCCTGATCACAACTGTGGCGTATGCCGAAGTAAGACCGTATGCCCTCGAGGTATTGGTATTTTCACGTCCGGAGCCCGTGCAGTCGATTACCGAAGTATTCCCCTCGACAGAACCACAAGACCCAGAGAGTTTCGACTTACTGTCTTCAATTAATTCAGGCTTCCAAAACCTAACGTCGCTGCCTGATTCGAGCCAGGTACTAAGAAACTCTGCGCTCCGCATCCAGACCCAACTTAATGGTCAAATCCTGTTCCACAAACGTTGGATCCATCCCCTCACCAAAAACCAAAAAGCAAACCCTTGGTTTCGGATTTCGGGCGTCGCTGACAATGGTTTCAGGCTCAATGGCTATTTGCGTTGGTCAATCGATCGCTTCATTGAAGTGGACGCCGACCTAAGGGTGACCCGCGCTAGTCTTCGACAAGTGCCTTACGGGACATCCGTGGATGAGGTCTATGTGTTGAGAGAATTCAGAAAAGTGTCATCGAAAGACATCCATTATCTCGATCATCCAGCCTTTGGTGTCATCATCGCTGCTGAACCGATTGAACTTGCGGAGCCTCGGGGTCAACCTGTAGATGAAGCGTCTGAGTCGGAAACGCAACCTCTGCCCCCAGGTGAGTAATAAGCTCGTAGGCCTTCAGTAACACATCTTCTTTTACTGCATGATATTCAGTCCAAACCGTCGTTTTGGTGAAACAGTAAATAAAGAAGTCGAGAGAGCTAGCGCTAAATTGGTTGAAGTTGACCATCAGTGTTTGTGAAGAATCAATATCTGGGTGCTGTTCAAGCATTTCCTTTACGCGTTCGACAATCGTCTGAATTTGATTAGCGTCGTCGTAACGCACCCCAATCGTCTCGTAGATCCTACGATGCGACATCCGGGAGGGGTTTTCTACAGCAATCGATAAGAATACCGCATTCGGCACATAAAGTGGTCGTTTATCAAACGTGCGAATCGTTGTGAGACGCCACCCTAACGACTCCACAGTCCCCTCAATGTCACGATCTGGCGAACGGATCCAATCACCCACCCCAAATGGTCGGTCTAGGAAGATCATCAAGCCACCGAAAAAATTTGATAGTAAGTCTTTTGCGGCGAAACCAATCGCGATGCCCCCAAGCCCACCGAAGGCCAAAACCCCTGAGACAGAAAACCCGAGCGCTTGCAGAATAATCAAACCACTGGTGATCAGTACTGTGATCCGAATCAGTCGTCCAATCGCTTCAATGGTGGTCAGATCCAGATCATCCGCCTGTGGATCATGAATCATTCGACGCTGAACGCGATCAATAAATCGGATCAATGCCCAGGTAAGCGTAGCTATCACCAAGGCAGCGCGTAGCGGGCCAAAAATCGCCTCGATATCCAGACCAACAGATGCTCTTTCGAGCGCAAATGACAGACCCACGACCCAAACCAATGTCCGCGCCGGGCCTTGAAGGGCAGCAAAGAATGTGTCATCCCATTTGGATTGACTTTTTTCCGCCCGTATTTTCAACGTGCGGACAAATCGCCGCACGAAATACGAACCAAAAACCGTCAGCAACACAATGATAAAGAGCTCGACACCTCGAAGTACCGCCACCGGCGATATACCGATTCCTGTCAATGGCCCCTCGAGCAACGAAAGGACAGATTCAATAAATAACTCGAGCATTTCAGGACTCCACGATTGAAACTAAGGTGCCTGGTGAGACCTGATCTGCCAGGTCACAGATATCTTCAAGACGCATGCGAACGCATCCATGCGACATTGGTAAACCCATTGGTTCCGTTGGCGGCGTACCATGCAAGTAAATATAACGTCGCTGGCTATCGACTTGTCCACCCCGATTGAAACCCATTTCGTTGCCGCAGAGCCATAAGATGCGAGCTAAAATCCAATCTCGCTCGGGATGCAAGGCGTGCAATTTCTCGGTCCAGACTTCCCCCGTGGGACGTCGTCCCACGAGAACTGCTTTTTCAGGCAGGCCACGACCGATGATAGCCCGTATTCGGTGGCTGCCTCGCGGTGTACAAGAAGAGCCCTCTTGCTCGCCAGGTCCATTCAAGGCGGTCGAGCAAGGATAATCGAGCACCCCGTCGATCTTAAAAACCCGACAAATTTGCGTTTTGAGATTGATCTCGATTGATTCGATTGCCATAGTCCAAGTCTAACACTTGGTAACAACGAAACTGGATGAAAAGCCAATGAAAGTGATGACTATCTCGGGCTTCGGTGGGCCCGAAGTATTTTCTCTCCACGAAATGCCTGAACCCACAGCAGGCGAAGGGCAGGTCGTCATTGATGTTAAGGCATCAAGCGTCAACCCGATTGATTTAAAAATCCGAGCAGGGGTAGTCCCCCCAGCGACTCCGCCATTCCCCGCCGTGCTACATGGAGACGTGGCGGGTATCGTGACCGAAGTTGGGCCGGGGGTAGATCACCTCCAGGTAGGTGATGAGGTGTGGGGTTGTGCGGGCGGGTTCAACGGGCTCCCCTCGGGTGCGTTAGCTGAAAAAATGCTGACTGATGCCCGGCTGGTCACAAAAAAGCCAAAGAGTTTCTCATTCATCGAGTCCGCGGCACTGCCACTTGTTTCCCTGACAGCTTGGTTTGCTCTCTCTGACCGTGCACAAGTAAAAACTGGTGACAAGGTTCTTGTGCACGCAGGCGGCGGCGGCGTGGGTCACGTTGGGATTCAAATCGCCAAGCATTTAGGTGGGATCGTGCACACGACGGTAAGTAACGAAGAGAAAGCGAATTACGCTCGTGAGCTTGGAGCCTCTGAAACTATTCTTTACAGGGGCCTGTCGGTTGAGGATTACGTTAATAAACATACCGATGGCAAAGGCTACGACATCGTATTTGACACGGTGGGCGGCGATAACTTGGATGCCAGTTTCCAGGGGACGCGTTATGGCGGTACCATTGTCAATATCGCGGCACGCTCAACACACGACCTGAGTCCAATGCATGCCAAAAGCCTAACTCTTCAGGTCGTTTTCTTAGTCGGCCAGGTAGCGAATCCAACGAATCGATATAGCATCAGGCCACGACTCGAAAAGCTTTGTGAAATGGCTGAAAACGGCGATTTACGCCCGATAATTGACCAGAAGCACTTCGAATTTGAGGACGTTGCCGATGCACATACCTACTTGGAATCAGGCGAGGCGATCGGCAAGGTCGTTCTTACCCGGTAACCTCGTCGACCAGCTCGATCCAATGTTTGACCGGAGCTTTTGCTCCGGTCTTTAGGTGGAGCTGACACCCCACGTTTGCGGTCGCAATAGTCGGTGCACCGGTCGCCTCGAGGGCTTTAAGTTTATCTTTCAAAAGTCGTTTACTGAGATCTGGCTGGAGGATCGAATAGGTGCCCGCGGACCCACAACATAGGTGCGAGTCGGGCACAGGCCTCAATTCAAAACCAAGCTCTCTCAGAATACCCTCAGTTAAACCGTTGAGTTTCTGCCCATGCTGTAACGTGCAGGGTGAGTGGAACACGATCGTATCTGCGCCGCGGACTTTTAGGCCGCCTAAATCCTCTTTCGAAAGCACTTCGGAAATATCTTTGGCTAGCTCAGAAACACGTCTTGCTTTCTCAGCATAAAGCGGGTCGCCCTGGAGTAGATGAACATACTCTTTGACCATGACACCACACCCGGATGCTGTAATAACAATTGCTTCGGTACCTTGTTCGAGCAAAGGCCACCACGCGTCGATATTCCGCTTAACCGCATCGTGACTCCGATCGTGATCACTTAAGTGGTGGGCCACAGCACCACAGCAACCGGCTTCTCTAGTAGCGATCAACCGAATACCAAGGCGGTCAAGCACGCGCGCAGCAGATGCATTCACGTTAGGGGTTGCCGAGGGTTGCGCACAAGCCTCAAGCACTAACATGGTTCGAGCATGCGTAGACCGCGGCCACACACTTGGCTTAGCACGCCGGGGGATTTTAGTACCTATCCTCCCTGGCATCAGTGGTCGAAGGAGTTGCCCGACTCTCACTAGGAAACCAAACAACCGTCGATTCGGGATCACTACAACTAAGGCCTTGCGAATTAATTTTTGCGTCCACGAGCGACCCACTTCGTCTTCGACGATTTTACGACCGATATCTGCCAGGCGACCGTAATCTACACCTGACGGACAAGTTGTCTCACATGACCGACAGGTTAGGCAGCGATCAAGATGTGTCTGTGTTGATTTGGTTGGCGTCGCACCCTCAAGAATTTCTTTAATCTGATAGATTCGACCTCTCGGACCATCGAGTTCATCACCAAGTAACTGGTAGGTCGGGCAGGTCGCTGTACAAAAACCACAGTGAACACATTTCCGGAGGATGGCCTCTGCTTCACGGCCTTGGTCTGTATCGGCATACCGCTCAGCAATATTGGTTTGCATCAGTGAGCCTCCTCCAACAAACGACCACGATTAATCAAACCGTACGGATCCATCGCTTCCTTTACACGCTGATTCAGGCGGAGGATTCCAGATGTGAGCGGCTGNACACCCGTCCCCGACTCACGATCACGCGAAAAACAAGTCGCGTGCCCGCCCAGCCGCGCGGCCCATTCAAAGGGGGAAAAATCATTCCGTGGAGCCCTAATCCAACGCTGTCCACCGGCCCAGTCAAAGCGGAACGAATCCAATACGTTGGCTGGTGTGGTCGGTGCGAGCGAGACTCTCCAAGGCCAATAATCAGAGGAATGAAACTCGCTAGCAGTTAGGTCGCGAAGCCCGAACCAAAACTGATCGGCCTCTTTTAATGTCTCACCACCTATCGCCGCACCAGCAGATTCGACACCACTTGCTGCGCCTGATAATCGGATGTAGAGAAATCCATCAATCCAAGACGCAGCCGAAATGGGGTATGGACGACGCCCGAGTCGGATAAGCGTATCGAGTGCATCCGCTTGAGTACACTCAAGTACCTGCGTTTGCTCTTTTTCGGGAATTGGTAATACCTTGACCGAAATCTCAGTCAAAATACCCANAGTACCAAACGCCCCAACAGACAATCGAGACAAGTCGTATCCGGCAACGTTCTTCATAACTTCGCCACCAAATTTGAGGTGTTGCCCGAGCCCATTAATCAAGCGAACACCCAACACACAATCACGTGCACTGCCGAGATGCATCCGCCTTGGTCCAGAAAATCCTGACGCCATCACCCCACCAATCGTGGATTGGTCACCCAAACGTGGAGGCTCGAACGGCAGCATCTGACGAGCATCACTCAAACATGCCTCGATCTCTTTCAACGTCGTACCACTTTTTGCGGTNAATACGAGCTCTGTTGGTTCATAGTTCACGACTCCCCTATGTTCATGCATCGATAAGGGCTCATCCTTCAACCGGCCGGCCAAGAATGATTTAGTATCCCCGCCAACGACAGCCACCGATTTTTTGGCCGCGAGGCGATCGCATAAAGTTTCAACTAAGGACATTAAAAACGTTCCAACTCTGGGTGAGGAATCTGCCCGCGGTGAATATGCATTTTTCCGAACTCTGCGCAACGATTCAGGGTCGGTACCGCTTTGCCCGGATTTAAGATCCCAGTGGGATCAAAAGCAGCCTTTACGGAATGGAACTGCGTTAANTCATCGGGGGAGAACTGAACGCACATCTCATTAATCTTCTCGACACCAACACCATGCTCTCCGGTAATGGTCCCACCGACCTCAACTGAAAGCTCGAGAATTTCTGCGCCGAAGTCCTCGGCTCGTTTGACTTCGTCTGGGTCATTCGCGTCAAACAAGATCAAAGGATGCAAGTTCCCGTCACCGGCATGGAATACGTTTGCGCAACGCAGACCGTATCGTTCCGACATTTCACGCATCCGTCTCAATACCAGAGAAAGATGTTTACGTGGAATTGTTCCGTCCATACAGTAATAGTCTGGTGAAATTCGGCCCACCGCTGGAAATGCACTCTTTCGGCCCTTCCAAAATAAAACTCTCTCCTCCTCATTGGTCGCGACTCTGAGCATCGTCGCTCCCGACTTCTTCAGAATTGTCTCAACCCGAGCCAGCTCGTCTGTCACCTCCTCTTTAGTGCCGTCGACTTCGCACAGAAGGAGTGCCTCAGCATCGAGTGGATATCCAGCCTTTACAAAATCTTCAACAGCGGCAACCGCTGGGCCATCCATCATTTCTAGGCCNGCGGGAATAATTCCAGCAGCAATAATGCCTCCAACAGAGTCACCCGCTTTAGTCACGTCATCAAACGCAGCCATCACGACACGCATTTCTTCAGGCTTTGGCAGTAAGCGGACCGTGATCTCCAAAACAACCGCCAGCAGGCCCTCGCTTCCGATAGTCAGGGCCAGGAGATCATAACCAGCTGAATCTAGGGCATCAGAACCGACCGTCTCGATTGAACCATCATCCAGAGCGACCGTGACCGACAACACGTTGTGGACGGTTAGACCATATTTTAGGCAGTGNACGCCACCTGAGTTCTCTGCAATATTGCCACCAATCGAACAGGCAATCTGTGATGACGGATCCGGTGCGTAGTACAAGTCAAGGTGGCTCACTGCCTCTGAAATCGCCAAATTCCTCACACCAGGCTCTACACGTGCGATCCTTGCATCCTCATCAACCTCAAGAATTCTGCTGAACTTGGTCATTACCAGCAGGACTCCATCAGTGTGTGGCAACGCCCCACCTGATAATCCGGTCCCCGCACCACGTGCCACAACGGGCACACCAAAAGACCTACAGGTCTTGAGTACGTGACACACCTCCTCACGTGTCTCGGGAAGCACGACGATCTTAGGCTTCGCTTTAAACATCGTCAGGCCGTCACACTCGTAGGGTGCCGTATCTCGCTCTGAGAATAAGACCCGGTCAATTTGAACACCGGTTGCTAATGCTCCGACTAACTGTTCGGTTTCCATGAAATCACCTTTTGCGGTTCATCAAATTCATATGCGTAATTCACCNGAAAGGTTATCACAGGCACATATCCATCGTAGGGCTAAGTGGTCATACCAATAATAAGCAGTCGTCCACTTGATAAAACCAAACCAAAGTAACACACCCGATAAAACCATAGCGCTGAAATTCTCTCGTTTAAGTAAATTCCAAGCCTTACCGCAAAGGGGCCGACCGGGGCAAGAATAAGCGCGGCCCACAAGACATCATACGTAAATTGGTCTAACCAGTAATAAGGGGAAACTTTAGCTAAGTTGACAACGGTGAAGAACACGACGGTCGTGGCCGCATACGTCTTCGGCTCGAGTTTTTGAGGCAGTAATGCAACTTGGAGCGGGGGTCCACCCGCGTGTACGCTAAAACTTGTGAACCCCGCTATCGCGCTCCAAAATCGAGTATGCCACGGTCCCGGAGCGGGCTTTTCGGCTGGCTGCCCGAGTCCTAAATGCTCCGCCCACCATTGTATCCCAAACCCAAGCCCAATCATGCCGATCATGATTCGCAGGGAGTTTTCCGAAAGTACCTGGAAACTCATAGCGCCAATACACAAACCAAGACCCGCAGCCGGTAATAGTCGCTTGAGTTGCACCCAACACCACTGACCACGCCATCCATACAGGCCTGTCAGGTCCATGATAATCAAACAAGGAAGCATTATCGCTGCAGCCTGATTCACTGGGATGGCTGCCGATAAAAAGGGCACACCAACGATGCCAAGGCTTCCACCAAAGCCGCCTTTGGAGACACCAACGATGATTAGGCCGATCAGAGCGAGACCCCAAAACACAGGGTCCATGATTAATGTCGTCCCCACCAAGCAAAATTAGTTTGAGGGAATTACTCTTCAGCCGATTCCTCAGTGACATCTGCGTGAGTGTCCTCGGCTGGGACCGGTGAGGTCAGGAGTTTATCCCGCAGCATCTTCTCGATCTCGTCGGCCGTTGCCCGATTTTCATCCAAAAACTGAGCAGCATTGGCCTTGCCTTGGCCGATCCGTTGGCCGTCATAGGAATACCACGCGCCGGATTTCTCAACCAGACCTTCCTGGACACCTAGGTCAAGCACTTCTCCCATGTGATAGATGCCTTTCCCATACATGACTTGGAATTCTGCTTGGCGAAAGGGCGGTGATACCTTATTTTTCACCACCTTCACGCGGGTCTCGTTACCGACTACTTCATCCCCCTGCTTCACACTACCAATCCGGCGAATATCCAGACGCACCGAGCTGTAGAACTTGAGTGCATTGCCGCCGGTCGTTGTTTCTGGGTTACCGAACATGACGCCAATCTTCATTCGAATCTGGTTAATAAAAATGACTAGGCAGTTAGAGCGTTTGATATTCCCTGTGATCTTGCGAAGCGCCTGACTCATCAGTCGCGCCTGGAGACCCACATGTGTATCGCCCATATCACCTTCTATTTCCGCACGTGGCGTCAATGCCGCTACCGAGTCGACGACCAAAATATCAACGCTACCCGAACGCACAAGCATGTCAGCGATCTCCAATGCCTGCTCACCTGTATCCGGCTGCGACACAAGTAGATCATCGACATTGACCCCCAATTTCCCGGCATATATTGGATCTAACGCATGCTCGGCATCGATAAACGCAGCTGTACCGCCAGCTTTCTGGCATTCCGCGATCGTTTGCAAAGTCAGCGTTGTTTTACCCGACGACTCAGGCCCATAGATTTCAACAATTCGACCCTTTGGGAGACCACCAATTCCAAGTGCAATGTCTAGCCCTAACGAACCAGTCGAGATGGCTGGAATCGCTTCACGGGGAGCATCCCCCATACGCATGACTGCGCCTTTACCAAACTGGCGTTCGATCTGACTTAAGGCTGCATCAAGCGCTTTTCGACGATTGTCATCCATTTAAATACCCTTCTCGTGTGTGTAATCTGTATCCGTAGAGTAACGATGTTCAAGCGCGCTGTCAGCAGAAAATACTGGAAATAATGTCAGTATTTTATGACAGGCGCGAAAGTCGCTGTTTCAGCCAGGGGACCGTAATTTTTCGCTGATCACGCAAGCTCTCTTGATCAATGGCGCTCAGCAAGCCAACCAACTTAGCCGGATTTCTGGGAAGCCTCGGACTTAAGAATCGAATCACATCGGGCGTTAACTCAATTCCGCGGTGGTCGAGTTGACAACGGAAGAGGGACCTGAGGCCCTCGTCATCCAGACCGTCCAAGGGTAGTATCATTGACGCACAAGCTCGGCTCGCTAAGTCGGGCAGAGTTATAGAACCTTCGGCTCGCGGTGAGGTCTCAGAAATCAAGACTAAACCGTTTTCTTTACGCTTCCACCAAGAGAACAGGGCCGACTCGGCGATCGAGTGACGCAACCACCGATCCACGCGATCGAGAACTACTCCGCATCCGACATCAAGATAATCAAATAATTCAGGCGATATCTCAGCGCTTATGTCGCCGCAGTCGTAATAGCCAAATTCAAAACGATCGGCGATCAACAACCCCAGATGAGTCTTGCCGACACCCGGAGCACCATGCAACCAGAGTTCTGACGAAACCCCAGCCAACGAGTCCTGGACATGGGATAAAACCATTCGATGCTGCTCGGTCTCAACCCAGCATTCCAACAAGTATCCCGTCGGCTTTTCGAGATTCAAGATCTCCTGTATTGGTTGCTTTCGATGGATCACTTAAGCGAATACACCAACGGAAAAATGAATTGGATCGATTCGAAAGACGACACTATGTCGTCAGTCGAGCCAAGCGAGAGTTCTGTGTTAAGTACCATCGACGCATCCGTCGCCCGAATTTCTGTGGACTGTATCGTGATCCCGTCAGATGCTTCAAGATGATCAATCAGATCCATTAAACGAACCACATTGTTGTACTCAACTTTGACGGTCCATTGCCCCGCAACGACCTCATCACTGGGCTGGAGAGATATCAGCGAATTACCCTCTTCACCTTGAGGAACTACCTTAGGTTGTATCGTCTCAGAAACTGACCGTGCGTGTCGCATCACGACCTCGATCAGTGAGTAGGCTCGCGTATTAGCATCAACGCCAGGTATCTCGCCCGCGCGATACTGCCCGCTAGATTCAAATAACCAATATTTAAGAGACTGTCGCTCGGGACGGTCTCCAATAACCAAAACATGGCCAATGCCATAACGGCCGGACGCATTCATCACCGCCCCAGCAAACTCGCCCCAAATCTCCGCAGGAGACAACGCAAGCGTGTCGTCAAGATCCATCAGCGGGCGGCGCATCGGTACACCAAAACGCTTACTGGCCGCCAATAATCGGTCAATAATCAGGTTGGATTCCTGCCCGATCATTAAGCGCTCAAGGCCACGTTCCTCTGTCATCCAAATAAGGAATTCAGGCCGCTCGGTTTCCCAAAGCTCAATACCGGCTGTATCCAGTCGGGCTTTCAGTCCATCGACATCGATGTCAACGATAAATGTGTCGCCGTCATAACCATAGGAGTTCACTAACGCCTCGGACAGACTAAAGAGGTCGGGGGATTCGCCGAGCATCTGTGCTTCTGGGATCCCCGTCAATTTCTCAGCGGCACCCCTGATGGTGTCGGATATTGCCTCTTCCACGTTAAACAGTGAAGGCTCTTTGACATCAATGCGATACTCGAGCGCATCGACCGTTGCCGACAGAAAACACGCGATAAGGAAACTGAATCGTGCTGTCATGGAATCTCGCATTGGTTCTGGTAACGCGGCAAATGATACACTTCCGCAACCATCCACGCAGGAAGCTATAAAGTCAATGAGCCAAGATCATCAGAAGGGTCTCTCATACCGAGACGCTGGTGTCGATATTGATGCAGGAAACACACTAGTCGAACGGATCAAACCACACGCAAAAAGAACCGCTCGCAAAGAATCGCTGGGCGCTCTTGGTGGTTTCGCAGCCTCATTCAAGTTACCGCAAGGATACCAAAATCCGGTCCTTATCTCGGGGACGGACGGCGTCGGAACCAAATTAAAGTTGGCCATCGACTTTCAGCGGCACAGTCAAATCGGCCAAGACCTCGTGGCGATGTGCGTAAATGATCTAATCGTCGCGAACGCGGAACCATTATTTTTTCTGGATTACTACGCGACAGGTCATCTTAATGTTGATGTTGCTGAATCTGTGATCGCATCTATCGCTGATGGTTGCGAGTTAGCTGGTTGCGCGCTTGCGGGCGGAGAGACCGCTGAAATGCCTGGTATGTATCAGGACGGTGACTATGATCTAGCCGGGTTTTGCGTAGGTGTAGCTGAAGAATCAAAGATCTTGAACGGTAGCGGTGTCAAGGCTGGCGATACTATCATCGGCCTCCCCTCGTCGGGGCCACACAGTAACGGCTATTCGTTGATTCGAAAAATTATCGCGCATGTAGAAATCGACCCGGAGACAGAACAACTTACCCCTGATACAACCGTCCTGGATGCAGTCATGCAGCCAACTCGGATTTATGTCAACTCGGTACTCAAAGCGATGGCAACCGGCCACGTCACAGGCGCAGTGCATGTAACTGGCGGGGGATTTCAAGAGAATCTACCCCGCTCTTTCAGCGAGAATTTGGCCGCATATATTGATCTCGATACATGGCATCCTCCAGCTATTTTCAAGTGGCTCGAGGCACAGGGTGATGTTGGTGCGGAAGAAATGCTCAGAACCTTCAACTGTGGCGTTGGTTTCATCATGTTCTGTACCCCAGAACATGTACCCGAAATCACTAAAGTACTTCTATCAACCGGCGAACAGCCAATCATCATTGGCGAAATCACAGAACTTCAAACTGACCCGGTGGTATTTTCAGGAGCGTTTACTTGATGCGAGTGGTCTGTTTGATCTCGGGTGGAGGCAGTAATCTACAGGCCTTGCTTGATTGGCAATCTAAGGGACTTCTGGGCGACGCGAAAATAGTTGGCGTGATATCCAACAATGCAGGTGTCTACGGCCTCGAGCGGGCAAAAAATGCAAATATTTCAACCTCGGTACTGTCGCACCATGACTACCCTGATCGACTTCAATTCGATAGGAAGCTCATCGAATTGATCGATTACTATCGACCGGATCTCGTCGTATTGGCTGGGTTTATGAGGGTCCTGACATCTGAATTTGTAAGTTACTATGCAAACCGGCTGATCAACGTGCACCCATCCCTCTTACCTAAACACAAAGGACTGCACACGCATCGACGCGCAATCGAAGCAGGCGATACAACCAGTGGAGCAACCGTCCACTGGGTAACAGAAGAGCTTGATTCAGGGAACATTATCCGCCAGGTTGAAGTACCAATACAAACCGACGATTCAGAGGATTCACTTCAACGAAGGGTGCTGGAAGCGGAGCATACTCTGTATCCTTCAGTGATCCGTGATCTTTCGCTGGGGCTTATTTCATGCTGAGGGTACTCGCATTTCTCTCCTGGTTTGTCACCTCACCGATCTTTGCACAAGGCTATGAAGCCAAATACGATGTAGTCTGGAACATGGGTATCAGTCTAGAAGCTGAGGCGATCGAGACGCTGAAGCAAACTGGGGATCTCTTTGAAATGGTTCTGGATGCCAATGCGAATATTGGCTCGGCTAGTGAGACCGCAAGTCTATTGTTCACTAAGGAGAATGGCTGGAGGCCCCTTGATTATAGCTACACTCAGAATATTCTCGGTCGTGCTACGGGCAGAAATTTCCGGTTTAATTGGAACAGGAATTCGCTAACCAGGCTCCACGAACCGGAGAGAGCCGAAATAGCAATTCCAGACGAAATAGTCGACCCTTTGGGGTTTCGACTGCAATTGGCTTACCTGTTGAAGAGTGGTCAGCCGTTACCCGAATCGATAACGATGCTTGATGGGAACGACGTCAAACAACGCTCGCTGGTAGCCGGTGAGCTGGAGGCTCTCGATACGCCATATGGTCTCATTGAGGCCCAGAAATTCATACTCGAAGACGACACTCCAGATCCTAAACGTAAATTCCAATTTTGGCTCGCCCCTTCGCTTAATTACCAACTTGTTAAACTTGAAAAACGGGATAAGAAACGGAGTTTTGCGTTGACGATCAAAGCTTTTAAAACAAAAGGGACACCCTAACCACTGAGGGCTGGTATGCAAATAGGGCTTCATCGGTCGATTCATGCCTTTGAACCGGCCTCTTGGGATGCATTGAATCCAGGGCGCTACCCAGGTTTACTCCACGGTTTTTTGTCTTCTCTCGAGGACTCAAAAAGTGTTGGTGAGGGGACGGGGTGGCTACCACTCTATGCATCCGTCGGCGAGCACGATGAATTAATCGGCTCGATGGTTTGCTACCTAAAAACTGACTCATACGGCGAGTACGTGTTTGATTGGGCATGGGCAGATGCCTACCACCGAAATGGCCTCAACTACTACCCAAAATGCGTCACAGCAATTCCATTCACACCGGCATCCGGTCCGCGCATTCTTATAAAAAATGGCTACAATCATGGGGAAGTGACGCGGTACTTGATGGAGGCCCTAAAAGAGGAACTTGCAGGAAAAGTGTCAAGCTGGCACATCCTATTTCCCGACGAAAACAGTTACGAAAGCCTAAAAACGGCCGATTCATGGCTTGAGCGATACGGCGTTCAGTTTCACTGGTTTAATCAGGGTTTTCAGAGCTTTGATGATCATCTTGCGACCTTTAACTCGAAACGACGAAAGGAAGCTCGACGAGAACGCAGGCGTGTAGCGGAGCAGGGGATTACATTTGAACGGCTAGGCGGGCATGAGATCGATAGTAGTGCGCTTGAAACGCTGTTCCAGTGTTATCAGATGACCTACCGACATCGCGGGAGCCTTGGCTATTTAACACGTGAGTTTTTTGAATATGCGGTTGAGCGTATTCCTGGATCCATTCGGGTCGCCTTCGCGACTCATCAAGGCAAACGTATTGCGATGTCGTTCTGCCTTCATGACCAGAAAACTCTCTACGGTCGCTACTGGGGTACGTTACGCGAGTTTGACTGCTTGCACTTCGAGACATGCTTTCACCAGTGGATCGAAGATGCGATCGAACAAGGGTTTGAGCGTTTCGATCCCGGTGCTCAGGGCGAACACAAGATTGCACGTGGCTTCAGGCCGGTAAAGACCCGAAGTCTCCACTGGATCGAAAACCAGGAGTTTGCAGCAGCGATCGAACAGTTCCTTATGAAGGAACGAGCGCACATCGATCGCTACTTTCAGGCATGTGACGACCACACGCCCTTTAAATTATCAAACGAAGCGCTTCGTATTTAGGAGCAGCGCGTTAATCGGCCCAAGAAATCACAGCCCAGACAGCCTAATGGACACATTCCACTCTTGAGGGTCGAAGCCCGCTATACTTGGCATTTTGCAAGACTTTACATATGGATGCGATATGCGGACCTCCCAACTGTTACTACCAACTTTGAAAGAAGATCCGATTGATACCGTCGTAATCAGCCACAAGCTGATGTTACGTGCGGGTATGATTAGGCAACTCGCGTCAGGCCTTTACACATGGTTACCGCTCGGCGTTCGCGTGCTTAAAAAAGTCGAACGAATTGTGCGCGAAGAGATGAATCATGCCGGAGCGCAGGAAGTACTGATGTCGGGAGTTCAGCCCGCCGAACTTTGGCAAGAGACTGGCCGCTGGAGCCAATTTGGACCTGAATTATTGCGCCTCAAAGATCGTCATGAACGTGATTTCTGCCTTGGGCCAACCCATGAGGAAGTAGTCACGGATCTCGTTCGTCGTGAGGTCAATTCGTATAAACAGTTACCACTCAACTTGTATCAGATTCAAACAAAATTCCGTGACGAGGTCCGCCCACGCTTTGGAGTCATGCGTTCACGAGAATTCATTATGAAAGATGCATACTCGTTCGATATTAATGAAGACGGTATGTGCCAGAGCTATCAAACGATGTATGACGCCTATTGCCGAATTTTTGATCGGATTGGACTCGACTACCGAGCGGTTCTCGCTGACTCAGGCGCTATTGGAGGTAGCGGATCACAAGAGTTCCATGTACTTGCAGAGTCAGGTGAAGATGACATCATCTTCTCGGATGGATCCGACTACGCGGCCAACATTGAAAAGGGAGCATGTATTGCCTCGGGACCACGAAAAGCACCCCGCGAAGACATGTATAAGGTTGAAACACCCACTCAAAAAACGATAGATGCGCTGGTCACCGATTTCGAACTTCCGATTGAGCAGACGGTCAAAACACTCATCGTGCGAGCATCCGAATCCTGTGAATCTGATTTTGTAGCACTGATCATCCGTGGCGATCACTCCTTGAATGAAGTCAAAGCAGAAAACCATGCGAAGGTAGCAAGCCCCTTAACATTCGCGACAGAAAACGAAATCAAAAAGCTTATGGGAGCCGGGCCTGGGTCACTTGGCCCAGTGAATTGTCCAGCTCCAGTCATCGCCGACCTTCAAGCCGCAGTCTGCTCTGATTTTGGGGCAGGTGCGAATCAAGAAGGCTGGCATTACTTCGGCATCAACTGGGGCCGCGATTGTAGCGAACCGGAGACGGCAGATCTGAGGAACGCTGAGGAAGGTGATCCAGCACCTGACGGATCAGGAACGTACCTGATCCGTCGCGGAATCGAAGTTGGCCATGTCTTCCAGCTTGGACAGAAATATTCAGAAGCAATGGGTGCAACAGTTCTCGATGAGAATGGCAAGCAATCGACTATGTTTATGGGTTGCTATGGTATCGGAGTGACACGGATTGTCGCGGCTGCGATTGAGCAATGTCATGACGAACGTGGAATCTGTTGGCCCCCGTCACTGGCACCGTATCATGTCTGCATCGTTCCAATCGGCGGCAATAAAAATCCAGCTGTCGATGAACAAGCATTGCGCATTCAGCAAGAACTTCAAAGCCGCGGCTTAGACGTACTGCTCGATGATAGGAATATGGGGCCTGGTCCTCGATTTGCTGATATGGATCTTATCGGCATACCGGTTCGCATCGTTGTCAGTGCGAAAACCCTTGAAGACTCGGAAGTTGAACTCAAACAACGAACTGAGGAGGAGGCGTCGCGGGTGTCTCTGAAAGACGTTGTGGATATTGTGATTACACTTGAATGGCTCAAATCTTAGTTCTTTTTTATAGTCGCACGGGTCACGTTGCGTCCCTCGCCGAAGCCGTTGCCGAAGGTGTTGAGCAGGCAGGTTGTGAAGCAAAACTGCGTGCAGTGCCAAGTCTTACGCCCTCACACTCAGAACCGGTGGGTGGTAGTTTCGAAAACGAAGACGGCTATCTCTTTGCAACTAAAGATGATCTCAGAACCTGCGATGGTCTCGCGCTCGGCTCGCCAGCTCGATTCGGAACTATGGCTGCTCCGCTGAAAGGATTTTTAGAGACAACTTCAGATCTGTGGCTGTCCGGCGCGATGATTGATAAGCCTGCCTGTGTATTTGCCTCAGCATCGTCCTTACACGGAGGACATGAGGCCGTACTCCAATCGATGATGACCCCCCTGCTCCATCACGGTATGGTCATCATGGGTTGCCCGTATTCGGATCCTGGTCTGGCGGCTACCGAAGGTGGCGGGACTCCTTACGGTCCAACACATCTCGATGCCCAAACGCTCCGCCCCCACGAACACGATATGGCAGTTCGATTGGGAGAACGCCTTGCCAAATGGAGTCGATATGACTGACGCAACAACTTATCGCAGACGCAAGCAAATGTTTTTCGCTTGGTTAAAGGTCTCCCTGATCGGTCTCATTGTGTTGCGTATTTCTGGGCTCTGGCTACTAACGCCAGCAACAACTGCGGTGGGTGCAATTGGGGTAACACTAATATTGGTTGCTTTTGTGTGGCCAGTTTTCAGACAACATATTAAAGCAAGCCTCTGGCTCAGCTTTGTCGCATGTTTGTTTTTTACGACAGGGGTATTGAATGCAATGACAGAAGGACGAGAACTGTTCGGTACTATTGAATCGCTTTTGGCGGCGACTATTTTCGTTAGCGCGATGATGTTTGCGCGAAACTCCTATCGGGAACTTGAGGCTATAACAGAAGCGTCAGGGCAATCGACCACATAAACAGGCCGATTCCGATATCTAGAATCGTCCACGCTTTTGCATTCTCAAATATTGGCCTAAGTAGACGCGCTCCGTAACCTAAGCCCACGAACCATACCCAACTTGCGGAGACCGCACCCGCTGCAAATGAGAATCGATCTTCTGGGCCATACTGCGTACCCAAGCCACCAATAAGCACAAGTGTGTCCAGATAGACATGCGGATTAAGTAGGGTAACACCAACAATGGTCCAGAACGCGGGCCAAAATGATTCAACAACGCGGCCCTCCACTTTAAGCACGTCATTTTTCGAAGCGGACCGAAAACATATCACTCCGAAGCAGATCAAAAAGAGTGCGCCGCCAATCCGTGTGACCCCTTCAAATGGGGGCCAGAGCTCGGTTATTGCACCCATGCCATATATCCCAGATACCATCAATAATGTGTCGCAAAAGATACATACGGCGACAGTCACCGCGACCTGACGGCCAGCGATCCCCTGCCTTAAGACATGGGCGTTTTGAGCACCGATCGCAGCTATTAATCCGAGCGCAATCCCGAAGCCTGAGACAGCAGCAAACCAGTTCAAAAGCATCCTTAACGAGAAAAAATTTAATTTGACTGCCCGATAATACCAACGGACCAACATCGTTTGATATCACAGTCCAAGCTAATTGCTCACCGGATCGGTTCGAATAAGAACCGCGGCTAAAGCATCCGGAAACTGCTAACAGACAGAACGAGTAGATAAACCATCGTATTCAATCGTCTATTGCACACCTCGCCGAGAGGACGGCCTCAAATAGATCTTCCCTTCTCACGAGGAAATGTAGCCGATGATGAGCTCCGACAGCGCCCCAGAGAAGAAGACGATCGCCCTCTTCCAGGGCAATGCCGTCTTCCGGAAAAGGAACCAGATCACCATTTAGGCGAACCAACAGCAGGCAAATCAACGGCATACTCGGATAGTCGAGACCCGGGTCGACCAGCAAATCACCAAGCTTAGGAGCTCTCGCGGCTTGTAAAAATGGTAGCACCCCAGGAGCTTCATCATCATTCAAAGTAAAATCAAAGTGCGCTAACTCAGGGCTTTCTCCGGAGAGCAACGTATTTAGCTTTTTTAAAACACCATTAACTAAAGGCTCAGGCATTACCTCGAGCTGACCCAAAAACTGGTGCAATAGTGGCGTTGTGATGCGTGCATATATCTCTTGCGCAATAATGCGGCCCTCGCGCAACACAAAACTAAAATGTCCTTGGCCAAAAACAGGTTCACTGGTTGACCTGTTCCTGCGGGCAACAGTAACTAAATTCGGATTCTCCGATTGCGCCGTTAGCAGGATCGACAGATTGTCGCCATCGTCGTTGGTTCCGGCGATGATACCAACCGCGTCACTAATTCGCGCCTCGCGCAGGGTTTGTGCTTCTGTCCCGATACCTTGAATCCAGGGCCAATCGCCCCGCTCTCCTGGGGCTCTCGCACTAACAAGACAAAATGGAATTTGTTCTCGGATAAACGCTTCGACCATTGTTTCAGACATTCGCCCAGCTGCACAAATGATCCAATGCCCTGAGCTTGGAATCTCAACCACTTCAATTTGGTTGAGATCTGGGTCAACCAGCTCATGGTATAGCGCAAATGCATTTGGTTTCTGGATCAGTTGGGTCACGCTTCGTGCTGCGACTCGGAAGGGATCAACCACAATCTCAGTATCAAAACTTCGTAGGTTGCGTGTATTGGCATCAGTGGCGGAACGCGCATAGACGGGCACTCGCGGGGCAAGAATTCGTGTGTTTGTTGAGACTGTAAGATTGACTTGATCCTGGTCTGTTAACGCAAGTACACCTCGACACAATGCGCGTTGAACTCCAGCATCGACGAGCGTCTGAGGCTCAGCAGCATCGCCCACCAGAATATCGAGCTCGTAACTTAGGTCAGAAAGTCTCGCGGCATCCGCTCTATTAACGTTTGAATCAATCATCACGCACCGCACTCCGGAGTGATCTAAAAAACGAATCAACTGACTACCCGCGGCTCCATACCCACAGACAACCCAGTAGGGGTATTTAATTCCATGAATCCTCGATACCGACCGTTGATATGAACGTAGATGTCGAAACGCAGGATCTGATAACACCGCTAAAATAGAGCCGATCGAGTAGAGCCAAGCGATCACGGTCGAGTACATCACAAACAACATCCAAAGCTTTTGGCTCGACGTAAATGGATATGGAATTTCTCCAAATCCGATCGTAGTCGCTGTGAAACTCACCAGGTAAAATGCATCGAGGAAAGAAAGATGGTATGCAGAACCCGCGGGTGTCAATCCAGGAATTAACACGAGACCTAACACACTGATCGCATAGGTAACGATCAGCGTTATAAGTGGTGCACGCAACTCGAGCAGCAATAACCACATCGCAGCACCACGGATCCGCGACCGACCTCGCGCGCTGAGGTTCATTAGCGTTTTAATTGGACTGTCTCAGCGATTAATAAGACCACGCTTGTGACGTTGGCGAGCATCGCACCACCTGCTAGAGACACAACGCTGGCCATGACCCCGACAGATACTTCACCGGCCACCTGAGCCGCGTAACCCCACATCACAGCGGCCGTAATCAGCTGGAGATCAGCAACTAAACTGGTCGCCAACAAAACCGCGCCCAAGTGCGAGCGGTCGCCGATCTTCAGTATCGTTGCGATCAAAGACACCACCAAGGCAAAGAAAAATTCGTAGGGATTATGATGATGCGGGTTATCGATTTCACCAACGAAGAAGCCGAAGTTCAAGGTCAGGGCGAGGACAATAAAAAAAGCGAACCAGACACGCTGGGTATTCATAGCCAACTCCAAACGATCGGGGGCGATGCCCCCCTCTCGTTAATAGTCACCGATTATGCAACAGGATGCGAGACTGAGTTGAGCTTCGCTTCAGTTTCCGTGGGCAGTAAATCTGCTATTGCGTCACGTTCACCGACCAATTCATTATTGGTCGCATCCATTTTGCCTCGCGAGAAATCGCTCAGATCGATACCCTGAACCACCTTGTAATCGCCGTCTTCGCAAACCACCGGGTATGAATAAATCACACCAGGGGGGATCCCATAAGAGCCATCGGCAGGAACCGCCATTGAGACGACTTTCCCTTTGCTTCCAATAATCCAATCGCGCATGTGGTCAATCGCAGCCTGAGCAGCAGACGCGGCCGATGAGGCGCCACGAGCGTCAATAACCGCCGCTCCGCGCTTGGCTACCGTCGGAATATAGTCGTTTTCGTACCAGTTACGATCAATTTGATCCAACGCAGGCTGTCCTTTAACAGTCGCACGATGCAGGTCTGGGTACTGCGTTGGAGAATGATTACCCCAGATACACACATCACCAATATCGGTTGGCTGAACACCTAGGCGGTTCGCCAGAATACCAATCGCTCGGTTGTGATCAAGGCGGGTCATTGCCGTGAACTGACGCGGATCGAGACTTGGTGCGTTGCGACTGGCGATCAATGCGTTGGTGTTCGCTGGGTTGCCGACGACAAGTACGCGTACACCCTTCGACGCGTGATCATTCAGTGCCCTACCCTGGACAGAGAAGATTTTTGCGTTCTCTTTCAAGAGATCGGCACGTTCCATGCCAGGACCACGTGGGCGAGCGCCGATCAAGAATGCAACGTCGGCGTCCTTGAAACCGTCTTCTGGATTATCATGCGTAGTAATGTGGGCCACCAACGGGAATGCGCAGTCAATCAGTTCCATGACGACGCCATTCAATGCGTTCATTGCCGGCGGAATTTCCACCAACTGGAGAATCACTGACTGATCTTTACCTAGCAACTCTCCTGCTGCAATTTTAAAGAGAATTGTGTAGCTAATCGCACCGGCGGCACCAGTGACCGCAACGCGCACATTTTGTTTCATTCATTGCTCCTTGTCGGGGAATCGGAATTCAAACGTAATGCCATCCATTGTCCGATGGCCATAAGTTGTTCAGGCACCACGCTATGTGGCATAGCGAACGCCTGAAATGTAACCGGATAACCAAGCGCAAGTAACGAGTCGCGTGCTTGCTCTCCAAGTACATAGGGGACCACGGGATCCAATGTCCCGTGGTGAATCTCGATAGGCAATGTCTCTGGATCACGACCCGGAGACAATGTTGGATCTTGACCACCAACCCAGTACGTCGATAGCGCTAAAATTCCAGCAAGCGGCTTCTTAGAGCGAACCCCAGCATAAAGCGCAACAGCTCCGCCCTGGCTAAATCCAACCAAGAGAATTTGAGCCGGCTCAATCCCGGCCTCAATTTGCACCTGAATGATTGTATCGATGCGGTCCGCGGATTCTGAAATACCTCGCACATCAATGGTTCGATCAATATCCATATGTTCGATGTCGTACCACGCAGGCATCACCATGCCACCGTTCACTGTCACCGGGATCGCTTGCGCGTGCGGAAAAATAAATCGCGTTGCCTGGTTCTCTAGACCCAAGAGCGGTAACGCGGGCTCAAAATCATGACCGCTTGCACCGAGCCCATGGAGCCATATGACGGCACTGTCAGCGGGTTTTGTTGGTTCTACGACGACTGCGTCAAACATGAAACATCCAAGGTATTAAGGAACGCGAAGCGTAATCGCGCTAATCTATGCACGCAATGACACTTTGGCTAAATACATGCTAGCAATTTTACGTCTTTTTTTTCTCGCAGTCGCAACATTTTTAGGTGGATTACTTATAAGCTTCGTGTCGCCTCTGAAACTGTTCTCACCAACACAGAAGCTGAGCTACCAACTCGCAGCAGGTATCGCTGGATTCTGGGCTGACTTCATGCGCTGGCTTCTGACTACCATACGGACCGACTACGTCATCACGGGCGACAGGCTTGATCCCAGGGGAACTTATCTCATTTTGGCTAACCACCAGAGTTGGATCGATATCATGATGGTGATGGTTGTCCTGGGAAAAGGGACGACGCTACCTCGTTTTTTTATGAAGTGGGAATTGGTTTACATGCCAGTCATCAATATTTGTGCGTGGGTACTCGATTTCCCGATAATGCGCCGCTATACCCAAGAGGATATAAAAGATCGGCCGGAGCTCAAGAATCGGGATTTCGATTACGCTCACGAGGTTCTCTCCAGAAACCCTGAAAGACAGTGTGTTGTTGTGAACTACGCTGAAGGAACCCGATTCACTCCAGAAAAGCACAGAAAGAATCGGTCTCCGTACAAGCATCTCCTCAAACCAAAAGTGGGCGGCCCACAGCTCGCGCTTGACTGCTTGAGAGGTCGACTCGATGGTATTGTCGATATTACGCTCGCGTATCCAGGCGCGAAGGTCAGTGTGTGGCGCCTAATGGCTGGCCGTGTGCCGAAAGTTATGATTCACGTAGAGAGGATCAGGCTACCTGACGGGCTGGAGAAAACCCCGGAGACCTTGACTGAGCTCAAGGCGTTCCGGGGTTGGATAAATTCAATCTGGGCGAAAAAAGATGCCCGTATCGACCAGATGATTAACGATACACAGGTAAACGACCGCACATCGCCTTGACACGATCGCGAACACGTCCCTTAACCGCTTCGTCGTCGAGGTTGTCGAGGACATCACAAATCAATCCAGCCAATTCCCGGCAATCGCTCTCAACGAAGCCACGAGTCGTGACGGCGGGTGTACCAATCCTTATCCCTGAAGTAACGAATGGCGACTGCGGATCGTTCGGCACCGCATTTTTATTCACCGTGATGTGTGACTCACCAAGTGCAGCGTCAGCCGCTTTTCCTGTAATTCCCTGAGCAACTAGATCCACCAGCATCAAGTGATTATCAGTTCCTCCCGAGACGATTTTAAATCCACGCTCGATGAAGACCGAAGCCATCACCTGAGCATTTTTCACAACCAGCTCTTGGTAGGTCCTAAACCCGGGCTCCATCGCTTCTTTAAAGGCGACTGCTTTGGCGGCAATCGCATGCATCAGTGGCCCGCCCTGCATTCCCGGGAAGACCGCCGAGTTCAATTTCTTGTGAAGCGTCTCGTCATCTTGGCCCGATAGGATCAACCCCGAGCGAGGGCCACGTAGTGTCTTGTGTGTCGTTGTGGTAACCACATGCGCGTGTCGGATCGGCGATGGGTATACTCCTGCAGCCACCAGGCCAGCGATATGAGCCATGTCAACTAAAAAATAAGCGCCGACATTATCTGCGATCTCACGCATCTTAGCCCAATCAACCACCCGAGAATACGCCGAAAAACCGCCAAGAATTAGCTTGGGTTTGTGCTCATCAGCCAGGTCTGACATTTGGTTATAATCCAGATAGCCATCGGCGTCGATCCCGTACTGAACCGCGTTGTAGACCTTGCCCGAAAAGTTGACAGACGCGCCGTGTGTGAGGTGACCGCCATCGGCCAGAGACATACCAAGCACCGTATCACCCGCCGCCATCAATGCTAGGTACGCAGCGGCGTTTGCTTGAGAACCCGCATGCGGCTGAACGTTTGCGTATGCCACACCAAATAGGGCCTTCGCCCGGTCAATGGCTAGTTGCTCAACAACATCTACATGTTCACAGCCACCGTAGTAACGTTTACCGGGATAACCCTCGGCATATTTATTGGTAAGAACTGATCCTTGCGCCTCCAGTACCCTCGGACTCGCGTAGTTCTCTGAGGCAATCAGCTCAACGTGGTCCTCTTGCCTGGTAGATTCATACTTCAACGCCTCACACAATGCTTCATCGTATATTGATATTGATGAGTTCATGTCGAACATCTACGTGCACTCCTGTCGCTTCATCATTTTGAAAGATCTTTCATTTCACCACTACTATCGGCTACGGTATCCGCTCGTCCGCAATATGATCGGGCGCTTTGAAGCGACCTGCATTTTAGTTACGATTCGCTGAAGTTGGGCTATTAGGACCCTAACACAGTAACAAAAAGTGGACATAAAATGAAAACGTTTGATCCCAAGGGTAAGCCAAAGAGCTGGTCAATCGAAATTACACCGAAGGAAAGTAAAACGATTAGCTGTTTCTCCACGTTTCTAGACTGCGATACCAAAGTTAATGTCACCAACCTACCTAAAACATCCGTCACGGACATTTTCGCGACGGTGGAGAAATTGAAGCACGATGGCATGAATCCGGTGCCACACATTACGGCCCGCACCGTGATCGATGAGGATGACCTCGCGAGGATAGTAGAGAAATATGCAACTCTTGAGGTCTCTGAGGTTCTAATCATCGCCGGCAATAAATTCCAGCCGGCTGGCAGCTTCTCAAGCTCCTCAGACCTAATTAGTTCTGGTGTATTTGAACACTTTGGAATCATCAATCTTGGGGTAGCAGGGCACCCCGAGGGTTCTCCTGACATCACACAACAACAACTGGAGGATGCTATCGATCAAAAAAATCACCTCGCCGCGTCTCGAGGTCTTAATATTTTTCTCGAGACCCAGTTCTGTTTTGATGCACAGAGGATAATCGATTGGGAGAAGGCGATTCGCGACCGAGGTAACTCGCTGCCGATCCGGGTCGGTGTTGCCGGACCCACGAAACTACTTTCATTAATCAATTTTGCGATCAAGGCTGGGGTCGGCCCCTCACTAAAATTTCTCATAAAAGAGCGGGACAAGCTGACCAAACTGGTGCATTCATACGATCCCACCGATCTAATTTTGTCTCTTGCCCCGCAATTCTCCCCAGAGGCTAATACTTGCCTTGAATCGATTCATTTCTATGCTTTCGGTGGATTTCGAAAGACCGCCGAATACGCTCAAGAATTATTTAAATAAGGTTTAAGCGGTTAGCCTGAGCTCTAAATACTCGGCCATTATTAGCACTCGGCACGAAATTAATTGACTCGACAAAAAGTTTTCCTGCAAAGTCAGAAAAAAAGAGGAGGAACCATGACGATCTCCCTTTCAATCGGCCCACAGAACCGAAAAAGCCCGTTTTTCAACTCGACGTTACGAGATGGCCTTAAGTCGGCCAGCATCTACAACCATATGTATTTTCCAACCACCTTCGGTGATAGACCCGCGGAATATGATCGTCTATTAAACGGGGTGGTAATGTGGGATGTCAGCATAGAACGACAAGTCGCCTTCAGGGGCACGGACGCCGTAAAGCTTGCGCGGTATCTCACAGGCAGGAATCTGGACGACTTACAGACCGGTCAAGGTAAATATGTTCCACTTTGCGATTATCATGGGCGACTCATAAACGACCCCATCCTCCTCCCAATCGCAAAAGACGAGATTTGGTTATCGATAGCAGATAGTGATATCAAATTATGGGTATCGGCGGTAGCTGACTCCCTTAAATATCAGGTCGTTGTTTTCGAACCCGACGCCTCTCCACTCGCAGTCCAAGGACCGCTTGCGACACCCCTGGTAGCCGACTTATTCGGGCAGTGGATCCACGACCTCAAATTCTTTGGTTTCCGAGAGACGAAGCTAAGAGATATCCCGGTAATTTTGGCGAAATCTGGTTGGTCCAAACAGGGAGGCTATGAAATCTATCTCCTCGATGAAAACTTAGGAGAAAACTTGTGGTCGGAGGTCAAGGGCGCGGGAGCCAAATACAACATCGGTCCGGGCGCCCCAAACTACATCGAACGACTGGAGAGTGGACTGCTATCCTTCCGAACCGACTGTGACGAAACCAGCAACCCATTTGAGTTTGGGCTTGGTCGTTTTATTGACCTCGATCAAGATCAAGAATTTATTGGCAAGGCGGCTCTCCGAAAGATCGGGGAGGCTGGTGTAAAGCGGAAATTCATAGGACTACGAATCGACGGGCCACGGTTTGATTCACCTCCCGAGGACAGGTCTTCAATCTATGTTAACGATGTCTATGTCGGTTACGCGTCCGCGGCCGCATACAGCCCAAGATTGAAATCAAACATCGCGGTCGGTGTAATCGATATCAGGCACGCGATTGATGGAGAGGCGGTCCTAATCGAGTTCTCCGACCTTAAAAGAACGGCGCGAGTGACTCCACTGCCGATATCCAGGTGAGGGCATATGATGACCACAGTAGATTCGATTAACAGTAAATTCATGGGCCCCAGGGCCGCGAATCATGTCCCCCTGAGCCCGCTGTCTTTTATCAAGAGAACTGCCGCGGTCTATGGAAATAAAGCAGCCACGACCTATAACGGAAAAACAAGAACTTGGTCCGAGGTCTACACGCGTTGCTGTCTTTTTGCCTCCGCGGCAAAAAAGTCTGGTATCAAGCGCGGCGAGGTTGTGAGCGTTCTCGCATTCAATACACCAGAAATGGTTGAATTACAGTTCGCCGTCGCTATGGCAGGGGGTGTATTAAATACAATAAATACCAGACTAGATGCTGATACGATCGCTCGGATCATAGCGCACGCAGATCCTGCGGCTATCGTCGTAGACATCGAACTCACAGCACAACTTGAGCTAGCTCTTACTCAGATCAATGGTCGCGAAAAACAAATAATCGTTATCCCATGCCACGAGCATGAAGTCCCTCGATGTCACTTCTCGGAAGAAGTTCTCTACGATGATTTTCTTGGCCGAGGAGACCTTCATGATTCCTGGGTACTACCGGAGAGTGAATGGGAAGCTTACGGCCTGAACTACACATCAGGTACGGGAGGAACACCAAAAGGTGTGGTGATTCATCACCGCGGCGCGTATCTGATGGCTATGGGGACAGTGCCTGCTTGGAATGTACCGCAGCATCCCGTGTATCTCTACACCGTCCCAATGTTTCATTGCAACGGCTGGGGCCACGCCTGGCTGAATGCACTGGTGGCGGGCTCAATCATTTGCTTAAAAAAGATCAATGCCAGCGCAATTTTCGATGCGATCAGTGAACATAAAGTCACACACTTCGGTGGCGCTCCGGTCGTGCTGGGTCTCTTGATCAATGCCCCAGAAAATGACCAGAAGACAATTAAGCATACGGTAAACGTTATGACAGCAGGGGCACCTCCACCACCCGCGGTCCTTGAAAAGGTTGAACGGTTGGGAATGGAGGTGATGCAGGTATATGGCTTGACTGAAACGTTTGGCCACATAATGCACTGTGCATGGGATACAGACTGGGATAATTTAGATTTCGGCGAACGGGCAACCATAAAAGCTCGCCAAGGTGTCCAATTCACCCACACCGAAGAAACAGAAGTACTTGGGCTAACGGACAATCTACCAGTCCCACATGATGGGGAAACTCAGGGTGAAATCGTAATTCGATCTAACACGTTGATGAAGGGTTACCACAAAGACGAGTCGGCGACAGAGGCCGTGTTCGGGGACGGCAATTATTTCCGAACCGGAGACATCGCGGTCCGACATCCTGGCGGATATATTGAAATCAAGGACCGCCTTAAAGACGTGATTATTTCGGGCGGAGAAAATGTTTCTTCTGTCGAAGTGGAAAATGTCTTGTATCGATTACCAGGTGTTGCATGCGCAGCGGTCGTGGCCAAATCAGATGAAAAATGGGGGGAGGTGCCTGTTGCTGTGATTGAACTCAAGGAAGGTGCAGAGTGCACAGAGCCTGAAATAATAGACCACTGTCGTCGGCACCTTGCCGGATTTAAGACCCCCAAGGAAGTGATATTCAGAGAGATCCCGAAGACTGCCACGGGTAAAGTGCAAAAATTTTTATTGCGTCAAGAATTCAAAAAATGATGGGTCTNGACGCAACGCGAGCGATAACCAAACCGTCCTATTCTTTCTGGGTATTTTTTTACGGAAGTATTTTTTCAAGTTGGTTAGTGCTTTTCGTCATGTCAGCCACGGGCGAAGTATCGAACTTCACTTTCATTAAAGAACTCTGCCTATCGGCGTCCGAGTCATCTATCTCACAGCTCGCTGGCATGTGGGGGCTGATGATCGGAGCAATGATGCTTCCCTCGTTCTACAACTTTACTGTCGTCCACCAAGATATAAGACGCGGTAGTTTCACGCATACGGCCCTCCTTACATTCGGGTACATTACTATCTGGCTGTCTGTGGTCCCATTAGCAAGCTTCGGTCAGAAGTACTTCCTCGAGCAAGGTCTGGTGGATCTAGATGGCAGAAGTCAGTCAATGTTTTTAAATAGTCTTCTTTTATTCACGGCTGGCGCATACCAGTTCACGAAAATCAAGAACGCTTGTCTTTCTGTTTGCTCATCCCCAATGCATTTCTTTTTAAGTCATTGGCAAGAAGGCTACATAGGCTCCGTCCGGATGGGCGTACATCTAGGAATAGTATGTGTTGCTTGTTGCTGGGCTCTGATGCTTCTCGCATTCGTTGGTGGCGCGATGAATATGCTCTGGATGGTTGGTTTAACATCGATCATGGTTATCGAGAAACAAGACCATCTGAGCAAAAAATTCTCCGGCCCGATTGGGATCACTCTTATAGGTGCCGCTGTGATCACTCTCGTTCTATCATTCTTTTTGGAGGTATTAGCATGAGCCCGGAAAACCCGTCTTGGCGCATAAAAGGAGAATTGATTCTCAACTGTAACTGTACCGTCTTCTGTCCATGTGTGATTAGCTTGGGAGCGCACTACCCCACAGAAGGTCACTGTCAGGCATGGCTGGGTGTCAATATCTATGAGGGATACTTCGATAACGAGGATCTCAAAGGCCTAAAAGTAGCGATGCTTCTTGATATTCCAGGTCGGATGTCCAGAGGGGATTGGAAAGCTGGAATATTTATTGACCAAACAGCGTCCGACCCGGCTTACGAAGGCCTCAGTCAGATCTTCAGTGGTAAAGCGAAAGGGACTACTCACCTTTTCTCTCTGCTTATCAGTGAGCATCTCGGCACCTCTAGGGAGCCGATTGAGTTCAAAAGGGAAGAGCAAGTTCGAAGTCTTACGGTGGGGAAAAAAATTATCGGAAACATTGAGCCAATAACTGGAGCCAATGAAAGCAAAGAGGTTACCGTCACAAACACAAACTATTGGATGGGCCCGGATATAACAATATCAAAGGCTCTGAAAGGCAGGGTTAGAGCGTTTGGCCGTGTCTGGGACTTCGAGGATCGGAGCGCAGAAATATGTCAGATCAACTGGAATGGCCCCTAAAACCGCTTCTCAGCGTAGAGAATCTCTTTTGACCGCTTGCGTGCAGATTGCGGCTTGCCTGAAGCGGGTTTAAAGGCGATAATATCGATTCCTCGCAAATTGCTTTGCGACCATCCCAGCGGGAGAGAGCACTCAAATGCCGCCGAAGGAGCAACCGACTCGGAAACTCTCAGGCAAAAGGACCGCTTTGATGAATGAGGAATCTGGAAAGAAGCAACCGCTCACCGAAGGAGAAAGGGGTTAAACCCGAATCTCTCAGGTCAATGACAGATGGGTCATGCGAAACAGCCCGATAGGAGTATGCATGACAGGTCTACACGCCCTAGCACTTGAACCCTTCCATGCCGAACAAGGCGCTAAGTTTGCACCCTTTGCTGGCTACAAAATGCCAATCCAGTATCCACTGGGTGTCAAAGGCGAGCACGCCCATACGCGTGAAGCCGTCGGACTCTTCGATGTATCACACATGGGCCAGATATCAATCGAGGGCCCCGGTAGTACTGAAGCACTCGAAAAACTTGTTCCCGCCGCGCTCCAAGAAATGGTTCCCGGGCAAATCCGTTACTCGCAGCTTACTCTCGAAAATGGCGGGATCTTAGACGATCTGATGGTGACGCGTTGGGATAATGACTCATGGGGCCTTGTCGTCAATGGTGCCTGCAAGCATGCTGATATGGCGCACCTCAAGGGAAATCTGCCCGACTCAATACAACTAACCTACTTTTCGGCACATGCATTGGTTGCAGTCCAAGGGCCCGAAGCACGCGCGGCGCTGGCTCGACTGATGCCAGAGGCAGCGGAACTCACTTTCATGCGTGCCGTGCAAACCAACTGGAACAGCCATCCTGTCACGCTCGCATGCTGCGGCTACACCGGTGAAGACGGATACGAAATCTCTATCGCAAACGACTGCGCTCGGGACCTCGCCGAGGCACTTACTGAGCTCGGGGAGTCGACCTGGGTCGGTCTGGGAGCAAGAAACTCGTTACGTCTAGAAACCGGACTCTGCCTCTACGGCAATGACCTAACGAAGGAAACTAGCCCAATCGAGGCCGATCTTCTATGGTCAATCCAAAAACGACGTCGCGCAGATGGGGACTTTCTAGGCGCAGACATAATTCTCAAGCAGATTAATGAGGGAGCACCTCGTAAGCGTGTTGGTGTTGCACCCTTTGATGGTCGCACTCCGCTTCGAGACCATACAATCCTCAAAAATAGTGCGGGAGATCTTATCGGAGAGATCACCTCCGGTGGATTCGGACCAACCCACAATGGGCCCGTTGCCATGGGCTATGTGCCACAAAACATGAGCATGCTAGGTACAGAATTAATCGCGGAGGTGAGAGGTAAAGCTCTCCCCTGCAGCGTCTGTGATCCAATCTTCGTTCAACAGCGCTACGTACGCTCACTTTAAGCCAAATAAAGGACCCTGTTATGACTGTTAAATATACACGCGAGCACGAGTGGATCCGTATCGAAGGCGACACGGCCACTGTCGGTATTACTTTTTATGCACAAGAACAGCTCGGTGACGTTGTGTTTGTGGAACTTCCAGAATCTGATACATCTGCTGACCTGGGCGCGGAAGTCGCTGTCGTAGAATCCGTCAAGGCAGCCAGTGACATTTATGCTCCCGTCACCGGGACTATCACCGAATCCAATGAAGAACTTTCAGAGCGACCAGAGTTAGTGAATGAGGATCCAGAGAACGATGGCTGGTTCTTCAAGATGAGATTAGCTGATCCAGCTGAACTCGATGATTTGCTAGACGAAGCCGCGTACCAGGCGTTCATACAAGAAGAATTGTAAGAGGTAGTGTGAGTGAAGCAGGAAATGACATTTCGTGATCGCCATATTGGGTTATCTGACGACGAACGGGCACTGATGCTCGAAACTCTTGGGCTCAACTCGATGGATGAGCTAACCACGAGAGTCGTACCAGACAATATTCGTAAACAGAAACCGATGTCACTTCCTGATGCCTTGTCAGAAGTCGACGCCCTCGCTGAACTCAAGACCATTGCTTCTAAAAATCAGTTGGTGAGGACACTGATCGGACAAGGCTACCACCATACCCTAACGCCAGCGGTCATCCAGCGAAACGTACTGGAAAACCCAGCCTGGTATACGGCTTATACACCTTATCAGCCAGAAATCTCTCAGGGTCGTCTCGAGGCCCTCTTCAACTACCAAACGATGGTGGTTGAATTGACAGGGATGGCCGTTGCCAATGCATCACTCCTCGACGAGGCAACCGCCGCCGCGGAAGCGATGACCCTCTGCGAGCGCAGCTCTAAGTCAAAATCAAACCGTTTCTATGTGGCCTCGAACCTATTCAGACAAACGCGCGCTGTAATCGAAACCCGCGCCAAGCCACTAGGATTTGAGCTTGTCGAGTTCGACGCTCACAACCCACCTGCTTTTGAAGATGCATTTGGGTTGATAGTGCAATACACCGGGAACGATGGGTCAGCGGTCGATATTCGTCCACTAATCCAGAACGCAAAAGAAACTGGGGTCCTAACAATCATCGCCGCCGACATCCTGAGCCTCACTATGCTAGAGGGTCCGGGGCATTTAGGTGCTGATATCTGTTTGGGTTCGACACAGCGCTTTGGTGTTCCCATGGGTAACGGCGGTCCCCATGCAGCATTTTTTGCAGTAACAGACAAACTGAAACGCAACATCCCGGGCCGTCTGGTTGGTCAGTCAATCGACTCGGAGGGCCGTGACGCGTACCGCTTGACTTTACAAACCCGCGAGCAACATATTCGTCGTGAGAAGGCGACGAGCAATATCTGTACTGCGCAGGTACTTCTTGCAAATATCGCAGGCTTCTACGCGTGCTATCACGGGCCATCGGGTCTGACCGCGCAGGCACAGCGTATTCACCAGCTAGCGTCTTGTTTCTACCACGGAGTCAAAGACCAAGGCCAGGTGGTCAACGATACGTTCTTCGATACGGTGTCTGTGCGCGTACCCGACGCCGACGCGCTGGTCACCAAAGCATTAGACAGCGGTTTTAATATTCACAAAATAGACGCGACCACCGTATCAGTCTCGTTTGACGAGGCATCCAATGAAGACGAGCTCGAGATACTTTCTCAAGTTTTCGGAATCAAGCCCGGCGAGGGCGGTCTTTCACTCCCGGATCAGTTGCTCCGACAGACTGATTTTATGACCCAGGATGCGTTTAACGCTTATCATTCGGAAACCGAGATGATGCGTTACCTGAGAAAACTTTCTGATCGGGACCTCGCTCTTGATCGAGCGATGATCCCGCTAGGATCTTGCACAATGAAACTGAACGCTGCGTCCGAGATGGCCCCCATAACCTGGCCAGAATTTGCAAATATTCATCCATTTGCACCGGAAAGTCAGCGCCGTGGCTATGAGGAAATGATCCAGAATCTGAACGAATGGCTCGCTGAAATCACCGACTATGAGGGCATTTCACTGCAACCGAACTCTGGGGCGCAGGGCGAATACTCTGGTCTTCTCGCGATCCAGGGATACCACGAGTCACGAGGTGAAGCGCATCGAACAATTTGTCTCGTACCCTCATCAGCACACGGAACAAATCCAGCGTCCGCACAGATGGTCGGACTCGATGTCGTTGTGATTGGCTGTGACGAGGACGGAAACATCGACCTCGATGACCTCAAGGCCAAGATCGCGCAGCATGGCTCTAGTGTGTCATGTCTCATGATCACCTACCCGTCGACACATGGTGTGTTTGAGGCCCATGTCCAAGAAGTCTGCGACGTCGTTCATGCTGTTGGTGGACAAATTTATCTTGACGGCGCAAACCTCAATGCACAGGTTGGGCTAACAAGCCCTGGCATTATCGGCTCTGATGTATCGCACCTGAATTTGCATAAAACATTTTGTATTCCACATGGGGGTGGCGGGCCAGGTGTCGGACCAATCGGCGTCGCCGAGCACCTGAAGCCCTTCATGCCGGGGCATCCTGAGTTCTCAATACATTCCCCCGTCGGTCCTGTTTCTGCGGCACCATCTGGCTCGGCAATGATTCTGCCAATCTCGTGGATGTATATCCGCATGATGGGGCCTGATGGACTGAAGGATGCGACCGAGAACGCAATTTTATCAGCGAACTATATTGCTAAGCGTTTGGCGTCGTACTACCCAATCCTATATACAGACTCTGACGGCTTTGTTGCTCACGAGTGCATACTTGACACGCGAGCTGTCAAAGAGAGTGCCGGGGTCACTGTTGATGACATCGCTAAACGCCTGATCGATTATGGGTTCCATGCACCTACAATGAGCTGGCCCGTAGCTGGAACATTGATGATTGAGCCGACCGAGAGTGAATCACTCTGCGAGCTCGATCGCTTCTGTGATGCCATGATCTCTATCCGCCGAGAGATTACTGCGATTGGGTCCGGAGAGGGAGCGGCAGACGAGTCTATTCTTCGCTTTGCTCCGTACACGATCGAGGCATTAACAACCGATCACTGGACGCATGCGTTCTCGCGCCAACAAGCAGCCTTCCCCACCGACTCGCTGAAGAAGGATCGGTACTGGCCGCCTGTTGGTCGGATTGACAACGTGTACGGGGACCGTAATCTTGTATGCAGTTGTCCGCCAATCTCTGAATACACGGACGCACCAACGGAAGCTGCATGACAGAGCACAAAGCGCGCCCAAAAAGTGGCGACAAGATCGTCAATGAAGCCGGCGTTAAGGCAATAAAAAACGGCCAAAAACGCCAGACGGATGGGCCAGCTCCACGCGGTGACAAGCCAAAGTGGCTGCGCTTTGCCAGCCCCGGTGGTCAAGGCTACCAGGATGTGAAGAAGATCGTTCGCACCCATCGTTTATCAACGGTTTGCGAGGAAGCGATGTGTCCCAACATCGGCGAATGCTGGACTGCAGGGACAGCCACAATCATGTTGATGGGTTCGGTGTGCACACGCGCTTGTAAATTCTGTGCGGTTGATACCGGAAATCCAAAGGGATGGCTCGATCTGGAAGAGCCAGCAAATACGGCAGAGTCTGTCGCCCTGATGGGACTGAAGTATGTTGTCCTGACAAGCGTCAACCGAGATGACCTCGATGATGGAGGGGCAACTCATTTCGCCGCGACCGTTCGAGCGATTAAACAAAAAAGTCCAGAAACAGCTGTTGAGGCGTTGACACCTGACTTCCAGGGCTCGATGCCCGACGTGGAAACTGTTATCGATTCAGGGCTCGAAGTCTTCGCACAAAATGTCGAGACGGTGAGACGGCTTACCTATCCGGTGCGTGATCCACGCGCAGGCTACGGACAGACACTCGCCGTCCTTGAACACGGAAAGAAATATCGGCCTGAAGTCTTAACAAAAACCAGCCTTATGCTGGGCCTCGGAGAGACCGAAGACGAAATCAAGCAAGCGATGGATGACATGCGTGAGCATCAGGTTGATATCGTGACCTTTGGACAATACTTGAGACCGACTGCGAATCACTTGCCGATCAATCGTTACGTGACACCAGAGGAATTTGATCTCTATCGAGAATGGGGTTTAGAGCGCGGTTTCCTCGAGGTAGTCTCTGGTCCAATGGTTCGTTCGAGCTATCGGGCAGAGCAAGCTTTATTAAAAAACAATGTGGGAATCTCCAACTCAGCGCTCGAACAGTTCGCAATCCCCATCAAACAGCTATGAAGCTTTTAGCACTGGCAGTCTTGATTGCGAGCCTCGGGCTAACCGGATGTCAAAACCCCGTGAGAGACCCAATCGACTCGGTCGTTCAAATTGTCACAGATCCCAAAAAAGAAATTAAGAAAGGGACACGCCAGTATCCTTTCGCTCTAGCACAATCCGGCGGTGATTTGACCCAATTACCTCTGACCACTGCATATCTCAACGGTCTGATCCAACGCTTAGCAAAAACTGCTAATTCCCCGTTTCCGTGGGAAATTCGGCTGGTTAATGATGGATCTATCAATGCATGGGCATTACCTGGCGGGAAAATGGGGGTGAATTACGGTCTACTCACAGAAGTGGATACAGAAGCCGAACTGGTCTCTGTGTTGGGCCATGAGATGGCACACAGTATTGAACTTCATGGCACCGGTCGAGAGACCTTTGGTACCCTGGTCGGGTTAGCCGCGCAAGTCATTGAGATTGGTATTTCCGAGCCGGGAACGAAGCCTGGATCAAATAAACTGATTGGTCTTGGTCAAAATATCTTGATGGGTCAGTACAGCCAATCCAATGAGCTCGAAGCAGACAGGGTTGGTGTCGACCTGATGGCACGCGCAGGGTTTGATCCCCGCGGGGCAGTTGGTATGCAAGAAAAGCTTGCCAAGCTTGGCTCAGGCGGAAATTCTATTGCACAAAAATTACTCGGAACACACCCGATCAGTCGCGAACGCTTGGCCGCGATTAGGGCCGAGGTTAGTAAGTATCCAGCGACTGGCCAGTCGGCGAGCGGCGACTTTTTCACAGCACAATCCGAAATCAAGGACCGGGGATCCGGGTTAAAACTTGTGGCCGAGGCGCGCAGGGCAATTACAGATGGACAGTTTTCAATTGCTCTGCGGCTCACCGAACGCGCTCTCAAGTCCCTACCAAACGAACACAGCGTGTGGCGTCTTCAGGCCGAGTTGCTAGTAACCAACAAAAAGCCAAGGAAAGCCATACAATCAGCTCTTAAAGTTCGGGAGCTCAATCCTAAAGATCCAATCAGCGAATTACTGCTAAGCTATTGCTATTCGGCTGCCGGTGATATTATAAATTCAAGCAGAGCAAAACAACGCGCCCAATCGTTGATTCGTAGACTTTAATCCGCTGACGCAGCATTCTCCCGAGACCAAAATGCAAAGACTGATATCCGTATTTAAAGCCGAGTCACATGGGCAGTTGATAGTCATATTTGCTGTTTTTGCTATCACGGGCTCAATGGCTGTGTATGTGGCTGGGCCAATTCTTGATTTATTTGGCATTAATTCAACCACCCTTCCTGGTTGGGCTTTTTGGCCGCTCCGAGTCCTAGTCATATTCCCTGTCTATCAGTTTCTACTGATCATTGTAGGTACATTAGCTGGACAATTTAGTTACTTTTGGGAATTTGAAAAAAAGTTCCTGCGTAGGATAGGAATTCGCCTCCCCTAAACGAGGCGAATCTCTAAGCCTTTCAACCCATCAATCTTGCCGTAAAGATGGTCTCCACGAACCACAGCACCAACCCCTGACGGGGTTCCTGTAAATACTAAGTCGCCTGCCTTTAACTCTTGAATTGTCGATAGGAAAGCGATTAACTCGGCCGTGTTAAAGGCCATTTGGTTAATATTGCCTGCCTGGCGCCCCTCGCCGTTCACATCGAGGGTAATTGAGGCTTTGTCCATCAAACCACTCTCTGACTTTGGCGTCACGATACCCATAACTGCAGCGTCATCGAAATTTTTTGCTATTTCCCAAGGACGGCCCTTATCTTTCGCTTCAGCCTGCCGATCACGGCGAGTAAAATCAAGCCCAACCGCATACCCAAAGATAATTGTCTCGGCCTCTCTCAGGCTCAGATTACGGCCGCCTTCACCTAAGACTGCGACTAACTCCACTTCGTGATGTAAGTCCTCTGTATGGCTAGGGTAGCGAACATCCGGCCCCAACGTCAGCGCATCAAAGCTCTTCTGAAAATGGAAAGGCGCTTTTCGATCAACTTCCCCTCCCATCTCTTTTGCGTGGTCCTCATAGTTTTTGGCGATACAAAAAATACGATTAACGGAGCGACGACGGCCATCTGTTGTCAAAAATGCTGGATGCACAGGGGAATTCCAATTCATAGGGATCACGAAACCTCGTATAATTTTGTCATGAATGTTTACCAAACCATCAAAACCTTCGATAACTTTCCATGCAGTCATCGACAGTGGCGGCATGATGGTCATTGTAAATTCATTCATGGCTACTCACGTAGCTTTAAAATGACCTTTGGTTGTACGGATTTAGATAAATCCGGATTTGGTGTCGATTTCGGGCAATTCTCCGATATAAAAGCCTGGCTATCACATTGGTTTGATCACACTACACTCATCAATGAGGACGACCCTGAGCTACCTTTATTTAGGGAGCTACATGACAAACAAATCTTAGATTTACGTGTATTACCAAACGTCAGTATGGAGCGAACCGCCGAGTTCGTTTTCGATTACGTTGATACCTGGATACGCAAACAAACCAACAATCGATCATTCTTAATCGAAGTTGAATGTAGAGAAAATGACAAAAACGCAGCCACTTATCGACCCTCATAATTAATACGGCCATAGAGCCACATACAAAGAGCCCCAACTCCACCAACCACCGCAAGAACGACCAAAAATATGTGCCAGCCGAAATACTCATAGATATATCCCATTAGCCAGGCGCCTAGCGCACCGCCTGCGTAGTAGCATGAAACGTACAGGCCGTTAACCACACCACCCAGTGAACCCGCATTCTGATTGACCTCCCCCGCGGCTAGTGTGTGTACCAAAAACATTCCTAGACACATAACAAATACCTGGGCAATCAGCATCCAAATAGGACCCAGAGCCAGGACTAACGATCCAATCATCACGACAAACCCTAAGAGTACGACGCGAATGGGGCCACCAAATTGCCTCGCCAAAAAACCAGCAGATAACGCAGATAAGATACCCACGCTGTAACCAATATAGCTCTGCCCGACTAAAACAGTCGTCGCCGAGCTCTCGACCTCGTTGATTCGAAAAGGTAAGTAGTTCAAATAACCCGCAAAGGTCCAAAACATGCAAAAAACAGAAATAAAAATGAGAATATTTTTCCGGCCAGTTAAGGCCTCATAAATCAAAGATCTATCCGGCTTAACCAGGTTTAAAGGTTTCGGCGCAGCTTTCCGCCACGGCATAAAAGTCACAGAAAAAAGAAGACTAGCCCAGGTTAGTGCCACCAATTCCCAATGAACAAAGTGCTCTATGTATCCGGAAACAAATCTGCCGGCCATACCCCCAAATATTGTGAAAGCCACATAAAGAGACATAACTCTAGAGAGTTCGATCCCAGAACGGCCGGAGGCGAGGTAAGCCATGGTCGCTGTTATTATCGCCGGCAACAAGAATCCTTGAACTAAACGCAACAGAAGCATCGCCTCATACGTTCGAACGAAACCAGACCATGCCATAGCGACCGCCAGCAGAGGTAAGGCCCACTTTAAAATTGTAAGCGCATCAATCTGTTTAAGGAAAATACCGTAACTGAGTGGCGCGATCGCTAACGGGATGAAAGCAATTGACACTAGCAAACCAGCCTCAGGTTTTGAAACCACGAACCGCTCGGCCAGCTCCGAGAGCATCGGTTGTGGCGCATACAGAACGCAGTAACAAACCAGTATCGAGAGGTATAAGAAAACCTCTCCTTGACGGTGAATCTCGGTCCGGGTACTCACCTCAAAAAGGTCTGCCTAAGTTCATGAAAACGCCTTACTCCACGCTCGAACCCGCGTGTTAAGGCTACAGGAACTTCTTGTACTTCACACAAATCACGATACAGCCTTCCCGCTAACATCGGCGTCACGCTTTCGTAAAACCCATACTTCCGACGGGGCGCAATAGATAACATTTGTCCAAAACGGCCCGAATCCAGATAAACGAGGGCCATCGAGCGATCAGCAAGCCACTCACGGTCCGTCATCCAGCCTGTGAGAAACTCATCCAGTCCAACAATTCCTGGCGAACGTTCCCCACGACGCATCGCAAATTGACCGCGTAACACGATATAAATGTCAGGGAAATCATCCTCAGCGATAAGTGTCTCGCCAGGGCTCAAATTCTTAACAACCACATTATCCAGCCAATACCGATATTCTTGCTCCGTCAGCCCACCGAGGAAAAGTTGCTGCTCAATCACCCGCAATCTCCCAGTGAATTGAAACCTGACCTTTTAATAATTCATTTCGATCAACCACGAAACGTGTACCCGACCGTTCCACCAAACTATTGATAACATGCGCTCGTGACGACCCATCAAGACCCATCAACCAATTATCAAGCCACATCAGTTGACCTTTACGTGAAAGAGCCCGAACCAATTTGAGACGATTCATACCATGCGGACCAGCGACCGATTGAAGGGCACCTAGTGGTGCACTCAACCGGTCATGCAGTAATTCGATCCAATGACTGGCTGATAGTCTCTGCAGATGCATCTCAAGCGTAGCGGGCTCGATCCCTGGCTCTATAAATAGCCATTCTCCAACGGTCGAGACCTCGAAGTCCCGCGGATGATCGAGCATTATGACAGAGTAAGCCAATACCCTGGGATCCAAACGCGCCACATCCATTCCACCGATTCGAACAACACCGCGTTCTGGAGAGATTTGGTGGAGCAACAAATATTTCAGGGTAGAGAGACCAGCACCCTCCGCGGCACTAATTCGAACCAAACTTTCATCGGGACAATGAAAATTTAACTGATCAAATAACGGGGCTTCACCTGCATGGCGCCTAAATACGACTCCGTCGTATTGAACTTCGCCACTGAGCGACAGAGGTCTTATAGCTTTTCTTTCAGAGTGTTCTGGTGGCGAATCTGTGCTCACTGGCATCGCGGCACGCAATCGCTCTAACAAGACCAGCGCTCCAAGGGACAAACCCGTTAACACCACAGGTCGCGTATCATCGGTAGAAGCGACCGCAGGAATCACTAAACTCGCGGCAATAACAGCACGGCTGAACCGGCTATATTCGGCCACTAACTCAATCCGAGCCACAACCCACTGACGTGCCTCATCCCAAACTTCTAGCACACGGTCTCTCACAGATGGGACTCCATCACGACATAACCGAAGCGATAACCATCGCATTGGTTGATCAATAGAAGGGAGATCAGCAAGTAGTCGGCGCACATAGATCCAATATGCGCCAGCAATCAAGCTACCTGAAAAGATCAGTGAGATCGCAAGTATTGGGAGTTCAAAGAGAAGAATAAACGTAATCGTTATCAAAGCAACTGCGAAACCGACCGGTAACACATCCTGAAAGTGTTGCGCCAATAAATGAATCACACAAATAGCCAAAACAATAATTGCTAGACTACCTAGCGCGACAGCTGGATAGTCAAAACTTAATGAAAAGCCTGGCGCTTCCAGGGTAACCAAAACGCAAAGCCAACTCACGACAGCTATGATCGACAATATCGAGACAATAAATAAAACGGTAAGCGCCCGGCGTTCCTCAGGAATCAAATCCTGCTCTAACATTGTTCGCGGAGCATGCTCAGCAATTAATGGCGCCACAGCATCTGGCGACATTGGCTGATTGAGCTTAATCGCCTGATCTAATGACTCACTAAACCAAGACCGGAACGCGGGTTGAGCTAATTTCACACTCCAATCGACAAGGCTGTCATCAATCCCGGCTGTCTTCATCATTTGACGGATCGGCTGAATCAGTTGATTGCGACCTAAATCACCAAGCCTTGGAATCAAACTCAACGGTAGACGGCTTTCAAATGAAACCGCCGTCTCTGCGATTAGTTGAACCCTCAAGTAGTCTGACTCAGGGACCAAGAACCAGCCGGATTCAGGGACGGGCATCGAGCAAACTTCTTCGTCTGCAATCAGTACACGAAGCCTGGCATGACCTTCCTTCACTTGCCACAAACGATCTCGAGCAAGACCCACCGAGACTTTGCCAGCATCGAGTCGAAAAGTTTGCGTTTCAGTCGAGCTCAATAATGTCTCCTTCCCATAGATCAGAGACGCTGGAAAAAACGAATATCCGACAGTTAGCAGAGCCTAATCGATTCAGTAGTTCCAACTGTCGATCCGCAGATAGAGGGGCTAACGCATCTACCATAATTAATGTATCTGCACCCTGCGCGAGAGCCCTTGCAACTGACAGAGCGGCCGCCTCTGATGAGGAAAGACCTTGATTATCTCGGCCAATGCGGTAATTCAACGAACCACCAAAGCGTTCCCGCCAACGGTCCAAACCGACCAGTTCCATTAGATTACCAAAATGATATTCACCAACGTCACTCGCATCCCAGGCGAAGTTACTCCTTAAATTGCCTGGCAAAAACTCCGACTCTGGACCCAAAACCGTGATCAGCTCACCTTCTCGAACCAGTTCCTCGCAGGCACGCAACAGCATCTCAGGGAACTGAGTTCGTAACACATGTACACCCAAACCCTTGATATTTAGCAACTCACGAAGCTCACTCATTATTTTTTTCGGCTCACGTTCTGTTCGTATGTGAGGTCTCTGAGTTACTGCTCGCGCTTGCTTGAAATGACGTGTAGGCATGAGATCAAGAAATAGAAAACCTGCTCCTACCACCCAGATTGATGCTGATAAATGGAGAACGCTATCGAGTAACGACATGCCAAAGATAGTGCCAATCGCGAGAATTCGGCCACCGACATCTCGAGAGAGGCGCGGAATCCAATCGGGTGCCATCGCATCCAGGGCAGCTTCGAGATCATTCCATTGAGATCGGTGAATTAGGGTAATAGATGTATAGGTCGTCGATGCAAGAATCAGCGCCATCAAAATCCAAAGCGGTATCAATGAAACATCACTGACTTGACCAAGGATACTGACCAACATCACAAGCAGCAGCCTGGCCAGAACAACCAAAGTTAGAGCAAACCATTGAACCGTGTGGTTGTAATCAGGATTTTCTGGCTCCAGTACGTAGCCACCAATAGCGAATGCCTTACGCCAACGGGTCAGGTGTATTTTTGAGTCGCCATCGACACCAATGACCCAACCGAAGATTTGATAGCGTATGCGTTGAAGAAGACCATCGCTATCGATAAATACAGACCCGGCAACAGGAGGCCTTAAACGACGTTCTTTGAGCTGATAACCGAGTCTGCCGGCTTCATCAGCCACTGCCTCAAAGGTGGCTCCTGTAGCGATCAAACCATCAAGAATTGCAGTCATCGGTTCAGACTACGCCCCAGAAGTTCCAAGAGACGGATACGCCCACTGATCACAGTGACATCACAATGCTCGCCCGGTGCGGGGATATCGGTGTCGGGTTCAGTCACTACCTGTTGTAACCGGACGCCATTACTAGATAAACGTTCTGCTAGTAGACGGCTACCGACCCAATCACGGATATCTTGAACTGATAGGATGTCGCCAGGGCCCGTAAACACCTGCCCAGCGAGCGTTAGGCCCTGGCATGTCACACCGACACGCTCACCAAGTACTCGGGGTTGGATTGAGGATGGAATGAAAAGTGCCACCTCTGCACGGGCGGTATTTCCGAGACCACGGTGTGAAGTCACGACACCAAGTGTAGTCTCCGTGTCAGTCACCCGTACAGCCCACAAGCTTATTGCCCAGATAACGATCAACAGAAAGACGAAGGGCCACAACCACCACATTCGGCGCGGTAATCCCAAGAAATCTGTCGCAGATTGATGCGTCTTTTCAGCCACTTAAATCCCTCATAGAGTGGTCCCTGACTGGCTCACAACATACCTAAATTTCAGTCGAGCCGCCTCTACGTCAGCAAACCCTCGGGCGTCAGGTTGCGCGAGTCGGTTTTCCGCGGACATCGCTACGGCGATCGCGACACTCCAAGATGATTTATGCTGACGGACTAGCGGCAGCTCTAACGCCCAAACAGGCGCTTTTACGCCCCATAATGCTCCTCGATCGACCTCAAGGTACCACTCAGAAATTCCCAGTAACGCGCCACTGCCACGGACATGGCTCCGACACTCAAGTTGCCCATCCAAAATCAAAGTCGGTTTTGGAAAATGGACATCGATTCCAGGATCCAAATAGACACCCTGACCATGATCAACGATCCATTTCAAGTCTTGGTTTTCAAGATGCGCAATCCAGGGATTCATATAGTCACCGTCAGAGAGGTGTTTAATGGATAAACACACTCATATTTACCTATTACCAGAGCCCTCTTAAACCAGCGGACGCATTGCTGGAAATAGAATCACATCCCGAATTGAATGGTGCTCAGCTAAGAACATTACCAAACGATCGATACCAATTCCCTCACCAGCAGTCGGTGGCAAACCGTATTCGAGGGCCCTTACGTAATCATCATCATAGAACATGGCTTCGTCATCGCCATCAACCTTTTGCGCGACTTGCTCCCGGAATCGTTCCGCCTGATCTTCAGCGTCATTGAGCTCACTAAATCCATTGGCAAGCTCCCGCCCACCGACAAAAAACTCAAACCGATCGGTCACAAACGGATTATCATCATTACGACGCGCAAGCGGGCTTACTTCAGCCGGATACTCAGTGATAAATGTTGGATGCATCAATCGCTCTTCGGCGACCGCTTCGAAGATCTCGATTTGCACCTTACCAAGACCCCACGACGGTTCAATTCTGAGACCCAACGATTGGGCCAGAGCTGTCGCTTGAGGGAGATCATCCAAGACAGCATCTGTCACTGTGTCAGCATATTCCAAGATCGCTTCTTTGACTGTCAATCTACGGAAAGATTCTTTCAAGTCGACCTGTGAGCCGTCTTCAAGTGTAAACACTGTCTTACCACATACACTCTGTGCGACTTCGCGGAGAAGCAACTCTGTTGTCGCGATCAAGTCCTTGTAATCCGCATAGGCCCAATAGAATTCGAGCATAGTGAACTCCGGATTATGTCGGGTTGATAGGCCCTCATTCCTGAAATTACGGTTAATTTCAAATACCCGCTCGAATCCACCAACGACCAAGCGTTTTAAAAACAACTCAGGTGCGATTCGGAGGTACATATCAATATCGAGCGCGTTGTGATGCGTGACGAAAGGACGCGCCGTGGCTCCACCCGGGATCACTTGTAACATTGGTGTTTCCACCTCCAAGAAATCACGCGCCTCAAAGAATTGACGAATCGCTGCGATAATCTTCGAACGCATTGTAAATACTTTACGTGTCTCATCATTGGTCATGAGATCTACGTAACGCTGACGATAGCGTAGTTCGGTATCAGTCAAGCCTTTATGCTTGTCTGGCAGAGGTCGCAATGACTTCGTGAGCAACCGAATCTCTGTCAGATGAACCGATAATTCGCCCGTGTTGGTTTTAAATAGGACACCACGTCCACCAACAATGTCGCCTAAATCCCACGTCTTGAAGTGGTCATAAACACCCTCAGGAAGATCAGCTTTTCTCGCATACAACTGGATACGACCACTGACGTCCTGGATTGTTAGGAAGCTCGCTTTACCCATAATTCGACGCAACATAATGCGACCACATACAGCGACTTCGACTTCTTTCTCTGCTAANGCCTCTTTTTCGTCTGCGCTGTGCGAATTAGCCAGATCAAGTGCTAAGTGGCTTCTTCGAAAATCGTTGGGGAAGGTCGGTCCCTCGGAACCTCGGATCAGAGATAGTTTTTTTTGTCTCTCAACTATAAGTTGATTTTCGTCGACATCGATTTCTGGAGTGTTGTGATCGGTCATTACATTCCCTGCTTCAAACTTGCTTCGATAAATGGATCCAAAGCGCCATCTAACACGGCTTGCGTATTGGAAGTTTCAACGCCGGTTCTTAAATCTTTGATCCGGCTCGCATCCAAGACATATGAACGAATCTGACTGCCCCAGCCAATGTCAGCTTTTGAGTCCTCAAGTGCTTGTGCTTCGGCACGCCGCGCATCCATCTCACGTTCATATAACTTAGCGCGGAGCTGTTTCATCGCAAAATCTTTGTTCTGGTGTTGTGAACGCTGACTTTGGCATTGCACCACGATTCCGGTGGGTTCGTGCGTTATGCGTACCGCGGAATCTGTTCTATTGACGTGCTGTCCGCCGGCTCCTGACGCTCGGTAGGTATCAATACGGAGGTCAGATGTATCGATCTCAATCTCTATGTCGTCGTCAATCTCAGGCGAGACAAAAATTGAGGAGAATGACGTGTGACGTCTGGCGCCCGAATCGAAGGGACTCTTTCGCACCAGGCGGTGAACTCCGGTTTCTGTTCTCAACCAGCCATAGGCGTATTCGCCCTGTACGTGGATCGTGGCGCTCTTTATCCCGGCCACTTCCCCCTCCGANACCTCCACAACCTCAACCTTGAAGCCTTTTTTCTCCGACCAACGCAGATACATGCGAAGTAACATATTGGCCCAATCTTGCGCCTCGGTTCCGCCAGAACCTGCCTGAATATCGAGATAGCAATCATTACCGTCAGCTTCACCAGAGAACATACGGCGAAATTCAAGACCAGCAACGAGGGCCTCTAAGCGCTCGAGTTCCTCATCCACCTCAGCGAGTCCGTCTTTGTCGCCCTCTTCGATCAGCATTTCTGTTAACTCTGTCTGATCAGAGAGGCTTTGATCTAACTCATCGATAGTCTCGACGATAGCTTCTAGGCCTGCCCGTTCNCGGCCAAGTGCCTGCGCTCGTGGTGGATCATTCCAGACGTCCGGATCCTCGAGCTCTAAATTGACTTCGTCGAGTCGTTCACGCTTGGCGGTATAGTCAAAGATACCCCCTTAACACGTCAGTACGCGCTGTGAGGTCCGCGATCATTGCGTTACGGGCATTAATTTCCATGAGTAGTCTCTGCAGGTTTCAAAAGCCCGAAATATTACATAATCTCGGGCTCCTCGTCAGGCTGTTTGAGNAAGTGGGGCCGTCATCTCATCAGCCATATCACCGACAGGCGAGGCTGGCTCATCTCGCCTAAACAAAATAGCCATCAGTGGTGGAATGAAAAATAGTGCCAAGACCGTAGACAGAAGAAGCCCACCGAACACCACAATACCGATCCCTCGGTACAATTCAGAACCAGCGCCTGGGAAAACAATCAACGGTAATAGCCCGAATAGGCTGGTTAACGTCGACATAAAAATTGGGCGAATTCGATTACTTGTCGCTTCCAATATGGCGGCAACCGAATCTATCCTGTCGTGATGAATATGCCAAAGTGTCTGCTCAACCATCAGTATCGCGTTGTTTACAACAACACCAGTCAGAATGATAAAACCCAGCATGGTCAGCATATCAAGCGGTTGATCCATGTAGAGGTTCAGTAAAGCAAGGCCCAAAATGCCACCAGTCGCTGCGATAGGTACCGTCACCAAAATAACGAGTGGCAACGCGAAACTCCTCAGAAGGATCACGAGTAACAAATAAATCACAGCGATCGCCAGTATTACGTTAGTCTGCATTGCATTCCAGGCCTTCGATAACTCATCAGCGGCGCCCGAGAGGGCAAGTCTTACACCATTTTTTGAGTTGATATTGAATGGGTGCACGACCTTTTCGTTAATCTCAGCGATGGCTCTTTCCAACGGGATCGACTCATGTAGACGTAATTCGATGGTAACAACTCGACGACCGGCTTTTCGTAATAATTGGTTCGGGGCCGACTCAATCGATACCTCAGCAACCTGGCCAATTTTTACCAGGGATCCATCTCGGGCAATCACGGGTATATCTGTGATGTCCTCAATCCTCGAGGTCTCTCTCGTCTGTGTAGTCAAAACCAATTCAACGAGTTCTCCACCCAGTGGGATTTCTCGAACAAGAATGCCATCGTTATAGACATCGAGGGCCTGTGCAAAATCCCGCGCCGATACCCCTAAACGCGCAAGTGCATCTGGATCCGGTCTTACAACCAACTCGGGGCTCACTGCGTTTGCTGATGGCCGAATACGAATCTGATGACCATCCCTCCTCGGGAACAATTCACTGACTTGCCGTCTGATATCACGAAACGCCGGTTCGACCGTCTCATAATCAGAACCCAATACGTCGATCAAGATACCGCGTGATCCTCCGACGGATCGACCAAACAACGATGCTTGGGTTACGAATGCACGAGCTCCTGGTGCTTTTGCGACCGGTTCGGACAATACCGGAATGAGTTCACGAATTCGCCCGGCATCTTCGGTGGCAGCGCCAGCAAAGGCCCCTCCATTGTATGCCACAAAAAAGAAGCGATCGATATGCGGTAATTTCTCTGGGTTTGGATTTTCCCACAACGGCCTTGCAACATCTTCCATTGATTGAGCAAAGTTCAGGGTCGCTTCGCGTGTGTAGCCAGAGGGAACTGAGATTCTGCCGAAAACAAAGTTTCTGTTGCCGTCAGGTAAATAATCTAACGGCGGCATCATGATAATCAGAGTAGCTATCGAGCCTGCGATGAGAGCAAATACCACCAACAACCCGCGTGAGGTCGATTTAACAACAATCCGGCAATACGCCATCACAAGGCGCTTAAATCCTCTAGCTAGCGAATCAATTACCGGGACACGGGCTTGCTGTTCAAAACTTTTGACATCCTTGATCAACCGCGATGCTAGTGCTGGGATCACGGTCACAGAGACGACCACAGATACGATGACTGACGCACTAATTGCGACCGCGATATCTCTGAAGAGCTGACCAACAGGNAGGTCGAGTACTAAGATTGGAATAAATACAACAACCGTCGTGAGCGCTGAACCCAAGATCGGCGCCCATACCTGCCGTGCACCCCAATAGGCAGCTTTCAAGGGCTGAACACCGTACTGTCTCAACCGGTAGATGTTTTCAAGACTTACAATTGATGCGTCGACAACCATCCCGACAGCGAACGCGAGACCAGCAAGCGAGATCACATTGATCGATAGACCAAGCCCGGCGATCACGACAAAAGTAGAGATGATGGACACAGGGATCGCTATCATAACGATCGCTGTGGGTGCCAAAGCGCGCAAGAAAGTTAAGAGGACAACAATAGCCAAAATACCGCCGATCATGATGTTGTTCTGCACCAGATCTAACGCTGACCCAATATAAACGGTTTCATCGTATACGATCCGCAGGTCGAGCCCCCGCTCCGCGAGAACACCCGCNTTCAATATACTGACTTCTTGTTTTAGGCTTTCGAGTGTTGTCACGACGTTCGATGCGGGCTCTCTAAGCACAGCGAATGTGATCGCTGGCTTACCATTCAACCGCCGGAAGCTACTTGGCGTCTTATATCCCAGCTCGACGTCAGCCACATCTGAAAGCTTCACATTGAAAATACGACCGTCACGAAGTTCCGTGCGGACCACGAGATCTTTCGCGGTCTCCGGAGTGTAGCTAATCGCCTCCGTCCGAAGTGTGAATCTCCGACTGCCCTCAGTGATTTCACCGGCAGTGACCTCGGCGGATGACGCACGAATTGCGTCGGCAATCTCAGCAATCGATAGACCAAATTCTGCGACCCGGTCCATATCGAGGGCGATCCGAATCTCGCGAGCTGCACCACCTCTTGAAGTCACTTCAGATACTCCGGCGATTCGATTCAATGGTTCAAGAATTACGGTATCAACAAACCGACCGAGCGTATCAATGTCAACATCAACACCATCCTGAGCAACCAAGGCCATTCGAGCAATCGGAGAGTCCTCAGAGTTAGAGGTCCGCACCTCCGGTTGTTTCGCATCGTTGGGTAACCCAGAAACCCTCGCTAGCTGCCCCAACAGCTTCACCAGAGCGTCGTCCATATCATGACCGACCTCATAAGTTAATGAGACGCGGCCTGAACCTCGTCTACTGTCACTCACAACGTTCTGGACGCCAGAGAGTCCCGTCAACTCGCGCTCTAGGCGGAGAACGACTTCCTGCTCCACATCTTTTGGCGACGCGCCAGGCCAACTCACGCGGACTTGCAGGATCGGCTTATCGATATCCGGTGTCATTTGAATTGGAATGGTCTGAAGAGAAGCAACCCCGAACAAAATCATCGATAGAACAACCGCTAACACCGCGATGGGATGTGCGATGGCACTGCGGATGAAAGCGTTCACGATTGACCTCCGACCACACTCACTTCCTGACCTTTTCGTAAACCCTCTTGCCCTTGAGTCACAACAAGATCGCCTGAGTTTATGCCCTTGACTATAACGATCCGATTGCCAACGCCGACACCCAACTCAACGCGACGCGGTTCAGCTTTTCCGTCAACCACAACCACAACTCGGTGCCCTAATTTACCCGGGATCACTGCGTCTTTGGCGATAGTGATCTGGTCTGTGGTCTGGCCAATAGGCAACATGAGATCAATTGACTCTCCTAGCACGAGGTTTCCTGCGGCAGGGCTCACAAATTGCAGACGAATCAGGCGCGATCCAGTTCTTTGATTTTGCTCTGCGATCAGTGCCCGAACCTTCAAGTCATATAAGATATTCCGTAGCTTGCCGGAGACGATTTGTCCAACTGACATCGAGTCATAGGCTTCTGGTCTAACTTCGGCTTCGACCTCAACGCCAAGATCAGGCAAGAGTCGAAACAGTTGATCGCCTGGTTTAACGTACTGGCCCTCCGTCACGTTTACAGCAATCAAACGACCCGCTGTATCAGCAATCACGCGGGTCTGTCTAAGTTGGCGTTCGACATCTGCAATCTGAATCGTAACGTCGTCTAGATCGTAGGTTGTCTTCACAATATCACTTTCAGTCTGAATGACATTTAATTCCGCTTGCTCCGCTGCATCGCGCGTCAACAACTCTTTCGTATTCAGACTCATCGCGCGGGCCAACTGTTGTCCGCGAACAGTTTTACGCCGTTCCAACAACTTCAAGTGAGCGGTCAGATAGGTTTTTCGGGCCTTCAGGCTCTTCAAGTGATTCCGAATTTCAGTGTCATCCAGACGAGCAAGCTCGTCGCCTGCTCTGACGAGGTCACCAACACGTGCATTCATCGTCGACACAGTTTCAGAGACTTCTGCGGATAGGGTATAGATAACCCCAGCCACAATACGACCGGCCACAGCAGTCCCGGTTTGAACCTGACTACTGACTGCCTTATCAATATAAACTGGGGGCCCTGCAGCCATCAAAGATTGAGATAATCCGAAAAGTAATCCAATCAAGATATAGGGCATAGCATCCGACTTCTGTAGTACTCTGAGGTTGCTTTATGCGCCTAATTTTGGACAAATAAAAGTTATTTTTAAAAAAATTTTGGAGGCCTCGTGCAATATCTTCACACTATGGTCCGAGTCGCTGATCTCAGCGCTTCGCTACGTTTCTACTGCGATGGCTTGGGACTCAATGAAATCCGTCGTTATGACAGTAATCAGGGGCGTTTCACACTCGTATTTTTGGCGGCACCAAACGATATCACTCTGGCGCAAGAGACAAGGGCTCCTCTTATCGAGCTGACCTATAACTGGGACCCAGAGGAATACACCGGTGGCCGGAATTTTGGCCATCTCGCATACCGGGTCGAAGATATTTATGCACTCTGTTCACACCTGCAGGGTCTTGGCGTTACCATCAATCGACCACCACGCGATGGTCATATGGCCTTTGTCAGAAGTCCTGACGGCATCTCCGTTGAGCTTCTGCAATCTGGCGATGCACTCCCACCCCGGGAGCCATGGGTATCGATGTCAAATACAGGAGATTGGTAACGTGTTACCCTATTCTTTTGTTTTGTTTAAAGGATTACTCGAATGAAGAACATTCTTTTNGGTTTGATTGCTGTAGTGGCGGTCGTCATCGCCTTTGTCACATTCGACAAACCAGAGGAACCCACGGTTGCGAGCGGAATTCCTGATCCTCTGCGGATAGGAACAGAAGGCGCTTATCCTCCGTTTAACGGGTTGGACGCTAATGGAAATCTTATTGGCTTCGATGTTGATATTGCGATGGCTCTTTGCGAAGAGATGAAGGCAAACTGCGAGTTAGTCGCTCAGGACTGGGATGGAATCATTCCAGCGCTTGTCGCGAATAAGTACGATGCGATCATCGCTTCAATGTCGATCACTGACGAACGTAAGCAGACTATAGACTTTACGAACAAATATTATTCAAACTACCTCGCGATTATTGGGGCGAAAGGGAAAGTATCCGGACCCGGAGATTTATCCGGAAAAGCTGTTGGTGCACAACGCTCCACATTGGCTTCTCAATGGGCTGAAGANAATTTAACAGGCCAGGCAGATGTGAAGCTATACGANACACAAACCGCCGCATACGCTGATCTTTCGGCCGGTCGCTTAGATGCGATGGTGTCTGATATCTATCCCGCGATGGATTGGCTGAAAGACAACCCAGGCTATGAACTCGCCGGTGATAAGATTGATATCAAGGATCAGATAGGCATCGGCATTCGTCAAGGCGAGGGAGAACTGAAGACTGCTTTTAACAAGGCAATCGAAGCAATCCGTGCGAGCGGCAAGTATGCTGAGATTAACGCGAAGTATTTCTCTGCTGACATTTACTAATCTAATGCGGGGATTCAGGTCCCCGCTTCTTTCGTGGAATCACTAAGCAAGCTGTCTCTCGGTGTATCTGGCTGGGGGGATGAGCTACTCCTTGGTGCATTGATGACCGTAAGCTTGGCAACCGCCTCCGTAGGCATAGGTCTTCTGGTGGGAGGCAAACTTGCTTTCTTAAAAATCCAGCCAAACCAAGTGCTTCGCGGCCTCGCGCACGGCTTGACACTATTATTTCGAGGAACACCTGAGTTTTTGGTGATTCTGGTAGTCTTCTTTGGCCTCGATATCTTCATTAATGCCGTGATGCGCGCGATGACAGTCGACCTGACGGTATCTACCCCGAAATTCTGGGCAGGCGCACTTGGTCTGGGTTTAATCTTTGGGGTCTACGCATCAGAAGTTTTCAAGGGGGCCTACTTGGCTGTCGCTGACGGGTTGATCGAGGCATCACGCTCGCTTGGGCTCTCTCACATACAAACGTTGAGACAAGTCCACATTCCATTACTGTGGCGATATGCGTTGCCAGGCTTAATGAATCTCTGGCTTGTTTTACTGAAAGATACGTCACTGGTCGCGGTTATTGCTTTTGACGAACTACTGCGAACGGCGAAAGTGGCAGGTGAAACAGAGCGAGAACCCTTTATCTTCTTCTTGGCCGCGGGCGCTCTTTATCTTGCGATGACCTCGGTCAGCGACCGAGCCAAAGAGCGACTTGAAGGCCGTGTCGCCTTAGTAGGGCGTAACCAATGATCGAGAGTTTATTCAAATCAATTTATTTTTGGTTTAAGGAATGGCACTACGGTGTCGGTAGATCGATATGCGAACCCATCGAATCGACCCTTCCAGCATCCATTGGACCACACTGTCCTCGGCTTATTGATGGTTTTTTCACAACCTTTGAACTAGTAATTTCAGCGTTAGTGTTAGCCTTCCTAATGGCTCGATCATTCTCAGAACTTCTTGCTCTTGGACCCCGCGTTATCCAAAGGCCCATCCTGGCCTATACGTATGTATTCCAAGGAACACCGATCCTGATTCAGCTTTGGCTCATCTATTATGGACTTGCTCAGTTTGAGTTCATACGCGAGTCAGCCGCTTGGCTATTGCTTGGCAGCGGCTGGTGGGTCGGACTTATTGTACTCACACTCAATTCAGCAGCGTACCAAACCAATATCTTGATCGGGGCTATTCGCAATCTGCCACAAGGGCAACTGGAGGGGGCCCAATCGATCGGACTCAGTTCCCGACAGGCCTATCAAAAAATTTTGCTCCCACAGGCGTTACGAGAATCTTGGCCTGCGCTCGCTAATGAAGGGATTCTGCTACTGAAGGCAAGTGCGCTTGTGAGTACGATTACAGTTCTCGATCTCATGGGGCATGCGAGAACTGTTTTTTCACGAAGTTATGATTTGTGGGTCTACGGCGGAGCCGCGATGCTTTATATTCTGTTGACAGCTCTAATGACATTGATAGCTCTCGTGATCCGCCGTTATTGGTTACAGACCTTGCCATCAGATCCTTGGTTCAAGGATGTCACGCGCTAACCCTCAGTTGCGATATGCAGCCTTGGCCTCAGCCTCGTCAACCTCGAGAATGCCGCCTTTGGCAGCATCAAGTTCATGTTGGATAATATCGCGAGCGTCCCATGGATAATCCACCCAGACATCCTCGATGTCTTTGCCGACGAAGACGTGCTTCACCGCATCTGGAAATTCTGCCTTTTTAACTTTAATTTTGTTGTGCATAACAAAAACCCCGAGCTCGGCGGGGTTCTCTGCAAGCAGTTCTCCGATCGCAAAAGCGAGAGTGGTCCGCTCATCGTCAACTTCATCGACCAACAACACGCGCTTACCTGTGATCATATTATTCACCCCTTCCACCCACTGGATCTTGTGTGGAACCTCCGATGGGGGCTCATCTGGATGATAGCGAGCGAGCGAGATCGCAATCAGAGGCTTTTCGATATAAGTGCGCAAAATTCGTGCAGGAATAAACCCGCCACCACCGATCGCCAGAATGACATCGAATTGGAAATCACTCGTGATAATTTTCTTAACGCCATCAGCAATGGTTTGGTGAAGATCCGAATAGGAAAAACGAAGACGAGTGCTCATATGATCTGTCCTAACAAAACATAAGTTTATCACTGAGCTACCAAGATATTCGACTGAGATTCGAATCCCTAACCTNACCCAGTGGCATAATCAGCTCAGTGACTCGATCAGACTTTTGAATTTGATAAGCCTTCCAATGGTCACATATCTGCATTATCCGGTTAAATGCAACGAGCCATCTTATGGCCCGTCGTAAATAATACCCAATCTGTCGCCACGCGTTGGGGGTCCCCTTCGGAGGTTTGCCAGGCGTATCGATCAACAATTTCAGCCCACTTGTGTTTTTCGCAATTCCTTCCAATCAGTTCGTCTAGAGTTCTCTCGGATAACAATATCAAGGCAATGCCCGCAACCGCGTAGGCGAGAAACAATCATCACTTTTCAGCTAATCGATATCGTTTGTCGATTACCAAATTAAAGAAGTGAGTTACACTACGTCTCTTTATCTCCACTCGAAATTGGAAATCATTTCTATGTCGAATGACCTCCGTGAAGCGGCCCTGCGTTATCACCGTGCCACGCCAGCTGGAAAATTAGAGATCGCACCAACCAAACCAATGGCAACGCAACGTGACTTAGCGCTTGCCTACAGCCCCGGTGTCGCTTATGCGTGTACAGAAATTGCGGAAGACCCGAGCAAGGCTGCCGAGCTTACCGCTCGAGGAAATATGGTCGCCGTGATTACTAATGGTACCGCCGTACTTGGACTCGGAGCGATTGGACCACTCGCATCGAAGCCAGTTATGGAAGGTAAATCGGTCCTCTTTAAGAAGTTCGCCAACATCAACTCCATTGACATCGAAGTCGACACGACTGATGTAGACCGCTTCTGTGATGTGGTCTCAGCGCTCGAGCCCTCATTTGGCGGAATCAACTTAGAAGACATCAAAGCACCACAGTGTTTTGAGATCGAGACACGTCTTCGAGAGAAAATGAATATCCCGGTGTTTCATGACGATCAGCACGGGACTGCCATCGTGGTAGGCGCAGGCATGCTCAACGCTATGCGCTACCTCGGTAAGGATATGGGGGAGATTAAGCTCGTATGCTCAGGCGCGGGTGCCGCTGCGCTAGCATGTTTAAACATGTTGAAGACNCTTGGGGTAAAACAAAAAAATATTATCGTCTGTGATCAACACGGTATTCTGCGTGTTGGCCGTGAAAAGCCGATGGATAAGTACAAGACGCAGTATGCGAAAGAAACTGATCTAAAAACGCTGAAGGAAGCTATCGTTGGGGCGGATGCGTTCCTGGGTCTATCTGTACCCGGCGTCATTGATCAAAACGACGTTAAGAAAATGGCGGACCGCCCGGTCATTTTTGCACTGGCAAATCCAACGCCAGAGCTCATGCCAGAGCTTATCAAAGAGGTTCGCCCCGATGCCTTGATAGCAACTGGCCGCTCTGACTACCCGAACCAGGTCAATAACGTTCTCTGCTTTCCGTTCCTATTTCGCGGTGCATTGGATTGTGGAGCCACTGTCATCAACGAGGAAATGAAGGCCGCGTGCGCTGAAGCAATTGCTGCCATGGTTCACACACCCCCATCGGATGAGGTATTAAACACGTACCAAGGCGAGCAACTAACATTCGGTCCTGAATATCTAATTCCCAAGCCATTCGATCCTCGGCTGATCATGGAGATCCCGCCGGGCGTTGCTAAAGCGGCGCATGAGTCTGGTGTCGCGTTGCGCCCGATCGAAGATATGGAAGCGTATCGCGATGACTTAAGCCGTTTTGTGTTCCGCTCAGGCATGTTGATGAAGCCAATGTTTGAGGCTGCACGCGCAACAAGGCGCCGATTGGTGTTGGCTGAAGGCGAAGGCGGGAAAATGCTTCAGGCTTGCCAGCTGATCGTTTCAGAGAAACTTGCTGATGTGACGCTCGTTGGCCGTCGTAACGTGATCATAGACAAAATTAAGTTAATGGGGCTTTCAATCGAAGCGGATAAGGACTTCCATATCATCGACAATTTGGATGATGAAGTCATCACGCCCGTCGGCGAAGAATACCACACTCTAACGGCACGTCAGGGAATGACTCCAAAGGCTGCGCAAACACGCGTTCGTGCAAACACCACAGTGCTCGCATCAATGCTGCTCCATCGCGGTGACGCTGACGCGATGCTTTGCGGAACCTTTGGGAGCTACAGCAAGCACCTTCTGCTGACAGAAGAGATTATTGGACGCAAGAAGGGTTCGCCTGTCGTTGGTGCTCTAACGGTATTGATTTTGCAACAAGGAACAATTTTCCTAACCGACACCCACGTGAATTTTGATCCGACAGCCGAACAGCTTTGCGAACTAGGGAAACTTGCTGCCGATGAAATCCGGAGGTTTGGCATTCAACCAAAGGCAGCATTCCTCTCACACTCAAATTTTGGCTCCCAAAATACAACATCCGCAGCGAAGGTTCGTGAGGCTACTGCAATGTTTATGGAGCGTTATCCAGATATTGAGGCGGATGGTGAAATGCATGCCGATGCGGCCCTTGATGAAAAGGTTCGGCTAGACCTCCTTCCAGACAGCAAACTGACCGGGACAGCAAACTTGCTAGTTTGCCCGAACCTAGACTCTGCAAATATCGCGAGAAACTTGTTGAAAGTCTTGGGTAATGGCGTAACCGTCGGGCCACTATTGCTGGGGCTTGATAAGGAAGCGCACGTCGCTACTACCTCAAACTCCCCCANGGGGTATCTTNANTNTGNCTGCCGTTGCTCTCGCTAACGTGAATCGTAACGACTAAAACCCTCGTCCTCGCGACCAATAGCCCGAGCCTCAGCCGCTCGGGTTTTTTATGCGAGCTCATCAACTAAAAAATCNATCAATGCACGTGTTTTCAAAGGCAAGTGACGACCATGAGGAAAGACGGCGTAAAGTTTTCGCTCAGGAAATAACCGGTATTCAGGCAATACTTCACGTAATCGTCCGTCCTCAAGGTCAGTCTCAACCATAAACCGAGGAAGCAAGATGAGCCCCTGGCCCGCTCGCGCAAAAGACACCATCATTTGATCATTGTTTGTTGAAAGCTTCGCCTGCGTTATCACCTGCACTGGCTCCTCATTACGACGTTGGAGTTTTAACCGTTGTACGACGCGCTCCGATGCGTAATGAACGAAAGGTATTTCAACCAGATCTTCAGGATTGGTTGGTGCCCCATACTCAGCAAGTAAAATCGGTGCACCAACAAGGACCATTGGAACGTCTGATAGCCGACGAGCCACCAAGGAGGAATCATCTAAGTGACCAATACGAATCGCTAAGTCAAAACCCTCACCAACCAAATCAACAAACCGATCTGAGAGCTCTACATGTAGATTAATGCTAGGGTACTGTAATACAAACGAGGTCAGTGGTTCTTTAAGGACACGCTGACAGAGCGCCACAGGGGCGGAGATACGGAGAGACCCCTCAGGCTTCGCCTTCCGGCCCGCGAGCATTTCGCCCACCTCTTCGATCCCTTCAACCAAGGGTGCTGAGTGCTCGAATAGGAACGAACCTTCGTCAGTCAAACTCAATTGACGCGTGGTCCGGTGGAACAAACGAACGCCCAGATCGCTTTCTAAACGCTGAATCTGTTTGCTTACCGCCGAGCCGGTCATTCCTAACCGTCTAGCAGCTTCAGCAAAACTTCCATGACGGGCTACTGCAACAAAAATTGGTACGCGCGATAAACGATCCATCACTACTCAATCGATAAGTTGTGCTTAACTGATGTTATTGACTCTAAAATAAATTTAAAAAAGTACATTTGATTATCATTTAATTCCATAAATTTGGCAGTGATCATCTGCTAAACATGAAATACAGGAGACAACCATAGTAAATCAAGCACTTGGAGTAACGATTACGCGTATTGCCCTCGGGATGATTTTGTTTGCACACTGCTACTTTTTAAAAGTCGATACCTTCACAATTGACGGCACAGTTGGATTTTTCGCAAGCATTGGACTTCCCGCAATCGCTNCACACCTGATTATCGCGGCCGAAATCCTTGGAGGCATGGTCTTAATCCTCGGCGCCTTCACTCGCTTAGCGGCATGGCTATCACTACCAATCCTGATCGGCGCAGCTTGGATGCACCTTGGCAATAACTGGGTGTTCTCAGCCAAGGGTGGTGGTTGGGAATTTCCAATCCTACTGGTCGCGTTGGCTATGGCTGTTGAATTGGGTGGTGCCGGGAAGTATGCAATCGATAATCTTGACTGGATGAAACACTCTAATTTCACTCAATCGACCGCGGAACAAGCGACTGCGTAACCCTATGGTGTGATCGTCTGGCCATCCCAAGCGATCACTTGACCTGATCGCTCTGGTGTTAGCTCACTCAAAACATCCCAAAGATATCCGGCCGATTGTTCCGCTGTGAATAATCGATGGGGATCAACCCCAGACTGAAACGGTTTTGAGAGATCAGTATCAACTGTCCCCGGATGCAGGCCAACCACGATCGTATGTGGATTGGTTCTCGAAAGCTCCAAACTCAAATTCTTTGTCAGCATATTTTGTGCAGTTTTGCTTGCACGATAACTGTGCCAACCACCCAACCGGTTATCGCCAATGGAGGCGACCCGAGCTGATAACGTCGCAATGGTGATTGGCTCTCGATGACGAATCAAACGACCAAGCGCTACATACCAAAGAAATGGTCCAAAACAATTTACGGAAAACACCGTCTCCAAATTCGATCGGGTAAGATCTGCGAGTTTTTTCTCGGGCTTTAAATCAAGCGACTCATCTTGCAAGATCCCTGCAGTGGTCACGACTAGATTGAGTGTATCGATCTGTGCCGCAATGGCTGCGGATGCATCGAGAATGGATTGATCAGATAGCAGGTCAAGTTCAATAGGTATGACACGCGGATCTCTTGAGTCGATTTTCTGGATATCACGGCCCGTGACGACGACTTGATCAAATTGATTGGACTGAAGGACCCGATTCACTAAGGCTCGTCCCAGGCCACCTGAGCCTCCTTGGATCAATGCAGACTGTGTCATCTCATTACCATTTAAAGAGTNTAATACTGANTCCCATNCCAACAANACAGAATCCAAGTAGGATCGCGAGATGAGACGTAATATCAGCTATACCTGCGTTGTCTAACATGACAGCCCGCGCGGCGTCTAAGAGATGCGTGAGCGGAAGAGCTTGAGCGATTGTCTGGACCCAATCGGGTGACCCATCGAGTGAAAACCAAACACCCGATAAGAGCAGCATAGGGAACGTAATGGCGTTTAGTAATCCATCGGCAAACTCTTTACTCTCAGTCCGACACGCAATCGCAAGCCCCAAGGTAATCATTGCGAGGCCACCCACCAAGGCGATTAAAAATAAGAGCCCGAGACTCCCGACCATCCTGTAATCCAAAATCAAGTTCGTCCCGACAAACACGATCGCACTTGCAGTCAGGGTGACCAGTAATCGCGAGAGGACCTGAGCTGATAAGAATTCAAATTTTGTAAGTGGCGTTGCCCTTAGACGTCTCAGGTAGCCCGCTTGCCGATAACGCACAACCACGTAGCCAACGCCCCATAGCGCGCTATACATCATATTCATCCCGAGGATGCCGGGCACAACCCAGTCAACGTATCGAATCGCCTCACCGTCAGTTTCACCTCGCTCGAGCGGTCTTGGTTCGGTGTATTTGAGAAGAAGCTCCAAAATCGCACCTGAGGCTGAGTTTCCGTTCACCCAGTAGCGAACAGAATCCTCGACCACCTCAACGACCAAATCTGTCTGTTGTCGAGACAGCCTGTCAAGCGCTTTGTTGCGATTCATACTGATGGTCTCTATGCCTGGGAACTCGAGAAGCTCTGGGAGGCTATCTGACGCGACCGCGGTGACAGTAAATAACGCTCTCGGTGGTCCGGAAAAAACCACAGCCAGCGCAAAAACAATCAATACAGGGAAAACGAGGTTCCAGCCAAAACTCGCTCGGTCTCTCAAATATTCGAGGTTTCTCGCAAAAAAAACTGCCTTCATTCGTCGGACTGATCGAATGATTGATGTCATTCAATCACCTCCTGTGTCTTCACCAACGTCTCACCAGTCAACGATAGGAAGAGTGTATCCAAGTCCGAAACACCGGCATCGGCAATGAGCTGTTGAGGCGCGCCTTGAAGCAGCGTTTTTCCGTGGAACAAAATGACGAGCTCATCGCACAGGACTTCAGCTTCTTCCATGTAATGCGTCGTCAATATCAGTGTGCGACCGTCCGCTTTTAGAGCGGATACCACATCCCATAGGTCGCGACGAGATCGAGGGTCCAAGCCCGTAGTTGGCTCATCTAAAAATACTATTTCCGGATTATGCACCAGAGCCAAAGCAAGCAGTAATCGTTGTCTCTGCCCACCCGATAGACGTCGTGAATCTCGATGAAGAAATTCCTGCAACCGGAACTGATCGATCAATTTGTCCATCGGAACCGGATGATCGTAAAAACTCGAGAACAACTTGAGATTGTCATAGGGCGTTAAAAAATCTTGAAGCGCTGTTGCCTGGAACTGAATACCAACCCGTGTTTGGTAATCAGACGGGAGCCGACCGCCGTAATATTGGACAGATCCTCGCGTTGGATCTTCCATCCCCTCGAGCATCGCAAGGGTCGTACTTTTGCCCGCACCGTTGGGTCCGAGTAACCCAAAACACTCACCCTTTTCGATATCAAAATCGAGACCAGCAACTGCTTTCACATCGTCATAGGACTTCTCAAGACTCGTGACAGAAAGAATCACTTCAGGCATGTATCTTTCCTTCTTGTTTAAGCTCTCCATGACGAACCGTTAATGAGACTTCTTGACCGCGGAATGTGTTGATCGAAAGACTGTAAATGCACTCAATCCAATCACCCGAGCTTACAGGAGCCGGTTGATGAGGTTCGAGAGCCGAAAACCAAATAGCTCGAACTTGGCGACCTTCAACGAGCAAGGACAAACTTAGGTGCGTTTTCTCTTGCCCGACGGGACGTGCCGCGATAACTTGAAAAACTCCGACAAAAATAGGTTGGTCAAATCCCCGTCCAAATGGGCCAAGTGCCTCCATTTGTTCGATCCACGCGACACTCAGTTGCTCGGGGAGCAGTTCTCCATCGATCAAGAATCGAGGTTTGGGACCGGTATCCGGATAGGTCATTCGATAGATTTCTTGCAATTGGCGACTGAACCCAGCAAGCGCATCTCTACTCACAGTCAAACCGCAAGCCCCGGTATGACCACCATATCGCGATAGAGCTCCCGGCAACCTTGCGTTCACCGCATCGAGTAATGCTTTGGCATCGACACCTGGAACTGAACGCATTGAGCCCGTCAACATTGTCGGCTCATTTCCGGGAGTCAGAACGATCGATGGACGACCTTCTGTCTCGACCAAACGACTTGCAACAATCCCTTGAACACCTGGATGCCCATTTTCCAAAACGACGCATAGCACCAATCCACCATGTAAATGTTGCCGATGAGCCAGTGGCTTGGCTTTTTCAATCATCTCCTTCTCAATCGTACGGCGCGTTTTATTATCTGCATCCAAATCAAGAAAAGCATTGGTCGCCTCAGCCAAGGATTGCGCGACTAAGTACTCATAGCCTCGAAGCGAATGACCAATCCGCCCTCGGGCATTCAATCGAGGCGCCAACTGAAACGCCAAGAGTTCTGCGTTAATATCTCGCGACACCTTTGTCAGTTGTGACACAGCGACCTGCCAACATGGACGCTGTTGCTTTCGAATTAACAAGAGGCCAGCTTTCACAACAGCTCGATTGGTTTCGCTTGAACCAAGAGAAACGCAATCAGCGACAGTACCAAGAGCCACATAGTCGAGGAGATCTCCCAGCTTTGGCGTATCCGTGGCGATCGATTGCTGATCAATAAGCCCTTTGCGAACATGACTCATAACAAGCCATGACACCATACATCCAGCAATTGCCTTGTCAGGATAGTTACAATCCACACGATTTGGATTGACAACAGCATAGGCACTTGGAGGTGGACCGTGAACAGAGACTTGGTGATGATCGGTTACTATGACATCAATTCCTGACGCTTTAAGTCTTGCGATCTGTGACTCATCAGATGACCCACAATCTGCCGAGATCAGCAGCTGAGGCAATGGAGTACTTTCCAGCAACCGATCGACTAACGTCTCTGATATGCCGTACCCATCCTCAAGCCGATGTCCAATCCAATGCGTGACTTTTTGCATCGACACACCAAACCGCAACAGCGATTCGGTAATCACAGCGTGACTCGTTAACCCATCCGCATCGTAATCCGTTAACACGCCGATTCGTTCCTCTTGGACGACGGCGTATTGCAATCGGTCTGCTGCACGATCAATATCGGTGAGCAATGACGGCGGAGCGATGTGCTGCAGTTGGGGGTCAAGAACCGCATCTAGAGGGGTGTCACTGGTAATCCGACCAGCAACAATACGGGCGATCACGGAATCGAGCCCACGAGAACGTGCCTCGGCAAAAACCGAGGCATCGATTGGTCGTGACTCGCGCACTACCCCATCACAGAACGAACAAATGATTGAACGTCATTCAGATCGTTCTCGAGAACTGTATAGCGCTCTTCACGCTCGAGTAAATCCGTCATATCCGAAGGTAGCGGCACCTCATCAAAGCCCGCTTTTTCAACCGCTTCAGCGAATTTCGCAGGGTGGGCTGTGGCCAAAACAACCTTTAACATACCACTCGGTGTGACTTGTAAGGCATCGACCCCTGTCGCTGTATGCGGATCGATCAGCTCACCCGTCTCTTTAAATATACGAGAGATAGTCGCGCAAGTTTGCTCATCATCGACAGCGTGCGCCGAGAAAAGGGCTTTTGCTTGATTGATGACTGAGTCATCCAACTGCACCGCACCTGTCTGAAATGAGTCCATAACTTGGGCCATTTTGAAACCATCGCGGCCATGGAGATCGAACAACAGACGCTCGAAATTTGAGCTCACAACGATGTCCATCGATGGAGACAATGTTTTCTCTAGGGGCTTTCTGGATAAATCACCACGCAGCCCTCGAACCAGAGCATCGTTTGTATTGGTGGCCACGGTAAAATGTGCGATTGGGAATCCCATCTGTTTTGCGAGATATCCACCGAATACATCACCAAAGTTCGCCGAAGGAACGCTGTAAGCTAGCTCTCGCTCAAGAGCGCCCAGGCGGAGTCCCGCGTATATGTAGTACACCGTCTGTGCCATGATTCGAGCGAGATTAATCGAGTTCACTGCCAACAGACGACTTGGGGTAACAAACGCTTGATCCATGAACGATGCCTTTACAATCGCCTGACAATCATCGAAATCCCCCCTCAAAGCAACGTTGTGCACGTTGCTAGACAAAACGGTAGTCATCTGACGCCGTTGCACTTCACTCACACGTTGATACGGATGCAGAATAACCACATCGAGGTGATCTGAACGTCTAGCCCCTTCAATTGCAGCCGAACCGGTATCACCCGATGTTGCGCCCATAACAACACCACGCTCGCCACGCTCTGCCAAAAAGTAGTCAAGAAGCCGGCCGAGTAACTGAAGAGCAAAGTCTTTAAACGCCAGCGTCGGTCCATGAAAGAGTTCAACAAGCCAAGTATCATGACTGAGCTGTTTCGTTGGCGCGATTGCTGAGTGGCGGAATGAGCCGTAGGCGTCTTCAACCATCGATACAAAAGTCTCTCTCGGTATCGATCCATCTACAAACGGCCACATCACCTCGATTGCAAGCTCATGGTAAGGAAGTGGTTGCCACTGCCTCAGTGTGGCTTCAGAAATTGTGGGTAACGACTCAGGCACATACAGCCCACCGTCTGGGGCCAGACCCGTGAGCACGACGTCGTCAAAGTCTAAAACAGGAGCCTGACCCCGAGTCGATATAAACTTCAAGCGAAACCCCCAAGAGTCTCACAACGAATAACGACTGTGGTACCCACAACGAAGGATTGTTGCTCTATCTGACCCAACGCAGCCAATACATACTTCTCACGCACTTTGTGAGTCAATAGGATCAAAGCGACAGGCTCGCCTGCCACACCATCTTTTTGGATAACGCTCTCTAACGACACGTCATGCTCAGCTAGCGTTCGAGTAATGTATGCGAGGACACCAACCTCATCGCGCACCGACAACCGAACATAAAACGGAGAAACTGTTTCGTGGATCGGAAGGATTGGTAGATCATTAAGTTGGGCCGGTTGGAATGCCAAATGTGGAACACGGTTCGTTGGATCTGCTGTGAGGGCGCGCGCCACATCGACTAAATCCGCCACGACAGCGCTCGCTGTGGGTAGCGAACCCGCTCCCGGTCCATAATGCAATGTTGAGCCGACAGCATCACCGTGGATCTGTACCGCATTCATTACCCCGTTCACGTTCGCCAACAGTTGTGATTCCGGGATCAATGTTGGGTGAACTCGCATCTCGATACCGCGCTCAGTGCGACGCGCAATACCCAAGTGTTTAATGCGGTAACCAAGCTCTTCAGCATAATCAAGATCCATCAAATCGATTGAGGATATACCTTGCGTATAAACAGAATCAAAGTTAAGCGGGATACCAAAAGCGATAGATGCGAGGATACAAAGCTTGTGAGCGGCATCGATTCCCTCAACATCAAACGTAGGATCTGCCTCGGCATAACCAAGTTCCTGCGCCTCAGCTAGTACATCTGCAAAATCGCGGCCTTTATCGCGCATCTCAGTCAAGATGAAATTACCGGTACCATTAATAATCCCGGCAAGCCACTGGATCTGGTTGGCGGCCAACCCCTCACGCAATGCCTTGATGACAGGAATCCCACCAGCAACGGATGCTTCAAACGCGATCGTTACACCCCTAGCCTGCGCCCTTTCAAAGAGCAAATTCCCATGCTCGGCAATCAACGCTTTATTAGCAGTCACAATATGTTTACCTGACTCGATTGCCGCTTCGATCAGCTCTCGCGCATAATCACATCCACCAATCAATTCAACGAACACTTCGACATCAGGATCTCGGGCAACATCCATCAAATCACGAGATACATTGATTCCCGACAAATCCACATCGTCACGGTCCCTTCGCGCACCAATATGTGTAATCTGAATCTCGCGACCAACGCGGCGAGATAGTTCCTGCCGATTATTCGCGAGTACAGTCAACGTGCCCTGCGCAACAGTGCCGAGGCCAACGAGGCCAACAGAGATAGGTTTCAAAAATTTGTCCTTACAAAGTTTCTGTCATGGTAAATTCCATTCGGAATAGACGTTTGATGTTGCGGAGCGCCTGGCGTGTTCGATGTTCGTTTTCGATCAACGCAAAACGCACGTGATCGTCACCATACTGACCAAAGCCAATGCCGGGGCTCACAGCAACGTTGGCATCACGAATCAATTTCTTAGCAAATTCCAGTGACCCTAGATCACGATATTGTTCAGGAATTCGTGCCCAGACAAACATCGTTGCTTTCGGATATTCGACCGGCCAACCTAGTGCGTTCAATCCTTCACACAGCACATCGCGACGTGATTGATACATATCGCGGATTTCATTAACACAAGTTTGATCACCTTCGAGTGCTGCGATCGCAGCCACCTGAATTGGCGTAAAAGTCCCATAATCGAGGTAGGACTTAATTCTAGCCAGCGCACCAATTAACTCTTTATTGCCGGCAGCAAACCCAACTCGCCACCCCGGCATGTTGTAGCTTTTTGACAGCGAGAAGAATTCCACTGCGATCTGTTTTGCGCCATCAACCTGCAAAATAGACGGTGCGATGTAGCCATCGAAGACAATGTCAGCGTACGCCAGGTCCTGGACTACCCAGATGTTATGTTCACGCGCGATCTCAACCACCCTCTCAAAGAAATCGATTTCCACACACATCGTGGTCGGATTTGCCGGAAAGTTGAGTACTAACATCTTTGGTCGAGGCCACGAGGTCTCAATCGCTTTAACTAATTCGCTAAAGAAATCCTCACCGGGAAGAAGTGGCACGTGGCGGATATCAGCGCCTGCGATGACAAATCCATAGGGATGGATCGGATACGCTGGGTTTGGAACTAGTACCGCATCACCAGGCCCTAAAGTCGCCATGGCAAGATGCGCAAGACCCTCCTTCGATCCTATTGTCGTGATAACCTCGCTCTCCGGGTCTAGATTGACGTCATAACGGGTCTTATACCAGTTGGCCATTGCACGGCGAAGGCGAGGAATGCCCTTGGACTGAGAATATCGATGTGTGTCTTCGCGGTTCGCTGTTTCGACCAGCTTTTTGACGATATGATCCGGCGTCGGCTGGTCCGGATTTCCCATAGAAAAATCGATAACATCCTCGCCAGCCACTCGTGCTTTCTGACGCATTTCACCGATCACGTTAAAAACATAAGGAGGAAGACGCTCAATGCGCGGGAATCGTGTATCCACTCGATCAATACTCAGTTCAATTTAGACCGCAGATTGTAGCTTAAGAGCCCTGCTGATTCATGCGCTTTAACAGCTCCTTCCACGGCGCATACCCTGGCTGCATTTCACCATCTTCAAAAATAAGTGTGGGGGTTCCAGTGATCCCAAGCTTTTGACCCAGTTTGTATTGATCGGCAACTGGGTTGTCGCAGGTCGCAGGCTCTGGCGTTTTTCCTGCCTTCGCAAGCGTCATCGTCACATTTTGATCTTTTGCGCAGTAGACAGACACATACTTTTTGTAGGAATCAGATCCTACACCTGCGCGTGGAAATGCCGCATAACGAACCTCCACACCATTCTCTTGAAGTAGCTCTATTTCGCTGTGCAGACGTCGGCAATAACCGCAGTCGATATCAGTGAACACAAGGAGACTATGTTTCACTTCACCTTTCGGAGAAAAAATAATCAGTTTTGACTCATCAATTTTGCTGACTAATTCCCGAAGATCCGCACGACGGCCAACGTCAGTTAAATTTTTTACACCACCAGTATCGACTTTATACAAATCTCCAGCAACGAAATAAGAGCCTGTGGAGTCGGTGTAGATGCGCTCACCCGTTTTCAACGTCACTTCGTAGAATGGCGTATCGTCGATCGGCTTTACAGATTGAATTTGGATCATTGAATTAATGCCCGTTATAGCTTTCTCAATCTGCGCTTGATCTGCAATCACAGTGACAGAGAACAAAGCTAACAACGTAACCAACCAACGCATATTCACTCCTCGCTTTATTAGTAGCCAGAGTGTAACTCAACCGCGGGGATGATGTGCGGTGTGCAACTGCTTAAGGCGCTCTCTAGCTACGTGGGTATAGATTTGAGTTGTTGAAAGATCTTCATGACCTAAAAGCAATTGAACCACTCGAAGATCTGCTCCGTGGTTCACCAGATGAGTCGCAAACGCATGACGAAGCGTATGTGGACTCAAAGGAGCAGTGATCCCCGCAATGTGAGCAATGTGCCGTAATCGGTGCCAAAAAGTCTGTCTCGTCATGGGAGCGCCGGATCGCCCTGGAAATACCGCGGACCCTCTAGGATCAGCAAACTCTGGACGCGCCTCACGAAAATAACGCTGAAGCCAGTCCCTCGCCACATCGCCAAGCGGTACCAACCGCTCTTTATTACCCTTACCCAGGACACGAATAGCGCCTTGCTCAAGGTTTATATTAGACCGCTCCAGGCCACACAACTCAGTGACACGAAGACCCGACGCGTACAGAATTTCCAGCATTGTCCTGTCTCTTAAACCAATCAATGTATCGGTATCCGGGGCCTCGAGTAAGCTGAACACATCACTCTCTGAGAGTGTCCTCGGCAAAGACCGACCCTTTGATGGTCTTCGGATCCGAGCCATTGGATCATACTCGCGACGCCCATGCCGAATTTGGTATTTGTAGAATCCGCGGAGAGCTGAAAGTTTCCGCTGAATGGACGGGATTCTTAAGCCTTTTGAGAACAGGGACCCAATGAACCCATTTATATCCGCGTCAGTCAGCGCTTCAATCGTTTTATCGAGAGATCTTGCATAAGCACTAACACCCTCTAGATCAACTCGATAAGCGCGCAAGGTACTCTCGGATAGACCGCGCTCTAAATAGAGCGCATCCAAATAGGCATCGAGATCGGAGCGCATTACCATAGAAAAAGGTTAACACGCCAAGTCGCTATTTTTTAGAGAGCCAACATTTTTTCTTAGTTCGCTGTCTCACCTGTAAAAAATGACAAGACCGGCTAGTTAGCGCCGGCCTTTTTGTCTCAAGAGTTTGAAAGCACAGAGGGCTTGCGCACCAAAACAGACGTACTTGGTTGGCGTCACCTGTGGGACCAACTACTTGGTATCCAACTTTTCCTTTATTCGTGCTGCCTTACCAGACAGCTCACGTAAGTGATACAGCTTCGCTTTGCGGACGTCACCGCGACGCTTGACGGTGATCGAGTCAACCAACGGTGAGTGCAGCTGAAATGTTCGCTCAACGCCGACACCATGCGAAATCTTACGCACGATGAAACTCGAATGCAGACCACGGTTCGACTTTGCAATCACAACCCCTTCATAGGCCTGCAGACGCTCACGCGTACCCTCTTTCACCTTCACCTGAACCACAACCGTGTCTCCCGGCGCGAACGCAGGTAGGTCTGTCTTGATTTGCTCATTATTGATTGCTTCAATGATCGGATTCATGCTCACAGCTTTGACTCCCTAATAAATTCATCCAAAAGTACCTGGTCTCCCGCAGATAGCGTCTTCTCTTCCAATAGCTCGGGTCGACGTAACCACGTCCGACCCAGTGCCTGTTTGCGGCGCCACTTGGCAATATCGCCGTGATGCCCACTCAGCAACACATCCGGAACTCTCAAACCCGCAATGTCTTCGGGTCGGGTATAGTGAGGGCAATCCAGCAGCCCATCGCTGAACGAGTCCTCTGCCGCGCTATTTGCATGTCCAAGAACGCCAGGAACAAAACGGCTCACTGCATCAACTACCGCAATGGCTGCTGGTTCCCCTCCCGAGAGCACAAAATCTCCCAGCGAAATCTCCCGATCAATGTCGAGCTCAATCACTCGTTCATCAATCCCCTCATATCGACCGCAAACCAGAACCAGTTCAGGTAGTCCAACCAATTCATGAACCAAGGCCTGCGTCAATGGCTCTCCCTGCGGGCTTAAATACAGCACCGGCGCCTTTGATAGCACCGCTCTTGCGTCTGCAATCGAAGCTCTCAGAGTCTCGACTTTCATCAGCATCCCAGGCCCCCCACCGTAGGGCCTGTCATCCACAGTGTGATGCGCATCGCTGGCATACGCTCTAGGATTGAAGGTTACTAGCTCAACCAATCCTTTGCGTAACGCTCCCCCGACGACTCCATGACCCAACGCATCGGCCACCATATTCGGGAACAGTGTTATGACGCCCCACCGCATTAAAATAGGGGGTCCCAATCAACCAGAATCAAGCGCTCAGCCAAATTCACGTCCAAAATAGTCTGGCTGATAAATGGTATTAACCGCTCTGTTCGGTCAATGCTCTCAGCGTCACCCCGAACAACCAACACATCATTGGCGCCCGTCGGAATTACTATTTTGACAACACCTAGCATCTCGTTCCTAAGTGTTTTTACGCGACACCCCTCGAGGTCACGCCAATAAAACTCATCACCACTAAGTTCCGGAAGGTGGCCTCTGCCCACTTCAACTAAACAGTTTACCAGCGACTCAATGCTGGTTCGGTCAGTAAAACCGTCTAATCTCACGACATATCGTTTATCACGCCGCTTCCACTCTTTGGGGGCTGTTTCCACGCTATCTATCGCTGGCCGACCAGTTACTCGGTCAGCTGATCGTGTTAACACCCACGGTTTCCATCCGAACACTGAAGCCGGGTCGTCAGTGAAACTATCCATCCAGACCCAGCCATTTAGGCCGTAGGGAGATCGGATCCGCCCCACAACCATCCGAGCAGACATTAAGCTGCCTGTCGCACGTCCTTGAGCAAGCGCTTCACGCGATCTGAGGTCTTCGCACCCAATCCAAGCCAATGATTAACTCGCTCAAGATCTACGCGCAGCCGCTCTGCCTGACCTCGTGCCATTGGGTCAAAGAATCCGACACGCTCAATGAAGCGACCATCACGCGCGTTTCTATGATCTGTCACCGTCAGATGATAGAAAGGACGCTTCTTAGAACCGCCGCGTGAAAGACGAATCGTAACCATGTTTTCGTAATCCTATCTTCGCTCCCGCAAGAGCCTTATGTTTAAAGGCGCGCAATGATAATAACTTTGAGTCTAACTTACAACCGCGGCATACCACCTGGGGGCATCATTCCAGAGATACCGCGCATCATTTTCTGCATACCACCTTTTTTTCCAACTTTTTTCATCATTTTCGACATCTGTTTATGCTGCTTTAAAACTTTATTCACCTCTTGAACATCAGTCCCAGAACCATTGGCGATGCGCTGTTTGCGGGAACCGTTGATCACATCGGGGTCGTGGCGCTCTGCCGGCGTCATTGAATTAATCACAGCCTCCATGCGAACAAACTGCTTGTCGTCCACCTGATTCTGCATTTGGGTACCCATCTGCCCCATCCCTGGCATCTTTTCCAGGAGCGCCTTCATGCCACCCATGTTTCGCATTTGCTGCAACTGGTCCCTAAAGTCTTCCAGACTAAACCCTTTCCCCTTGAGGACCTTTCTGGCAACCCTTTCGGCTTTTTCTTTGTCAAGTTTTTGCTCAGCTTCCTCAATTAAACCGAGAATGTCACCCATCCCTAGAATTCGTGAAGCAAGGCGATCAGGATGAAATGCCTCCAGTCCATCGACTGTCTCACCAACACCCATAAACTTAATCGGCTGACCAGCAATCATTTTTACGGAAAGCGCCGCGCCGCCGCGAGCGTCTCCATCCGCTTTAGTCAAAATCACACCAGTCAAAGGAAGTACGTCAGAAAAAGCTTTAGCTGTATTTGCAGCATCTTGACCCGTCATCGCGTCAACAACGAATAAAGTCTCGACTGGATTCAGCGCTTGATGAAGACCCGAAATTTCTTTCATCATGTCTTCATCGATACCCAAACGTCCGGCAGTATCAACAAGAAGCACATCGTAAGCCGCAGACTCTGCCTTTTGCAGAGCAGCTTGCGCTAGTGCAATTGGACTCTGATCCGGAGTCGTCGGATAGACCTCAACCGCAATCTGCGCACCAAGTGCAGCAAGTTGCTCAATAGCGGCTGGCCGGTACACGTCAACGCTGACCAACAAGACTCTCTTCTTTTCTTTTCGGGTGAGGAGTTTGGCTAGCTTTGCAGCCGTTGTCGTCTTACCAGCACCCTGTAAACCTGCCAACAGAACAACCGCCGGAGGACGCTGCGCGAGGTTCAATGACTCCGACGATCCACCAAGAATAGCCTCGAGTTCGCTCTGAACGACCTTCAGAAACTGCTGACCAGGTGTAAGACTCGCTCGCACCTCACGACCTAGCGCACGCGCACGAACCTGCGACACGAATTGTTTCACGACAGGCAAGGCAACATCGGCCTCTAGCAGTGCTTTGCGGACTTCTTTCAGCGTACTAGCTATATTGTCTTCTGTAAGACGGGCCTTTTTGCCCATGGACTGTAATGTCTTCGATAGACGTTCACTTAAAGAATTAAACATATGATCTCTTTAGCCTGAAGTTCTAACGCACTATGATAACTAAAAATCGACTGAGAGTAGGATGATGTCTTTATTGGTTCCGGGGTTACTTGCGACGTCCGTGTTGTTTGCATCGGGAATCCGCCAGCTTAGTGCGTTTAAAAGAGGTGACGGACGCGATTTTACCTCCCTCTGGCTCGGTATTGCTGGCTGCGTTCTCTCGGTCGCTGTGGTGATCCAAGGCTTAGGTGATAATGGTGGGAGACCAACAACCGGACTCATGGGCACTCTGCTGGGAGCCCTCCTCTTACTCATCGTCCTTGGGTCCAGCCTAAAGCATCCGGTGAATGCTTTACTGATCGGCGTAGCACCGATCACAGGACTATTCACGCTAGTCGCGTCAGTGATCAGCCCCGTTTCGAATCAGTTAAGGCCCTTAAATTTTGAAACGGCGGTGCATATTGCGACCTCGGTTTTAGCGTACGGCGCTGTCACCTATTCTGGAACCCTCGCTATTTTATTGTCGTGGCAACATGCCAAGCTCAGAGAGCGTCCATTGACGCCTATCATCTCCGCCCTTCCTCCGCTGGATGCGATGGAACATTTATTCTTGCGGACAGTGCAAACAGCCTGGTTGGTTCTAACGATAGCCCTTTTCACTGGCGTATTTTATGTTGAAGACTTCTGGGCCCAGCAACTCGCCCATAAAACAGTTTTATCTGTGCTCGCTTGGTGGGGAATGGCAATCGCTCTGTGGCAACATTTTAGGGAAGGAGGTGTCACTCGCATTATGAGGAAAACTGCAATCGTTGGAGCCGCACTTCTATGTGTCGGCTATCTCGGTAGCAAAGCTGTTCTGGAGTTTGTGCTGTAATGGATGCCACTTTTGAGTGATATCTCCAATGAAATCTTGTTCGGAATTCTTATTCTTCTGATCTTCCTGTCGGGTTTCTTTTCAAGTTCAGAGACTGGGCTGATGGCGATCAATCGTGTGAGACTTCAACACCTGGCTGAGGAAGGATCAAAAGGTGCTTCAAGGATCCTGTCGCTACTTGAACGTCCCGATCGTCTAATCGGGCTTATATTAATTGGCAATAACTTCGTCAACATTTTGGCATCAGCTATCGCGACGGTGCTTGCTGTGCGGATTTTTGGTGACCCCGGCGTCGCGATCGCAACCGGTATATTAACGCTCGTCATTTTAATATTTGCCGAAGTCACACCGAAGACATTCGCGGCGCTTTATCCCGAGCGTATCGCTGGACCAGCAAGCTTTATCTTGCTTCCGTTATTACGAATTACCTATCCGCTTGTTTGGATAACAAACCTTCTATCGAACGGTTTGCTGAGCTTATTTGGGATAAATCCGGAGACCTCCAATCGGGATCGGCTGACCAAAGAAGAGCTCCGTACTTTGATGATGCAAAGCGGCCATCGGATACCAGCAAGGCGCCACGGAATGCTGCTCTCTATTCTCGATCTCGAGAAGATTCAGGTTGATGAGATCATGGTTCCTCGGGGCGAGATCATTGGGCTTGATTTGACTGACGAGGTCGATGAGCTCGTTAGCCAACTCCGATCGTCGCAACACACTCGGCTACCCGTGTTCAATGAGGATATTGAGGGCCTTATTGGTGTCCTGCACGCGCGGACAGCGCTGAAGCTCCTTGATGATACCGAGCTACTAGGAGACGATCAGGAGTTTAAAAATCGTATCGTCGAATTATGCGGAGCGCCTTACTTTATCCCTCGAAGCGCTGCTTTGCATACACAGCTCTTCAACTTCCAGAAAGAACGGGAACGATTAGCTGTTGTAGTAGATGAATATGGAGAGATTGAGGGATTAGTCACCATTGACGACATCCTCGAGGAAATTGTTGGTGAGTTCACAACAGACCACATCCAAGAAACTAGTCCCGACGTCCACCCACAAAATGACGGGACATTCATTATTGATGGATCAGCAACCGTTCGTGACATAAACCGAATCCTAGACTGGGAACTGCCAACAGATGGGCCTCGGACAATGAGCGGAGTCATCGTCGAGTTATTGGAATGCATTCCGGAAAATAGCCTCGGAATTGAGCATGATGACTATCGTTTAGAAGTGTTGGCTATCCAAGACAACCGCGTTAGATCTGTCAAAGCGTGGAAGGTCGATCCAGAAGCTTGTGATTAGTCGAGACAATTTGAAGGAAATCACGAATAATTAGCGCTGTTAAACCCCAGATCTTCTCGTTGTCATAATACCATTTTGGCATCCACACCTCAGGTAATCGATGGTGGCTCACTTCGAATGCGGGCGTCTGTTCCAGAAACTCTATAATCGGTATTGTAAATACTCTCGAAATTTCTTGTTCTCGCGGCACACCCATAAGGGAATTATCAGACCAAAATACACAAGGAATCACTGATAGCCGATGTAAACTTTCGATTGGGTTCAAATATCCAATGCAATCTTTACCGTGAAGCGTTAAGCCAGTTTCCTCTCTTAATTCTCGCAGAGCAGCCTCCAAAACTGATTCATCGGTTGATTCAATTTTTCCGCCAGGCAACGAGACCTCTCCTGCGTGCTTTCTGAGATGAGATGCCTTTACGCAGAGGGTTAAACTAGGGCGATCAACCCCCGAAATCACAAACGCCACGGCAGCACCACCACGGCACATTTCCAAATGTGCCGGTTCCCGTTTTGAGAGTTTTTTCTGCACACTCTGTTTAGTCACATACATTTGTTTAGTATAGAGATAACAAACGGAGGGCCCTATGAACTTTTGCTCAAACTGTGGTGCAGCAACAATCCGACGCGTCCCAGAAGGTGACAATCGACCTAGGGACCTGTGCGACCAGTGCGGCATGATTCATTACCAGAATCCAAAAATAATTGCGGGATGTGTCGTACTAGCCGATAACAAAGTACTTCTTTGTAGACGAGCGATCGAACCACGTTATGGACTCTGGACTCTACCGGCAGGGGTTATGGAAAACGGTGAGACCGTAGCTCAAGCGGCTTTGAGAGAGACGTGGGAAGAGGCACATGCAACTCCCGAGCTAGGGCAGCTCTACGTCGTCACTTCGATTCCAACGATCAGTCAAGTCTACATGCTTTACCTTGCTTTTTTGACAAATGGCCAATATGAATCAGGCCCAGAAAGCTTAGAAACGAGACTTTTCGACATGGACGAAATCCCCTGGGATGAGCTCGCGTTTCATACGGTGCGAGATACATTAGCCCGACTGAAGGACGATCTCCAAACCGGAGAATTTTCGCTACATTGCATCGACCGCGATGAGACACCAGTCTCAGCTCGAGTTTAAGAGCGAGGACTTGGCTCCTCTACAACAAACAAGTCAAACGCAGGTTCCTCATACGGGTGAGCCAAATATAATGCTTCTTTGACCGCGTCGACTGTACTATCAGGTACTAGCATCTCAACTCGCCATTCTGAGACTCGCTCTATGACTCCAGTCCGACCGATATAAGGGTTTGCGGACTCATTTGGCATAAACTGCCCGGTCCCTAAGCATTCCCAAGAGCACTGTCTGTAGGCTCCAAGTGACCCTGCACCTGCAGCAAAAAGTGCATTCTTCACAAGCTCTTTTGAGGCATCCGGGATAAATACGACGAGCTTATACATTACGCCCCTCCGCGAGTAGGTTACGAGAGCACTGAATGTCCAGATTTTCCTTTAGAAATAATGGACAAAATTAAAACAAAATAACTCTACTGAAAAATAACAGAGAAAATTTTTTGCTTAATTTCACTGGTTTAGGCCGAAAACAGTTGACTGTCAAAAAAAATGGTAGCAATGTTTAGGACATTATATGGACAAAATTAATTGACGGATAGATAGAAGAGGTGTGCCCATGCTGGTATTAACTCGTAAAATCGGCGAAAAAGTGATGATCGGAGATGACGTATCAGTCACGATCCTAGGCCTGTTTGGCAACCACGTACGGCTGGGAATTAACGCGCCAAAGTCGGTTGACATCCATCGTGAAGAGATCTACGTAAAGATACAGAACGAAACTCAGGATTCAAATACACACATCGCAATTGGCTAGTAACCTGCTGGCCTCCTCGAGGAGCCACGTGTAATCTCACACGAAGTAAAGGCAAGGCTCCCAGGAGACGTAATCAATTGAGATCATTCCTACTCGGCCTCGCCATTTTTAGTGCGGGGATATCTGGGTTTTGGTTGCTCACCAAGTCCAAACCAACGCCAGCTGTTCGAGAAGCTCCCGCCGCTGCGTGGCGTATCTCAACTAAGGTGATACGACCCGAAACCGTGTCTCCGGTTTTTAATGGGTTCGGAATAGTTGAGAATCCCGATACTCAAACATTAAGGGCTCGCATTGGGACCGATGTTTCGACGGTACTCGTCCGCGAAGGCGCCAGAGTCCTTGCCAACCAAATACTCATAAATCTCGATGCGGTCGACGCAGAAATCAAGCTCTCGCAAGCGAGGTCCAATCTGGCCGACGCTGAGTCCAATTTAACCGCGCTAGATGCTACTGAATCGAAAGACCAAGAAGCCCTTCAACTCGACCAAGAGGCGCTTAATATCTTACAGCAAAAGCTGATCCGTATTCAGAACCTGAGACAACGCAATCTCTCCAGCGAACAGGATCTCGATACAGCTAGACAGGCAGTCGTGAATCAAAAACTTCAAATTAATCGGCGCGAATTGGCTCTGTCGACGGTAGACTCCAAGCGTACCCAGTTAAAAACAGCAATTCAGCGATTCGAGGCAGAAGTTCGTGCAGCGACCCGCGACTTCGACTCAACAGCTGTGAAGGCACCAGCAGACGGCCAAGTTGTTGAAGTAGATGTCGTTGCCGGTGACCGTGTACAGGCGAACCAAGATCTGGCCATTTTCGCGCCCGATGCTGGACGCGAGATCCGAGTTCAAGTACCTGCATCTGTTGGTCAAACACTCGCCGAGTCTTTGGTGAATAACGAAATAGTTAGCGCCGCCACCGAAAGAAACCATCACTTTTATTTGACCCGTGTAAGCGGCGCAGTTCGCGATAATAGCGGCTCTATCGATGCCTTTTTCGCATCTACTGATCATTCGCTGCCTCCGACAGGCACAGTGGTATCTGTATCGGTTCAACTGGCCACACAGCCCAAAGTTGTCGTCTTACCCACCGATGCCCTCTATGGGGGTAACCTAATTTATCGCGTTACAACATCCGACACCTTGGAAGCAATCAAAGTTGAGCGTCTTGGTCAACGCCCCGGGCCAGAAAAAACGGAAGTGTTGGTTCGTTCATCACGCCTCGTAGCGGGTGATCAGATTCTCGTGTCTCGGTTACCAGCAGCTGTGTCAGGGTTGCGAGTTGAGGTCATCCAATGATCGGACTCGTGCACATGTTTACCAAACATCGTGTCGCAGCCAACTTGCTGATGGTGGTCATGATCATCTCCGGAGCAATCGGCGTTGATCGCTTAAGAACCCAGTTTTTCCCAAGTTTTGAACTTGATGTAATTACAGTCTCGGTCGCATGGCCCGGCGCGACCGCTGAAGACGTCCAAGAAGGACTTGCAATTCCACTCGAAAATGCGATCAAAGAATTAGCAGTCATAAGTTCAATCGATGCAACCAGTCAATTTGGGTCTGCAAGTTTTCGAATCGAACTTTTCGAAGAATCTAATCTCTCGCAAGCTCTTGACGAAATCAGCCAACAGATCGATCAGGACCTGACGCTACCAGAAGGTGCTGAGTCCCCGCTGGTATCCTCATTAACGCGATATGAAGATATCTCTAACCTGCTTATAACTGGGCCCCTGACCCCATTTGAATTGCAAAAACTCGCGCTGCAAGCCGAAAAAGAGCTTCTGGCTAGAGGGATTCGTAAAGTGGACTTTAGAGGGTTACCAACGCGTCAAATTCAGATTGAGACGACCGCGGAGACACTTGCATCTCTGAGCCTCACGTTAGATACCCTTGCAGATCGTATCCTGACCCAGGCACGCGATCTTCCAGCAGGGACCGCCGGTCGGGACGATGGCGAACGACAACTCAGGACTCTCGAGCAAGGACGAAGCCAGATAGATATCGAGAATACTCTGATTGCGTTGGATGGCGCACCCATCGGTACCCGGCTTGGAGACATCGCAACGGTGCGTGATCGGGTTGACCCCAAAGCGCCATATCTCACATTTAAGGGACAGCCAGCTGTAGAGATCATCCCTCAACGGACTGAAAATGATTCGACCCTAGCGATGGCTGAGATCACTAACCAGTGGATTGATGACACTCAACCTTCACTCCCCAACGGGACTCAACTGATTGTTCTGAACGAACGCTGGCAATACTTGAACGATCGAATCAATTTGTTACTCGAGAATGGACTCACTGGGCTCTTGTTCATTGTCGTCATTCTGTATCTCTTTTTAAATCAGCGCGTAGCTTTTTGGGTTACTCTTGGAATACCTGTTTCATTCCTTGCGACACTCGCGATTCTTTGGATGATTGGTGGCACAATTAACATGATCAGCTTGTTCGGAATGATCATGGCGCTTGGCGTAATCGTTGATGATGCGATTGTTGTTGCCGAAGACACGTTATCGCTCTATCAGTCTGGGCAAACGCCTCTCAATGCGGCAATGGGAGGCTCAGACCGCATGCTTGCACCGGTGGTTTCGTCGAGCCTGACTACGATTGCCGCCTTCTCACCACTTCTTTTAGTCGGCGGTGTCATCGGCTCGATTCTGCAAGATATCCCGATCATCGTGATTTGTGTCATTGTAGCTTCACTGATCGAATGCTTTTTCATTCTCCCGGGGCACTTACAACAAAGCCTCAACCGTGGACAACGGCATGACGAAGGCAAAATCAGACAAGCGCTAGACCGTGGATTCATTAATTTCCGCGAAAATCTATTTAAGCCATTTGTGGAAATAATCCTGAGAGCGCCAGCGCTCACCCTCGTTACTGCCCTCACAGTCTTTATTCTATCAATTGGCTTAATCTCTGGGGGACGCGTCAAGTTCACATTTTTTCCATCGATTGATGGAACTACTGTTTGGGCAGGCGCGCAGTTTACCAGCGGGACCAAACCTCAGGAAGTGGACGAATTCCTTGACCACCTTGAGGAAACCGTCCGCATCGTCAACGAAGAGTTTGGTGGCACAGTCATACGTCATGCATTGCAACAACATCGACAACTCCCTGCGCCCGGTGTTCGTGGAGTCACTGGTGATCACTACGGAACACTCAAGGTTATTCTTACCGGAGAGCTTGAAGGTCCACCGAACGATGAAATCATTGATGCATGGAGAGCGAAGATCGAACTACCTGGCGGTATCGAGAAGTTCTCAATTAGACAAGCACAAGGTGGGCCACCATCGAAGCCAATCGAGATAAGGCTCACCGGAGGTAATGCAGATACCTTAAAGTCTGCTTCACTTGAGGTTCAAGACAGGTTAAGACGCTATCCAGGTGTCTCAAACATCGACGATGATCTTCCTTTCGGTGCCGAACAGCTGGTAGTTAAATTAACCCCACAAGGTCGTCAATTAAACCTCAGCTCGCAACAGCTCGCGCAACAACTTCGTGGCGTATTTGAAGGACAAACTCTCCAGACATTTTATGAGGATGGCATCGAAGTAAATGTACTTCTGTCGCTCTCTGAAACCGAACGTGGTCGACTAGCAACACTTGACCAATTGCCGATCATAACGCCAAGTGGAACCATCGTTCCGCTGCCAGTCGTTGCCTCTTTTGAGGCGCGGCGAGGTCTTGATAAGTTGAGACGTACCGACGGACAAATGAGTATTGTCGTCAGCGCAGACGTCAATAACCTCTTGGCAAATGCAGCAGAAATCTTGACTGAACTGCGCTCCGGTGCGCTACCAGAACTCACAGCGAAATACGGATTAAAATCAAACATCCAAGGCCGCGCTCAAGACCGTGAAGAGACCTTCGCAGATATGAAAGTGGGGGTCTTAGTGGCGCTCACGATGATCTACATTATTCTTGCCTGGGTATTCTCGAGCTACTCGTGGCCGTTCGCTGTATTGATAGCAATTCCGCTTGGACTTACCGGCGCGATAGGCGGCCACTGGCTGATGGGGCTCGACCTCACTGTCCTGTCGTTATTTGGATTCTTCGGTCTTTCTGGAATTGTTATCAACGATTCCATCGTATTGGTCGACACGTATCGGCGCCTGATCCAGGCTGGTGAAGACCACGTGGAGGCGATCGTTAAAGCCAGCTGCTTAAGATTCCGGGCAGTCCTGGTCACTTCACTTACAACAATCGCGGGCCTTACCCCAATCTTATTTGAAACATCACCGCAGGCTCAGTTCCTTATACCGATGGCGACAACGATCGTATTTGGACTTGCCTATGGAACCGTTCTCGTCCTGATGATCGTGCCATCTGTACTCAGCCTAATCGAGCGAAATCGCAACCGAACAGGCATTGAGCGTTCTGAGTACTCAACCGGTGGAGAACCGACTCACTAAGCCCAAGATCTCTCGCGAGTGCACGTCCAATCATTGGTAAGTGAGCTGGCGATCCCTGTCTCTCTCCCGCAATAGGTAAATCTGGCGCATCGGTCTCAAGTAATAATCGACTTGTGGGAATCGACTGAAAAACAGACAGTGCCCGCGGGTGGGGCTTTCTGGTTATCAATCCACCCGCACTCAAATATCCTCCGAGTGACAAATATGCCTCAGCAATTTCCTTGGATCCGGTAAAAGCATGGATTACAAAACGCTCACACTGCACTCTCTTTAACGAAGTGATGACTTCATTATGTGATTTCACGGCGTGGATGATCACCGCTCGATCAAATGACCGAGCGAGTTCTAACTGGCTCTCAAAGGCACGGACCTGAGTCTCTTTCCCTCGCATCAACCCTGGCCGAAAATCAAGACCAATTTCACCGACAGCACTTTGCTCATGTCGGGAAAGCAGATCTTCAAGCACTGAAGCCCAATGGCAGTCTTGATCCAAATGATGCGGGTGAAGCCCGAACGCCAGGTGCGGAGCCCGGCCCTCGAGCCAACGCCATTGGTCAGGATGCGTGCCTGTAGCGATGAAACTCACGCCGACAGAACGTGCATCCTCGAGAATTTGATCGGGTGGGGACGACATCAACTCAAGGTGGGTGTTGATATCAACCCACATCAATCAGTGCTCTCTCGTTTCTAAGAACTGAATATCTGGCCAACGTTCTTGCATCAATTGCAAATTAGCTCGTGATGGCGCGAGATAAGTCAAATATCCGCCACCGTCATCTGCCAAGTGCTCATGAGCCTTCTTCTTAAAATCGGAAAGCATCTTTGTATCAGCGCATCTGATCCAACGCGCAGTATGAACAGTAATCTGTTCATATACCGCCTCAGCTTTGTATTCATCAAGCAACCGGAACGCGACCACATCGAATTGCAATACCCCCACCGCACCAACTATCAAATCGTTGTTTTTATGTGGCATAAACACCTGTGTTGCACCCTCCTCTGACAACTGCGTTAACCCTTTTTGGAGTTGTTTCGCCTTCAAGGGATCTTTCAGGCGGACCCGACGAAATAATTCAGGAGCAAAGTGCGGAATCCCCTTGAATTGCAGATTCTCACCTTCAGTAAAAGTGTCCCCGATCTGGATCGTACCGTGGTTATGAAGACCCAAGATATCCCCCGGGTAGGCCTCTTCAGCTGAGGCGCGATCACCTGCCAAGAATGTCACTGCGTCGGAGATACGAACGTCTTTGCCAATCCGCGTGTGCCTGACTTTCATACCCTTCTTGTAGGCGCCAGAGCAAACGCGTAGGAATGCAATGCGGTCGCGGTGTTTCGGATCCATATTTGCTTGTATCTTAAATACGAAACCTGAGAATTTCTCTTCAGCTGGATCAACAGTTCGAGTCCCTGTGTCGCGAACAACGGGCTTTGGTGCGTATTCGATAAAGTCATCTAACATCTCACGGACGCCGAAGTTTCCCATCGCCGTTCCGAAAAATACAGGAGTTAGTTCGCCCGCCAAGAAACGTTCGACTTCAAACTCAGGAGTCGCTTCACGAACCAGTTCTACCTGATCCGCAAAATCTTGCCATTCTGATCCGAGCAGTTCACGCGCCTCCTTGGAATCAAGCGCTTTAATCTTCACATCATCAGGGATCTGATCGCCTCGCCCTCTGACATAGACATGAATGGTGTCGGTTCTCAGATGATAGATACCTTTGAAATGAGGCCCCATTCCAATCGGCCACGTGACAGGAGTGGCCTCAATTTTTAAGACATCTTCGACTTCATCCATCAACTCAATCGGATCTCGAATATCGCGGTCCAACTTATTTACAAAAGAAACGATGGGGGTGGTCCGCAACCGGCAGACTTGCATCAGTTTTATTGTTCGATCCTCAACGCCCTTGGCGCCGTCGAGTAGCATAAGTGCAGAATCGACCGCGGTCAGTGTTCGATAGGTGTCTTCAGAAAAGTCCTCGTGGCCAGGTGTGTCCAAGAGGTTCACGACACGATCTCTGTAAGGGAACTGCATCACTGAGGTGGTCACTGAAATACCGCGTTCTTGCTCCATCTGCATCCAGTCAGAGGTTGCGTGGCGAGCTGCTTTTCGCGCCTTGACAGTGCCGGCGACAGAAATCGCGTTTCCTAACAACAAAAGCTTTTCAGTCATTGTTGTTTTACCGGCATCGGGGTGCGAGATGATTGCAAATGTGCGACGGATCGCACCTTCCCGTTCAATTTGGTTCACAGTGATTCTCAATCAATATTCAATGCGCGCGAAGTGTATATAAGTGTCACCAAAACGCCAAACTAAGGTTGTTTAACATAGCGACCTGGCGCTTCTTCGATTACACGTCGCAAACCACCACCCGGTCCCGGTGGGCTAACTGCATCACCAGCTTGGGATAAGAGAAATTCATTCCATGAAATCCACCAACTGCCCTCTTGCTTTTCAGCGGTTTGCTTACTGAACTGATTCTTGGGATTCAAAATGTAATGGTTGTGACGGTTTCTGGCGGGTGGACTAATTACGCCCGCATTGTGGCCGCCCTCGCCGAGGACACAAGTTGGTACATTAACGAAGTATTTTGCCGCCTTCATCACGCTTTGCCATGGACTGATGTCATCACCCTCTGCTCCAAACAAAAATACAGGACAGGCGACGGAGGCTATATCAATGGGCTGACCGCCGAGCTCTATCAGTGGTTTTTCGACGAGCGTGTTCTTTAGGTACAGCTCTTCTAGTATCCATAATATTAATGATGCGGGAGTTCGAGTTCCATCGCCTAGCCAGTGCAGGAGTGAAAATGGCTTGCCACGCTGCCCCAAGACATAACAATTCAGTACACGATCAAACAAAAGATCATGAGGACGCAAGCTCGCGAATGTCCTCAACATCAATTCGGCCGGTAAATACCCCATATCCATTAATGGCTTTCGTATCGATTCGATACTGTCCTCAGAAACAAAATGGCCGAGCGGGCCTGGTTCGCAGTAATCAAGCAAGGTGGTTAGAAGCGACAGGGAAGCAATACGGTCTTCTCCTCGCGCGGTCAACCAGGCAACAAGAATTGCTGCGATGACTCCACCCGCGCAATAACCCATCACCTGGATCCTCACTCGAGGAAGGATGCACTCGATCTGATCTAGCGCCGAGAGACCGCCATCTAGGACATAATGAGTCATCTCATAAGGGGCTAATAATTCGGTTGGGTTCACCCAACTGATCAAAAAAACGGTGTGGCCCTGATCCACAAGCCAGCGCACCATCGAATATTCATCGGACAGGTCAAGAATATAAAAACGGTTCACAAAAGCTGGGATCAAAAGGACGGGGTTTTCATGTACTCTTTCGGTACTGGAGCGATACTGAATTAACTGAAATAACTGATTCTCAAACACCACATCGCCAGGAGTCGTAGCGAGATTTTGACCCAGAGAAAAGGCATCGGGCCGAATCGTATCCGGTAGCATCGAACCAGCCAAGATATCTTGCCGCCAATTTTCGAGGCCTTGTTCGAGATTTATCTCTCCAGATTCGAATATCTTTCGTGATTTCTCGAACAGCTCACTATTCGCCTGGACTTGGCGAATCAACCAGAGAACCTGAGATTTATCGTAACCACCAATCTCAGGCAGGACCGAATTCACCTCGTCAAATAGTCGTACCCATGCCGAATCATCCGTCTCCGCATCGAAGAGTGCGCCAAGGAACTTAGGTAGTAACTCCCTCGAAAATTGACGAAATCTTTCAGGATCCTCGACTGAGAGAGAAGTCAGCAAACGCCAAAATTCATTTACCCCGGACGGCTCGAAAAAATTCAGGAGCTGACATTCAGCATTGAGCCGAGACAGCCACGCCTGAATCCATTCACGTTGTGAGGGGTCAAAGCCCTGTAAACCCTGCAAACAAAGCCTCTCAAACTTTTTGCGCTCGCATCAATTTGTGAGTATCGTCTATCATGATAATCGACGAAAGCAGGCATTCACATGCGTACTCTAAAAAAATACCCGAATCGCCGTCTCTACGATACATCCCAAAGTTGCTATGTTACGGTTGATAACGTTAGGGACTTAGTGCTGGGCCATGAACGTTTTCGTGTCGTGGATTCTAAATCCGGTGAAGACCTCACGCGGTCAATCTTGTTACAGATTATCATTGAACAAGAAAATGATTCCGGTGAACATGTTTTAACCAATGAAGTACTCCAGCATCTGATACGTTTCTACGGCTCAGGGATGCAAACCAACATGGCGCAGTTTCTCGAGCAATCCATCTCATTTTTCCTGAATCAACAGGAAACTATGCAGGATCAGGTCCGGTCTGTGATTGGCTCAAACTCCCCAATCGGCATATTTCAAAAGATGACAGAAGACAATATGAAACTCTGGGAATCTATGTCACAAACGATGCTAGGCCCGAAGCCTTCGACCAAAGACAAATAATTTTTGACGCAACGCACAAAAAAGTGTTGACGCTGCACTGCAACATGGTATCTTTCACGAGTGGATTGTGCATCGCACAACGTATTTGAAAGAGGAATTACCATGTACGCAAAAATTTTTGAGGATATGCAGGCCAATATGAAGCAGGCTTTTGACGCAAAATCATACGATGTTGCAATCAAGCCAATGACCGATCTGTTCGAAATAAACAAGGCAACCGTAGAAGCTTTAGCTGAGCAGCAAGCTGCACTTGCCAAAGAACTCGTTCAGGGCGCAATGGAGCAAGCTAAAGTTCTATCAGGCGAAAAGGATATGGCTGCGGTTATCGAATCGCAAAAATCTTATCTTCAAGGGCTTCAAGCTCGCCTGATTGATGCCGCTAAAGCTTCACAGGAAACTCTTGCCAAGAGCCGTGAAGAAGCGACTGTCATCGTCAAAGGTACTATCGAAACAGTAACAAAGCACTGATAGATACTTGACTCGAAAAAAAGAGGAACCTCGGTTCCTCTTTTTTTTTGTTCAAAACACACTACCATTGGGGAGTAACTCAAAGGACATCCCTCTATGGCACCTTTCCGCGCTTTGCGACTACATCAAACAGACACGGCAGCCCCAGATATCAAAATTGAACAGCTGACCGCAGATGACCTATCGATTGGCAACGTCCTTATCGCCAACGAGTTCAGTTCCCTGAACTACAAAGATGCGCTTGCTGTGACGGGCAAAGGGAAAATCATCCGTGACTTCCCGATGATCCCCGGCATTGATGCTGCAGGTGTTGTTCTGGAATCGGCTGATCCAACTTTTCACAAGGGGGAGCACGTGATTCTGACAGGCCACGGCGTTGGCGAGACGCATACCGGGGGCATGTCAGAGCAGGTCCGTGTCCCAGGATCCTATCTCGTAAAAACACCCCTGGCACTGGATACTCAAAGAGCGATGCAATTTGGTACAGGTGGACTAACAGGGATGCTTTGTATCCTCGCTGTTCTAGATTCGGGATTGAAACCGGCTGACGGACCGATAGCAGTCTCAGGTGCTGGTGGAGGAGTCGGTGGTATAGCAACAACGGTTCTATCAACGCTGGGATATGAAGTTCACGCAATAACAGGCAGAGAATCTGAACATTCCAGACTCAAAGAGCTCGGCGCAGTAGAGATTCTCAAACGCGCAGATTTTATGCGCGACCCTAAACCATTAGAGAGTGCGCGTTTTGCAGGCGCAATCGATACCGTTGGAGGCCAGATGCTAGCGACACTGATCCCCCAAATCATGTACAACGGCGTTATCGCCGCCACTGGTAATGCAGGCGGATCCCAATTTTCGACTACCGTATTCCCATTTATCTTGAGAAATATTCGCTTGCTGGGTGTTGATTCTGTTCATGCTCCATCAGAAATCAGAGAGCGTGCGTGGCAATTACTTTCGGAAAACGTAACAACCGATCAATTAGACGCCAGCACTCGGACCATAGGTTTGGATCAGGTGAGACAAACAGCCGAGCAACTGATCAATAACGAGGTCTCAGGACGCATCCTAATCGACGTCCGTTCGTGATACGCAGCGTTACGCGTACAGTTGGTTGGTCGTCTCGGCAAGCGAGATATCACGCGACGTAACACCTTTTGCGTCGTGAGACCACCAGTCCACGCGGGCAACACCCCAGCTCACGGTAATTTCCGGATGATGGTCCGCATCATCAGCGGCGGCACCAACACGCACAGCAAACTCCATCGCTTTTGCGAAATCGCCAAACTGATAGGATCGGGTCAGTACGTAGACTCCATTCTTAAGTTCTCGACTCCAACCTTCAGGAGTGCGCTCCATAATCACCTCTCTGACCAATATTTACCTATAAACATCGATAAGATATCACCCTAATTAACGGCTTGGAACGATAAAAAAATTAGATGACTCTTCAGCCAAAGCAATCAACCTAGGTTCTTAGTCAAGATTTTCTGCGCCCATTCACGGGGTCCTGTTTGATGTACGCTGGTGCCTTCTGAATCTACCGCGACGGTCACCGGCATATCTTCAACAATGAACTCGTGAATTGCCTCCATACCAAGATCATCAAAAGCAATGACTCGCGATGATTTTATGGCCTGAGCGACCAGATATGCGGCGCCACCCACAGCCATTAGATAAGCAGTCTGATGCTTTTTAATCGCTTCGATCGCAATTGGTCCACGCTCGGCCTTACCAATCATCGCAAACAAACCCGTTTGCTCGAGCACCTGGTCTGTAAACTTATCCATTCGTGTCGATGTTGTCGGACCAGCAGGCCCAACGACTTCGTCTCGTACTGGATCCACAGGCCCAACGTAATAAATGGCTTTACCTTTAAGATCAAGTGGTAGCTCTTCACCCTTGTTCAACATGTCGATAATTCGCTTATGCGCAGCATCACGACCTGTCAGCATTGATCCGCTCAACAATAACGTTTCACCAGGTTTCCATGATTTCACTTCATCGCGTGTTAACCTATCCAGATTAACGTGGCGAGCGTTTGGACCGACGTCCCAACTAATATCAGGCCAATCAGACAACGAGGGTGGGCTCAGCAGAGCGGGGCCCGATCCGTTTAGTACAAAATGAGCGTGGCGTGTTGCTGCGCAATTCGGAATCATTGCCACCGGCTTAGATGCCGCATGCGTCGGATAGTCCTTAACCTTGACATCTAAAACAGTCGTTAAACCTCCAAGTCCTTGAGCACCAATACCCAAGTTATTCACAGCATCAAAGATTTCAAGTCGCAGCTCTTCAGCCCTTGATTTTGGACCACTCGCTTTCAGCTCGTGAATATCGATTGGAGCCATCAATGATTCTTTAGCCAATACGGCCGCTTTTTCGGCGGTACCGCCAATACCGATCCCAAGCATTCCCGGAGGGCACCAGCCTGCTCCCATCGTTGGTACGGTTTTTACGACCCAATCCTTGACGGAGTCTGACGGATTCAGCATTACCATCTTGGATTTATTTTCCGAGCCACCACCTTTCGCGGCAATCTGGATGTCTACCGTATCACCCTCGACGATTTCATAGTGAATCACAGCCGGCGTATTATCATTGGTATTCTTTCGTGCACCGTCCGGGTCCTCAAGAATCGATGCACGGAGAATATTGTCCGGATGCGTATAAGCACGACGCACCCCCTCATTTATCATGTTAGATACCGACATTGTGGCGTCTTTCCATGACACATCCATCCCAACTTTGATGAAGACAGTCACGATTCCAGTATCCTGGCACAATGGACGATGACCAATAGCAGACATACGTGAGTTGATCAAAATCTGAGCCAAGGCATCCCTCGCAGCTGGTGACTCCTCGCGTTCGTAGGCCTCATTAACAGCCTGAATGAAATCTACCGGGTGGTAGTAAGAAATAAACTGAAGCGCATCAGCAACACTTTCAATTAGATCGTCCTGACGAATCACTGTCATCAATCAACACCCTTCATTCGTGACAATAAACCGTAAAGATTATCAGAAGTCCCTACAAAGATATTCCCGTGGTAGCTTTAAATCACCTCAATGTAAACTGTACCCCTCGTTCAGACTGAGGCTTTCTTTCTGGTACACTCCCGTTCTTGACTATTTCTGCCCTTCGAGGCAACGAGGATTAATGCAAAACCAGTACGACCGAGATGAACTTCTCACCTGCGCCCATGGTGAGTTATTTGGCGAAGGAAACGCGAAACTACCTGCTCCAAACATGTTGATGATGGATAGAATCGTGACGATCACTCAAGACGGTGGCAGTTTCAATAAAGGACACATACTCGCCGAGCTCGATATCGATCCAAGCCTTTGGTTTTTTGATTGCCACTTCCCTGGCGATCCTGTAATGCCTGGATGTCTCGGTCTTGACGCGATGTGGCAACTGGTCGGATTCTTCTTGGGCTGGAGTGGGCACCCTGGGAAAGGACGCGCTCTCGGGGTGGGCGAAGTCAAATTCACGGGACAGATTCTACCAACGGCTAAGAAGGTTACCTACGAAATTGATATGAAGCGCTTAATTGCTCGCTCATTGGTCATGGGACTGGGCGATGGAGTCGTCCGGGTCGATGGCCGCGCGATTTATCATGCGATCGACCTGAAAGTTGGTTTATTCTCATCCACTGACGGGTTCTAAAACACAAAAAACGCATGACAGTAAAGGAGCCGGTATGCGTAGAGTAGTTATCACCGGATTAGGGATCACGTCGTGCCTCGGGCTAGATGCGAAATCCGTTACCGAAAGCTTAAGGCACGGTCGCTCAGGTATTTCAGCGAATCCGACATACGCCGAGTTGGGTATGCGGAGCCAAGTATCGGGTTCAATTGATGTCGATCTTGCTGAGCACATTGATCGTAAGCTTCTTCGATTCATGGGCAATGCCGCTGGCTTCGCGTATATGTCGCTTCAGCAAGCGATTAATGATGCAGATCTAGAAGCTTCTGATATTAGTAATCCGAAGACGGGACTGATAATGGGTTCGGGCGGTGCCTCATCACAAAGCCAAGTCGAGGCAGCGGATATTTTGAGAGAGCGCGGCGTAAAACGGGTCGGTCCTTACCGTGTTACTCAGACGATGGGCTCGACGGTCTCAGCAAACCTAGCGACTGCGTTCCAAATAAAAGGTATTAACTATTCAATGTCATCGGCATGCTCAACCAGTCTGCACTGCATGGGTAATGCCATGGAGCAAATCCAGCTCGGAAAGCAAGATATCGTATTCGCAGGTGGCGGTGAGGAAGAACACTGGACTTTGTCATGTCTCTTTGATGCGATGGGTGCACTCTCCTCCAGGTATAACGACACACCTGACAAAGCGTCCCGCGCTTATGATGCCAACCGTGATGGCTTTGTTATTGCTGGTGGGGGCGGTGCTGTAGTTCTCGAAGAATATGAGCACGCAAAGAAACGTGATGCAAAAATTTATGCAGAGATCGTCGGCTATGGTGCGACCAGTGACGGCGCAGACATGGTGGCTCCATCTGGAGAAGGAGCTATTCGGTGCATGCAGCTGGCGACCGCGGGTATTGAAGGTCCTATTGATTATATCAATGCACACGGAACGTCGACGCCAGCCGGTGATATCGTTGAGCTGAATGCAATCAAAACAGTGTTCGGTATGAATGCTCCGGTTATCGGTTCGACAAAATCATTGTCTGGTCACTCGCTCGGGGCAGCCGGGGTCCAAGAAGCGATCTATTCAATTTTGATGATGCAGAGTGATTTCATTGCGGCATCGGCAAACATTGAGACTCTTGACCCAGGGGCCGAAGGGATGCCAATTGCACTTCATCGAATTGATAAACCAATCAACACGATCTTATCGAACTCATTTGGGTTTGGCGGAACAAATGCGTGTATGACCTTCCAGAAACTCAACTCGTGAAACTATATTCGTCACCGCCCTCGCCGTTTGGGCGAAAAGTAAAGATCACTGCCCACATCACGGGGCTATTCAACCAAATCGAGTTAATAGACGTTGACGCGAATGACTCAAAAAGTGCCGTCCTGAATCCAAATCCACTTAATAAGGTTCCTGCGCTGGAGCTAGATTCCGGTGAACTAATGGTAGATTCAAGAGTGATTTGTGAATATTTAATCAAGCAATCCAGACGTTCCGAGCTTTTGCCAGAAATGAACCGCGAGCACTTACTAAGTCGCGCCGCGTTAGCCGATGGAATTACCGAAGCAGCGCTGCTGATGGTTTATGAACACCGCTTCCGCGATGAATCACAAGTCGATCTGAATTGGCTAAACCGCCAAAATCAGAAGATTCTAGATGGTCTCGAATGGTTCACCGATAATGTCACAGAAGTTGCTGAAACACCGACCCTCGATCAAGTGGGGTTAGCCATCACTCTGGGCTATCTCGATCTTCGCTTCTCTGGCGAATGGAGAACACGTTTCACTGATCTAGCTCTGTGGTTGACTCAATTCGAGCAGATAGTGCCTGAGTATCAGTTAACCGATTCTCGAGTTCATGTCTAATAAGCAACATCTTTTCGCGTAAGCTTCGCTGCCGTCTTAAAACAGTTTTTCGTTTTTTCAGTCGTAGCAGGCGTTGCCGAATCACTAGACTTGAATCAAACCGCCGCATGTTTCACTCCCTCTTGCGCATAGTGGCGTTCGACCGTCTCCGCCAGTTCCTGCCTCCATAGTCTAGGTTTTATGCCAAACGTATACAGAAGCTTTCTTGTTGAAAGAACTAATCGACGAGGTCTCTCTGCACGATCCTTTATCGATTGGCCCGATATCCCGATAATTTGTTTCACAACCAATTCTTCAAACTGACTAGCATGCGCGATAATGCATTCTCCAAGTTCCATCCAGGACGCATCGCCTTGGCAACCAACGTGGTAGATGCCATAAGCGCCGGCACCAGCATGCAGTTGATCAATTACTGCACTCACAACGCGACTAATATCAAATATCGAAGTAGGGCAACCGCGTTCATCTTGGATCATTGGCAACTCTGATTCGACCCGCGCCCGATCCAGTACATTCTTCACGAAACTATTCGAACCATGCGCAAACAAATGAGACACGCGTAGAATAATGTGCCGATCCAACAGACTCTCTATAGCCCGCTCCGCCTCAAGCCGTGTTTGACCATACAAATTAAGCGGATTTGGAGCATCGTCTTCAAAATATGCGATGTCTTTCTGGCCATCAAAAATATAGTCCGTCGATAGCTGAATAAGGGTCGCATCAAATTCGCGACATGCAATCGCCAGATTGACAGGTAGATCATGATTGATTTGCCGACATTTTACCGAATCGGTTTCTGCATGATCGACACCTGATTCGACCATACAGTTAAAGACAAAATCAGGGCGGCGCATACGAACCGCCTCAAAGATTTCGCGGTCGTCAGCTAAATCTACAGAACTTGGAAGAACAATGCGCTGCTGACCGCCACTTGCATTGACCTCAAAGAATGCCGCTGCCAGGCTGGTATCCTCACCAACAACTAAAACACGAGCCCGAGGGAAGCGGTTATCTGACTCGTCTTCGAAACTGGTTGCCTTAGAATGGGATTTCGTCATCAATATTTGGATCAGGCATCGGCTGGCTCACAGGTCGTGTGGTAGCCTGCTGCTGAGAGGCTGGGGCGCTTTGGGAGCGAGGCTGAATCGGAGTAGAAGTATCCATATCGCTATCGCCTCGACCATCCAACATCATCATCTCACGACCGACGATCTCTGTTGAATACCGCTTTTGACCATCCTGCTCCCACGACCGGGTTCGAAGACTACCTTCAATATAAATACGTGATCCTTTGCGAAGATACTGACCGCAAATCTCAGCCAACCGATCAAAACAAACAATCCGATGCCATTCAGTGCGTTCCTGCATCTCACCACTGTTACGGTCGCGCCAAGAATCGGTTGTTGCAATGCTCAAGTTTGCAACCTGGCTGCCCGATGGCAGCGCCTTCATTTCCGGATCGTTACCGAGATTTCCAATCAAGGTGACTTTGTTGACTGAACGCGCCATGAATTCATCCTGTGTAAAAAGTGTCATTGCCGAGGTGTAATGTAGCATGGACAAGTGTAGGTCAGCGACCACCGAATCCGAGTGCTATAGAAGTTCCATTCTTCTGCATTGAATCGATACATTAAAACCCAATGAATAGGTATTCTAGCTCTTTTGTGATATTTAAAACGGACCGTTGTGGACTCGATACAAATCCGTGGGGCGCGAACCCACAATTTAAAAAATATCCACCTGGATCTTCCTCGCGATCAACTTATTGTGATTACTGGTCTGTCTGGCTCGGGTAAGTCCTCGCTTGCCTTCGATACACTATATGCCGAGGGCCAACGACGTTATGTTGAATCACTTTCCGCTTACGCAAGACAGTTCTTATCGATGATGGAAAAGCCTGATGTTGATCACATCGAAGGTCTGTCCCCAGCGATCTCGATTGAGCAAAAATCAACCAGCCACAACCCGCGCTCGACGGTCGGTACGATAACCGAAATTTATGATTACCTGAGGCTTCTTTACGCAAGAGCCGGTGAACCGCGTTGTCCAGATCACGGTTTAAGTCTTGAGGCACAAACGGTCAGCCAAATGGTTGATCAGGTACTCGCACTACCCGAAGATTCTAAAATTCTGGTGCTCGCACCAGTGATTAGTGAGCGTAAAGGAGAGCATCTTCATATCTTCCAAGAGCTTAAATCTCAGGGATTTATCCGAGTTCGTCTCGATGGCCTCGTGATCGATTTAGACGAAGTGCCCGCACTAGACAAAAAGAAAAAGCACTCAATCGACGCAGTTGTTGACCGATTAAAAGTGGACCAGTCGCAACGTCTTCGTTTGGCTGAGTCAATCGAAACGGGCCTGACTCTGTCCGATGGGCAAATAATCATCCAGTCGATGGATGACGCTTTTGAGCCCCTAATGTTCTCATCGAAGTTCGCATGCTCCGTCTGCGGACACTCCATCCCCGAACTTGAGCCACGAATTTTTTCATTCAATAGTCCATTTGGCGCATGCCAAACCTGCGATGGTTTGGGTGTGCACCAGTATTTTGATCCTGATCGATTAATCGTCGATCCTGAACTCTCATTGTCATCGGGCGCGATCAAAGGATGGGATCGACGAAGCATGTACTATTACCACTTGCTACAGTGCGTCGCGAGACATTACGGATTCAGCATTGATGCTGAGTGGCAAGATCTTCCCGAGCACCATCGACACAAAATACTGTATGGCTCGAACTCTGAATCGATTGATTTCAGTTACGTGTCTGATCGTGGCCGTGAGGTCACGAAGAACCATCCATTTGAAGGTGTTATTCGTAATCTCGAGCGTCGTTACAAGGAAACAGATAGTCAATCGCAACGAGATGAACTCGCAAAGCTCATGACACATGCCCCCTGCCCTGATTGTGGCGGCTCTCGCCTTAATGTTGCTGCACGGAACGTTTTTATCGATGAAACTCGACTACCAGAACTGGTTAAGTTACCCATCGGTGAATGCTACTCATTTTTTGACTCCCTAAACCTTCCAGGACGACGTCAAGAAATCGCAGATAAGATTCTGAAAGAAATCCAGGCTAGGCTAGGCTTTTTGGTCAATGTTGGACTTGATTATTTATCACTCGATCGAAGCGCCGAGACACTTTCTGGAGGCGAAGCACAACGCATTCGGCTAGCCAGTCAAATTGGCGCGGGACTTGTGGGAGGTATGTACATCCTCGACGAACCATCGATTGGACTTCACCAGCGAGATAACGAACGTCTGTTGAACACTCTTTTTCATCTCAGGGATCTAGGTAACACTGTCATTGTTGTAGAACATGATGAGGATGCGATGCGATGTGCAGACTTCCTTGTTGACATCGGACCTGGCGCGGGGGTCCATGGTGGGGAGATCGTTGCCGCTGGAACTCCCCAAGAGGTCATTAATAATCGGCAGTCAATAACAGGGCAGTATCTTTCTGGCCGTAAAGAAATTGCTGTACCATCGCGGCGTCATGCCAAAGGGGTTAATCACCTGACAATTGAAGGATGTACGGGAAATAATCTGCAACACGTCACTCTGAATCTCCCATTAGGTCTTTTGACTTGCGTGACGGGAGTCTCTGGATCTGGTAAGTCGACGTTAATTAATCGTACCTTGTATCCACATACTGCGAAGGTCTTAAATAAGGCTATTACGCTAAAATCAGCCCCGTTTGAGCATTGCCATGGGATTCATGAGCTTGATAAAGTCGTCGATATCGATCAGAGCCCAATTGGGCGTACACCAAGATCGAACCCAGCAACTTATACGGGACTCTTTACGCCAATTCGTGAAATCTTTGCCGAGACCCAGGAAGCACGGTCTCGGGGTTACAGTCCTGGCCGTTTTTCATTTAATGTCAAAGGTGGACGATGCGAAACTTGTCAGGGTGACGGGCTCATCAAGGTAGAGATGCACTTTCTACCAGACATTTATGTGCCATGTGATACCTGCAAGGGACTTCGTTATAACCGCGAAACACTCGATATCCTTTACAAAGGAAAATCAATCCATGACATCCTAGAAATGACGGTTGAGGATGCACGTGAGTTCTTTGATGCCATTCCGACACTTGCTCGGAAATTACAGACTCTGGTCGATGTCGGACTGTCCTACCTAAAACTGGGACAATCCGCCACCACCCTATCGGGTGGCGAAGCGCAACGCGTCAAACTCGCACGCGAACTCTCAAAGCGAGACACGGGTAGAACACTCTACATACTTGATGAGCCAACGACGGGGCTTCATTTTGAAGATATTCAGCAACTACTCGCTGTACTGCATCGACTTCGTGATCATGGCAATACAGTTGTCGTTATCGAGCACAACCTCGATGTAATCAAAACAGCTGACTGGATTATCGATTTAGGCCCCGAAGGGGGCTCTGGTGGCGGACAAATTGTTGCCGAAGGAACTCCCGAGGACGTAGCTCAAAGTCTCAGCTCCCATACTGGGCGATTTTTAAAATCACTTCTAGAGCGAAAAAAGAGTGCTTAAATGCTCTATTCGTAACTTGAGGAACTCAGGAACTTTCGCCGGTTCTTACTAAACTAATCAGCCTCAGGTGCGACATCTGGACGGTCGACGAGCTCAACAATTGCCATTGGCGCGGCGTCACCAGCTCGGAAACCATGCTTGAGGATACGCATGTACCCACCCGGACGCTCTTGGTACCGCGGTCCAAGCTCTGCAAACAATTTTCCGACCGCTGAATCGTTACGTAGCCGACTGAAGGCCAACCGACGATTCGCAACTGAATCTTTCTTGGCCAGCGTAATTAACGGCTCAGCAACACGACGGAGTTCTTTAGCTTTTGGCAATGTAGTCTTAATGACTTCATGCTCGATCAACGAAGCAGTCATATTTGAGAACATTGCCTTACGATGGCTACTGGTCCGATTTAATTTCTTTCCACTTTTCAAATGACGCATGGTCTATACTCGCTTCTCAAATACACCGTCTCACGACGGAACGATCTAACTTAGGCGCTCTCTTCACGCGCAAATCCCGCTGGCGGCCAGTTTTCAAGACGAGAACCCAGCGACAATCCGCGTGAAGCCAAAACGTCTTTAATCTCCGTCAGCGACTTCTTACCGAGGTTAGGAGTTTTCAGCAACTCGACTTCAGTTCGCTGAACAAGATCCCCGATGTAGTAGATATTTTCAGCTTTCAAGCAGTTCGCTGATCGAACTGTCAACTCAAGATCATCTACCGGACGCAATAAAATCGGATCAATCTCGTCTTTCTGGGTTTCTTCCGCAGTCACCTGAGGACCTTCAAACTCAACAAATACAGATAATTGCTGTTGTAATAGTGTTGCAGCACGACGAATTGCTTCTTCAGCGTCTAATGTTCCATCTGTNTCCAAATCAATGACAAGCTTGTCGAGGTCAGTCCGTTGCTCTACACGCGCACTTTCAACGACGTAAGATACGCGACGAACTGGGCTGTAGGTTGCGTCTAAATGCAATGCTCCAACCTCCCTTGTTTCTTCGTCTTCCTCACGCTCGCTAGCAGGCTCGTAACCNACACCACGTAAAACGTTGGCTTCGATTTGTAATGATCCGCGTGAGGACACAGTTGCGATATGCTGCTCTGGGTTCGCAATCTCAACATTTTGTGATAAATCAAAATCCCCGGCGGTCACAATGCCCTCACCTGAGTGGCTCAAACGAATCGTAGCATTACTGTCGCGACCTTCGACGGCTACTGCAACCTTCTTGAGATTGAGGAGGATCTCGACAACGTCTTCTTTAACGCCTTCGATCTCAGAGTATTCGTGCGGAACGCCCTCTATTTTGACTTCTGTAATCGCACAACCTGGCATCGATGACAGCAAAATGCGCCGCAAAGCATTACCCAAAGTGTGGCCGTAACCGCGCTCAAGAGGCTCAAGAATTATTTTTGAGCGTCCGGGAGCTACCTCCTGGACCTGGATCTGACGCGGCGTCAGCAGTTCCAATGACGACATATCGTCTCCTAACAAAATGATTTATTTCGAGTACAACTCGACGATCAGGTTTTCGTTGATGTCTTGAGAAAGATCTTGACGCTCTGGAGACATCTTGAATGTGCCTTCCATCTTTGTTGAGTCAACATCAACCCAATGCACATCTGCACGTTGACCAGCCAATTCTAGCGCAGCGCGAACACGTAACTGCCCTTTTGCCTTTTCGCGAACGCTGACCACATCACCCGGCTTGACCTGATAAGATGGAATATTCAAGACTTTGCCGTTTACCATGATTGAACGATGGCTTACGATTTGACGTGCCTCAGCACGGGTTGAGCCAAAGCCCATCCGATAGACAACGTTATCCAAACGACATTCAAGCAGCCTCAGCAGGTTTTCACCTGTCGATCCACGAAGACGTGAGGCTTCCTTATAGTAGTTGCGAAACTGCTTCTCAAGAACGCCATAGATGCGACGTACTTTCTGCTTCTCACGCAACTGAAGACCATAATCGGACAAACGACCACGCCCTGCGCCATGCATCCCTGGCTTAGTTTCCAGGTTACACTTTGAATCCATAGACCGAACGCCGCTTTTCAGGAATAAATCTGTTCCCTCACGACGCGCTAATTTACAAGTTGGTCCGATATATCGTGCCATTCCCTCAACTCTCCCTAGACGCGGCGCTTTTTTGGTGGACGACAGCCGTTGTGTGGAATCGGNGTTACGTCAGTAATATTTGTAACCTTAAGGCCCACGGCGTTAAGAGCACGAACCGCACTCTCACGACCGGGCCCGGGACCCTTCACCATAACGTCCACGGATTTCAAGCCGAACTCTTGTGCTGCCGTTGCCGCACGTTCACTCGCTACCTGAGCCGCGAACGGTGTCGATTTCCGTGAACCACGGAAACCAGATCCTCCAGCGGTCGCCCATGAAAGAGCGTTACCCTGACGGTCAGTAATCGTGATGATGGTATTATTGAACGAAGCGTGGATGTGAGCTATGCCCTCGGCAACCTGCTTTTTAACCTTCTTACGCGATGCGTTACGCTGTGTCGCCATCAGAATTCCTTACTTNCGAATNGGCTTACGTGGGCCCTTNCGAGTCCGCGCNTTTGTCTTAGTACGCTGTCCACGAACNGGCAGACTGCGGCGNTGACGNATACCACGNAAACANCCGAGNTCCATCAGACGCTTGATATTCATTGACACTTCNCGNCGAAGGTCNCCNTCTACGTCAAANTTNCCAACNTCNNTNCGNAGCATTTCCAATTGNTCTTCAGANAANGAAGANACNTTGGNNGANTCNNCNATNCCNGTTGNNTTACAGATNGCTTNNGCGCGAGTTTGACCNATCCCNAAAACATACTGCAGTGAAATCACTGTGTGCTTGTTNTCNGGGATGTTAACGCCGGCAATACGTGCCATTCNTAACTCTCNAAATTCANGAACCGANNNGANCCGNNTCTCGAAAATTANAAGGCGCNANANTCTATTGATTNCAACANAAAATCTCAACCCNTTTCTTANATTANCCTTGNCGCTGCTTNTGNCNAGGATCNGTACANATCACNCGNACTGAGCCNTTACGACGAATAATTCGACAATTCCGACAAATCTTTTTAACTGATGCGCGCACCTTCATTTCAAAGCTCCCAAGACTCGACTAGCGAAGTAAACCGCCCGAGCCATATCCCTTCAGATTCGATTTCTTCATCAAAGACTCATATTGACGACTCATCAAGTGCGACTGCACCTGCGACATAAAGTCCATGACCACTACAACTACGATCAAAAGCGATGTACCACCAAAATAAAATGGCGCATTAAAGCTCACAACCAGGCTCTGGGGGAGTAGTGAAACAGCGGCGATATATGCAGCTCCCCAGAATGTCAGTCGACTCATCACTTTATCAATATAGTTCGCTGATTGCTCACCCGGACGTATACCTGGAATAAACGCGCCAGACTTTTTCAAATTGTCAGCTACATCGCGTGGGTTAAATACCAACGCAGTGTAGAAATAACAAAAAAATACGATACCGGCAGTAAATAGTAAGTAATACAATGGCTGGCCTGGCCCCAGCGCGAGACTGATATCTTGCAGCCACTCCATGCCCTCCCCTTGCCCGAACCACTGTCCTATAGACGCCGGGAATAGTAGCAGGCTTGATGCAAAGATTGGTGGGATCACGCCGGCCATGTTGATCTTCAGCGGTAGATGCGACTGCTGTGCCGCATACACCTTGTTGCCCTGCTGCCGACGTGCGTAATTCACAGTAATGCGACGCTGCGCGCGCTCCATGAAAACCACAAACGCAACTACTCCAACCGCTATAACCGCAATAGCTAAAAGGCCTAAGATATTCAGATCGCCTTGTCGAGCTGCTTCTGCTGACTGGCCAATAGCTCCAGGAAGCCCTGCAACGATACCAGCAAATATCAATAGACTAATTCCATTCCCAATACCTTTCTCTGTCACCTGCTCACCAAGCCACATGAGGAAGACTGAACCAGAGACGAAAGTCACTACCGCGACAAAGTGGAAATGGAAATCAGTATAAAAAGAGATGCCTTGGCCCGCGAGTCCCATCGCGACCCCGATAGATTGCACGGTCGCTAAAAACACAGTTCCATACCTGGTGTACTGAGTAATTTTCCGACGCCCAGCCTCACCTTCTTTCTTCAACGCCTCAAGCGTTGGAACAACTGCAGTCAAAAGTTGCATCACAATTGCCGCTGAGATGTACGGCATGATTCCGAGTGCAAGGATCGACATTCGCTCCAATGCCCCACCAGAAAACATATTGAAGAGGCTCAGGATTGTGCCCTGAGACTGTTCAAACAAATCTGCAAGTCGGTCAGGATTAATACCCGGGACTGGGATGTGAGCACCAATCCGATACACAATGACCGCAATCACCACGAAGCGAAGACGAGCCCACAGCTCTGTCAGTCCACCTCCTGATGCACCTGGAATCGTCATTGTTACGCTTCGACCTTGCCGCCAGCGGCCTCGATTGCAGCTCGAGCACCTTTCGTGATCTTAATACCTTTCACCGTAATCGCCCGCGAGATCTCACCAGCAAGAATAATTTTCACGTCCTTAATGTTTTCACCTATAAGACGTGCCTGACGCAATGTTTCCATAGTGACCTCATCACCTTGGATTTTACTCAGTTCAGCCAACCGAATTTCATCGCGGGTCAGGCTCTTTCTTGAGGTAAAGCCAAACTTGGGCAAACGACGCTGCAATGGCATCTGACCGCCCTCAAAACCTGGCTTCACTGAACCGCCTGAGCGTGACTTCAATCCTTTATGACCACGACCACCGGTCTTACCTAGGCCAGAACCAATACCGCGACCGACGCGCTTCTTCACTGTGCGTGACCCTGGTGCCGGAGACAACCCATTCAAGCGCATTATGCTTCTCCCTCCACGCGCACTAAGTAGTTGACCTTATTGATCATACCTCGGACGCTCGGTGTATCTTCAACTTCAACTGTCTGGTGCATACGCTTGAGACCAAGGCCCTGCACGCATAGCTTGTGCTTTGGGTTTTGACGTATTGGACTGCGCACCAGTGTCACTTTCAACGTTTTCTTTTTCGCCATGTCTCTGATCCTTAGCCGAGAATTTCTTCGACAGATTTGCCACGACGAGCCGCAACATCTTCAGGAGATTGCATCTCCGACAATGCTTTGATCGTTGCACGAACTACGTTCGCTGGATTGGTTGAGCCATAGCATTTTGCTAATACGTTCTGAACACCAGCAAGCTCAAGTACCGCACGCATCGCACCACCAGCAATAACACCTGTACCCTGAGATGCTGGTTGCATATAGACCTTCGCAGATCCGTGCGCCGCCTTCGTTGGATACTGAATTGTATCGCCGTCGAGTTTCACAGAAACCATATTGCGACGTGCTGACTCCATAGCTTTTTGGATCGCTGCCGGAACTTCACGTGCTTTCCCTCGACCGTATCCGACTTTACCATTTCCATCGCCCACAACGGTTAATGCTGTGAAGCTAAAAATCCGGCCACCCTTAACAACCTTAGCAACCCGATTCACCTGAACCAGCTTTTCTTGCAAATCACCCTGTTGCTGCATTTCTACTCTTGCGTTCATCGGATCCCCTTAAAACTCCAGTCCACCTTCACGAGCTGCATCAGCCAAAGCTTTGACACGGCCGTGGTAACGAAACCCGGAACGATCGAAAGCAACCACCTGAATTCCATTTTTCTTCGCTCGCTTGGCAATAAGTTTACCTACCTCTACCGCAGCCTCTACGTTGCCGCCGCTCTCCCCACGAAGATCCTTATCAAGCGTTGATGCTGTGCAAATCACGTTTGAACCATCACCAGTAATGATCTGCGCGTAGATGTGACGTGGCGTGCGATGTATACACAAACGGTTCGCTTTCAGCTCGCGAATTTTAGCGCGTACACGACGAGCGCGACGCAATCGGGCGTTTTTCTTGTCTAACATGTCGGCTCTCCTTACTTCTTCTTCGCTTCTTTACGTCGCACATACTCATCTGAGTAACGAACACCCTTGCCCTTATAAGGCTCTGGTGGACGCAGGGCGCGAATCTCCGCCGCAACCTGCCCGAGTAACTGCCTATCGGCTGACTTCAGCACAATTTCAGTTTGACTCGGTGCCTCTGCAGTCACGCCTTGCGGCAAGTTGTAGACCACTGGATGCGAGAAACCAAGGCTCAAGTTGACAGACGACCCCTGAACTTGTGCACGATAACCAACGCCAATAAGAGTTAACCTCTTCTCGAAGCCTGAAGCGACACCAGTAACCATGTTGTTGACGATCGCGCGCGCCGTACCAGCTTGCGCCCATCCATCAGAAGCACCCTCACGTGGCTCAAACGTCAACACGTTTTCCGCCTGATTTACAGCAACAGCATTATTAAGAGAGATCGATAACGTGCCGTTCTTTCCTTTAACCGTCACATCCTGACCCGCGATACTGACATCAACACCAGACGGTAATTCTATCGGAGCTTTTGCAATACGAGACATCAATAACTCCTTAGAAGACAGTGCAGAGCACTTCACCACCGATACCGGCTTTGCGTGCGTCGCGGTCCGTCATCAAACCTTTCGAGGTCGAAATGATTGCGATACCCAGCCCACCCTGAACTTTAGGGAGAGTCTGCCTGCCTTCATAACGACGTAAACCTGGGCGGCTAGACCGTTTAATTTCACGTATTACTGGGCGTCCTTCGTAATAGCGCAAGTCAACGGTCAGCGTTGACTTAACACCCGCCTCATCAACCTCAAAGCCACCTAAAAACCCTTCGTCAGCGAGTACCCGGGCAAGCGCCACCTTCTGTTTTGAAGAAGGCATCGAAACGGCAGTCTTACCTGCCATTTGCCCGTTGCGAATGCGAGTGAACATATCCGCCAAAGTATCTTGCATGCTCATTTTCTAAAACACTCCTTACCAGCTGGCCTTCTTGAGACCAGGAACTTCACCACGCATCATTGTTTCGCGCAGCTTGATCCGGGACAGGCCAAACTTGCGGTACACCGCGTGTGGACGACCGGTTACACGACAACGACGCTGTAGGCGTACAGCTGAGGCGTCACGTGGCATCTTCTGCAGCTTCTGCTGAGCGGCCCACACTTCTTCTTCTGTCGCGCTCGGGTTCACGATCGCCGCCTTTAGTGCCGCCCGCTTCGCTGCAAATCGAGCGACAGTCTTCTGACGCTTCAATTCGCGCTCTTTCATTGATTTCTTAGCCACCTAACGCTCCTCAGTTACGGAATGGGAAGTTGAACGCCTTCAAAAGCGCCTTACCTTCCTCATCAGTTTCAGCGGATGTAGTGATAGTAATATCGAGACCACGAATCGCGTCCACTTTGTCATAATCTATTTCGGGGAACATGATCTGCTCACGCACACCCATCGAATAATTACCACGCCCGTCAAACGATTTACCGTTCGTACCACGGAAATCACGAATCCGAGGAATCGAGACAGCAATCAATCGATCCAAAAACTCCCACATACGTTCGCCACGCAAAGTCACTTTGCAACCGATTGGCCAACCGTCGCGGATCTTAAATCCCGCTATTGACTTACGTGCTTTCGTCACGACAGGCTTCTGGCCCGCAATGGCTGTCATGTCGCGTACTGCATTTTCGATCTGTTTCTTATCCGCGACTGCCTCACCGACACCCATGTTGAGGGTAATCTTCTTAATACGCGGCACTTGCATCACGTTTTTGTACGAAAACTCTTTTATTAGTTCAGGTACAACACTCTGTTTGTAGACTTGCTGTAGTCTCGCCATGGCTTATATCTCGCTCCTAGGCGTAGGGGCTTATGCCCCGACTTCCTTACCAGTGGACTTAAACACCCGAACTTTGGTGCCATCCTCGTTTACACGAAAACCAACGCGCTCCGGTTTATCATTCTCAGGATTAAAAAGCGCCACATTAGAAATATGAAGCGGCGCTTCTTTTTCTACGATGCCACCCTGCTTACCAAGCATTGGATTCGGCTTCATATGCTTCTTAATCAGGTTCACACCCGATACCAACACGCGGTTATCAGGACGCACTTGCAACACTTTGCCGCGGCGTCCCTTGTCTTTCCCTGCTATTACAACGACTTCATCGTCGCGACGAATCTTTGCTGCCATCGATCTGCCCCTTATAACACTTCAGGTGCAAGCGAGATGATCTTCATGAACCTCTCACTACGTAGCTCACGCGTTACCGGTCCAAAAATACGGGTACCAATCGGCGCGAGGTTGGTGTTAAGAAGAACAGCCGCATTGCCATCAAATTTAATCAATGAGCCGTCTTGGCGACGAACGCCGCTGCGTGTGCGAACGACGACGGCATTCATGACTTGGCCTTTCTTCACTTTACCGCGAGGAATCGCTTCTTTTACGGTGACCTTAATAATGTCACCGATCCGCGCATAGCGACGCTTTGAGCCACCGAGCACTTTGATACACATCACGCGACGTGCACCTGAATTATCGGCTACTTCAAGCATACTTTCTGCTTGAATCATGATTCCCCTCCGTTAAACCTGGACTGCACGCTCAGTGACCTCAATAAGTCGATAGGCTTTCGATTTAGAAAGCGGACGACACTCAGAGATAGTGACCGTGTCACCAATCTGGCACTCGTTATTCTCATCATGAGCAGCGATCTTTGAGGAACGCTTCACGTACTTCCCGTAAAGTGGATGCTTTTCAAAACGCTCCACCAAAACACGAATGGTTTTATCTCCGTTGTTTGAGACGACTTTGCCGCTTAAAGTACGGACCGTTTTCGCTGTATTAGTCATGCCGCCATCTCCTTCTGCGCGATCACTGTTTTGATTCGCGCAATGTCACGACGAACCTGACCCAGCAGGTGTATTTGTGCAAGCTGGCCCGTGGCTTTAGCCATATTCAGGTTGAACTGTTCTCGGCGCAACTTAATCAGTTCTTCCCTCAGCTCGGCGACACTCTTCTCACGTAACTCTGATACTTTCATCACATAACTGTCCGACTAACAAAGGTGGTTTTGAATGGAAGCTTTGCAGAAGCGAGCGTAAATGCCTCACGTGCAATTTCTTCAGACACACCTTCAATTTCATACAAAACGCGGCCAGGCTGAATCTGGCACACCCAGTATTCCACTGAACCCTTACCTTTACCCTGACGCACTTCCAGCGGCTTCTGCGTGATTGGCTTGTCAGGGAAAACCCGTTATCCATAGCTTACCGCCACGCTTTACGCGGCGAGTGATTGTTCGACGGGCCGCCTCAATCTGACGTGCCGTCATGCGACCACGACCTGTCGCTTTTAGAGCGTATTCACCAAAGCTCACCTTGGAACCACGCTCTGCCAGACCTCGGTTACGGCCCTTTTGCATCTTGCGGAATTTCGTTCGTTTCGGTTGTAACATCGTCTTCTTCCCTCAGCGAGTAGCTTTCGCCCTAGCCTGCTCGCGACTGGCTCGGACCGCCTCGATTCCACCAAGGATCTCACCTTTGAAGATCCACACTTTGATACCGATCACTCCATAGGTGGTGTGGGCCTCGTATGGTGCATAGTCTATGTCTGCACGCAATGTATGAAGAGGGACACGACCCTCGCGGTACCATTCAGTCCGAGCAATTTCAGCTCCACCCAACCGACCCGAGACCTGCACCCGAATACCCTCAGCACCAGCACGCATTGCATTTTGTACCGCGCGCTTCATCGCTCGACGGAACATCACCCGACGCTCCAGCTGACCGGCTATATTTTGACCAACGAGGCGAGCATCAAGTTCAGGCTTCCTGATTTCTTCGATATTGATTTGGACCGGAATACCCATCATGTGCGTCAGTTCTTTGCGAAGCGCTTCAACGTCTTCACCTTTCTTACCGATCACGATGCCAGGGCGCGCAGTTTGCAGTGTGACACGTGCATTTTGCGCAGGACGCTCGATTAAAATTTTTGAAATCTGAGCGTTTTTCAGTTTCGCATCCAAGAACTGCCGAACCTTGATATCGTCAAACAGCTTGTCTGCGTAGTCATTTCTCTCTGCATACCAAATCGATGAATGATCCTTGGTGATCCCGAGGCGGATGCCATTCGGGTGTACTTTCTGACCCATAGTGCTTCCTCCTCAGGCCTGTCCAACTTTGACGGTGATGTGGCAGGACCGCTTAAAAATTCGGTCTGCGCGGCCTTTCGCGCGAGGGCGAATCCGCTTCATCGTCATACCCTCGTCAACGAATACTGTTGTGACTTTTAGGTCATCCACATCAGCACCTTCGTTGTGCTCTGCATTAGCTATTGCACTTTCAAGAACCTTCTTGACTATGTGTGCTGCTTTCTTTGTTGAAAAGCTCAACGTATTCAGGGCTTCCTCAACATGCTTACCGCGAATCTGATCCGCGACCAGGCGCGCCTTCTGGGCAGAAAGCCGGGCGCCTTTTAAATGTGCTTTCACTTCATTCATGGCTACATCTAATCCTCAACGCTTCGACTTTTTATCGGCAACGTGACCACGGTAGTTACGCGTTACCGCGAACTCACCCAGCTTGTGACCGACCATATCTTCGTTGATCAAAACAGGTACATGCTGCTTCCCGTTGTGAACAGCGATGGTAAGCCCCACCATATTCGGCAGAATCATCGACCGTCTCGACCAAGTCTTAATCGGACGACGATCATTTGCCTCAGCTGCCGCTTCGACCTTCTTAAGAAGATGGAGATCAACGAAGGGGCCTTTTTTCAAAGAACGTGGCATCTTTCTCTCTCCTTACTTACCGCGACGACGTACGATCATATTGTCGGTACGCTTGTTTTTACGGGTCTTGTAGCCCTTGGTCGGCATACCCCATGGTGATACCGGATGACGGCCACCTGATGTACGGCCTTCACCACCACCATGCGGATGATCAACTGGGTTCATCACAACGCCACGCACCGTTGGGCGCACACCTCTCCAACGCTTCGCGCCAGCTTTACCGAGCTGACGCAAGCTGTGCTCGCCATTTGAGACTTCACCAAGTGTTGCACGACATTCGACGAGAACCTTTCGCATTTCACCAGAACGCAACCGCAATGTTGCATGACGACCTTCGCGGGCCACCAACTGGACTGATGCGCCGGCAGAACGTGCAATTTGCGCACCTTTACCTGGCTTCAACTCGACGCAGTGGATTACAGAGCCAACTGGGATATTACGGATTGGAAGACAGTTACCGACCTTAATTGGAGAGTCCTCGCCAGAACGAACCCCGTCACCGGCCTGTATGCCCTTAGGTGCAATGATGTAGCGACGCTCGCCGTCTGAATACAATACAAGAGCAATATGCGCTGATCGGTTTGGATCATATTCCAAACGCTCAACCTTGCCTGGAATTCCATCTTTATTACGCTTGAAGTCGATAACGCGATAATGTTGTTTGTGGCCACCACCGATATGACGCGTCGTGATACGGCCGTCATTGTTACGTCCACCAGTCTTTGATTTCTTTTCCAACAACGGCGCGTGCGGTGCTCCTTTATGGAGTTCCGGCGTCACAATCTTCACCATATGACGACGGCCAGCGGACGTGGGTTTACATTTTACGATTGCCATAACTGCCGTCTCACTCGCCTGCTGCAAAGGAAATTTCTTGGTCATCAGCCAACGTTACATAAGCTTTGCGCGTATCGTTACGCTTACCCATGCCACGCACTGTGCGCTTGGTCTTTCCTCTGATGTTTACAACATTGACCTTCGTCACAGACACCTCAAACAAAGCTTCTATTGCAGCTTTGATCTCGGGCTTAGTCGCATCTGAGGCCACCTTGAATACGTATTGATTGTTCTGATCGGCAACGACAGTGGCCTTTTCGGATACATGAGGTCCTTTCAGAACGGTAAAGATACGTTCTTGATTCATGCCAACTGCTCCTCAATCGCCTTCAGCGCATCAACAGTGACTAATACTTTCTCGAAAGAGATTAGGCTCACTGGATCGATAGCGTCTGCATCACGAACATCCACGTGCGGAAGATTACGAGCAGACAGATACAACGCATCTGAGACTTCGCCAGCCACGATCAACACATTTGTTAATTCCAAAGCACTGAGCTTCGCAGCCAGTGCTTTGGTTTTTGGCGCGTCAATGCCTAGGTCATCCGTGATCACAAGACGGCCCTGACGAACCAACTCACTCCAGATGCTCTGCATCGCCGCGCGATACATCTTTTTGTTCACTTTCTGTGAAAAATTTTGCGGCTTCGCAGCGAAAGTCACACCGCCTGAACGCCAGATTGGTGAACGCGTTGTACCCGCACGAGCACGGCCAGTTCCCTTTTGACGCCAAGGCTTGCGCCCACCGCCAGATACCTCAGACCGCGTTTTCTGTGCACGCGTACCTTGACGCGCACCAGCGAGATATGCGGTAACCACTTGGTGGATCAGTGCCTCGTTGAACTCGCGGCCGAAAGCCTGGTCAGAGACCTCGACTGTTCCACCTGCTATTAGATTCAATTCCATGTTCGACTCCCTCAAGCCTTCGCTGTGGGCTTGATGATGACGTCGGTTCCGTTCGCGCCTGGAACAGAACCCTTAACCAGGATGAGGCCTTTATCTCCGTCGATTCGGACCACTTCAAGACCTTGAACAGTAACGCGATCATCACCCATGTGGCCGGCCATTTTTTTGCCTTTGAATACACGGCCTGGTGTCTGGCAGTTACCGATAGAACCTGGGGCGCGATGCGACAGAGAGTTACCGTGAGTCGCATCTTGGGTACGGAAATTCCAGCGCTTTACCGCACCCGCGAACCCCTTTCCTTTCGATTGACCCGTAACATCAACGATCTGTCCAGCTTCGAATTGATCCACAGAGATTTCCGAACCAACTGCAAGTTCTCCAAGGTCATTCACACGGAACTCCCAAAGCCCTCTACCCATGCGCATTTCAGCCTTCGCTAGATGTCCTTTCACTGGCTGCGATACACGATGCTGTGCGCGACGTTCACCAACAGTCACTTGAATGGCTTGATAACCATCTGTTTCGACGGTTTTAACTTGACTAACCCGATTTGGCTCGACTTGAAGGACAGTGACAGGGACTGACACGCCTTCTTCAGTGAACACTCGGGTCATACCGGTCTTGCGACCGACAACTCCAATTGTCATCTCGACTTCCTCTCTGCCTGCACAGGGGGCTTAACCCGCTATGGCCACAGTAAGTTATACAAACAGACCGCTTGTC